>NZ_CM001368.1:1200000-1855000 GCF_000177215.2 Solidesulfovibrio carbinoliphilus subsp. oakridgensis | reverse complement strand
CTCTGGACGGCCGAGACGTGATGTCGTGTCAATCGACTGAAGTGACTAATCCCATGCTGCCGAGAAAAGCTTCTAAGTTTAGCACGAGCAGACCGTACCGCAAACCAACTCAGGTGGGCGGGGAGAGTATCCCAAGGCGCTTGAGAGAACTCTGGTTAAGGAACTCGGCAAAATGACCCCGTAACTTCGGGATAAGGGGTGCCCCCTAGAGTGAAGCACTTGCTGCGTAAGCTTCGGGGGGTCGCAGTGAAACGGTGGTGGCGACTGTTTACTAAAAACACAGGTCTGTGCGAAGTCGTAAGACGACGTATACGGACTGACGCCTGCCCGGTGCCGGAAGGTTAAGGGGTGGGGTTAGCGCAAGCGAAGCTCTAAACCGAAGCCCCGGTAAACGGCGGCCGTAACTATAACGGTCCTAAGGTAGCGAAATTCCTTGTCGGGTAAGTTCCGACCTGCACGAATGGCGTAACGATCTCCACGCTGTCTCAACCAGAGACTCAGTGAAATTGATGTGGCGGTGAAAATGCCGTCTACCCGCGGAAAGACGGAAAGACCCTGTGCACCTTTACTATAGCTTGACATTGGAGCTTGGACAATCGTGTGTAGGATAGGTGGGAGACTGTGAAACCGGCGCGCCAGCGTCGGCGGAGTCAACCTTGAAATACCACCCTCGGTTGTTTAAGCTTCTAACCTGATGCCGTCATCCGGCTCGGGGACATTGTCTGGTGGGTAGTTTGACTGGGGCGGTCGCCTCCCAAAAAGTAACGGAGGCATGCAAAGGTTCCCTCAGGCTGATTGGAAACCAGCCGTCGAGTGCAAAGGCATAAGGGAGCTTGACTGTGAGAGAGACATCTCGATCAGGCACGAAAGTGGGCCTTAGTGATCCGGTGGTCCCGCATGGAAGGGCCATCGCTCAATGGATAAAAGGTACGCCGGGGATAACAGGCTGATCGCATCCAAGAGTTCACATCGACGATGCGGTTTGGCACCTCGATGTCGGCTCATCACATCCTGGGGCTGGAGCAGGTCCCAAGGGTTCGGCTGTTCGCCGATTAAAGTGGTACGCGAGCTGGGTTTAAAACGTCGTGAGACAGTTTGGTCCCTATCTTCCGTGGGCGTTGGAGAATTGAGAGGGGTTGTCCCTAGTACGAGAGGACCGGGATGAACGAACCTCTGGTGTTCCTGTTGTCACGCCAGTGGCATCGCAGGGTAGCCACGTTCGGAAAGGATAACCGCTGAAAGCATCTAAGCGGGAAGCCTGCCTCAAGACGAGTTCTCCCTGAAGGACCCAGGTAGACTACCTGGTTGATAGGCCGGATGTGCAAGAGCAGCAATGTTCTCAGCAAACCGGTACTAATAGTCCGTTCGACTTGATTTTTGCCAAACAACGAATCCCATCCCTTATTTTAACTTATATATTTGTCCTGGTGGTCACAGAGGAGGGGGTACACCCGAACCCATTCCGAACTCGGAAGTTAAGCCCTCCATCGCCGATGATACTGCGTACTCTTGCGTGGGAAAGTAGGTCGCCGCCAGGGCTCTTTTTCAAAACCCGAAGGCCCGTCTGCAAAAACAGACGGGCCTTCGGGTTTTTTTATGCCCGAAATTCAGAGCGCAGGACCTGGAACCGGACCGTCTCCCCGAGCCCGGTCTCCAACCACCCGGCCAACAGTTCCTTTTCTCCCTCTTGGGAAACGGCCCTCCCGCGCATCCCAGTGGCAATTTCGGGAAGAGAGCCAAGACGTATGGAAAAACCAATTCGATCGTGCTAGGGGAAACCACCCGTGTGAGTGAGGCCACGGCACCGGAGGTTTCGTGCGTCGGATACCCATGCGCATCCTGGGTGGCTTGGTTCTGGCCGCCATGCTGGGCATCGCCCTGGCCGTCTTTCCGATAGAGAGGAAAAGCCCCTGCACCGATCCTCTCGGGTGCGTGGTCATTGCCCCGGGCGAGCCCATCGCCATCGGTGTCATCGAATCCCTCACCGGCGAGGTGGCCATCCTCGGCAAGGAGCAGGTGCGCGGCCTGGAGCTGGCCCTGGACCACCGGGGAGGCAAGGTCCGCGGCCACCCCGTGGACCTCCGCATCGAGGACACCGGCTGCCGGCCCGAAGGCGGCGCCAACGCGGCCCTGCGCATCGTTTCCGACCCGGCGGTGGTGGCCATCTTCGGCACGACCTGCTCCGGGGACGCCGCAACCGCCGCCCAGGTCATGACCGAGGCCGGCCTGTCCATGATTTCCGGCAACAACAGCGCGCCCTTTCTGACGGCCATCGGCGGCAGAAAGGCCCCCAAATGGCAGCCCGGCTATTTCCGCACCGCGCCCAACGAGGAATATTCCGGCCCGGCCGCCGCCCGCTACGCCTACGAAAAGCTTGGTGTCGAAAGCGCGGCCATCATCCATGACGGCGACATCTACACCCGGGGGCTGGCCGAGGGATTTCGCGCCGAATTCGAGCGGCTTGGCGGTCGGACCACGCTCTTTGGCGCAGTCGACAAGGGTGACGCGGACATGAAGCCCGTGCTCGAGGCCGTGGCCGCCTCCGGGGCGGAGCTGCTCTTTTTCCCGCTCTTCCAGCCCGAGGGCAACCACCTCCTCCTGGCCGCCCGCCGGATGCCGGCCCTTCGGAACACGGTCCTCATGAGCGACGGGGCGCTCATCGACGGCACCTTCATCGAGGCGATGGGGCAAAACGCCGTGGGCATGTATTTCGTGGGCCCGACCCCCCCGACCCCCAACGACAGGGTGCGGGCCCTGGAAAGCGAATACCGGCGAAAATACGGCGAAGCCCCCCCTACCCTGTACTATTGCAACGCCTTCGACGCCGCGAGCATCCTGCTCGATACCCTGGGCCAGGTGGCGGCCAAGGCGTCCGACGGGTCGCTTTCCATCGGCCGTCAGGCCCTGCGCGACGCCTTGGCCCGAACCCGCGACTATCCGGGCGTGACCGGAAAGCTGACCTGCGATCGGTTTGGCGACTGCGCCACCCCGCGCTTCAATGTCCTGCGCCTCGAGGATCCGGCCCTGGGCGTGGCCGGGCTGACGGCCAATGTCGTCTACACCTATGCCCCGCGAAGCGGGCATGAGTAACCGCGTGGTCCGTTGCTGGCAGCGGCTTGGCATCACGAGCAAACTCTGGTTCGCGTTTTCCCTGCTCTTCGTCTTTTTCGCCATGGGCGCGACCGCCGGCTATGTCGGGCTGGTCGTGGTGCGGGAAGCCGAAACCGATATCCTGGCCAACATGGAGATCCGGCACAACGTGCTCGAAATGGAAGGCCAGCTGGAAAAAGCCCGCCGCCTGTACCGCGATTTCATCATTTTCGCTCCTGAGGTGGGTTTCGAGAAGGCCCAGGAACTCTACAGCCAGCCGGCCCAGGCCGTGGCGGCCCGGGTGATCGCGATCAGCGAGGAACTCAAGCGGTCGCTTGGGGCCACGCGGCCCACCGGCGCCATTGCCCGGCGAAACGTGGATATCAACCTTTTTTCGGCCACGGCCCGGCGTTTCTCCCAGACCCTGCTCAGCGAAAACGCCCTGGTCACCACCCTGTCCGATCCGCAGTCCGGCCTGGAGGCCCGTCTGGGCGCCATCATGGAACAGTTGGGCCAGATCGTGGCGGGCTCGACAAACGCGGTCCTTTTGCTGCGCGAGGTCGACGTGCTGGAAAAGCAGTACCGGATCACCCGCCAGCGGCCCTCCATGCAAGCCGCCCTCAACAAGATCGAGGCGCTGCGGCGGTCCCTGGCCGGCGATGCGGAACTTTCGCCGGCGCAGCGGCAGGAGGCGGAAAAGCGCATCCGCGACTACGTCCTGGTCACGGGCAGCATTCTCGACACCGTGGTGGCCCTGACCGCCAACAGCAACGACTTCGCGCTCCAGGCCAGGGCCGTGGATCCCATCTCCGAGGAACTGAAGTCCCTGTCCGCGGTCGAGGTGGAGCGGGCCCGGGGCCGCATCCGGTGGGCGAGCATCATCGCCGGCGGGATCATCCTCGCCTCGGCCCTGCTCGGCCTCGGCTGCATCATTGCCGTCGGCAAGGTGCTGCACGCCTCCATCACCAGCAAGATCGTGGCCCTCACCCGCCATGCCTCGGCCATCCGGGCCGGGCATCTGGATGTGGTCGCGTCCAATGGCGGCGCCGACGAGCTGGGCGTGCTGGCCGAAACCTTCAACGCCATGACCCATCGCATCCGGGACCTGGTCGAGAACCTGGAAGAGAAGGTCCGGCAGCGGACCCAGGAACTGGCCCAGACCAACCGGGAGCTGGACCACAAGAACCAGGCCCTGGCCGTCCTGTCCCTGACCGACCGCCTGACCGGGCTGTGCAACCGGCGCAAGATCGACCAGGCCGTGCGGGCCGAGTGGCGGCGGGCCAAGCGGTACGGCACGCCGTTTTCCGCGGTCATGATCGATCTCGACAATTTCAAGGACATCAACGACCGGTTCGGCCACGGCAAGGGCGACGAGGTCCTGGTTCGCGTGGCCGACATCCTGATCGCCATGACCCGGGAGACGGACACCGTGGGCCGGTGGGGCGGGGAGGAATTCCTGCTCATCTGCCCGCAGACGGGCCTTCGGGCGGCCATGTCCCTGGCCGAGAACATCCGGCAGGAGATCGCGGCCACGGAGTTTCCGTCCATCGGCGGCCTGACCGCCAGCTTCGGCCTGGCCGCCTTCAGCGGCGACGCCGATCCGAGACAGATCGTGGACCGGGCCGACGCGGCCCTGTATCAGGCCAAGGCCAAGGGCCGAAACCGCATCGAAGGCGGCGACCCCGACGCCATGGCCGGCGCGGCCCGGGCGTAGCTGCTCCGACTGTCGGGATTTGACGCCCGCCGCTCCATGCACTACTTCCTGCGGTCATGAGCACCTGCGTCACCCTGCGAAACATTTCCAAATCCTTTGGCATCCGCAAGCTTTTCTCCGGCATATCCCTGGCCGTCTCCGACAAGGAGCGCATCGGCCTGGTCGGCCCCAACGGCTCGGGCAAATCCACGCTGCTGAAGATCATGGCCGGCCTGGTGTCCGCCGATTCCGGCGACCGGACCCTCCGGCAGGGCGTGCGCCTGGCCTATGTGGCCCAGGAGGACACGTTCGAATCCGGGCGGACCGTGGAGCAAGTCCTGGCCGGGGCGGCGGTGGCGGCCTTCGGCCGGCCGGCCGACGATCCCGAACAACTGGCCCGGGTCAGCGTGACCCTTGGCCGCCTGGGATTCACCGATCCGGCCGCGTCCGTGGACGCCCTGTCCGGGGGCTGGAAAAAGCGCCTGTCCGTGGCCCGGTCCTTGATCACCGAGCCCGATGTCCTGCTCCTCGACGAGCCGACCAACCACCTGGACCTGGCCTCCATCCTCTGGCTTGAACGGTTTCTCGCGGCCGCGCCGTTCGCCTTCGCCGTGGTCAGCCACGACCGGTTTTTCCTGGAAAACGTCAGCTCCCGCACCATCGAGCTGTCCCCGGCCTATCCCGAGGGCTACCTCGACGTGGCCGGCCCCTATAGCGCGCTCCTCGAAGCCCGGGAGGCCTTCCTGGCCAACCAGGGCGCCCTGGAGCAGACCCTGGCCAACAAGGCCCGGCGCGAGGTCGAGTGGCTGCGGCGTGGTCCCAAGGCCCGGGCCACCAAGGCCAAGGCCCGCATCGACGCGGCCGGCGAACTCTTGAAGGAGCTGGCCGCCACCAAGGCCCGAAACCGCGAGATCGCCCGCACAGCCATCGATTTTTCCGGCACCGGCCGCCAGACCCGGCGTCTGCTCGTCGGGGAAAACCTGTCCAAGGCCTATGCCGGCCGGACCATGTTCCACGACCTCGACATCGTGCTCTCCCCCGGCGTCCGGCTCGGGCTGACCGGGCCCAACGGCTCGGGCAAATCGACGCTCCTTCGGGTCCTGGCCGGCGAGGAGGGGCCGGACGGCGGCAAGGTGGCCACCGCCCCCGGGCTCTCGGTCGTCATTTTCGACCAGAAGCGCGAGCAACTCGACAAGGACCAGATCCTGCGCCACGCCTTTGCCCCGGACGCCGACAGCGTCATCTACCGGGGCCAGCCCGTGCACGTGGTCACCTGGGCCAAGCGTTTCGCCCTGCGGCCCGAACAGCTCGACCTGCCGGTGGGGCTTCTCTCCGGCGGCGAGCAGGCCCGGGTTCTCATTGCCCGGCTGATGCTGCGTCCGGCCGACGTGCTCCTCCTCGACGAGCCGACCAACGACCTCGACATCCCGACCCTGGAGATGCTGGAGGAGAGCCTGCTCGACTTTCCGGGCGCCGTGGTCGTCATCACCCACGACCGGTCGCTCCTCGACCGGGTCTCCACCGTCATCCTCGGCCTCGACGGGGCCGGCCGGTCGGAAGTCTACGCCGACTACGCCCAGTGGGAGGAGGACTTCCTGGCCCGCCAGAAGGCCGAGGCCAAGGAGGCCAAGGCCCGGGAGGCCAAGGCCCAGCCGCCCAAGCCCAAGGCCGGCCCCGGCCGCAAGAAGCTGACCTTCAAGGACCAGCGCGAGTACGACGGCATGGAAGCGGCCATCGCCGCGGCCGAGGCGGCCGCTCAAGCCGCGAAAGAGGCCCTGGAGGATCCGTCCGTGGCCACGGACGGGCACGAGCTGGCCCGCCGCCTGGAAACCTTTCAGGCCGCGGAAGCCGAGGTGGAGCGTCTCTACGCCCGTTGGGCCGAACTCGAAGCGCTTATGAGCTCCCTCGGCTGAGTCGCCTCCTGGAAGCCGGCTAGGCCGTGGTCCGCTCGGCTGCGCGGGAGAGAATGCGGGGCAAGCCGCCCTTGCCTTGCGGATGGGAACGGACGGCGTCGGTTGAGGCCGGGGAGGGGCGTGACCGCACCGGTTGCCGCTCCTCTCGTGGACCGCCACGAAAAGAGCGGAGGGGGGAGCGACATTGCCTTCAGACAACGTCTCCCTCGAGAGCGTGTCATGAACTGCTGCGTACGGCTTACGGCTTATAAGCCATACCATAACCAGAATCTTCAATCAGTCCATAAAACGCTCTAGAATTTATATGTGCCAGCGTTGGGCATTACGCCCCCACCGACTCCATCTTTGTTGTTGCCAAAGGTCTGATCCAGCATAGGCTTGAGATTCCCAAGCCCATTGTCGTCTTTGTCAGGCTTATTGCTGCCGTAGCTGAGTCGAGGAGAAGCTTTGTACGGACTCTTTTGGGGATTTTGAGCATTCTCACTGTTCTGTCGTGCTTCCTTCGATACTTCATCAGCATACGAAAAGCTGGAGAACAGAACAGCGCAAGCGATAACCAGCGCGAAGAGCTTCATATAACCTCCTATTCGACACCAAACTCTCCAATTCAACGGCAAGCGGTCCACGATAACTCGGGCGAGTGGGAGGGCGTCGTGACCTTGGAGATTCCAGAAGGCGGAACTCCGATGGCGCACGGCCTGGCCCGTTCTCCCTGCCCATCAGGTTTGGCGATGTCCAAGGTTGCACCGTCCACGATCCCGACCACCTTCCCGTGCCAGGGATCAGCCGCAGGGGCTTTAAGCGGGCACAGGAGAAGAACTATAACCAGAAAGGGCCTTGAGGGCCAAACGGAAGTGAACAGGCAGCGGGGCATTGTCCATCCTCAGCCTTGTTTTTGAAAGGAGATGGGCCACACATGCCAGGGGAGGCAATCCCTGGCAACGGAAAACCTTTGGGAGGAAATAGGCGGCGGGAAAGGAACGGGGAGCGTGAAAGGGCCTGGGATCGGACTGCGGAGTAGAGTCGGCGGTGGCGACGGAATACGCAAGGGAGTCGGAAGCGGTAACCCTCTTTGCTGCCGTGGTCACTGGCCTGGAAATGGGGGAGTGCGGGTGTGGACACTGAGCGCAATTTCGCCGCGAGGTTCGCCGGACGGGCACGGTTTGTGTCGACTGTCCGCTGGATCCCGGCGTGCCTTATGGGCGGTCATTGCGTCGAGCGCCCGGTGAATGGGCACGGCAGGACCAAGAGAGCTTTTCCCTTGCCGGGGATGCCCCCTCGCCTCGGCAACCTTCACGGGGATTCATGCCATATAATCCGAAAGCGGGGGACAGGTGGGGGGCAAACCGGACGATCAACGAAAAAGGGGCCACGGCTGTTAACCGTAACCCCTTGGGATTGCTGGTGGGCCATCAAGGACTCGAACCTTGAACCAACGGATTAAGAGTCCGCTGCTCTACCAATTGAGCTAATGGCCCGTGCGCTGTTCATGTGCAGCGAGGAAGCGGTCTACGCGGATGGCCCGGGGTTGTCAACACCGTTTCGTGAAAAATTTTCGGCAAAGCCGCCGCGGCATTTGCCGTTGGACCGCTTCTGGAGTATATGCCACGCTTCGGCGATTATTACCGCCGCCAGGCGCGGCGTATCCATAGGGCGTGCATGAGCCATATTCTCGGCCTCAAGTTCCGTGACCACGGACAGGTGTATTATTTCGACTCCGGACCCTTTGTCGTGGCCGTCGGCGACAGCGTCCTGGTCCAGACCGAGCAGGGGCTCGGCATGGGCAAGGTGACGCTTGTCCGCGACACGCCGCCCGAAGACGGCGAGCAGCAGGAGATCAAACCCATCTTTCGGCTGCCGACGCCCGAAGACCTGGAGATTGAGCGCGAAAACGACGCGCTGGCCCGCGAGGCCCGCACGTATTGCCGCAAGTGCATCGAAACCCGGGCCCTGGAGATGAAGCTCGTGGACGTGGAGGTCCTCCACGACCGGGGCAAGATCGTCTTTTATTTCACGGCCCCGGGCCGCATCGACTTCCGGGAGCTGGTCAAGGACCTGGTCAAGGCCTACCACACCCGCATCGAACTGCGGCAGATCGGCGTGCGCCACGAGACCCAGATGCTCGGCGCCATCGGCAACTGCGGCCAGATGTGCTGCTGCCGCCGGTTCATGCGCAAGTTCGCTCCGGTCACCATCAAGATGGCCAAGGAGCAGAACCTCTTTTTGAACCCGACCAAGATCTCGGGCATCTGCGGCCGGCTTTTGTGCTGCCTGTCTTTTGAACAGGAAAACTACGAGCAGTTCCAGAAAAAATGCCCCCGGGTCGGCAAGAAGTTTTCCACCTCCCTGGGTACGGTCAAGGTCCTGCGCACCAACCTGTTTCGCGAGACCGTGACGGTCCTTGACGAGGCCGGCGAGGAGCGCGAACTGACGGTCGAGGAGTGGGGCACGGTGGTCGAGGCCCGCCTGCCGTCGGAAGGGCAGGCCCAGCCGCGGCCGGCCGAACCCGGCCGGCCCGAGACCGCCCGGCCCGAAGGCGGCCGTCCCGAAGGCGGCCGTCCCGAGGGCGGCCGTTCCGACTCCCGTCGCGGCGAGGGATCGTCCCATGGCCGGCCCGAAGGACGCGGCGAGGGCCGCGACCGTTCCCGTCCATCCGGGGCGGGGGGCCCGCAGGCGTCCCCGTCGCCGGCCCCGTCCCGGCCGGCCGGGCCCAGCGCCGGACCCGAGGCCGGGCCCCAGGCCGAGCGCGAGCCCGGCTCCCGGCCTTCCCGCCGGGGCCGGCGGCCGTCCCGCAAAAATCCGCGCCAGCAGTCGTCTGCTGCTTCAGGGCCGAACCCGGGCTCCGCTGCGGGCCAGCATCCCGGACAGGACCCGACTCAGACACAGGCCCCGGGCCAGGGCCAGCGTCAACGACGTCCCCGGCCCGAATCCCGCCCCGACACCCGCCCCGGCGGCAAACCCTCTTCCCGTGACCCGGAGACCGGATCGTGAACCGTTTTTTCATTACCACGCCCATCTACTACGTCAACGCCAAGCCGCACCTCGGCCACGCCTACACCACCACCGTGGCCGACAGTCTGGCCCGGTTCCACGCGCTCCTGGGCGAGGACGTCTATTTCCTGACCGGCACGGACGAGCACGGCGACAAGATCGCGGAAGCGGCCAAGGCGGCCGGCCAGACGCCAAAGGAATACGCCGACGCCATAAGCGGCCTGTTCAGTTCCCTGTGGCCCCGGCTCGGCATCACGCCGAGCCGGTTTATTCGCACCACGGACGCCGACCACAAGGAGGCCGTGCGCCGGGCCCTGCAACAGGTCTACGACAAGGGCGACATCTACTTCGGCGAGTACGGCGGCCACTACTGCAAGGGCTGCGAACGGTTTCTGACCGACAAGGAGCTGGTGGACGGCCTGTGTCCGGACCACAAGGTCAAGCCCGAGTACATCGCCGAGAAGAACTACTTTTTCCGCATGTCCAAGTACCAGGGCGCGCTTCTCGATCACATCAGGGCCAACCCGGACTTCATCCGGCCCCGCCAGTACCGAAACGAGGTGGTGAGCCTCCTGGAGTCGGGCGCGTTGGAGGACCTCTGCATCTCCCGGCCCAAGTCGCGCCTGACCTGGGGCATCGAGCTGCCCTTTGACGCAAACTTCGTCACCTACGTCTGGTTCGACGCGCTCATCAACTACCTGACCGCCATCGGCTGGCCCGACGCCCCGGATTTCTCCCAGTGGTGGGGTGCGGCCGAGCATCTGGTCGCCAAGGACATCCTGAAGCCCCACGCCATCTTCTGGCCGACCATGCTGCTGGCCATGGACCTGCCGCTCTATAAGCGCCTCAACGTCCACGGCTACTGGCTGGTGCGCGACACCAAGATGTCCAAGTCGCTTGGCAACGTGGTCGAGCCCCTCGATATGGCCGCCAAGGCCGGGCTGTCCGGCATGCGCTATTTCTTCCTGCGCGAGATGGTTTTCGGCTCGGACGCCAGCTATTCCGACGAGGCCTTCATCGGCCGGTTCAACGCCGATCTGGCCAACGACCTCGGCAATCTGGCCAACCGGACCCTGGCCATGACGGCCAAGTATTTCGGCAGCGTGGTGCCGGCGGCCACGGAGTCCGACCCGGCCGACGGCGAACTGTCCCGGCTGGCCCTGGACGCCACCCAGAACTTCGTGGCGCTTTTCGGCGCGGCCCAGTTCTCCCGGGCCCTGAAAGCCCTGTGGGAACTCGTGCGCGGGCTCAACAAGTACGTGGACGCCATGGCGCCCTGGACCCTTTTCAAGGAAGGCCGCACCGAGCGCCTCGGCACGGTCATGGCCACGGCCCTCGGCGGACTGCGCCGGGCCGCCGCCTGCCTCCTGCCGGTCATGCCCGAGGCCGCCGAAAAGCTCCTGGCCCAGCTCGGCCAGGACCCGGCCGCCATCCGGCTCGACGCCGAGGCGGCGGGCTTTGCCCCGCTTGCCGCCGGCACGGCCGTGGCCGCCACCTCGAACCTCTTCCCGCGCCTGGACCTCCCGGCCGCCGAGGAAAAAGCCCCGGCCGCGCCCAAACAGAAGGCCAAGGACAAGGCTTCCAAAGCCCCCAAGGCGCCGGCCGAAAAGCCGGGCCCGGCCCCGGAAGTGGCCTTCGAGGATTTCGCCAAACTGGACCTGCGCGTCGGCACGGTGGTCTCGGCCGCGCCCGTGCCCGGGGCCGACCGGCTCTATGCCGTGACCGTGGACATCGGCGAGCCCGAACCCCGTCCCGTGGTGGCCGGCCTGGCCGAGCACTTCGCGGCCGACGACCTGGTCGGCCGGCAGGTGGTGCTCGTGGCCAACCTCGCGCCCCGAAAGCTCCGGGGCGCCACCTCCCACGGCATGATCCTGGCCGTCAAACACGCCGGCGGGCTGGCCCTCCTGACGCCGACGGCGCCGGTTGCTCCGGGCGACCGCGTTTCGTGACACACCGTCACGCGAGTTGCAAAAAACGCTTGTTTTTACATAACAATTGACTTGCAATCCCCGTGTGCTACGAGCACGGGAAACCACGGGGGCGGGGGGTGCGCCCGGAACCGGGCCGGATTCCGAGGGGGAAGCCGGCCCGGTTCCGGGCGCGCCGGGTGTCGGAGAGGGGGGTGTATGCGTCTTTCCTTGCAACTGCGCCTGACGATCACCACGGTCGTCGGGTTTTTTCTGGTCGTCCTGGCCGCCAACGCGGCTTCGTCCTGGCGGCTTTCCGGCCTGACCGCCACGGCCCGGGCCTCCCTTGCCCGGGTGGAGGCCGACCTCGGCGCCACCGCCGCCGCCCAGAGCGCGGCCCGGGCGGATATCGCCGCCCTCGGCCGCCTGCTCGACGACCTGCCGGCCAAGGCCGCGACCGCTTCGTCCCTGGCCGGCCTGCTGGCGGCGGCCGTGCTGGTGGCCCTGTTCCTGGCCCTCCTCAACCGCTATCTCATGCAGCCGCTCGAGCGTCTGGCCGGCTACGCCAACAGCGTGGGCGAGGGCCGTCCGGCCCCCTTTGCCGACGACGGCCGCTTCCACGGCCGGCTCGGCGTCCTCAAGGACAGCCTGGAGGCCATGGTCACGGTCATGGACGATCAGCTCCAACTGGCCAAGGCCAAGGCCGCCGAGGTCGAGGCCCACGCGGCTGCGGCCGAGGAGGCCACCCGCGAGGCCAGACGGGCCGGCAAGAAGGACGAGGCCAGGCGCTTTGGCATGCTGGCGGCCGGGGAGACCCTCGAAAACGTGGCCGACACCATCAAGAAGGCCACCGGCGACCTGCGCACCGAAGCCCGGGACGTCAGCCACGGCGCGGAAGAGCAGAAGGAATACATCGACGACACGGCCGACTCGGTCGGGGTCATGGTCCAGTCCACGGTGGCCGTGGCCAGAAGCGCCGAGATGGCCGCCGCCGCCGCCGAGGAGGCCCGCAAGCGGGCCATGGACGGCGCGTCCGTGGTGGACGACTCCGTGGCCGCCATCGGCCGGGTCAGCACGCTGGCCGAGGCGCTCAAGGGCAACATGGCCGAGCTCGGCCGGCAGGCCGAATCCATCGGCCAGGTCATGACCGTCATCACCGACATCGCGGACCAGACCAACCTGCTGGCCCTCAATGCCGCCATCGAGGCCGCCCGGGCCGGCGAGGCCGGACGCGGCTTTGCGGTCGTTGCCGACGAGGTCCGAAAGCTGGCTGAAAAGACCATGTCGGCCACGGCCGAGGTCGGGCAGGTCATCCAGGCCATCCAGAAGGGCACCTTCGACAACATCCGCCACATGGACCAGGCGGCAGCGGCTGTCGGCGACGCCACGGAACTGGCCGGCGAATCCCGGGCGGCCCTTGGCCAGATCGTCAGCCTCTCCGGCGACGCGGCCAGCCAGGTCGGCTCCATCGCCAGTGCCTCGGACGAGCAGGTGGCGGCCAGCGAACGGATCAAGGCCGCCATCGACCGGGTCCGCGACCTCTCGGCCCGCACCACCGAAGGCATGCTCCGCTCGGCCGGCACCATCGAGACCCTCGGCGGGGAAATCGAGGAACTCATCAAGCTGAACGGCGTCTTCAAGCTCATCGGCCAGGGCACGGCCCAGGACGTGGTCGAGGCCCTGGCCGTGGCCCCGGACATGGCCGGCCTGGCCCGCGAGGCCATGGAGCGCCTCATGCGCAAGGCCCTGTCCGAGAACGCCTTCCTGGAACTCCTCTACGCCACGGACGCAAACGGCGTGCAGATCACCGAGAACATCGCCCCGGCCGGCTTCAATTCCAAGGGGGCGGCGTCCGTGCGCGGCAAGAACTGGTCCTCCCGGCCCTGGTTCACCGGCGCCATGAAAAACCAGGACACTTCCATCTCGCCCATCTACCTGTCCGAAGCCTCGGGCGAATACTGCCTGACCATTTCCACGCCGATCCTTGCCCAGGGCCGCATCGTCGGCGTGCTCGGGGCCGACATCAAGGTCTTCAGCTAAGCGTACGGGAGGCGGCCGCGCGCCCTGGCCCGTTCGCCGGGCACCGACCGCCTCGCCGCCGCCTTTTCGTTTCCTCCGCCCCTTTCCACCAGCCCGTGCCGCCCGTCCCGTTTCAGGCCGCGTTCCCGGCCGCAAATCCCGAGGCAAAGGCCCAGTGCAGGTTGAAGCCGCCGAGGCGCCCGGTCACGTCCAGGAGCTCGCCGATGACGTAGAGCCCGGGCACGCTTGACGCTTCGAGGGTCTTCGACGAGATGCCGGCCGTGTCCACGCCGCCAAGCGTCACCTCGGCCTTGGCAAAGCCTTCGGCCTTGGCCGGGGTGAAGGGGAAAGCGCCAAGGGTCCCGGCCAGGGCCTGCCGGTCCCGCTTGGACAGGTTGGCCACCGTGCCGGAGAGACCCAGGCGGGCGCACAGGGCCGCGGCCAGCCTTTTGGGCAGGTGCCGGGCCAGGGCGTTTTTGAGTTCGAGCTTCCCGGCCTCGGCCAGGGCGGCGTCGAGGTCGAACCCGGGCAGGAAGTCCACGGCCAGCGTCTGGCCCGGCCGCCAGAAGAGCGAGGCGTCAAAGACCGCCGGCCCGGAAATGCCCTTGTGGGTGAAAAGGAGATCCCCGGCCACCGCGCACGGGCCGGAAATCGCCACCGGCAGCGACACTCCGGCCAGCTCCCGGCAGAATTCCGCCAGATCGGCTCCGGCCAGAAACGGGGTCAGGCCCGGCCGCAGCTCGGTCAGGCCAAGGCCGAAACTCCGGGCCAGCCGGTAGCCGAAATCCGTGGCCCCGAGTCCGGGCCAGGACTTGCCGCCAAGGGCCAGCACCAACGCCCGGGACCGGACCGGACCGGCGTCGGTGTCGACCACGAACGCCTCCCCCTCCTTGCGCGCGGCCAGAAGCGTGCTGCCGGTCACGATCCGGGCCCCGGCCGCCTCGGCCTCGGCCACCAGGAACCGGGCCAGGGACACCGCCCCGTCGCGGCAAAAGACCTTGCCCCCGTCCTCTTCCCGGGTGGCCACGCCGCCGCCGTTGGCCCAGTCCAGGAAATCCCAAGGCGTGAACCGGGCCAGGGCCGATTTGACGAAATGCGGGTTGGCGCACCGGTAATCCGCCGGGCCAAGGTCCGTGTTGGTGCAGTTGGCCCGGCCGCCGCCCGAAGCCAGGACCTTGCGGGCCGCCTTGCCGCCGTGGTCCAGGACCACGACCCCGCGGCCCCGCCGGGCGCAGGCCGTGGCGCACGACAGGCCCGAAGCCCCGGCCCCCAGTATGATGACGTCTGTGTGCATAGGTTTCCTTGCGCCTGCCTGCTACCCCAGGAACCCGGGAACGCCAACAATTTTATTGAAGATGCCTCCGGCGGCCGGGAGGGGGTCACCCCCTCCCGGACCCACCCGAACGGGGAGGTGGACGGCCGGGTGGGAGTGCGGGGCAAAGCGGGAGCTTCGCCGGTCCGATTCCGGCCACACCGCGCCATGCCCGCCCTCGTCCAAATTCCCCCTCGCTCACCCCAATTCCCGCCCAGGGGGTCCGGGGGGGATGATCCCCCCCGGCCGCCGGAGGCATCTTCCCTTCCCTCCCCTCCCCCGTCGCCGCCGGCTACTGCGGCCGCAGGGCCATCCAGGTTTCGAGGGTGTCGAGGAGCTTGGCGCGGGCGATGGGTTTGACCTGGAAGTCGTCGCAGCCGGCGTCGAGGCTTTGGCGGCGGTGCTCTTCGAAGGCGTGGGCGGTCAGGGCGATGACGGGGGTGCGGGGGCGGCCGATTTCGGTTTCCAGGAGGCGCAGGGCCTGGGTGGTCTGGCAGCCGTCCATGCCGGGCATTTCCATGTCCATGAGCACGAGGTCGAAGGGCTTGTCGCGAAAGGCTTCGAGGCCGGCCTGGCCGCTCGGGGCCCAGGTCAGGTCGAAGGCCGAGCCTTCGAGCATGAGCCGGGTGACTTCGGCGTTGGTGGCGCTGTCCTCGATGAGAAGCAGCGAGCCTTTGCGGCCCGGGCGCCGGGGCTCCGGCGGGCGGGAATCGTCCGGCGGCGGCGCGGCCAGCGGCCGCAGGGGCAGGCTGACGGTAAAGACCGACCCCTGGCCCGGGGTGCTGTCCACCCGGATGCTGCCACCCATCATGTGGACGAGCTTGTTGCAGATGGCCAGGCCAAGCCCCACCCCGCCGTAGTGGCGGCTGGCCGAGGCATTGACCTGGGTGAACCGGTCGAAGATGACGGTCTGCTTGTCGGCCGGGATGCCGATGCCGGTGTCGCGCACGGCCAGCCGCAGCCAAGCGCCGGTGTCGGCGTGGTCCTCGCGGCCGAGTTCCAGGACGATTTCGCCCTGGTCGGTGAATTTGACGGCATTGCCGAGCAGGTTGACCAGCACCTGCCGGATGCGGTCCGGCGAGCAGGAGAGGCGGGCCGGCAGGGTGCCCTGGACGTCCAGGCGCAGGGCGAGTCCTTTCCGGGCGGCGTCGGGGCGCATCATGTCCGTGAGCTTGCCGGCCAGGGCCACGATGTCGCAGGCCTTTTCCTCCATGATCAGGCCCCCGGCCTCGATCTGGGACAGGTCCAGGATGTCGTTTAAAAGGGCGAGCAGGGTGCCGCCGGCCGCCTCGATGGCGCGCAAGGCCTCGGTGTGCTTGGGTGGCAGGTCGCTTGCGGCCAGGACCCCGGCCATGCCGAGGATGGTGTTCATGGGCGTGCGGATCTCGTGGCTCATGGTGGAGAGGAATTCGCTCTTGGCCCGGTTGGCCGTCTCGGCGGCCTCCTTGGAGCGGCGCAGGGCCTGCTCCATGGCCTTGCGCTCGGTGATGTCCACCAGCACGGCCAGGATGCCGGACTCGCCGTAGACCTGGATCGGCACGGCCGAATAGAGGGTGACGACCGGGGAGCCGTTTTTGTGGCGCAGGTCCAGTTCCTTGGCCACCACCGACCCGGCGGCGGCCATCTCGGCCATGAGCGCCCCCCGGTCCTCGGGCCGGGCCCACAGGCCGATCTCGGTGCTGGTGCGGCCGATGACGTCGGCCTTGTTGTGGCCAAACATCCGCGCCCCGGTCTCGTTGACGTCCAGGATGCGGCCGTCACGCCTGGTGGTGACCGAGATGCCGACAGGGCTGTAGCGGAAAATCTTGGCCAGCTGGTCCTGGCTTTCGCGCAGGGCTTCTTCGTCGCGCTTGCGGCGGGTGACGTCGGTGTGGGTCCCGGCCATGCGCACGATCCGGCCGTATTTGTCCCGCAGGCTGGCCCCGCGGCCAAGAATCCAGCGGTAGGACCCGTCCTTGTGCCGCATCCGGTATTCCACCACGAAGTTGTCCACCTCCCCGTCGGCGCACCGCTTGTTTTCGCGCAGGACGATATCGGCGTCGTCGGGGTGGATAAGCTTGGTCCATGTCTCTGCCCGGGGCGGCATGGCGTCCGGGGAAAATCCGAGGATCTCCAGGTAGCGTGGAGAAAAATAGACCGTGTCGGTCACCAGGTCCCAGTCCCAGATGCCGTCGTTGGCGCCGCGGGTGACCAGGGCGTAGCGGGCCTCGCTGGCCGCCAGGGCCTCTTCGACCTGCTTGCGTTCGGTGATGTCCGCGCCGACGCACAGGATCTCGGCGGCTTGGCCGGACGGGGCGCGCAGCGCGCGCAGGGACCAGGCGAGCCAGGCCGCTTCGCCGTTTCGGGTGCGGTGGCGCCTGTCGAAGGCGCGGGTGCCGATTGCGCTGCCGGCCACGTCGGCCAGGATATCGTCCCAGCTTTCCGCCTCGTCGTCGTCAGGGGGGTCGATCAGGCTGGCGATGGTCCGGCCGAACATCTGGTCCTGGGTTTGGCCGAAGAGGCGTTGGCCGAAGGCGTTGCAGAAAACGACCCGGCCGAGGAGGTCCAGGCGCACGATGACGCTGCCGGCGTTCTCGACCAGCTCCCGGTAGCGTTCCTCGCTCTGGCCCACGGCGGCCAGGAGTTCCTGGAGCTTGCCGGTCTGGCGGCGGACCGTGCGGCGCAGCACGGCGTTTATGGACAAAAGGACCAGGGCCGCGGCCGCCACCGCCACCAGGGCCAGGAGGACGTAGCGGACCGTGGCGGACTGGAAGAGCGAGGTGCCCCGCCATTTCTTGTCGATGGCCTCGTATTCGGCGGGCGTGATGCGGGAAAAGCCGTCCTCGACGAGCTGGAGCAGGGCGGCGTCGCCCTTGCGCACGGCCCGGTGGAACTGGCCGGAATAGAGGGTGAAGGCCAGGCGGAAGTCGTCTTCCAGGCCGAATTTGTAAAGATAATGGAGGGCCGGGGGCTTGTCCGCGCAAAAGACCGTGACCCGTCCGTCCCCGGCCGCCCGGACCAGGGCCTCGTAGCTGTCGAAGGGGACCAGGGACAGGATGTCGAGGTCCCGCAGCCGGCCGACGCTGGCGTCGCCGGCCTTGACCCCCACCGGGAAGCCCCTGAGGGACTCGGCGTCGCTTAGGCCGCCAAGGTCCTTCTGGACGAAGACCGGCACGTCGATGGTCGTGTAGCCTTCCGAAAAAAGGTAATATTTGAGGCGCGCCTCGGTCTCGAACAGGGTGTCGATGACATCGGCCTTGCCCTGGAGCATGAAATCCTGGGCCGCGTTCCATTCCATGGGAAGGAGGGTGACGGGCAGGCCGTTTTTTGCCTCCCACAGCCGCCAGTAATCGACCAGGATGCCCTGGAGGCCGCCTTCCGGTGTCTGGAACACGTAGGGCGGGTAGTCCTTGTCGAGGACCACGGTCAGGTGGCGAAGGGGCTGTGGCCCGGCGTCGGCGCCGGTCTGGGCGAAAGCGGGGCGGAGTGGAAAAAGGAGGGCGACAAGGACCAGCAAGGCCCACAGAAGGGGCAACGGCGCGACGGGGCCCCGGGCTTGGCCCCACGGCAGGTCCGGTCGCGCCAGGGCGGTCATGTCGCCATCCCCTCCGGCCGGATGCGGCGTGGTTCGTTTGGCAATGCGGGGCGACGCGGGGCGGTCATAGCCAGGTTTCCCACCTTCCGTTTGGAGGCCGGCGCGCGGCCGTTTTCTTCAGGCGGACCCGCGTCTTGGCGGTACGGATGCCAGCCGGACACACCATAGGCCAAAGGCCGGTGGCCGGCAACGGGTTCCTCGGCCTGCGCTCGCCGGGCCGGCAGGTGGAGGCCTCATTTGCCGGTCGGCGCGAACACCCCGTCCCAGTCCGGCGGCGGCGGGGAGAGCAAGTGCTCGCGGCACCGGACGGCGAAGACCCGGGACGGCGGGTCGCCCTGGGGCGGCCTGGCCGCGTCGGCGGCCAGGAATCCGGCCAGGGCGTCCTCGAAGCGGCGGGCGGCGTAGAGGCGGCGGGCCGCTTCGAAAGTTGCGGCAAAAGCCGCCCCCGGCTCCCCGGCCCGGCCAAGGGGCTCGAAGACCGTCACCGCCCGCTCCCGGCCTTTGACCCGGACCCGGTCCACCTCCCGGCAGACGAAGCCCGGCCCTGCGGCCGCGACCACGGCCTCGGTGGCCAGAATCCGGGTGCCGTAATACTTGTTGAGCGATTCCAGGCGGGAAGCCAGATTCACGGTGTCGCCGAGGACGGTGTAGTCAAACCGCTCTCTGGAGCCCACGTTGCCGACCACGGCCGGCCCGGCGTGCAGGCCCATGCGGGCGTCGAGGACAGGCAGGCCACGGTCGGCGAAGTCGCGGGAGAGCGAGGCCAGGGCGTCCCGCAGGGCCAGGGCCGCGCCAAGGGCCTTGGCCGCGTGGGCCGGGTCGGCCAGGGGCGCGCCCCAGAAGGCCATGATGGCGTCGCCGATGAACTTGTCGAGCGTGCCGCCGCTTCGGAGGATGATGTCCGTGGCCGGGGTGAACCAGGCGTTGAGGAGGCCGATCAGTTCCTTGGGGGAGAGGGTTTCGGAAAAGGATGTGAACCCGGCCAGGTCCGAGAAAAAGACCGTGACCTCGGCCTCCCGGCCGCCAAGTTCCAGGAGTTCCGGTCGATTGATCAGGTCGCGCACCACCTGGGGCGCCAGATAGCGGGAGAAGGCCCGGGCCAGGAACCGCTTTTCCCGCCGCTCCTCCAGGCCCCGGTAGAGGGTGGCGGCCGCGCCGGCGAGCGTCAGGCCGCCGGCGAGCAGCATCGGCGGGGCCCAGACGAAGCGCCAGACAAAGAGCCCGGCCGAGAGGGCCAGGAGTCCGGCGGCAAGGCCCAGGGCCGAGGCTGCGGCCGGCACCGGCCGCAGCCGGAAAAGGACGGCCCCGGCCACGGGCAGGAGGCACCCCCCGAAGCCGAGCATGGCGGCCAGGGGAATTTCCCGGCCGGGAGCGCCGCGAAGCATGGTGTAAAGGATGGCGGCCTGGATCTCCGGGCCGGGCGTGGGTTGGCCCGTCACCCGGGAAAGCGGCGTGGCAAAGGTGTCGGCCTGGCCAAGGGGCGCGGCCGAGGCGGCCAGGGACCGGCCGACCACCACCACCCTGTCCCGGATGTGTTCGGCCGGGAGCGGCCGGTCCGGGTCGATCACGTCGGCGTAGGAGACGGTGTCGATGGTCCGGGCCGGGCCCGGAAAGTCGATCAGCCCCTTGGCGTCCGGGACCGCGCCGTCCTTGGCGAGCAGGCGCAAGGCCGCGCCGGCCAGGGTCGGCAGGCCGGCGTGGCGGGTGGCGAAGCGGCGGATGGCTCCGTCCCGGTCCGGGGTGAGGACAGCCAGGCCCGCGCCGGCGGCCTTGTCCCGGAAAAGGGGCAGGGGCGGCACCAGGATCTGCCGGGCAAAGGCCGGATCGTCGGCCGTGTCCAGGGCCATGGCCAGGACCACGGGCCCGGCGTCGCCGAGGGCCCCGGCCAGGGCCGCGTCGTCGGCGTTGCCGGGCGGGCCGGACGGCTCGGCAAAGACCATGTCCAGGACCACGAGGCGGGCCCCGGCCGCGTGCAGGCGGGTAAGAAGCTTCGCATGGAGACGGCGCGGCCAGGGCCAGGGCAGGCCGATGGCCTGGAAGGACGGCTCGTCCACGGCCACGACCAGGAGCCCGGGCGGCCGGTCGCCCCGGCTTCGCAGCGCATAGGCCGCGTCCAGGGCCATGTTTTCCAGGGACGCGCCAAAAGGGGACAGGCCGGCCAGGAACACGAGGCCCCAGAGGGCCAGCCCGGCCGCAAGGCCCATGGCCAGGGAGCGGCCGTGGTCCCGCGCGCCTTGGGTTTCCCGGTCTTCGGCCACGCCGGCCGCCCTAGAAGAACCAGCCGATCTTGAAAAGGATCTGGCGGTCCGGGTAGAACGAGTCCAGGGTCACGGCCTCGTGCTGGTAGGTGAAGCGCGTGCCCGTGAGGTTGGTGCCGGCCACGGAGACGAATCCCCGCTTGCCCGGGAACTGGTAGGAGACCTGGGCGCCAAGGAGGCCAAAGAGGGTTTCGGTCCGACGTTCGCCGTAGATGTTCTGGTAGCGGTTGTCGAAATAGAACTGGTGGACGGCCGTGCCGGAGATGCCGGCGCCGAAGCCCGAGGGGTGGAGGTAATTTACGGCCAGGATGCCGTCGGCCTCGAAGAAGTCCTCTTCCGGGTTGCGCCGGGCCGTGGATTCGTCCGGCAGGAGCCGTTTGGCCACGCCGAAGGCCGAGAGCCCGAGCGAGGGCAGGAGGATGCGGTTGAGGCCAAGCGTGACCATGTAGCGGGACACGGTGGCGTCGATTTCCCGGTCGTAGCTGGCGTAGGGGTCGTATTGGGGGTTTTGCACCCGGTGGTAGGCGGCCCGGGCCACGGTGAAGGTCTTCTCGTCCCACTGGGCCTCCCAGGCGGCCCCGAATTCCGTGATCTGGGAGGCGTCGTCGGCATTGAGGCGGCCGGGGAAGCCGGCCACTTCCGAAGGCTGGATGACGGACTGGAAGAGGGTGTGGGTGTTCAAATACCGCTGGAAGGCCAGGCGCAGGGTGTGGTCGGCCGTCATCTGCCAGTTGAGCCCGAACCGGGGGCTCACGAGCTGCCGCTCGATGGGATCGGGCCAGCCGAAGCGCGAAGAGGCCACGGCGTCGTAGCCGAGCCCGATCTCGGCCACGAGGCCCGGGGCCAGCTGCCAGTAGTCCATGGCGTAGACGCTGCCGGCCCGGTCGGCCGGGTTGTAGTGGTAGTTGGCGGACACGTCGTTGAGGATGCGGGCGTAGTAGACGTAGAAGTCCCGGGATTTGCGCAGGTAGTCGAGTTCGCCGCCGAAATGGTCGGCGCCGACAAGCAGGGTGTGGTCGCCGAGGATGAGCTGTTGCTGGGCTTGCAGGCTGACGAACCGGCGGTTGGTGTGGCGGTTTTGCAGGTAGGATTCGCTGGCCGGCACGTCGTTGTCCGTGAGGTTGTAAAAGGCGTAGGTCCGGTCGCGCCAGACCCAGGTGTTGTCGGCCATGGCGGCGTAGCCGATGAAGGTGGCGGCCGGGCCGAAGCGGTGGACGTAGCCCAGTTCGGCGGTGCGGTTGGCGAAGTATTGTCTTTGAAACGGCGAATTCGGGTAGAGCCAGTCGCTTTGGTTGGCGGTGTCCCCGGCGTGGGTGTCGTTGGTGGTGACGACGGCCAGCACGGCGTTCCGCACCGTCGGCTCCCACTTGAGCTGGCCGAAGGCGTACAGGGACCGGGTGTCGCCGTTTTGCTCGCGCATGCCCTGGTCGTCGGAATAGGAGCCGTAGACGTCGCCGGCCAGTCCCGGCCGGCCGCCGTAGGCCTCGAGGGAGGCCGACCAGATCGGCTTGCCGTTGCTCCAGACCCCGGCGCTGTCCACGGTCTGGAAGCGCAGGTAGGGCATCTCGAACATGGGGGTGTAGTCGTTGTAGAGCGTGAAGCTGTTCTGGTTGGCCGGCGAAAGGAGGCGGTAAAGGAGCAGTTCCGTGCCCGACGCCCCGACGCGCTGGCGGGTGGCCGTGTAGGCGCTGCTCATGAACAGGTGGGCCGAGGGGTTGAGCGGATCGTTTTTGACGGCCGTGACCGCCTTGGAATAGGCCCAGTCGCCAAGCCCCAAGAGCGTGTAGGACCGGGCCAGGTCCACGTTACGAACGGCTAGGTCGCGGTCGAGGGTCAGGCGCGACCGGAACAGGGCCTGGTTGCCGTTTTTGGCGATGGACCGGTTGATTTCCATCACGGCTTCGCCCGGCCGGTTGAGGTCGGTCAGGGCGATGCCCTTGTAAAGATGGGGCGTGGGGTCGCGCGGGTCCAGGGAGGCGGCGTAGTCGTAGGTGGCCAGGGCCTTGTCGAAGTCGCGGTTCTGGTAGAGGGCCTTCCCCAGGGCCGACTGGAGGAGGGACAGGCGCGGGGAAAGGAGCGTCGCCCCGAGCATCTGTTCCAGGCCCAGGGCCTTCTGGCCCCGGGAATAGGCCACGTAGCCGAGGCCGAGCCGGGCGTCGCCAAGGCCCGGGTCCAGGGCGGCGGCCTTGTTGAAAAAGGCTTCGGCGCCCTTGAAATCGCGAAAGCCCAGGCGCACGAACCCGGCCGTGGCCTGGACCACGGCCTCGCCCGGCGCGGCGGCCAGCGCTTTGCTTATGGTGGCCCAGGCCGCCTCCAGCTCGTCGGAGCCGAGCTCGATGCGGGCCAGGTAGACGGCGGCGGCCACGAAGCCGGGGTCAAGGACCAGGGCCCGGGCAAAGGCGGCCTTGGCCCGCGGCAGGTCGAAGGCGGCCATGGCGGCGAGACCGGCCGTCACCTGGGCCAGGGCGGAGTCCGGGGCCCGGGCGAGCAGGGCGTCGGCCTGGGCCCTGGCCTCCTCCCGGCGGTTTTCGAAAAGGGCCATCTGGGCCGTGAGGCTGGCCGCGGCCACGGAACCC
Source organism: Solidesulfovibrio carbinoliphilus subsp. oakridgensis (assembly GCF_000177215.2). Lineage (NCBI taxonomy): Bacteria > Pseudomonadati > Thermodesulfobacteriota > Desulfovibrionia > Desulfovibrionales > Desulfovibrionaceae > Solidesulfovibrio > Solidesulfovibrio carbinoliphilus. The sequence continues at coordinate 1,831,667 of NZ_CM001368.1, read as the reverse complement.
GGATCGCGGGCCGAAGCCTCGGCCAGCCATGTGCCGGCCGTGCCCGGTTCGCCGGCCATGAGCGCCACGTAGGCGGCGGCGGTCAGCTCCCCGGCCCCGGCCTGGCCCGAGGCGGCCAGCCGCGAGGCCGCGGCGTAGGCCCCGGCCACGTCGCCGTGGGCCGCCTGGCCGAGGGCAAGGCGCGCGGCCGTCGCCCGGGGCCCGTCCGGCGCACCGGAGAGGAGCATGGCCGGATCGGCCACGGCCGGATAATAGAGCGTCCACTGGACCGCGTCCCGGGGATTGACCAGGACCTGCTTGGTCGGGGCCTGGCCCGGCCGGGCCGAGCCGATTTCCCCGGCGGCCAGGGGAATCTGGCCCTGGGCGTTGAAAAGGGTCAGGGCCCCGCCAAGGAGGGCCACGGAGGTCAAGCCGTCCGGCCCGACCCGGACCACGAATTCCGTTCCCCGGATGGCGGCGGTCAGGGCCGGGGTGGACAGTTCGAACCGGAACCGCTCGGCCTCGTTTTTGAGCCAGACCTCGCCTTTGGGCACGTCGTAGAGGCTGGCCGACCCCGGCCCGCCGGCCGCGGCCGGCACCAGCCCGCCGCCGGCCAGCCGCCCGGACGGGGCCGCGGCCTTCAAGACCAGGATGGTATTTTCGTTGAGCTTTATTTGCGATTCGTCCACGCAAAGGACGGCCGCCTTGGCGGCCGGGCCCGTGGACAGGGCGTCGCCCGGAAAGAGCGTGCGTCCGGCCTCGGCCGGGCGCCAGCCGGCGTCCCCGGCCGGCCGCAGGGACACCTGCCCCTGGACGAACAGGAGCCGTCCCACCGGCTCGGCGGCGGCCAGGGCGGGACCGGTCATGGCCAGGAAAAGCAACATCGCCTGAAGAGCCAGGAGTGCGGCCTTGATGCCGGGCATGGGGTCCCTCCGCGAACGCGATTTGACGCATGGTTCCAGGGCCTGTGCTAGCCCAGGTTGTGGAAAAAAGTCCATGGCGCGAGGGGCGGTATTCGGCGGATTTTCCCGACTTTTTTGCGGCGACGTCGGCAGGGTGCCGGGGAGGCCGAGGATTCGGGGAGCGGCGGGGGACGGCGGCGGGGCGGAGCCGGGCCAAAGGGCCGTTCATGCCTGCGGCGCGGGTGGCCAGGAACGGCCTTCGGCGGCGAGGAAGCCTTCTCGCGCCCGCCGGGTGTTTACACGGCCAGTCCCAATTGCTACCCCACGGCGATGATACTCGGACACGCCGGTCTGGCCGTCCTGGCCAGGCGCACCGCTTTTTCCACAGTCTCCTTGGTCCCGCTCCTGGCCGCCGCCTACGGTCCGGACCTGATCGACAAGATGGGCATGGTTTTTTGGGGCACCTCGGGCAAGTTCGTCGGCCATTCCCTGGCCGTGTTCGCGGCCGTGGCCGGGCTCCTGGCCCTGTGGCTGCGCCTTTTCCGGCCCGGCCCGGCTGCCCAGACGGGCCGGGCCGGCCGTCTCTGGTGGGCCTTGACCCTTTTGTGGCTGTCCCACCTGCTGTTCGACCTGACCGAGCCGGTGGTCCTTTTCTGGCCGTTTCTCGGCCCCCTGCCTCCGCCCGACCCCTACGCCCTGGGGAGCGGCCTTGTGGCCTTCTATACCGGCCGGGGGGACCTGGCCGTGCTGGCCCTCGATCTCCTGTGCCTGGGGGCGGCCCTGGCCGCCGTCCTGCGGCCGCGCCGGACGGCGGACGTCCGGTCCGGCTAGGCCCCGGTCACACCAATCCCCGGTCGACAAGTTCCTTTTTCAGGTAGGCGTAATAGATCGGCGCGGCCACCAGCCCGGCCAGGCCGAAGGCGGCTTCCATGGCCAGCATGGCGAGCAGGAGCTCCCAGGTGCGGGCATGGATGTGGCCGCCGACGATCCGGGCGTTGAGGAAGTATTCGAGCTTGTGGACCGCGATCAGGAAGGCCAGCGACCAGACGGCCACGGCAAAGGAGACGCTCAGGCTGACGATGACGATGACCGTGTTGGAGACGAGGTTGCCGACCACCGGCAACAGTCCGACCACGAAGGTGAGGGCCACCAGGGTCTTGGCCAGGGGCAGGTGGTAGCCCATGGCCGGCAGGGCGACCAGCAGGTAGAGGAAGGTGAGGAAGGTGTTGAGGGCCGAGATGCGGACCTGGGCGAAGACCACGGCCCGGAAGGCCTCGCTGATGCGCCTTGCCCGCTCGGCCAGGGCCCCGGCCAGGGGACGGCGGCTGCCCGGCTCGGCTTCGGCGGAAAGGGACAGGATGGCCCCGAGGATCAGGCCGACCACGATGTGGGCCAGAAGGAGGCTTATCGCCTTGCCGGCCTGCTGCATGGCGGCCGCGTGCTCGCGCAGCCGCATGGCCAGTTCCTTGTCGATGTCCTCGATGTTGTCGGGCAGGTTGCGGGCCAGCCAGGCCGGCAGGGTGGCCCGGACGTTGTCCAGGATCTCGGCCATCTTGGTCAGAAGCGACGGGATGCCGGCCGATTCGTGGTGGTGGAGCAGGACGACCGATTTCCAGGCCACAAAGACCAGCCCGGTGACGATGCCGGCGGCCAGCAGCCCGACCACCACCAGCTTGGCCCGGCGATGGCCGATCCTGGTCACGCGCAAGAGCGGCGCGGCTGCGTGGATGAGCTCGAAGACAAGCAGTCCGGCCATCAGGGCCGCGAACAGGTGCAGCGGAAAGACCAGGAAGAGGGCCAGGCCGGTCAGCACCCAGGCCCAGACCTCGTGGACGGTGGGGGGCTTGGCGGCCGAAAGGGGGGCAGGGGGGACGTTCATGGCATCCCCCTAGCGCCGATCCGCCTCCCGAGGCAAGCCGCGCCGGCGGCCATGCCCGCCATGGAAGGCCGGGTCCTGATTTTGGATTACCGGTTGACGGTATTGGGGATTTAAGTGATCTACCATCCAGACTGGCGGGGTCGCCGGCAGGCGTGCCCCGGTCGACCCGGGTCCGGCCGCCCAAGGCCGGGCCCGGGTTTTTATCCTCAAATACCACAGGCAGGAGAAGTTTTTTATGGTTGCAAAGACCGACGATACCGCGACGATGATCAGCCGGCGAAAAAGCGCCATCCTCGACGCCTGGATGCAGGCCCAGCTGGCCAGCAAGACCCTGCGCCCGGACCTCATGAGCAGGGAGGAACTCTTCGTCCAGTCCAGGGAATTCCTCGACGCCTTCCAAGGCGCCGTCAGCACCGGGAACTTCACGGATACGTCGGCTCCGGAATACAGGCCGGTCCTGCGCCTCCTCGAGGACATCTCCATATCGAGGACCAGGCAGGGATTCAGCCCGGCCGAGACGGCCATGTACGTCTTCAGCCTCAAGGACACGCTCCTGGCCTTCCTCCAGGAGGCCCACGCCGGCCAGCCCGACATCCTCAACCGCGAGGTGATCAGGCTGTCCAAGCTGCTCGACACCTTCGGCCTTTTGACCTTCGACGCCTACGTGAGGGGCCGGGAAGAGATCATCCACCGCCAGCAGCAGGAGCTGCTCGAACTGTCCACCCCGGTCATCAAGGTCTGGGAAGGCGTGCTCACCCTGCCCCTGATCGGCACCCTGGACAGCGCCCGGACCCAGGTGGTCATGGAAAGCCTCCTGCAACAGATCGTGGCCACCGGCGCCTCCATCGCCATCCTCGACATCTCCGGCGTTCCGGCCGTGGACACCCTGGTGGCCCAGCACCTGCTCAAGACCGTGGCCGCCACCCGGCTCATGGGCGCGGAATGCATCATAAGCGGCATCCGGCCCGAGATCGCCCAGACCATGGTCGGCCTCGGCGTCGACCTGTCGGGCGTCCGGACCAGGGCTTCCATGGCCGACGCGCTCAAGGAGTCGCTCAAGGCCCTCGGTCTTCGCATCCAAAAAGGCGAGACCGGAGCCGACAGGAAGTAGGTGGTTCATGGACAGGATTCCCGTACTCAAGATGGGGGCGTTCCTCCTGGTGACCATCCAGGTGGACATGCAGGACAGGCAGGCCATGACCCTGCAGGACGACCTGACGCACATGGTCAATGCCCACCAGTCGCGGGGTGTGCTGATCGACATTTCCGCCCTCGACATGGTCGATTCCTTCATGGGCCGGATGCTCGCCACCATCGCCTCGATCACGAGCATCATGGACGCCCAGACCGTGGTGGTGGGGATGCAGCCGGCCGTGGCCATCACCCTGGTGGAGTTGGGACTGTCCCTGCCGGGGGTGCTGACCGCGCTCAATGTGGAGAAAGGCATGGAGCTTCTCCGCTCACGTCTCGTCCCGTCTCACGATGACAGCGGAGACGACGATGCGGACGATTGAGAGCGAGTCCTTTCCGGTCGTCGACGAGGCCGGCATCGTGGGCGCCCGGCAGCGGGCCAGGGGCCATGCCACCAAGGTGGGCCTCGGTCTCGTCAGCCAGACCAAGCTCGTCACCGTGGTCAGCGAACTGGCGCGCAACATGGTGGATTACGGCGGCGGCGGCCTGGTGACCATCGAGCAGCTCGACAACCACGGCCGGGCCGGGGTCAGGGTCCGCTTCGAGGACCAGGGGCCCGGCATCGAGGACCTGGAGCTGGCCATGCAGGACGGCTATACCACCGGCAAGGGCCTCGGCCAGGGGCTGCCGGGTTCCAAGCGCCTGGTCAACGAATTCACGATCGAGTCGCAGCCCGGGCAGGGAACGCGGATCATGGTGATCCAATGGACGTAGGTGCCGAGCTGCTCGCGGGCCTGCTCCCACACCGTGTCCACCGGATCACGGAAACCAGCCAGACCGGCAGCCTGCGCCGGGAGGTGGCGGAACTGACGCGGGCCCTCGGCGTCAGCGACGAGACGGCCGGCCGGGCCGCCCTCGTGGCCACCGAATGCGGCACCAATCTGGTCAAGCACACCGACCAGGGCGGCGAAGTCCTCTTCCGGCAGATCTCCCTCGACGGCCTGGCCGGGATCGAGTTCCTCTGCATCGACCGGGGCCCGGGCATGGCCCAGCCGGCCAGGATGCTCGAGGACGGGGTGTCCACCGCCGGCAGTCCGGGCACCGGACTTGGGGCCATCCGCCGCCTTTCCGAGGAATTCGCCCTCTACTCCGCCCCCGGCGTCGGCACGGCCGTCTTGTCGCGGATCTACAACCGGCAGTCCTTCGAGCGGATGCGGCCTCCCGCCTTCGAGTGGGGGGGCGTTGGCCTGTCCAAGCCCGGGGAGGACGTCTGCGGCGACGGCTGGGGCATGATTTTCGCCAAGGACCGGATTCTGGTCCTGGTCGCAGACGGCCTCGGCCACGGTCCCGGCGCCTCGGCCGCGGCCCACGAGGCGGTCCGGGCTTTTCTCGAACGGACCGACCTCGGGCCCGAAGCCCTTGTGCACAAACTCCACGCGCGGCTGCGGCCCACCCGGGGGGCGGCCCTGGCCATCGCCGAGATCCGGCCCCAGGCCAGGGTGCTCACCTATGTGGGCGTGGGCAATATCTTCGGCAGAATCCTGCGGCCCGCGGAAAAGACCCTCAATCTCGTTTCCATGAACGGAACCCTGGGCTACGGGCTCGTCAAGGTCCAATCCTTCCAGTACCCGTGGGAGGGAAATCCGACCCTGGTCATGAATTCCGACGGCCTGCTCTCGAACTGGGACCTCGGCGCCTATCCCGGCCTCGAAGGCCGGCACCCGGCCCTGGTCGCGGCCATGGCCTACCGGGACAACAACCGGGGCACCGACGACCTGACCATTGTCGGATTGCGTCCGGCCAAGAGGTGAAGCCTCCGTGAACAAGCCGTTTTTCCAGATCCTGGTGCGCCAGGAGGGGGACATCATCCTGGCCCGGCAACGGACCCGGCGGGTCGCCGCCCTGGCCGGGCTGTCCCTCCACGACCAGACCCGGCTGACCACAGCCGTTTCCGAGGTCGTGCGCAACGCGTTCCAATACGCCGGCCCCTGTTCGATCCGGTTCAGTATTCTCGAAGAGGACGGCCGCCCCCTGCTCGGGGTGACCGTCACGGACAAGGGACCGGGCCTGGCCGACGTCGAGGCGGCCATGGAAAAAAGTTCGCCCGCCCTGGGCGGCGCCAGCGGCATCGCCGGGGCCAGGCGGCTGGTGGACCATTTCCTGGTCGAAAGCGTCCCGGGCCGGGGCACGTCGGTCACCCTGGCCAAGCTCCTGCCGGCCGGCGTGGACCAGGAACAGGCCGCGGCCTGGGGGGAACTGCTGGCCCGGGAGATCACGCACTCGCCCCTGGAGGAGGTCGAGCGCCAGAACCGCGACCTCTTGCGGACCCTCGAGGCGCTGCGGCAAAAGGAGATGGAACTGGCCCGGCAGCTCGGCGAGGCCGACCGGCTCAACCGGGAGCTCGAGCAGACCAACGAGGAGCTCGACCGGACCAACAAGGGCGTGATCTCCCTGTACAAGGAAATCGAGGACAAAAACGTCGACCTGCTCCACGAGGTCAAGGAGCGGCAGGCGGCCGAGGAGAAGCTGGCCCGGTCCAACAAGGAGCTCGAGCACTTCGCCTACATCGCCTCCCACGACCTGCAGGAGCCGCTGCGGATGATCGGCAGCTTTCTGCAGCTCCTTTCCCTGGAGTACGAGGACAAGCTCGACGCGGACGGCAGGGAATACATCCATTTCGCCGTGGACGGCGCCAGCCGGATGCAGGAGCTCATTGGCGATCTTCTCACCTATTCGCGCGTGGACATGAAAGGCAAGCCGTTTTTGCCGACGGACATGGAAGCGGTCCTTGACGCCGTGCTCCGCGACCTTCGCCATGTGATAGAGGAGAACGGCGCCGTCGTGACCCGCGATCCCCTGCCGACGCTTCGGGCCGACGCCTCGCAGATGCTGCAGCTTTTCCAGAATCTCGTCAAAAACGCGATCAAGTTTCGCGGGCAGGCGCCCCCGGCCGTCCATGTCGCGGCCGCGCCAGAGGCGCAGGGGTGGACCTTTTCGGTCAGGGACAACGGCATCGGCATCGAACCCCGGTACTGGGAAAAGATCTTCGTCATCTTCCAGCGGCTCCATACCCGGGACGAATACCCGGGCACGGGCATCGGCCTGGCCGTGTGCCAGCGGATCGTCGAGCGCCACGGCGGACGCATCTGGCTCGAATCCGAGGTCGGCGCGGGAACGACCTTCTATTTCACCCTGCCCCATGACCCGCCCCGCGAGTCCGGGGCCGAACCGGGCGAGGCGGCCGTCGCATGAAAGAGCGCACCATCCTGCTGGTCGAGGACAACCCGGGCGACGTGCTCCTGCTGGAGAAGGCCCTCGAGGACGCGGAGGGGGTCGTGGTGACGGTGGCCAGGACCGGGGACGAGGCCTTGGGGCGGCTGCGCCGCGAGGGGGCATTCGCCCAGGCCGTGCGGCCGGATCTGGTCATCCTCGACCTCAACCTGCCGCGCATTGACGGCCGGGAGGTTTTGCGCCAGATCAAGGAGGATAGGGAACTCCTGCGCATCCCCGTGGTCGTGCTCACCAGTTCCAAGGCCGACGACGACATCGACCGTTGCTACGAGGCCCATGCCAACTGCTACATCATCAAACCCTCCGGGTGGGAGGACTTTCGCCAGGTCGTTCAAGAGATCAAGCGCTTCTGGCTGCGGACGGTACGGCTGCCCCGCCAGCCCTGACCCGGTATCGCGGGGAAGGACGCGGCGGGGGGGACCACGCACCATGGGCGCAGCACCATCCGGATATCCCAGGTAGGCAGATGACAAAAGAAATTCCGATCCAGCTCCTGCTCATCGAGGACAATCCGGGCGACGTGCGCCTGTTGCGCCGGATGCTCGATTCCGCCTTGGACACAGGCTTCCAGTTGCACGCCGTTTCCCGGCTCTGCGACGGGTACGCCTTTCTCCAAGACCATGCCGTGGACGCGATCCTGCTCGATCTCGGCCTGCCGGACAGCACCGGCCTTGGCACGTTTTACGCCTTGCAGGCCCGGCACCACGACCTGCCGGTCATCGTGATGACCGGGCTCAACGACCAGGAGGTGGCGGTCCGGGTGTTGCGGGCCGGCGGCCAGGACTATCTGGTCAAGGGCCAGATCGACATCCATCTCCTGGCCCGGTCGATCCGCTACGCCATCGAACGCAAGCGCCTCGAGCAGGCCCTCTACCGGCGGGAGCAGGAATCGAAGGCGCTCGTGGAGCATGCCCCGGACATCATTGCCCGGTTCGACCGGGCGCACCGCCTGCTCTACGTCAATCCCGTGGTGGAGGCGGCCACGGGCGTGGCTCCGGCGGACCTCATCGGCAAGCCGCTCGCGTCCTTCGGGGTGGTCGAAGCGGACAGGCCCAAGGCCGAGGAGACGTTGCGGCATGTTTTCGCCACAGGCGAGGACCAGGTGCTGGAGGGCCGGATCGGCAACCGGGGCGGGGACCGGACCTACGAGATCCGTTTTGCCGCGGAAATGGGAGCGGACGGACGGGTGGAGACGGTCCTGGCCGTGGCCCGGGACATCGCCAAGCGCAAGGCCCTGGAGAACGAAGCGCGCCAGGCCAGGGAGGAGGCGGAGCAGGCCAACCGGGCCAAGAGCGAATTTCTGGCCAACATGTCCCATGAGATCCGGACCCCCATGAACGGCATCATGGGCATGATCCATCTGGCCCGGCTCAAGTCCGTCGATCCGGCCATCAGCGAATACCTGGATCTGGCGGACAAGTCGGCCCTGCATCTGCTCGGCATTGTCAACGACGTCCTTGACCTCTCCAAGCTGGAAGCCGGCAAGATCCGGCTTTTTCGCAAGCGTTTCTCCCTGCGCAAGGAAGTGGAGGCGGTTGTCGAGCCCTTCCGGGTGGCGGCCGGCAAGAAGGACCTCGGCCTGGCCCACACCGTGGCTCCGGACTTGCCGGACAGCATCGTGGGGGACGCCGGCCGGCTGCGCCAGGTGTTGACCAACCTGGTCGGCAATGCCCTCAAGTTCACCCCGTCCGGCCGGATCGACCTGCGGGTGGAGCGGGCCGGGGAGTCGGCCGCCGGCGGGCCGCAGCTTTTCCGGTTCACGGTCACGGACACGGGCATCGGCATTCCGGCCGTGCGGTTCGCGCACATCTTCGAGAGCTTCGAGCAGGCCCACACCTCGGCCCAGGCCCTGTTCGGCGGCACGGGGCTCGGGCTTACCATCTCCAGGCAATTGGTGGAGCTCATGGGCGGGGAAATAACCGTGGCCAGCACCGAGGGCGAGGGCAGCGTCTTCTCGTTCACCCTGCCCCTCGACGTGGCCCACGCCGTGGTCGAGGAGGACGAGGCCAAGGTCGGGCGAAAGGGCCGGTCGCTTCGCATCCTGGTGGCCGAGGACAATCTCGTCAACCGGGTCTTCATCCGGGAGCTCCTGGAAACCCATGGCCATGCCGCGTTCCTGGCCGGTACCGGCCGGGAAGCCCTGGCCATGCTGGCCAAGGACCGGTTCGACCTGGTGCTCATGGACATCCGCATGCCGGAGATGGGGGGCGACGAAGCCACCCGGGTCATCCGCAACGATCCGCCGCCGGGAGTCGATCCGGACACGCCGGTCGTGGCCCTGACGGCCTATGCCCTCAAAAGCGAGATCGACCGCTACATGCAAAGCGGATTCAACGCCTATCTGACCAAGCCCATCGAATGGGAGACGCTCGAAAAGGTTTTGGCCGAATTCTAAGCCGTCCGAAGGGCCGTCGCCCCGGGGCCTCGCGGGGCGTTGAGCAAAAAATATTCTTTGATAAGCAAGTATTTCCCTGTGTTGTTCTCGAAACGCGCCCGCACGGATTTCGAGGACGCGCCCCTAGGCTGATTCCAGGCCCTTTTCCGGACCGGTCCAGCCGGCCGTTTCGGGCACGGCCCGGCTGGCCGGCGCGCCAAGGCCCCGGCGCTGGCGGATAAGCGCCCCGGAGGAGACGACCAGGGCGAGGTAGAACCACAGGACCGGCCGGTTGTAGTCCAGGTCGACCAGCATGTGGACGGAGACGGCCACCACGCCGACGAAAAAGAGCAGGTGGGCCTGTTCGAGAAAATTGTCCTGGTAGCGCAGGAGCGGCAGGGCGGAAGCGAGGAACCGGCTCAGCATCCACAGGAAAAGGACCACCCCCGGCAGGCCGAAATCGAAAAAGATCGAGAAATAGAGGCTGTGGCCGTAGATGATGTTGAGGAGATACGAGGCCCCGCCGGGGCCGAGGCCGAGAAAACCCGTCTCCATGCTCGCCTCGGCGGCCCGGCGCCACCACTTGAACCGGACCTGGTTGGAGGAATAGAGGTCGAGCTTTTCGATGCGCGGCGTGACGGTGATGCCGGCCCCCTCGTTGAGGAGCGCGTCCTGGACCTTGAAGGTGACGACGCAGACGGTCGCGAGGACCGCCAGGCAGACAAAGGCCCGGCGGCGCAGCCGGACGTTTAAGAAGAAGTAGGCAAGCGCCATGGCCGCCGTGGCCACGATGGGGCCCCGGCACATGGTGGCGAAAAGGGCGGTGATGAAGACGACGATGGCCGCGCCGAGAAAGATCCGCACCCGAAGCCGCCGGTCGAAAAGGGCCAGGGCAAAGGCCGAGGCGGCGTAAAGCCCCATCATGAGCCCCGTTTCGTGGGGATAGGTCAGCGCCTTGCCCCGCCGCAAGACCCCCTGGTCGAGAAAGCCGGTGTTGGAAACGACATAGAGCCGGATGGAGTCGAACCAGGGATAGTCCACGAACACGGTCTTGGGCGCCTTGAAGAAGTAGAAGCCCACCACCAGGAAGGCCTCCAAGAGGCCGGTCACCACCAGACACCACAGGACCACCTTGAAGGCCTGCTCGCTCTCCGTTTCCCGCACCACCACGGCGTAGAGAAGGACGTTGGAGGCCAGAATGGCCAGCTGGGCCAGGGTGGTGTCGGTGTTGGCGCTCCAGGCGACGGTGATGCAGCCGTACAGAAAGAGCAGCACGGCCGGCACGAGCAGGCCGTCCGGGCGGGGCGGCCCCCCGCGCCGGCCCGCCTGGCGCAGGATGAATCCCGGCAGGACCATGGCCAGCAGCGGAATGAGGAAAGGCAGCCGGTCCACCCGCTGGACCAGATCCTTGGACGTGGCCAGGGTGATGACGTAGATGCCGGCATAGGCCGAGGCCAGGGGAAAAACCAGGATGATGGCGGCCAGGGCCGCCCGGCCGCTGAGGAGAAAAAGAAAGGACAGCAGCAGGCACACGGCCAAAAGCAGGCCGTCGAGGGAGGTCAGGCCCAGCCAGGCCCCGCCGCAGGCCAGACAGGCGAAAAAGGCGGCCGTGGCCAGGGCCCGGCCCCAGGCGAGGGAAGGGGGGGCCGGGGGCAGGTGACGGGAAAACAGCATCGCTTACGGCCGCACCGGCTCGACGTAGACCGGCGCGTCGCCGACCCGCACCGTGGCCACGCCGCCCGTAACCTTGGCCGTTGTCCGGTCAAAGGCCGGGCCCTTGTCCGCTTCCCGGCCCGTGGCCGGCCGGGGCACGGCCGGGGTGACCCGGACCCGGGAGGCCGGACCGACGGCAAGACGGGCCTCCCGGGCCTCGGCGCCGCCTTCCCGCCAGACGACCCAGAGCGGCGTGCCGCCGGCCCGGGCCGGAAATGCATAGACATGGAGGCCGTCCGCGCCGTCGGACACGGTTTTCACCGCTTTCCAGTCCGTGGCCAGGACCTTTTGCGACAGTTGCCGGTAGGCGTAATAGGCCAGCTTCTTCGAGGAGAGGCCCTTGTTCTTGGGATTGTGCACGAGCCCCGTGAAATTGTAATAGCTGCCCGGCTGGCCGGCGAAGTCGTGGTATTCCACGAGGGTTGTCCAGAACATCTTTTTGATGCCGAGCGCCAGGCCGGCGACGTAGCGCTTGACCAGCCCGGCGGCCTGCCCGGCCTCGGTCTGGGCGGCAAAGGTCCGGCGGCCGGAAGGCTGGCCGCTGTAGGTGGCCATCTCGGTCACCCAGACCGGTTTTTGGCACTGGTAGCGGGCCAGGAGCTCGCCGTAGGCGGCCATGGCCCGGCCAAGCCCCTGCCAGTCGGCCTCCTCGCCCTCGGCGTGGAAGGTGAAGACGTCGAAATACCGGCAGGCGCCGCCTTGAAGCAGGGTTTCGAGATAGCGGTAGCCGGGCTTGTCCGGCCCGGGGTGGGGTTCGTTCGACAGGGCGCCAAAGGTGACCACGGCCGTGGGGTCCACGGACTTGACCAGGGGATAGAGGCGCTGGAGATCGGCCAGGTAGAGGTCCGGCCGGTCGCCAAGGCGCAGGAAATCAGGCTCGTTGCCGATGCGCCAGACCCGGACGGCCTCCTTGTTGCGGGAGACGAGCGACCGGACCGTGTCGTCGGGTTCGGGGCCAAGGGCCACGTAGAGGCGCACGCCCCGGTCGCGAAGGGCCTTGCCGCCACGGGCCAGGGCCGGGCTTATGATTCGGGCCCAGCCGGCCCCGAGGTCGCGCATGGCTGCGGCCGCGCCCGAGGCCCCGCCCAGGGATTCGGACTCGATCAGCGGGCCGTAGAGGCCAAAGGGCGAGTCGTCGACGGCGGCATGGTCCGGCGGCAGGGGCGGCCCGGACAGGTCCAGGCCGCCCGGCCCGGGTCCCTGGCCGGGGCCTCGGCCCATGGCCGGCCCCGGGCCGTAGGGGCCGTTTGCGGAGGGGCCAAACCCCGGCGGGGCCTGGGCCATGGGGCCGGCCGGCTCTTGGGCCAGGGGCGGGGCTGCGGCCGGGTCCCAGCCGTCGGGCTGGGCAAAGGCCGGCTGGGCCGGAAGGCTGGCGAAAAAGGCCAGAAAAAAGGCAACGGCCGTCCCGAGCGACGCTATCTGGCGCATGACGCCTCCTCGGCTTTTTTCTGCGGGCCAGGATTTCCCACGCTTTTCCCCGTTACGCCCCCTCAAACCGGAAGGCAAGGCGGTCCGGCGGGCCAAACCGTCAGGCCAGGGTGCGGACCAGTCCGGCCACCCGGGCCCCGGCCAGCCGGAAGCGGGCCAGGAGCCGCTCCACGGCCGGACGCGAGGTGACGCCCGTGCGGGCCACGACCAGGGTGGCGTCGGCCAGGGCGGCCAGGGCCAGGGCGTCGTCGCCAAGGGCCAGGGCCGGGGCGTCGCAGACGACCACCTCGAAGTCGCGCCGCAGTGCGGCCATGACCGCGGCCAGCCGGTCCGAGGCGAAAAGCGGGCCCGGCGCGGCCGGCAGGTGGCCGGGCGGCACGACCGCAAGGCCCGTGCCGGGCAGGACCCGGACGACGTCGGCCAACCCCCGCTCGCCGTAAAGGACCGAGGTCAGCCCCGGGGCGTCCGGCAGGTCGAACAGGGCGGCCAGGGCGGGATTGCGGAAATCGGCGTCCACGGCCACGGTCTTTTTGCCGTCCCGGGCCGCGGCCAGGGCCAGGTTGGCGGCCGTGACCGTCCGTCCGGCCCCGGGTTCGGGGCTCACAAGCACCACGACCAGCCTGTCCGGCCGGCCAAGGACGTGGGCCAGGTCGTTTTTGAGCGACCGGTAGGCTTCGAAGCCGGCGTCGGCCGGCGAGTCCGGCACGAGGCGGTCCCGGCCGGGACGCAGCCGGGGGATGCGGCCGAGGCAGGGCAGGCCCAGGGCGGCCACGTCCCCGGGGCCGCGCAGGGTGTCGTCGTAGAGTTCCCGGACGTAGACGGCGAAAAGCGCCAGGCACAGGCCCACGAAGCCGGCGATGGCCAGGCTGGTGGCCTTTTTCGGGCGCTCGGGCCGGCTCCACTCGTCGATGCGGGCGTGCTGCAGGATGCGCACGTCCGAGAGCACGACGTTTTTGGCGGCGGTGAGCTTGTCCTTGGCGGTCAAGAGGGCGGTCAGGACGTTGCCCGCAGCGGTCTGGCGCAGCTGGAGCAGGCCGAAATCCGCCGATTTCTGGGGCAGTTTGGCCATGCTCGCCTGATGTTCGGCGATGTCGCCCTCGACCGCGGCCAGCTTGGCCCGGTCGGCGTCGTACTCCCGCTGCAGGGACTGCAGGTCCGAGGAGGTGTCCCCGTAGAGCCGCAGGGCCTGGGCATAGTTTTTGGCGAGGTCGTCGATCTGGCGCTTGAGTGCGATCATGTCCGGGTGGTTGGCCGTCAGGGTGGCCTCCTGGCCCTTCTGCTTGATCTGGAGCTGGGTCAGCTGGTCACGCAACATGTTGACGTAGGCGTTGTCCTTGAGGGTGGCTCCGGACACGGCCTCGGGCGTCTGGGACCTGAGCTGCTTTCTCATGGTGGCCATCTTGGCCGTCAAGCCGGCCATGGCCGCCAGGGTGTCCTGGCGGGTGGTCATGAGCGTATCGAGCTTGGTGATGGCCACCTCGATCTCTTTTTCCAGCTTGACGGAGTGTTTCTTGAGCTGGAAATCCCGGATTTCGCCCAGGATGGCCTGGTACTGCGCCAGCTGCGTGGTGATCCGCTCGTCGGTCTGCTTTTCGGCCGCCTCGAAAAGCCCGAGGCGCAGGTTGATCATCTCGACCCGGAGCATTTCGGCCATGGTGTCCGCGAACATGACGGCCTCGTCCGGGTCGGCCGAATAGACGGTCAACTCGAACATCTGGGTGTCGTCGGTGTTCTCGACCTTGAGGTAGGGCCGGGGGAAAAGGACGGCGAGCCCGTACCGGTACTTGACGAGATCCTTGGGCAGATAGGCCTTGCCGTCGGCGTCCCGCATCTGGAGCAGGTCCACGGCCCGCTGGACCAGAGGGGCCAGCTTGGCCATCTGCACGATGTTTTCCGGGGCCCAGTCGGTCTTCAGGTTGACGCCGGCCGCGTTCATGAGGCCCATGTCCGCGATCAGCGAGGAGATGACTTCCGAGGGGGTGACGAAGACCACGGATTTGACTTCGTACTGGCGGCTTACGAACTGGACCGCGGCCAGGGCCCCGAGAAGGACGGCGAAAAGGACGGCCAGAAACAGGCCCTTCCACCGCCACAAAATGGCAAGAGAGGTCTTGAAATCCATGGATCACCCGCCCGCGCCAAGCTTTTTAAGGGCTTGGACGGCGTTGTAGGAGACATAGGGGTCGGGATCGTCGCGGAAACGGCGGACGGTCTCGTAGGCGGAAAAATCTCCGATTTCGCCCAGGGCCCACAGCGCCGTGAGCTGGACCGGCTTGGCCGCAAGGGCCTTGCACAGCGGTTCGGTGGCCACGGCACTGCCGATGCGGCCGAGGGCCACGGCCGCCTGGGACGCCACGTCCCGGTCCGGGTCCTCGAGGACCGGCACCAGGACCGAGGCCGACTCGGTCCGGCCGATGGCCCCCAGGGCCTCGATGGCCGCCAGGCGGACCGCTTTGTCCGTGTCCTTGCCGACCAGCTGCTCGAGCCGGCTGACCGCGCCGCCGTATTTCTTGTAGGCGATGGTGCGCACGGCCTCGGTGGCCACCACCACGTTCTTGCCTTCGGCCTTGGAGAGAAGCGCGCGCTGCTTCCACCAGGAAACGCCCTTCCAGGCGACCAGCAGGCACAGGAAGACCACGCATCCGAGCACCATGGATCGTGTGAAGCCTGATCCTTGCACGTTTAGGGATCGCATCCGCCGCATTGCCGTTGCCTTCATATCCTCACGCTCGTTTCGGGCATCCGTTGGTATCGCCTTGGGTCAGGCCGTTTCGGCGCAAGCCGTCATCCGACAAAAAGGGGTCCGCCGCGCCCGGGCCTTCCGCCGCGGGGCGGGAGAGGGGCGGGAACGCCGCGTCCGGCCCGGCGTCCGGCCTCAAGGGGAAACACCCTGTACCCCAGGTTTCGCCGGTTGCAAAAGGGTTTCGGTCCCGGCTCCGGGGCCCGCCGCCGGCCCCTGGGCCAGTCCTTCCGGCGCCGGGGAAAGGTCCACGGCCATCCGGGCGGCCAGGGCCCGGGCCACGGCCTCCTGGCCGGCGTAGTTCCAGTGCTGCCAGTGGTAGTCCGCGCCACCGGCGGCGTAGAGGTCGCGAAAAAGGCTTTGCAGGCCGAGAAACCCGTAGCCGTCCCGGGCGGCCGCGCGCTGCAGGTCCTTTTCGAACCACAGGGGATCGAAGGAAGGGGCCAGGGCCGTCAGTTTCGCGGCCGCCTCGGGCGAGACGCCGTCGTAGTCCACCAGCACCAGAGTGAAGGGGATGCCCCGGTCCCGGCACAGGGCGGCGGCCTGGCGGAAAAGGGCCTTGGCCGTGGCGTAGTTGGCGAGAAAGGCCGGATCGGGCCGGTCGGTGGCCAGGGTCAGGTAGGGCGGCAGGCCGCCTTCGGGGTGGAACCGCCGCTGGTAGCCCCGGGTCAGGGCCGGGGAGAGGCGTTCGTAGAGGAGATTGGCCAGGGCGCTTTGGCGGCGAAGGGCGGTGACGGCCGCCTTGGCCTGGTAGCGTGAGCCCCTGGCAAAGGAGAAATCGAAGGCCACCGTCCCCTCCGGGCCAAGGGCGGCAAAGGGCTTGTTGCGCGACATGGCCGTGGTTGCGGCCATGTCCTCGATGTCGTTTGTCGGGAAGAAAAAGAGGTAGACCGCGTCGGGCTTGGCGGCCAGGACCTCGTCTTTGAGCAGCAGGAACTCCTGGACCGGCGAATAGCCCGAGACGCCGCAATTGAGGACCTCGACCGGCCGGGAGTGGGCGGCGTTCCACCGGGCCTCGGCCAGGCGGGGAAAGGTCCGGTCCTCCTCCACGGCCTCGGAGGCCACGAAACTGTCGCCGAGGACCGCCACCCGAAGCAGGCCCGGCTGCGGCTGCGGGGCGAAGTCCGGGCCGCGAAAGCCCCGGCTGTTGAAGGTCGAGCGGACCGGGTGGTCGTTTTCCTGGGCATAGGCGAGCGTCATGCCCGGGGCCCGGCGGTAGCCGAGGACCGGGTCCGCGACCACGGGCAGGGGCAGGAAAAAAAGGCGGGTTGCGGCTTCCAGGCCCAAAAGGACCAAAACCAGGGAGGCCGTGAGAAGGAGCAGGTTTTTCATCCGTGGCACGGGCAGTCCTTCCGGGCGGACCTGGGGCCGGGGGCCCGGGATGCGGCAAGCGGCCGGCCCGGGCCGCGCCGCCCGCCCGCGCCACCCCGGCGCGGACGGCCAGGGCCGGACGTTTTTCCGGTTTGCGGCACCCTACAAAACACCGGCCGTGAAAACAAGATTCGTGCCGTGGCCCCGGTCATGGCTTGCCCTCGGCCCGGGTGGCGGGCACGGCCTGTTCCAGGGGCGGCCGGGGGCCCCGTTTGCGGACCAGATCGGCCAGAAACCGCAGCTCCTCCCGGCCGAGGATGCCAAGCCGCCACAGGGCGGCCAGATAGAGGCCCCCGAGCGGCGCGTACCACAACGGGTGGAGGTGCGGGAGGAAGAGGCCCGGCAGGCCAAGCACCACCCCGGCGCACAGGACCGGCCCCAGGGCCGCCCGCAGGGTCCGGGCCGGGGCGAAGGCGGCCCGGGCGAACACGCCGTTGGCCAGGCAGATGCCAAGGCCCGAGGCGAGGTAGGCCAGGGAGGCGCCCACGGCCCCGAGGCGCGGGATGGCGGCCAGACCGACCGCCCCGCCAAGGGCCAGGGCCAGGACGTTGCCGTAGACCAGGGTGCGCTGCCTGCCCATGGAAATGAGCGCCGTCTCCAGGAGGCGGTTCAAAAAGAGCAGCGGCGGCATCCAGGCGATGACCATGAGGGCGGGGGCGCCGTCGCCGTAGAGCGGGCCGTAGAGCAGCGTCAGGACCGGCTCGGCCTTGGCGGCCAGGAAGAAGCCGACGGGCACGGTCAGGACCAGGATGTATTTGATGAAGGTGGCCACCAGCCGGCGAAAGGCGTCCGGGTCGCCGCCCGGTCCGGCCAGCCGGGCCATGGCCGGGGCGGCGGCGGTCATGAACGAGCGGATGGCGGTCATAAGCGAGGTGATAAGCCGCTGGCCGGCCTGAAAGAGGGCCAGCTGCACCATGGAGTGGGCCCAGTTGAGCACGAACACGGCCACGAAGGTGTAGCCGAGGGTGAGGAGCGTGGCCATGCCCACGGAGAAGCTCTCGCGGAACAGGGCCCGGATCCGGCCGATGTCCAGGGTGAGCGGCAGGCGCACGATGCGACGGTGGCAGTAGACCACGGCCAGGACCACGGCCACGGCGCTGGCCGCCACCTGGGCCCAGAAGAGCATGACGTGGGGCAGGCCGGCCAGGGCCACGGCCAGGCACAGGGCGACCTGCAGGATGCGGCCGGCGGCGATGGCCACGGTCTGGGCCAGGACCCGGTTTTCGGCCACGAAGATGGCGGCCAGGGACCCCTCGAAGGCCAGGATGGCCTGGGACCCGAGCCCGACCAGGAAGTCCGGCCGCCACTCCGGGGAGACAAATCCCAGGAGGGACACGCCGGCCAGGCTCGCGGCCATGACCAGGACCGCGCCGATGAGGTTCAGGGTCAGGCTGGCCATGAGCAGGGCCCCGGCCTGGTCCCGGTCCCGGGCCGCGTCGCGGATGAGCACGCTCCAGGTGCCCCAGGCGATGAGCGGACTGGCCATCAGGCCGTAGACCCGGATGAAGGCGAATTCGCCAAAGCCTTCCGGCCCGAGGTAGCGGGCGGCCACCATGGCCACGCCGAGGCTCGAAAGGGCGTCGATGCCGCTCGAGAGCAGCAGAAGGACGGTGTTGCGGGCCACGGCCCGGGTTTCGCGCGGGCCGTGCATCACATGTAGCCGAGGTTTTTGAGGCGCTCGGCGATCTCCTCGGCCTCCTCGTCGGAAAAGGCCTGCTCGCCGCCGGGACCGGGGGCCACGTCGGTCGGAACCGGCCCGTCCGCGGCCAGGCTGGCCGGCCTGAAGACTTCCGTGAGCATCCGGCCGTCCATGGCGTCGGGCGCGGCCAGGCCGAGGAGGCCAAGGATGGTCGGGGCCAGGTCGATGATCCGGGCCCCGGCCACGGCCGTGCCCGGCCGGACAGTGTTGCCGATGGCCCCGAAGATGCCGTAGCGGGAGTGCTCGCCGCTGGCCAGGGGCAGGAGCTTTTGGCGGTCCATGGGAAAGCAGAAGTCCGTGGACCCGGGCGGGGTGCGGCGCGGGTGGGGGGAATAGCCCTCTTTCCACTGGACGATCAGGTCCGGGGCCAGGTTGGCGTACTCGGCCGTGAAAAGCTCCTCGCGGCGGTGGACGGCCTCGGTCATGGGGGCCCCGGTCATGGGGTCGGTCTGGGCCAGGAGCTTCGCGCGCAGGTCCTCGCGCAGGGCGTGGTAGGCCTCGCCTGGTTCGACGATGCCCTCGGGTTCGCGGCCCTTCAAGTTGATCCAGACGCTGCTTAAGGCATCGAGTTCGTCGTCGCTGTAGGCCAGGGTGCCGGCCCAGTCGATGTTGCCGTAGCGCTCGTAGCTGTTCATGTGGCGGATCACGCCCTCGAAGCGAAAGCGCAGGGCCATGAAAAGGTGTTCCGGCAGCATCCGGCGCAGCCGGTGCTTCATGCCCCGCAGCAGTCCGTGGGTCCGGCCGGCCCGGCCGCCGGCAAAGGCGAGGAGCCCCTGGCCGTGGAGCCAGCTCTCCATGCTGATGCCCTTGTCCGCGATGGACCGGAAGCCGTGGTCCGAGACCACGAGGAGCGTGGCCCCGTCGTCGACAAGCGGCAGCATCCGGCCGACGAAGTCGTCGGCCAGGCGGAAGACGTCGATGCATTTGTCCCGGATGCGGTCGAATCCCGGCGCGCCCCGGCCCGGGCTTTTCGGGTCCAGGTACCACATGAACCGGTGCATGAGCCGGTCGGTGGCTGTCGTGACCGCGACCAGCACGTCCACGTCCCGGGTCCGGGCCAGATAGTCGAAGTGGGCGAAACGCTTTTTTTCGATGGCCGCGATGGTGTCGATGAATTCCTCGCGCTCCTTGTCGGTGCGAAGGACCACCCGGGTGGCGATGTCCGGCTCAACCACGTAGGGGCCGACGGCCTGCTCCAGTTCCTGAAAGAGGGACTGGGGGCGCATGCACTTGGGCCCGGCGCTCGGCGGCGCATCCATGCCCGAGATCATATAGCCCTCGATGTCGTCGGGCGGGTAGGTCAGCGGCACGTTGGCCACGCCGCAGGTCAGCCCCTTGGCCGAGGCCAGGCTCCAGAACGGCGGAGCCTTGCGGTAGGAGGCGTTGTGAAAGACCCGGCCCTCCCGGCTGTGGCCCAGGCGGAAAAAGCCGAAGATGCCGTGCTTGTCGGGCCTGACCCCCGTGGCGAACGACGTCCAGGACGGGGCGCTGTTGATGGGGATGGTGGCCTCGAGGGGGCCCTTGGCGCCCTCGGTGAAGACGCGGCAGAGGTTCGGCAAAAGCCCCTGGTCCATCCAGGGGTCGAGCAGATCGAAAGAGGCACCGTCGATGCCGATGACGATTACGCGGGGGGGCATGGTCCTTCTCTCCGGGTCGCAGGGTTTATAATGGTCGCATCGAGCCAGTCCACGTTTCGCATCGCATCACATCGGGCCACGGAAAACACGGGAGGCACGGGGAGGGACGGCGGTCCGGCCGGGGGAGCCATCCGTCGTGTCGCCGGCAAGCGGCGGGCGGATACGCCGGCAGCGGCGCACGGCGCAGGCCGGGAAGCGGTGCTCCGGCCGCAGGCTTGCGCAGCGCGGCGGGCGGGTCACGGTTCCTGGCCGAAAATCGGGGTTTTGACGATGCCGAGCCGGATGTCGCGGTCCATGTTCAAAAGCGTGGTCACGAAGTGGTCGGGCCGGGCGGCCACGCGCTTTTCGAACAGGGTCGCGAAGGCCTGGGTGGCGGCCCGGGCGTCGAGGCCGCCGGCGGCGTCCCGGGGCAGGGGCAGGGCCGGACCGATGACCACCCGGGACCGGCCGCCCGTTTCCCGGTAGGAGAAAAGGGGCAGGACCGGGGCCTGGACCCGGTCGGCCAGCCGGAAGGGGCCGGAGGAGAAGTGGGCCTTGCGTCCGAGAAAGTCCACCGGCTCGAAATCCTTGCTCTCCCGGCCGTCAAAGGCCACGACCACGATGGAATTCTGCTTGAGGAGCCGGAAGATCGTCTTCAAGTGCCCGCCCAGTTCCTGGAAGGACAGGGGCAGGGCGTCGAGCCGGCGGTTTCGGGCCGCGGCCACCCGGGCCTGGATCGGGGTCAGCCGGTCGGCGCGCCTCGGCCCGGTCAGCTGGGTGACGGGAAAGCCGAGCACGCCAAGGGCCATGGGGCCGAGGAGAAAGGGGCCGAAGTGGGCGGTCACGGCCACCACGCCGCGCCCGAGGGCCAGGGCGGCGCGCAGGTGGTCCAGGCCCTCGAAGGTGACGAGGTCGGCCACGTAGGCCGCGTTGAGCCGCTGGCAGCAGAGGATTTCGAGCTGGCGCTTGGAAAAAAGGCGAAGCCCCTGGCGGGCCACGTCCCGGGCCCGCCGGTCGGCCTGCGGTCCCTGGCCGGGCGCCAGGAGCCGGGCGAAGCGGACGAGCGCCTCGCGCTCCCCGGTCTTCAGGCGGAAAAGCGCCTCCCCGCAGACGTCGCCGATGGCGTCGAGCGCCGGCACGGGCAGGCGGCACAAGAGTCCGCGCAGGGGGAACGAGAGGGTCCAGAGGCCAAGGTCGAGCAGGGCGGCTCTAAGCAAGGGGCGTCTCCGGCCGGACCGGCGCCGGCGAACGGCCGGCCCGGTCGTCCGCCCGGACCCGGCCCGGGGCCGGTCCGGCGCGATCAGACACTTTTCCCCCGCCGGAAAAGGAGGACGTGCAAGCGCCTGACCAGGTCCTTGAGCGGCATGTACACGGCGTTGAAGGCGCGCAGATGCCTGTTGATGTAAAAGGTCTTGCGGAAATCGTCCAGGGTCTCCGGCAACATCTCGGTGTCCGGGCCGATGACGCCTTCCTCCCGGGCCACGGCCTCGATGCGGGTGCCGGGCTCGATGCGGATGTAGTTGGCCTTGATGAGCCGCAGCAGGCTGTACTGGCGGCCGAGCCGCAGCTTGGCCCACAGGCCGAAGCGGAGGATGGCGAAGAGGGTGCCGTAGGTGTAGGTCGGCCCGTTGACGAAGAAATTGGCCCCGAATTCGGCCGGCGGATGCCGCCGGATCACTTCCACCGCCCGCTCGATGTCGGCCACGCCCATGTTCTTGCCCATGGCGGCCAGCGCCGCGTCGCCGTAGGTGTCGGGCGAGCAGCCGAAGACGGAGAGGCCCATGGACAGGGCCAGTTCCACGAATTCGTCGGTGATGCCTTCCGGGCTCAGGTAGGCGTTCCACCGCATGCCCGGCACCTCCTCGCGCATCCGGCCCAGGATGGCCATGGCGTGGGGGGTGGGGACGTTGAAGACCGAGTCCGTGAAATGGATGTCCTTGAAGCCGCGTTTGGCCAGTTCCTTGATCTCCGCGACCACCCGGTCCGGGGACTTCAGGCGGTAGCGGCGGCCGTTTAAGATGTAGTAGCAGCAGTAGACGCAGCGGTAGGCGCAGCCGCGCTTGGTTTCGACGCCCATGGAATAGGGGATGCGCTTGTAGGGCTCGAGGTCGAAGATGTCCCAGGCCGGAAACGGCCAGTCGTCGCAAAAGGGATCGTGCCCGGATGCGCCGGAAAAGACCGGCACCCCGTCCCGGCGGTAGTAGATGCCGGGCACGGCGGCCGGGTCGTCGAGGTGGTCCAGGAGCTGTTCCAGGCGGATGTCGCCTTCGAGGTAGAGGCCGAGGTCGATTTCCGGCAGCCGGCGCATGATCTCTTCGGGGAAAAGCGAGTACCCGGACCCGCCGGCCACGAGGGTGGCTCCCGGCGCCTGGCGGCGGACGGTGCGGACGGTTTCGGCAAAAGGCGGAAAGAAGAGATAGGGGTCGAAATAGTTGGTGGAGTCGATGTTGCGCAGCGACAGGCCGACGATGTCCGGCTTGAATTCCGCCACCAGCCGGGCCAGCTCCCCCATGGGATCGGCCGCCACGTTGGGGTCGAAACCCTTGACATCGTGGGCGCCGACCAGCCGGGCGGCCACGGCGGCCAGGCCGATGGGAAAGGGATAAAAGCGTTGCTCACGGCCAAGCCAGGCTTGGACGAAAAGGATTTTCTTCCGCATTATTGGGCCGGTATGATGGCTTGGGCGCTGTTGGCGGTGGAGCTTCGGACCTGGGTCTGGACGGGCTGGAAGGCCGTGCCGTTTAAGACGTTGACCACGTCGGGCGCCATGACCAGGCCACGGGCGACATTGACCAGCGGATTGACCAGGGTGGTGATGTGCTGCATGAACGTTTCGACACTCGCGATGCCGGACCGGGGCACATAGACGATGTCGCCGCCGTGCAGCACCATGGCCGGCTGGCCCTTGGCGCGCAGGCCGAGGGGGGCGGCGATGCCCATGAGGACGTCCTTTTGGGGATCGCGCCGCAGGATGACGGCGAAATCGTTGCGGGCGGACTCGGAGTAGCCGCCGGCCGCAGCAATGGCCTCCTGGGGCGTGATGTAGCGTTGCAGGGAGACCGCGCCGGGCGTGCGCACCTCGCCGAGCACGAAGACGTTCAGGCTCTTGAACTCGGTCAGGCTGATGTCGACCCTGGGTTCGACGATGTATTTGGCGAGCCTGCCTTCGAGCTGGCCCCGCAGCTGGTCCACGGTCAGGCCGAAGGTCTTGACCTGGCCGACCAGGGGATAGTCGATGGCCCCGCTGGGGTCGATCTTGACCTTGCGTTGCAAGTCCGTGTTGGTCCACACCGAAATGGTCATCTCGTCGCCCACTCCGAGCACGTAAGGCCCGTCCATGGGGTGGAAGGTTTCCACCTGGGCGGCCGGCGTGAGGACGGCGGTATTGTGTTCCAGGACTTTGACGTCGGAACAGGCGGTCAGGAAAAGAGCCAGGAGAAGGGCGAGCAGGACAGTTGTCGGGGCTTTCATCCGTGGGGCCGTATTCTTTCCATCATTGCGCAGTATCCGAATCGTTCCGGTTTTCACTCGTTTCCGTAGTTGTCGCTGCTGGTTGTCGTGACAATGAAAGAGACGTTCGGGGCGCCGCAACGATGCCGCTACGCAAAATGGCATGGAAATGGCAAGCAACAAGCCGAGTCGAACGTAGTCGTTAGCCGTGGGTCGTTCGCCTGTCAAGGTCTTTTCCCCAGGCGCTTAAGTTCCCGGGCGGGACGGTTCCTGTCGGAACGGCCGGAGGCGGTGGCTGGTCCCTGGCGGCAACACCGCGTCGCCTTTCGCAAACCTGTTCCGGCCGCGCCGTGGCCGGCCAAGGACGCGGTTTCCGGAAAAATCGTGACAGCCGGGGCGGGGGCGCCGTCGTCCCTGCCGCTCCCGTGGACAGGCGGCCAGGCGCTTCGGACTCCCGGAGCCGAGGGATCGCCGTCCGGGCGCCGGGGCGGCAGGCGGGCCGATCCGCCCCGGCCCCCGGAACGGCCCGGTTTACTGGCCCTGGGTCGTGCCCGGGCCGCTATTGGGTTGGGTCGGCGTGGCCGGCGGAGTCGGCTGTTTTTGCGGCGTGGACTGTGAGGGTTGGGCCGGCTGGGCCGGCTGTGTGGGTTTTTCCTGGTTGTCCTTGCATCCGGCAACCAACGCCACCGCTACCAAGAGGGGAAGAATAAAGGCTTTCATTGCAATATAACCTCCTTTGGATGCTCTACCCTTATTCCTGTCGGCCTGCGGAGGCAAGCACCTTCTGCCAGTCGTGCACGCGCCCGGTCTTCCTTGCCGCTTGGCGGCCATCGGGCCACGACCTGGCGGTTTTGCAGGCAAAAGGCCTGGCTTCCTTAGAATACTTTCATTTTTTGCGGAACAGGCCCGGGCCCGGGCAAGGCGTTTTGGCCGGGCCCGGGCCGGGGACCGGCAGTGGTTTCCCGGCCCGGTTTGAGGTAGAACCCGCCAAACACGAAGGAGCACCCTATGATCAGGCATATCGTCATGTGGACCCTGAAGGAGGAGGCCGGCGGCCGGGACAAGGCCGCCAACGCGGCGGAGATGCAGGCGCGGCTCTTGGCCCTTCGCGGCAAGATCCCCCTGGCCGTGGAACTGGAAGTGGCCATCGGCGACGCGATCTTCGCGTCCGTGCCGCCGACGGACATCGTCCTGGCCACGACCTTTCGCACCAAGGAGGATTTGCAGGCCTACGCCGTGCACCCGCTGCACATGGAAGTGGTGGAATTCATTAAAAGCGTGGTGGCCGAGCGCCGCGTGGTGGATTTCGAAGTCTAGGCCGTCCGGCCGGCAGAGGCGGGAACCGTCCCCTGGGGCCGGTTCCCGCCCCCTCGCCGGGGTTTTCGCCCCGGCGTATCGGTTGCCGCTTTACACCGGCGGCCGGGCTTCCCTACAACGAGGATACGAAGACCGGCCCCGGGCGGCCGGGAGGGGGAAGCCATGGCCGCGAGCAACAGCGACATCGCCAGGATCTTCGACGAGGTCGCGGACCTGCTGGAAATCGAGGGCGCCAATCCGTTTCGCGTCCGGGCCTACCGCAACGCGGCCCAGACCGTGGCCTCCCTGGGGGAGGCCGTGGCCGGCATGGTGGCGGCCGGGCGCGACCTGACGGAGATCCCGGGCGTGGGCCAGGATTTGGCCGGCAAGATGGTTGCGATCGTCGAGACCGGGAAGCTGCCGCTTCTGGCGGAACTGGCCGGCCGCACGCCCCGGACCCTGGAAGGGTTGCTGGCGGTGCCGGGCCTTGGCCCCAAACGGGTGGCCGCCCTGCACAAGGCCCTTGGCATCACCGACCTGGAGGGGCTCCGGCAGGCGGCTGCGGCCGGCAAGCTCCAGACGCTCCCGGGTTTCGGGGCCAAGGCCGAGGCCAACATTCTGGCCGCCCTGGACCGCAAGTCCAAGTCCGGCGATACGGGCCGCTTCACCCTGGCCCAGGCCGAGCCCCAGGCCGAGGCCCTTTGCGCCCATCTGGCCCGGTCGGCCGGCGTGGAGCGGGTCGTGGTGGCCGGCAGCTACCGCCGTCGCCGGGAGACCGTGGGGGATCTCGACCTCCTGGTCACGGGCGCGGCCGATTCGCCGGTGCTTCAGGATTTTACCCGCTTTCCCGACGTGCGCCAGGTGACGGCCAAGGGGCCGACCCGGGCCGCCGTCATCCTGCGCACAGGGCTCCAGGTGGACGCGCGGCTCGTGCCCCGGGAGAGCTGCGGCGCGGCGCTCCACTACTTCACCGGCTCCAAGGCCCACAATCTGGCCGTGCGCAACCTCGGCATCGCCAAGGGGTTCAAGGTCAACGAATACGGGGTGTTTCGGGGCGAGGACCGGATCGCCGGCCGCACCGAGGAGGAGATCTACGCGTGCATGGGCCTTGGCTACGTCGAACCCGAGCTGCGCGAGAACCGGGGCGAGATCGAGGCGGCCCGGGCGGGAACCCTGCCGGCCCTGGTCCGGGTGGCGGACATCCGGGGGGACCTGCACGCCCACACCAACTACACCGACGGCCGGGACTCCCCCCGGGAAATGGGGCTGGCCGCCCGGGCGCGCGGCTACGAATACCTGGCCATAACCGACCACTCCAGGCGCCTGGCCGTGGCCCGGGGCCTGACCGAGGAAAGGCTCCTCGCCCAGCTCGACGACATCGACGCGGCCAATGACGGCCTGGACGGCGTGACGCTTTTAAAGGGCATCGAGTGCGACATCCTGGAGGACGGCTCCCTGGACCTGCCGGACGCGGTGCTCGCCCGCCTGGACATCCGCGTCTGCTCCATCCATTCCCACTTCGGGCTTTCCCGGGACAGGCAGACCGAACGCCTGCTGCGGGCCATGGACAATCCGCTGGTGAACATCCTGGCCCACCCCACCGGCCGGCTGATCGGCAAGCGGGAGCCCTACGACGTGGATCTGGACCGGGTCATGGAAGGAGCCCGGGAACGCGGCTGCTTTCTGGAAATAAACGCCCAGCCCGACCGGCTGGACCTGGACGACGTGCGGGCCAGGCGGGCCAAGGAGCTTGGGCTTCGCCTGGCCATCTCCACCGACGCCCACGCCGCCGGCCAGCTCGGCCTCCTCCGGTTCGGCGTGGACCAGGCCCGGCGCGGCTGGCTCGAGGCGTCCGACGTGGTCAACACCCTGGGGCTCGCCGCCCTGCGCCGGCTGCTGCGCCGGTAGCGGCTCCCCCCTCCCTCGGGCCGGGGAGCTGCCGGAGAGACACTTTCTTTCCTCTTCGTGGTTGTGTGTTTGGGCCTTCGGGTAGTATAGCGCCCCGGTAGGATTTTGGGGCGGGGGCCATGGCATTCCCAAGTGCCCGGCGTTCCTGTACTTTAGTGGAAAACGCGGCATTCTAGTCTTTTCTGGGGACGTAACCATGCGGGATATGAAGACCATCTGGAAACTGTTGCTGACCTTTGCGGTCACGCTGTCGCTTTTCCTGCTCCTGTTGGCCGTGTGCTACCGGGGGCTCGTCGAAATGATCGACATGCGGCAGCGGGTCATCCAAAGCTCCGATGTCATGGAAAAGACGAGCGGCGTCTATGTGGACCTGCTCAACATCGAGGCCGGCCTGATGCGTTTTGCCGCCTCGGGCCGGGAAAGCTCCCTCGAATCGCTGCAACGGGGGCTGGGCGCCCTGGATGTGGACATCGAATCCCTGGCCGCCCTGGTGTCGGACAATCCCCAGCAGCAACGGCATGTGGAGATGCTGCGCCGCCAATCCCGGCAGTGGCTGGAAACGCAGGTCAATCCCCTCCTGGCCCTGCGCCGCCAGGTTGCCGCCGGCCAGGCCGAGGACAAGGCCATCCGGGAGTTCCTCGCATCCGGCCAGGGCATCCAGTTCTTCGATTCCATGCGGGCCACCTTCCTCACGCTGCGCCAGGAAGAGCGCCGGCTCCTGGAGACGCGGACCCAGGAGATGCGCGACCTCCAGTCCTTCACCGAGTACGCCGTGGCCGGAGGAGGCGCGGCGGTGATCCTGGTCGGCTTGCTCCTTTCCGTGCTCATGTCCCTGTCCATCACCCGGCCCCTGGAGCGGATCACGGCCTACGCCCGGCGGATCGCCTCGGGCGAGAGCTCCATGCTCATCGACATCTGGCAGAAGGACGAGGTGGGCAGACTGGCCGAGGCCTTCCGCGACCTGCAACGCAGCCTCCTCGACAAGACCAGCGTGGCCGAGGCCATCGCCGCCGGAGACCTGGACCGGAACGTGCGTCTGGCCGGCGAACACGACACGCTCGGCCGTTCCATCAACCGCATGACCCAGGCCCTGCGGGAGACCCGGCGGCAAAACGAACGGACCGACTGGATCAAGTCCGGGCTCAACGAGCTGTCGCTGCGGATGCGCGACGAAACCGATCCCCGGGGCATGGCCGGCCGGGTGCTCGGGTTCCTGACGCCCTACCTCGGCGTCCAGGCGGCCGCCCTGTACCTTCGTGACGGGGACGGCAACCTGGCCCGCCAGGCCGCGTACGCGGCCGGCAAGGAGGCCACGGCCGGGCTGGCCGCCGCGCCGTGCGACGGCCTGGCCGCCCGGGCCGCGGCCGAGGGGACCCTCGTCGCCGTCTCGGGCATCCCGGAAGGCTGCCTGCGCGTCAATGCCGCTTTTGGCGACATCGAGCCCAGAAACATCCTGGCCCTGCCGTTTTCCTACCAGGAGAACCTTGTCGGCGTGCTGGAACTCGGCGCCTTCGACGCCATCCCGGACCAGACCCTCGAATTTCTGCGCCGGGCCACCACGCCCCTGGCCGTGACCTTCGACGGCCTGGCCCGGCAGGCCCGGGTGCGCGGGCTGCTGGAACAGACCCAGCGGCAGGCCGTAAGCCTCAAGGAGCAGCAGGAGGAGCTGCGGGCCAAAAACGAGGAACTGGAAGAGCACGCCCAGACGCTGCGCCGGTCCGAGGAGGAACTGAGGCTCCAGCAGGAGGAGTTGCAGAGCCTCAACGAGGAGCTCGAGGAAAAAAACGGGGCCCTGGAAAAAGCCCGGCGCGACGTGGAGCGCAAGGCTGCGGACCTGGAAACGGCCAGCCGCTACAAGTCCGAATTTTTGGCCAACATGTCCCACGAGCTGCGCACCCCGCTCAACAGCCTGCTCCTTTTGGCCCGAAACCTTCGCGACAACGGTTCCGGCCGCCTGGACCCGGACGAGGTCGAGGCCGCCGGCATCATCTACAGAAACGGCAACGACCTCCTCATGCTCATAAACGACATCCTGGACCTGTCCAAGGTCGAGGCCGGCAAGCTGTCGCTCCACCTGGAATCCGTGCCCCTGGCCGACGTGGCCGGCAGCATCATGGCCGATTTCGGCCACGTGGCCGAGGGCAAGGGCATTTCCCTCCACCACGAGATCGGGGAGGGGCTTCCCCAGGCCATTCGCACCGACCGCCGCCGGTTGGAGCAGATCCTGCGCAACTTGGTGTCCAACGCCATGAAGTTCACCGAAACCGGCGGCGTGGTCCTGCGCCTGCACCTGGCGGACGCGGCCGACGGGCGGCCGTCTTCCAGGGGTGCGGCCGGGGACATGGTGGCCTTTTCCGTCATCGACACCGGTATCGGCATCGCGGCGGACAAGCATCAGGCCATCTTCGAGGCCTTCCAGCAGGTGGACGGCACCTCGTCGCGCCGCTACGGCGGCACCGGGCTCGGCCTGTCCATCACCCGGGAACTGGCCCGCCTGCTCGGCGGCCGGGTCACCCTGGCCAGCCAGCCCGGCCGTGGCTCGACCTTCACCTTTCTCGTGCCGATCGAGGCGGCGGCCGCCGGAAACGCCGCCTGGACCCTGCCCGCGCCGCAACAGGAGACGCCGTGCACCGTGTCCGAGGGGACGGCGGAGACGCCCCTGCCCGTGCCCTTCATCCCGGACGACCGGGACCTGGTCCGGGACGGCGACAAGGTCATCCTCATCATCGAGGACGACCCGGATTTCGCCGCTATCCTGCGGGACCTCTCGCGCGGCAAGGGGTTTCGGGCCGTGGCCGCGGCCACGGGCGAGGAGGGTCTTTCCCTGGCCGAGCGGCTCTGTCCGCTCGGCGTCATCCTGGACCTGCGCCTCCCCGGCATCAGCGGCTGGACCGTGCTTGGGGCCTTGAAGCGCAACCACGCGACGCGGCACATCCCGGTCCACGTCGTCTCCGTCCACGACGCGCCGCGCGACGCCGTCAATTCCCAGATCATGGGGGCGGTGGGCTTTCTCAACAAGCCCGTGGACGGGGAGGAGCTGGAGCTGGCCTTCGAAAAGATCGCCTCCATGAACGAGAAGACGGTCAAGGACCTGCTCCTGGTCGAGGACGATCCGGACCTGCGCCGGGGCATCCGCCGGCTGGTGGCGGACCTGGACGTGAACGTGACCGAGGCCGGAAGCGGGGCAAAGGCCCTTGAGGCCCTGGCCGGCCGTTCGTTCGACTGCATGATCCTCGACATCGGCCTGTCCGACATGTGCGGCTTCGAACTCTTGCAGCGCCTGGAAAAGGACCGGGAAGTCCCCGTTCCCCCGGTCATCGTCTATACCGGCCGGGACCTGACCCGGGAGGAGGAGATGGAGCTTTACCGGCACGCGGACTCCATCATCATCAAGGGGGCACGGTCCGAGGAGCGGCTTTTGGACGAGGTCACCCTGTTTTTGCACCGGATGGTCGGCACGCTTTCCGAGCCCAAGCAGCGGATGCTCCTCGACCTGCACAACCGGGATGCGGTCCTCGAAGGCAAGAAGGTCCTGGTGGTGGACGACGACATGCGAAACCTGTTCGCCCTGTCCAAGGTCCTGACCGAAAAGGGGCTGCGCGTCCTCAAGGCCGACGACGGGGCCAAGGCCCTCGAAATCCTGCGGGCCGAGCCGGACGTGGACGCCGTCTTGATGGACATCATGATGCCGGGCCTCGACGGCTACGAGGCCATGCGGCGGATCCGGGAGGAGTCGCGGTTCGCCGGCCTGCCGCTGATCGCCCTGACGGCCAAGGCCATGAAGGAGGACCGGGGGAAGTGCCTGGCCGCCGGGGCCAACGACTACCTGGCCAAGCCCGTGGACGTGGACAAATTGCTGTCCATGCTGCGGGTCTGGCTGTATGGCAACTAGTGCCCGGCCGCCGGAACCCGGAGACGGGGCCTTCGGGGGCCGGACGTGGCGGAAGTGTTTTTTCCCTTGCGATAACGCGGGCATGTTTTTACGGACAACGCGGCAGGGATAGCGAACGGTCGGTGCGGGAATGAGCGAACGGGAACTGGAAGAGATCGAGCTCACCTTGCTGCTCGAGGCGATCTTTCTTCGGTATGGACACGACTTCCGGCGTTATGCCCGGTCGTCGGTGCGGCGGCGGGTGCAGCGGATCCGGCAGCTTGGCAACGTCGGCTCCGTGGCCGAGCTCATCCCGCGCGTCCTGCGCGACCCGGTCTTTTTCGACTCCATCCTGGGCGAATTCTCCATCACCGTCACGGACATGTTCCGCGATCCCGGGTTTTTCCTGGCCCTGCGGGAGCGGGTCGTCCCCTATCTCAAGACCTATCCCTCGGCCAAAATCTGGGTCGCGGGCTGCGCCACCGGGGAGCCGGCCTATTCCACGGCCATCATGCTGGAGGAGGAGGGGGGCTACGACCGGTCCACGATCTATGCCACGGACTTCAATGCCGTGGCCCTCGGCCGGGCCAGGGAGGGCATCTATTCCCTGGAGAAGATGCGGGCCTACACCGCCAACTACCAGGCGGCCGGCGGCAAGCGGTCCTTCTCGGACTACTACCACGCCCGCTACGGCTCGGCCATCCTGAACGCTCCGCTTCGGCGAAACATCACGTTCGCCGAGCACAACCTGGCCACGGACGGCGTTTTTGGCGAGATGCACTATATTTCCTGCCGCAATGTGCTCATCTACTTCGACCGGACCCTGCAGGACCGGGTCCTGGCCCTTTTCCACGACAGCCTGGTCCACGGCGGCTTTCTCGCCCTTGGCAGCAAGGAATCCCTGCGCTTCGCCGGAATCGAGGAAAAGTTCGAGGTTGTGGACCGGAAGTGGAAGATCTACCGGAAAAAATTTGTGGGTTGAGGTTGGGGAGCGCCTTGGCCGCCGTCCCGCGCGAAGCGGGCCGGGGGCCGGGCCGTGAAGGGGGGACGCGCATGGAAGACCGCAGTTCGATTCTCATCGTCGACGACAAGCCCGAGAACCTGTTCGCCCTCAAGCAGGCCCTCGCCCCCCTCGATGTCAGGATCGTCGCGGCCACGGGGGGGGAGGAGGCGCTCAAGGCCACGCTTCGCGAGCCGTTCGCCCTGGCCATCGTCGACGTCCTCATGCCGGGCATGGACGGCTATGAGCTGGTCAGGCTCCTGCGCGGCCAGGAGGAAACAAAGCGCCTGCCGGTCATCTTCCTGACCGCGCTCTACCCGGACCCGGGGCACGCCTTCCGGGGCTACGAATCCGGGGCCGTGGACTACCTCGGCAAGCCCTTCTCGCCCGAGATCCTCCTGTACAAGGTCAAGGTCTTCCTCGATCTCGACCGGAGCCGGCGGGAGCTTTTGCAGCAAAGAAACGCCCTGGAGGCCATGGTCATCGAACAGGCCCGGGTGAACGAGCGGCTCCAGCGGGAGGTCCGCGAACGGCAGCTCGTGGAGCGGGAACTGCGCCAGACCAAGGAGGAGGCCGAGCGCCTGGGGGGCAAGCAGGAACGGCTGGCCCAGGCCGCCCAGGCCCTGTCCATGGCCAAGGACCTCGCCTCCATGATGGCCATCGTGGTCAAGGCGGCCCGGGAACTGAGCGGCGCCCAGGGGGCCTCGTTCATCCTGCCCGACGGCGACGACTGCTTCCACGCCGCGGAGGACGCCGTGGAGCCCCTCTGGAAAGGCCGGCGCTTTCCCAAAAAAAACTGCCTGAGCGGCTGGGTCCTGGACAACGGGGAGCCGGCCGTCATCCAGGACGTGGCCGGCGAGCCGGGCGCCCTGCCCGGCGTGTGCCAGGGAACCTTCATCAGGAGCCTGGTCATCGCCCCGGTCGGGCGGGAGGCCCCGGTGGCGGCCCTTGGCATCTACTGGGCCACCGGCCTGGCCCCCGATCCCGAGGCGGTGCGGCTGCTCTATTCCCTGGCCGACCTGGCCTCGGTGGTCATGGAGAACCTGCGCCTCTACGACGAGCTCAAAACCAGGGCCGAGGAGCTCGGGGAGCAAAAGGCCATTGCCGAAAAGGCCAACCGGGCCAAGAGCGAATTTCTGGCCAACATGAGCCACGAGATTCGCACGCCCATGAACGGGATCATGGGCATGACCGAGCTGGCGCTCCTGTCCGAGATCCCGGACCAGACCCGAAGCTACCTGCAGATGGCCAAGAGTTCGGCGCTCCATCTCCTTTCCATCATCAACGACATCCTCGACCTGTCCAAGATCGAGGCCGGCAAGCTCGTCCTCGACTGCCAGGAGTTCGACCTGCTCCACGCCCTGCACGCGGTCTGCGATCCGCTGGCCATGACGGCCCGCAAAAACGGGGTGGCCCTCACCTGCGTCATCGATCCGGCCGTGCCGGCGGCGCTTCTGGGCGACAAGGGCCGGTTCAAGCAGATTCTCACCAACATCGTCGGCAACGCCGTCAAATTCACCCGCAAGGGGCAGGTGGAGGTGGGCGTGCGCCCGGCCGACAGCGCCGGAGGGGACGCGGGCCGCAGCCGGCTGCTGTTCTGGGTCAGGGACAGCGGCATCGGCATCCCGGCCGGCCGGCTGGAGGCCATTTTCGAGAGTTTTGCCCAGGCCACGTCCTCGGCCCACATCGAATTCGGCGGCACAGGCCTCGGGCTGCCCATTTCCAAGAAATTCGTCGAGATGATGGGCGGGAGCATCTGGGTCGAGAGCGAAGAGGGGCGGGGGAGCACCTTTTCCTTCACCGTCGAGTTCGGGCAGCCCGAGCGCTGGCCGGCCAGGCCCGGGGCCGGGGATCGGGCCCCGGCGGCCGGGGACGGCCAGGGGCTGCGCATCCTTCTGGTCGAGGACAACCGGGTCAACCAGCTTTTGGCCGCGGATCTCCTCAAGGCCCGGGGCCACCGGGTCGCCATCGCCGGCGACGGACCGGCTGCCCTCGGCGCCCTGCGGCGGGAACCCTTCGACCTGGTGTTTCTGGACATCCGCCTGCCCGGCATGGACGGCGAGGAGGTGGCGCGCCAGGTCCGGGCGGGCGCGGCCGGGGACCCGGCCGTGCCCATCGTCGCCCTGACGGCCCACGCCCTCAAGGAGGACCGGGAGCGGTTTCTCGGGGCCGGCATGGACGACTACATTTCCAAGCCCATCGAGATCGAGGTGCTCGATCTCGTCCTCGAAAAGATGGCCCGGAAGCTCCGGGAAGACAAAAGTCCCCTCCCGTAGGCGGGCCGGCCCCCGGCCCGCGGGCGAAATCCCCGGCCCCGCCGGAAGAAGCGCGCCGCCAGGGCCGGACTTTCCGCCCGCGGCGTCCGGCGCGCCCCTTGCCAAAGCCCCGACAGTCCGGTAGCGGCGAAAATAAGAAAAAAGGCCGGGGCCTTGCCGCCGGCCGGGAGGAAACCATGCGCAGCCGTTTTTCGCCGACCGTTTCCGCCGTGATCGTAGGGCTGTCCCTCGCCCTCGCCCTTGCCGGGCCGACGCCCGCCCCGGCCGCGCCCCCCGCGCCGGCCGCCACCCCCGCCCCGGCTCCGGCGGCAAAGCGGCCGGCCAAGGCCCAGGCCCAGCCCGCCCCCGAACCGGACAAGGGCACGTTTCTCCTGACCGTGTTTTTGCGCCACGACCAATCGAAGACCCTGTCCGAGATCGAGCAGCACCTGGACAAGACCGGCTATTACCGGAAGTTTCCGCCAGACGGGGTGGAGGTGGTGTCCTGGTACGTCATGATGGGCCTCGGCCAGGTGGTCACCCTGCGGGTGCCGGCCGAGCGGTTGCGCGAGGTCAACAGGGTGCTGGAGGAAAGCGCCTGGGGCGGGTACGCCACCGAGTTCTATCCCACCTACGACTACAAGGCCCTCGGCGAGACCAAGCACGAGGAGGCGCTCGGCAACGCTCCCTGAGTCCCTGCCAGGGCCGGGAAAGCGTCCGGTGTCGGCGATCAGAGGGAAAAAGGCGGGCCCCAAGGGCCGGGGCCGGCGTCAAGCGACATCATGGCGCAAAGGACCACGATGGCGACCATGGAGTAGACGTAGAGCCTTCTCGCCCACTGCCGGTCCCCGGACGCCTTGCGGCCGCAAAGGGCCAGGGCCAGCCAGGTGAGGCCGACCGCCGTGGCCGCAAGCAGGTAGGCGAAGCCGGCGTAGCCGCAAAAGGCCAGGGCCTGGGCGGCCAGGGTGAAGGCCAGGATGTGGCCGGCAATCTGCCGCCTGGTGGCCGGAATGCCGGCAACGACGGGCAGGACCGGAAGCCCGGCGGCTGCGTAATCGTCGTAGCGGAAGAGGGTGATGGCGTAGGAGTGGGGGATCTGCCACAGGCTGAAGATGGCCGCGACCAGGGCCGCGCCGAGGTCCAGACGGCCGGTCACGGCGCAGTAGGCGGCCAAGGGCGGGGCCGCGCCGGCCAGACTGCCGATGACCGTGCTGTGGACGGAGTGGCGCTTCAGATACAGGCTGTAGACCCCGACATAGACGGCGAAGCCGGCCGAAACCACGGCCAGGCACAGGCCGTTGGTCCCGAGCCACAGGAGGACCGTTCCCGCAAGGCCGAGGAGCGCGGCCCACAGCAGGCCGGCGGGCAGGGACAGGGCCCGGGTGGGCAGGGCCCGGCCCCTGGTCCGGGCCATCTTCCGGTCGAGGTCGCGGTCGATGCAGTTGTTAAACACGCAGCCCGAGGCGACGATCAAGGCGATGCCGGCCAGGGCCGGCGGGAAAAGGGCCATGTCCGGCCGGCCCCGGGCGGCCAGGAGAAAACCCGCCGTGGCCGCGAGCAGGTTGGCGAAGACGATCCATGGCTTGGTCACCAGGAAATACTGCTTCATCACTGCCGCGAGGCTCACATCCGGTAATGCAGGCTGTACATGACCCAGATCGAGCCGCCGATGAAAAGAGTCATGATGAGAACGGTGAAGACCAGGGACAGGAGGTTCCAGTGCATGCCGGACGAGGTGTCGAGGTGCAGGAAGTAGTGGAGCTGCACCACGATCTGGACGATGGCGGCGGCAAAGACGCAAAAGACGGTGGCCGAGGGGGAGAGGGCCCCGGACATGACCAGGGCGAAGGGAATGACGGTCAGAACGACCGAAAGGACAAACCCGACGGTGTAGGATCTGACCGAACCGGTCCCCGCCGCGACGCTCTTTTCCCGTGCCTGGCTCATTGCATGACCCCCATCAGGTAGACGACGCTGAAAAGGCCGATCCAGACGATATCGAGGAAGTGCCAGAACATCCCAAGCCGCATGAGCCGCCCCTGGACCGGCGTGGTCAGCCCCTTGGCCGCGACCTGCCCCATCATGACCACAAGCCAGACCAGGCCGCAGGCCACGTGGGCGCCGTGGGTGCCGACCAGGGTGAAAAAGGCCGAGAGAAAGCCGCTGCGCTGCGGGCCGGCACCGTCCAGGATCATCTGGCGGAACTCGGCCGCCTCCATGGCGAGAAAGCCGAGGCCGAGAAGAAAGGTGGCCCCGAGCCCGGCCAGGAGCAGGTCCTTGCGGCCCTTGTGCATGGCCACCGTGGCCAGGCCGTAGGCCGCGCTGCTGCACAGAAGGAGAATGGTTTCGAGCAGCGCGCCCGGCAGGTGGAAGAGCTCCTTGCCGGTCGGGCCGCCGGCGTAGTTGTGGGACAGGACCACATACGTCGCGAAAAGGCCGGAAAAAAGGATCAGGTCGCTCATGAGATAGAGCCAGAAACCGAAGGCCCGTAGCTCACTGGCGTGGTGCTTTTCCGATTCGATCAGCGGGCTTTTTACCCGGAGCGAAGGACTCATTGCCATGGTTGGCTCTCCTGTGAAGGCTCTGGTCGTGGACCGTTTTGCCTAGTGCTGCGACCCTTAAAAAATACGCCAGTATTTTTTAAGATAAATAATCATCTTCGATGGTTATTTATCTTAAAAGTATGTACTTTTTTCATGGACGCGACTCTAGGAGACCCGGGCCGGCTGCGGCATGGCCCGCAGGCGCAGGGTCTCGATCCGTTCGACCTCGGCCGCCGGAATGATCGCATAGGCGTCGTCGTCGAAGGACTTGGCGATGAGGGTGGCGGCAAGGGCCAGGAAGCTCGCCAGGGCCAGCCACCAGATGTGCCAGATCATGGCAAAGCCGAAGACAAAGGCCAGGACGCCGATGACGAAGCCGTGGCCGGTGTTTTTGGGCATGACGATGTCTTCGTAGCGGTCGGGCCGCTGGTAGGCCAGGCCGCGTTCCTTCATGTCCCAGAAGGCGTCGCGGTCCTCGACCACCGGGATGGTGGCGAAGTTGTAGACGGCCGGCGGCGAGGACGTGGCCCATTCGAGGGTCCGCCCGTCCCAGGGGTCGCCGGTCAGGTCGCGGTTGGCGTGGCGGTCCCGGAAGCTCACGTAGAGCTGGACGAGGGTGCAGGCGATGCCGGCGAGGATGAGCGCCGTGCCAAAGGCGGCCACGATCAGGAGCGGCTGCCAGTCCGGGTTGTCGTAGTGCTGCATCCGGCGGGGCATGCCCATGAAGCCGAGGATGTAAAGCGGCATGAAGGCCAGGTAGAAGCCGGTCAGCCAGAACCAGAAGGAGCGCTTGCCCCAGGTTTCATTCAGGCGAAAGCCCACGGCCTTGGGAAACCAGTAGGAGTAGCCGGCAAAGAAACCGAAGAGCGTGCCCGGGATCAGCGTGTTGTGGAAGTGGGCGATGAGAAAAAGGCTGTTGTGGATCACGTAGTTGGCCGGCG
Source organism: Solidesulfovibrio carbinoliphilus subsp. oakridgensis (assembly GCF_000177215.2). Classification (NCBI taxonomy): domain Bacteria; kingdom Pseudomonadati; phylum Thermodesulfobacteriota; class Desulfovibrionia; order Desulfovibrionales; family Desulfovibrionaceae; genus Solidesulfovibrio; species Solidesulfovibrio carbinoliphilus. The sequence continues at coordinate 1,794,280 of NZ_CM001368.1, read as the reverse complement.
GCACGGACAAGAGGACGCCGGTCAGGCCGCCGAGGACGAAGGTGGTCAGGAAGCCGATGGTCCACAGCATGGGCGTGGTGAGGCGGACGCGGCCGCGGTACATGGTGAAAAGCCAGTTGAAGACCTTCACGCCGGTGGGGATGCCGATGATCATGGTCGAGATGCCGAAGAAGATGTTGACGTTGGCTCCGGCGCCCATGGTGAAAAAGTGGTGCACCCAGACGGAGAAGGACAGGAGCATGATGGCGGCCGTGGCCCAGACCAGCGAGGTGTAGCCGAAGAGCTTTTTGCTGGAAAAGGTGGCCACGACTTCCGAATAGATGCCGAAGGCCGGCAGGACGACGATGTAGACCTCGGGATGGCCCCAGGTCCAAAAGAGGTTCACGTACATCATCGAGTTGCCGCCAAGCTCGTTGGTGAAAAAGTGCATGCCGCAGTACCGGTCGAGGGCCAGGAGGGCCAGGGCCACGGTCAGGATCGGAAAGGAGAAGACGATCAGGACGTTGGTCAAAAGCAGGTTCCAGGTGAAAAGCGGCATGCGCATGAGCGTCATGCCCGGGGCGCGCATCTTGAGGATGGTGACGAGAAAGTTCACGCCGGTGAGGAGTGTGCCGAGGCCCGAGATCTGCAGCGACCACAGCCAGTAATCGACGCCGGTGTCCGGACTGTAGGCGAGCTCCGTCAAGGGCGTGTAGCCCGACCAGCCGGCCTTGGAAAATTCGCCCACCCCGAGCGACACCATGACGAGGAGGGCCCCGGCCACGGCCAGCCAGAGGCTGACGGCGTTTAAAAACGGAAAGGCCACGTCCCGGGCCCCGATCTGCTGGGGCACGATGAGGTTCATGAGCCCGGACAGGAACGGCATGGCCATGAAAAGGATCATGATCGTGCCGTGGGCGCTAAAGACCTGGTTGAAGTGGTCCGGCGGCAGGAACCCCTGGGACGCGCCCAGGGCCATGGCCTGCTGCCCGCGCATCATGATGGCGTCGGAAAAGCCGCGCAGCAGCATGATGAGCGCCAGGATGATGTACATGATGCCGATCTTCTTGTGATCGGAACTGGTCAGCCACTCCTGCCAGAGAGAGGGCCATTTCTTGAAGTAGGTGATGAGCGCCAGAACGCCGAGGGCGGCCAGGATGGAGCCGACGACCGCGCCCATGACGATGGGATCGTGGTACGGTATGGCCGAAAGGCTGAGTTTCCCGAACATTGGCATGGTCCTCCGTGGTCGCCTTACTGTCCGTGCCCGGCATGGGCGGGTGCAGCCGTGCCCTCGGGAGGCATCGGCATGGAGACGGATTTTTTCATGATCCCATCGAACAAGCCGGGTTCGATCGAGGAAAAATAGAGGGGCCCGGCCGGAACGCCGGGTTGGCGCAGTTCCTCGAGGCGGGCCGCGTCGAGTCTGTCCGGGGACTGCCGGACCCGGCGCACCCAGGCGTCGAACGCTTCCGGCGTGGTGGCCGTGGCGTCGAAGTTCATGCGCGGATAGCCTTCACCGCTGAACTGCTGGTTCTGGCCGGCAAAGACGCCGGTGGCATCGGCCAGGAGATGCAGCCGGGTCTGCATGCCGGCCATGGCATAGATCTGGCTGCCGAGTTGGGGAATGAAAAACGACGTCATGACCGTGTCCGAGGTGAGCCGGAAACTCAGGGGCACCTTGGCGGGAAAGACGAATTCATTGACCACGGCGATATGCTCTTTCGGATAAATGAAAAGCCATTTCCAGTCGAGGCTCACCACTTCGACGTCAAGGGGCGCGGCTTCCGAGGCGATGGGCCGGTAGGGGTCCAGCCGGTGGGTCTCCCGCCAGGTGATCGTGGCCAGGATGAGAACAATGACCAGCGGCACGCACCACATGACCAGTTCTATCTTGCCGGAATGGCTCCATTTGGGATCGTAGGGGGCTTTGGTGTTCGAGGCTCTGTATTTGAGGGGAAACCAGATGGACATGACAATAACGGGAATGACCACGATCAGCATCAAGCCGAAGGCCACGAAGATGATGGAGCGCTCGGACTCGCCGATGGGGCCTTTGGGGTTGAAGATGAGCATCTTGCTGCAGCCTTCGAGAAACGCCGCCAGGCATGGCAAAGTCAACATGGCGCAAAGAAAAGGAATTTTTCTTTTCATGTGGTCACCCCAATGAACGCGAAGGCGCATGGCACTTTGTCGTTCGAGTATTTATCAATCTACGTTTTTTCGCGACGGGTTGTCAACGCGAAACAGGTGGCCGCGCTTCCCGGCCGGCCGGCGCTCGGGCCGCCGCAGCGCCAGCATGGCGTCCTGCCCGTCCCGTCGATCCTCCCGGACCCCGGCCGGGGTGCCCCGGGCGCAAATACGCCTTGACAAGATCGGCCAGCCGATATCTTGGAACAAGGATGCTGCGGGCTCCCCGATAGCGGCGGCAACCAGCCGTCCGCTCCTGCTTCCCCCGGCCCGGCGGTGGCCAGCCGTCCGGGCCGGGCCGGCGCGGGAAGGGCCGCGCGCGGCTCCGGCACGCCCCTGGGCGCGGACCGGACGAGGAGAGGCGGACAGGCAGGGATTTGCTGGCTGTTTCGGATGCTTCTTGGTAACGGGATGGGAAAATGCCGAGGTGATGCCATGTGCAGCGCTGCCAAGCCCGCAGTGATCCTGCTGGCCGACGACGACGAGGACGACGTGATCCTCATCCGGGATTCCTTTAAAAAATCAAAGCTTTCCAATGATCTCCGCGTGGTGGAAGACGGGGTGGAGCTCGTGGATTACCTGAGGCGCCGGGGGGCGTTTGCCGATCCCGCCCTGTCCCCCCGGCCCGACATCATTCTCCTTGACCTCAACATGCCCCGCATGGACGGCCGCGAGGCCCTCAGGGAGATAAAAAACGATCCCAACCTCAAGGATATCCCCGTCATTGTCCTCACCACCTCCCAGACGCACGCGGATATCTACCGCAGTTACAAGGACGGCGCCAACTGCTTCATCACCAAGCCGGTCACGTTTCAGAGCATGTGTGAAATCGTCAGCAAGCTCGGCGAATACTGGTTCCAGATCGTCAAGTTGCCCGAGGACTGATCGGCCGCGGCCCGGCAAAACCCGTTGGGATGGCAACGGAACGCAGCGGACACGGGTACCCCATGCATGATGGCGGAAAAAGCCGGGACGAGCTGCTGCGGGAGGTGCGGCGGCTGCGTCTGGAACTGGCGGGGCGCGCGGCCCTCGATTCCCTGCTCGCCGGGACGCTTGGCCTGATCAAGTCGGAGGATTCCACCCCCGACCTGTTGCGCGCGGTCGTGAGCCTCGTCGCCCGGGAAACGGGCTTTGCGGCCGTGGGCCTGCGGCTGCGCGAGGGCGAGGATTTTCCCTACTTCCTGACCACCGGGCTTTCCGAGGAATTCGTCCGGCTGGAGAACAGCCTTTGCCCCAGGGGCGGGCACGGGCGACCCGCCCGGGGCGAGGACGGCGGGCCGCTGCTCGAATGCGCCTGCGGCATGGTCATCCAGGGCCGGCTCGACCACAGCGAGCCCTTTGTCACCGATTACGGCAGCCTGTGGGTCAACAGCAACACCGCTCTGATCGCCGAGCGGCCCGAGCTCCTCGATCAATTGCGGGGCAATTGCATCGGCTCGGGCTACGAGTCCTCGGCCCTCATCCCCATCCGGTTCGGGGCGACGACCCACGGCCTGCTCCAGCTCGAGGACAGGCGCCGGGGGCTTTTCACGCGCCAGCTCATCGCCGGCCTGGAGCTGGTCGCCCGCCATCTCGCCCTGGCCCTTTCGCAACGCCAGGCGGTCGAGGAACTGCGCCTGGCCGGCGCGGACCTGGAGCGGCGCGTCTCGGAGCGCACCAAGGCGCTCGCCGAGAGCGAGGTGAAGTTCCGGATCATGGCCAACGCCATCCCGCAGCTGGCCTGGATCGCCCAGGCCGACGGGCACATCTTCTGGTACAACGACCGCTGGTACGAATACACCGGCACGACCCCGGAACAGATGGAAGGCTGGGGCTGGCAGCGCGTGCACGACCCGGCCACGCTCCCGGACGTGGTCGAGCAGTGGAAGGCGTCCATCGCCACGGGCAAACCCTTTGACATGGTCTTCCCCCTGCGTGGGGCCGACGGCCGGTTCCGTCCCTTCCTGACCCGGATAAACCCCTTGCTCGATTCCGCGGGCCGGGTGGTCCAGTGGTTCGGCACCAATACCGACATCTCGGAACAGAAACGCATGGAGGAGGAACTGCGCGAGCGCGAGGAACAGCTCCGGCTTTTCATCGAGCACGCGCCGGCGGCCATCGCCATGTTCGACCGGGAGATGCGCTACATGGCGGTCAGCCAGCGCTGGCTGACCGACTACGGCATGGGTGGGCACAATCTGCTTGGCCGCAGCCACTACGACATTTTTCCCGAGATTCCGGAGCGGTGGAAAAAGATCCACCAGCGGGGCCTGGCCGGCAGCGTGGAGCGGGCCGAGGACGATCCCTTCCTGCGGGCGGACGGCGCCACCCAGTGGCTCCGCTGGGAAGTCCGTCCCTGGTACACGGCCCAGGGCGCCATCGGCGGAATCGTCGTTTTCAGCGAGGACATCACCGCGCGCAAAATGGCCGAGCAGGTGCTCAGGGAACGCGACAAGCAATTCAAGATGGTCTTTCAGGCCAGCCCCGCGCCCATGGCCATCGTGTCCTTTGGCGAGTCCCGCTACGTCTACGCCAACGACGCCTATCTGCGGCTCACAGGCTACGGTGCCGGCGAACTCATCGGCAGGACCACGCGCGAGGTCGGCATATGGGACGCCAAGGATGCGCGCGGCCCGCTTGGCGGCTTCTTTGCGGCCGGGGAAAAGGTCGTTGATTCCGAAATGCGGATCACGACTAGGTCCGGGGCGGTCAAAAGCGTGCTGCTCTCCATCGAATTCATGGAGATCGACGGCCGGCCGCATGTGCTGGCCGTGGCCAAGGACATCACCGAGCGCAAGCTGGTCGAGGAGGAGCTGCGGCATTCCCGGGACGCCCTGGAGGACCGGGTCCGGGAACGCACCCGCGAACTCGAGTCCAGGAACGCGGAACTGGAGAATTTCTTCTACATCACGTCCCACGATCTCCAGGAGCCCTTGCGCAAGGTCCAGGTCTTCGGGGAGCGGCTTCGCCTGGAGTACGCCGAGGCCCTCGGCGCGGCGGGAAAGGACTACCTCAAACGCATGGAGGGCGCGGCGGCCCGGATGCAGTCCCTGATCAACGATCTGCTCGACTACTCGCAGGTGGCCACCGGCGCCCACGTGTTCGTGTACGCCGATCTCGGGGAGATCGTCCGCCAGTCGGCCGAGGACCTCGACCGCCTGGTCGAGATGACCGGCGCCACCGTCACCGTCGAGGACCTGCCGGGCGCGGAGGTCGATGTCGTGCAGATGCGCCAGGTTTTCCAAAACCTCCTTTCCAACGCGCTTAAATACCACGGCCGGAACCCGCCGGAAGTGCGCGTCAGCGGCGAGGTCTTCTCCGACCAGGGCCGGGAGATGGTCCGGATCTCGGTGGCCGACAACGGCATCGGCTTCGACCCCCAGTACAAGGACAAGGTCTTTCAGCCGTTCCAGCGCCTCCACGGGAGAAACGCCTACCAGGGGACGGGCATCGGCCTGGCCATTGTCCGCAAGGTCGTCGAACGGCACAAGGGAACCGTCACGGCCGAAAGCGAGCCGGGCAAGGGCGCGCGCTTCCTCGTGACCCTGCCCGTCAACCGCCACGCATGAGGATGGGATAACATGGGCCTGGCTTCCCTTTGGAACTGGCGTTCCATCCGCTTCAGGCTGGCCTGCCTGGTCACCGCCTGCGTGTTGCCCGTGTGGCTGGCCGCGGGCTCCCTGGTCTATTTCGCCTACCAGGACAAAAAGCGGACCATCGAAACGGAGCTGCTGCAGACGGCGCGAAACCTCCGTCTCGTCCTGGACCAGGAAATCGAGGTCATCCAGTCGGTCCTTCATGCGCTCTCCACCTCCCCGGCGCTTGGCACCGGGGATTTCGGCGCGTTCCACCACCAGGCCAAAAGGCTGCTGCAGTCCTACGAGGGGGCGGACATCATCCTGGCCGACGCCACGGGCCAGCAGCTGGTCAACTCCTACCGCCCCCTGGGCGCCAGCCTGCCCAAGCGCAACATCGGCACCGTGGTGGCCCGGGTGTTCGAGCAGGGGAAGGCCGGCGTCAGCGGCCTGTTCAAGGGAGCCGTCACCGGGCGCAACATGATCAGCGTGGACGTGCCCGTCTTTCGCGACGGGAAGGTCGCCTACGACCTGGCCATGACCCTGCCCACGGACCGGATCGTGGCCATCATGTCCCGGTATCCCCTGCCGCCGGGGTGGGTGGGGCTGGTCATGGACAGCGACCGGGTGGTCGTCAACCGCACCCTGGCCCCGGAGCAATACGTGGGCAAGCGGATACCGCCCCTGCTCGGCGGGCCGGGTCCAGGGGACTTCGTCCGGGAGTTCAGGAATCTGGAGGATATTCCCTCCCTGGCCAGCATGAGCAAGTCAGCCGCCACCGGCTGGGCAGTGGTCCTCCACGTGCCAAAGCCCCTGGTCTGGGTGAAGCTGCGCAGCTGGCTCTTGTGGGCCGTGGCGGGCACGTCCCTGCTGTCCGTCGCGGGCGTGGGGCTGGCCGGGCTGATCGGCCGCAGCATCTCCCGGTCCATCTGGGGCCTCATTCCTCCGGCCCGGGACCTGGCCGCCGGGAAGCGGGCGTATCCCGGCAACCTCGGCCTGGAGGAGACGGACGCGGTGGGCAGGGCCCTGGAGGAGGCCTCGGGCCTGCTCATGGAGCGCACCGCCAACCTGGAGCGCAGCAACCGGGAGCTCGAGGACTTCGCCGCCATGGCCTCCCACGATCTCCAGGAACCGCTGCGCAAGATCAAGGCCTTCGGGGAAAGGCTTCGCGAGAATAACGCGCAAAACCTCGACGAAACGGGCCTCGACTATCTGCGCCGGATGGAAGGCGCCGGCGACCGGATGGAGTCGCTCATCCTGGACCTGCTCGAATACTCCCGCATCACCACCCGGCCCAACCCCTTCGTTCCCACCGACCTGGAGGCCCTGGCCCGCGAGGCCGTGGTCGACATCGAGGCGGCCGTGGCCGAGACGGGCGGCCGGATCGTCATCGGGCCGATGCCCACGGCCTCGGTCGATGTGCCGCAGTTGCGCCGGGCCTTCCAGAACCTTTTCTCCAACGCCCTCAAATTCCACGGCCAGGACGCTCCGGAAATAACGGTGAGCGGCACGGTCGTGACCGAGGACGGCCGCCCCTACGCCCGGATAGAAGTGGCGGACAACGGCATCGGCTTCGAAGAGAAGTACCGGGACAAAATCTTCCAACCCTTCCAGCGGCTGCACGGCCGCAGCAAGTTCCCGGGCACGGGCATCGGGCTGGCCATCGTCAGGAAAAGCGTGGAACGCCACGGCGGGACGGTGACGGCCGAGAGCCAGCCGGGCCAGGGGGCGACCTTCATCATGCGCATCCCCCTTAACCAGCAAACGCCAGAGAACTAACATGCCAACGGCCTCCCCGATCAGCGTCCTGATCATCGACGACGACGAGGATGACTTCATCATCGCCGCCGGGCACTTCGCCAGGATCCTGGGCCAGGAGTACGCCCTCAGCTGGGCCGCCGGTTACGACGAAGCGCTGGCCGCCCTGGAATCCGGGCGCTTCGACGTCTGCCTCCTCGATTACCAGCTCGGCGAGCGCTCGGGCCTGGAACTCCTGGAAGAGTTCGGCCGGCGAGGCCTTGCCGTGCCGTCCATCTTCCTGACCGGCCAGGGAGACCGGGAAGTGGATCTCAAGGCCATGGAAGCCGGGGCCACGGACTATCTATCCAAGTCCATGCTCAATGCCCATCTGCTGGAACGGTCCGTACGCTACGCCATCCGCAACAAGCGGGCGGAATTGGAACTGGAGGAACGCGTCCGGGATCGCACGGCGCAACTGCAAAAGGCCGTGGAGGAGGCCGAGGCCGCCAACCGGGCCAAGAGCGATTTCCTGGCCAACATGAGCCACGAGATACGCACGCCCTTAAACGGCATCCTCGGCATGCTCCAGTTGCTCCAGACCACGGACGCCGACCCGGAACAACGCGAATACATCACCAACGCCATCAAGTCCTCCCAGCGCCTGACCCGGCTGCTCGCCGACATCCTCGACCTGTCGCGGATCGAAGCGGGCCGGCTGCCCATCGTGGAGACCGCCTTCGAGTTCAAAAGCCAGCAGGAAGCCGTGATCGAGACATTCGACCAGGCCGCCCGCGGCAAGGGCCTGGCCCTGGACTTTCTCGTCGACGACCGGATGCCGGCGGCCTTGATCGGCGACGAGACCCGGCTGCGCCAGATCCTTTTCAACCTGGTCGGCAATGCCGTGAAATTTTCCGCATACGGCCGGGTGGCCGTGACGGCCACGCCCATGCACCTGCGGGACGACGGCAGCCTCCGGGTGCTTTTCACGGTCACGGATACCGGAATCGGCATCCCGGACCATCTCCTCGCCGATATCTTCGAACCCTTCAGCCAGGTCGAGGGCGCCTATTCCCGCCGCTTCCAGGGGGCGGGCCTGGGCCTCGCCATCGTCCGCCGGCTGGTGTCCCTTCTCGGCGGGGAACTCGACATCGACAGCACCGAGGGCCGGGGCACCGCCATCTACCTGACGTTGCCCTTCCGGCGGCCGAGGGACGCGCCGGCCCGTTCCGAAGGGCCGGCGACCGGCAACGACGTGCTTAAGCCGCGGCTCCGGGTGCTGCTCGCGGAAGATGACGAGGAAAATCTCCTGTACGGCCGGCGCGTGCTGGAAAAATCGGGTTGCCTGCTCACCTGCGCCCAAAACGGCCAGGAAGTGTTGCGTCTCCTGCGGCTGTATGATTTCGACGTGGTGCTCATGGATATCCAGATGCCGGTCATGGACGGGGTCGAGGCGACCCGGGCCATTCGGGCCGGCCTGACCGACGCCGCCAAAGACATCCCGATCATCGCCATGACGGCCTATGCCATGGCCGGGGACAGGGAAAAATTCATCGACGCCGGCATGGATGCCTACATCGCCAAGCCGCTCGACATGGATGCGCTCAAAAGCGTCATCAACAAGGTGCTCATGGACAGGCGGGACGCGGCGTAGGGGGGGCTTGGCCGGAGGGCCGGCGTGAAGTAAGGGGAGCCGCAAGGACGCCCGGAAAGGGCGGAGCGGCCCGGCCCGGTCCGGAGCCCGCGGCAAAGGAGCGCGGCATGATACGCACGACACTTTTTCCGGGACGCTATGTCCAGGGGCCCGGGGCCCTTTCCCGCCTGGGCCATGAGCTGGCCCGGCTGGGGAAACGCCATTTTTTCCTGTGTTCCCCGCACCCGCTGGAGCATCTGCTGCCGCCCGTGCTGCCGGCAGTGGAGCAGGCCGGGGAGGTGCTGGTCGAGCGCTTCGGCCGGGAGTGCACGGACCGGGAAATCGAGCGGCTGGTGGTCGCGGCCAAGGCCTTCGGGGCCGAGACCGTGGCGGCCCTTGGCGGGGGCAAGACGCTTGACACGGCCAAGGCCGTGGCCGCCCGGACCGGGCTGCCCGTGGCCGTGGTCCCGACCATCGCCTCCACGGACGCGCCGTGCAGCTCGGTCTGCATCGTCTACTCCCCGGAAGGCGTGTTTACGCGGGTGGACATCCTGCCGCGCAATCCCGATCTGGTGCTGGTGGATACCGAGGTCATGGCCCAGGCCCCGGCCCGTTTTCTGGTCGCCGGCATGGGCGACGCCCTGGCCACCTGGTTCGAGGCCGATTCCTGCCGCGTGAGCCGCGGGCCGAACATCGCCGGGGACCTGGGGTCCATGACCGCCTACGCCCTGGCCCGACTTTGCTACGAGACGATCCGCGACTACGGGCTTTCGGCCCGCACCGCCTGCGAGGCCGGGGTGGTCACGCCGGCCCTGGAACGGGTGGTGGAAGCCAACACGCTGTTAAGCGGCCTTGGCTTCGAGAGCGGCGGCCTGGGGGCGGCCCATTCCATCCACAACGGCCTGACCGCCCTGCCGGGCGTCCGGGGCCGCAGCCACGGCGAAAAGGTGGCCTTTGGCGTCCTGGCCTCGCTTTTCCTGACGGACAAGCCCGTTTCCGTCATGGACGAAGTCTACGGCCTGTGCGCCGCCCTCGGCCTGCCGACCACCCTGGCCGATCTGGGGTTGCCTGGCGTTGGCGACGAGGACCTGCGCCGGGTGGCCGAAAAAACATGCGCCCCCGGGGAGTCCATCTTCAACGAGCCCGCGGAGATCGCTCCGGCCACCGTCTTTGCCGCCCTCAAGGCCGCTGACGCCGAAGGGCGCCGCCGCCGGCCGGCCCTCTAAGTTGATTGGAAACGATACTTGCCGCCTTTCGGCCGTTGCCGGAATTTGCGCCCGGAGTGCCCATGGCAGACGACCTGCTGGTTTCGATGGAAATACCGCCGGATATCGCCTTCGCCCGTCTCCTGACGGCGGCGGCCGAAACGCTGGCCTTGCGCAAGGGGTTCGACCAGCGGGCAAGCCTCCGCCTGCAGCTGACCGCGGAGGAATTTTTCCTCTGCCTGGTCGGGCTGGCCGAAGACACCGAGCCCCTGCGCGTGGTCTTGACCGGCAAACGGCATACGCTGCGCCTGGCGTTCGCCTTTACCGCCACGAGCCTGTCCCTGGGGGCCTTGAACGTCACGGCCGGCATCAAGGCCTGCCCGGCGGAGGAACCGTCCCACGACCTGGGCCTGCTCCTGGCCGGCAAGGCGGCGGACCGGTTTCATCTGGACCACAAGGGCGACAAGCGCTTTCTCCTCGAAGCCGAGGTGGACCGGGCCTACCCGCCGGCGCCACAGGTCCGGCCTCCGGCCGGCCTCCGGCCGCCGTACACGGTCCGGGCCTGCACCGATCCGGCCCAGCTGGCCCAGGGCGCCGCCCTGGCCCTGGCCGTTTCTCCGGCCTGGCATTGTCCCCAGAGTTTCCGCACGCCCGGCAAGTTCGCCGACCGGGTCGAGGACGGGCAGATCGCCTGCGTGGCGGCCTTTGACGCCGCCGGCCAGCTGGCGGGCCTGCTCAGCTGGAGCCCGTGCAGCGACCGGGCCCTCTTTTTCTCCGGGCCCTTTGTCTTTGCCCCCGAAGGCGATGCCGGGGAGGTGGCCAGGCTTCTGGTCGACGGCTTCCTCGCGGCCGTGGCCCGGGAAAAATACGAAATCGTGCTGAGCTTTCGGGCCACAGCCGACGCGCCTCCGGACGCCTTCGAGTCCCTGGGCTGCCTGGAACTCCACCGCGACGGGAACTGCCGCCCCGAACCGGTCCTCTTTCGCCATCTGCGGGAAGACGCCGGCACGGCGGTCTGGAGCCGGCCGGCCTTGCTGGACTTTTTGCGCGAAACCTACGACCGGCTGGCCATGCCCCGGGACATCCTGCCGGTCGCAGCGCCCCAGGGGCGCGAGCGCCGCGAATCGCTCCTTGGCTGCACGCTCGATCGCAACCGGGACCTGGGCGAGCTGCGGCCGTTTCTGGACGGCGAGGACATGGCCGGCAACCTGGCCGCCCATGTGTGCGCCCTGCGGGACAAGGGGATTTGCAACATTCTCTATTACATGGACCTTTCCAGGCCCTGGGAGGCGGCCCTGGCCGACGACCTGATCCAGGCGGGATTCGCGCCGAAAGTCGTGCTGCCCCACGGCGGACACGGCGACCTGGTCGTGTGGCAGCATGTCCGGCCTCATTGACCTGGTCCCGGCCCACGTCCGGGAATTCGAGAGCTATACGCCAAGCCGGCCCGATCCGGTGCTCATGCGCCAGTACGGCGTGTCGCATCTGTATCGGCTCAACAACAACGAGAACGCCCTTGGCCCTCCGCCCCTGGCCCGGGAGGCCATCGCCGCCTATGCCCCGGACCGGGCCGCCATCTATCCCAACGGCGACGCCTATGACCTGCGGCTGGCCCTGGCGGCCAAGTTCGGCAAAAGCCCGGACCAGTTTCTGGTCGGCAACGGCTCGTGCGAGGGCATCGGTTCGGTGGTGCGGGCCTTTTGCGCCCTGGGCGACGCCATCGTCACGGTGGACAGGACCTTTGCCGTCTACGAATGGGTGGCCCGCTTCACCGGCATCGAGGCCAGGCTGGTGCCGCTTCGCGACCAGGCCCTGGACCCCGGGGCCATGCTGGCGGCCGCAACCGGGCGGACCAAGATCGTCTTCGTGTGCAATCCCAACAATCCCACCGGATCGTGGTGGAACCGGCGGACCCTGGACCGGTTTCTAACGGCCCTTGGCGGCCGGGCCGTGGTGGTCCTCGACGAAGCCTACCGCGAATTCATCGACGACCCGGATTTCCCGGACGGCATGGAGGTCATCGACCGCCATGCCAACGTGCTGGTCTTTCGCACGTTTTCCAAGATGTACGGCCTGGCCGGGCTGCGGGTCGGCTATCTGTGCGGTTCGCTCGCGGCCGTGGACATCGTGCGGCGCACCCAGATCGCCTATTCGGTCAACGCCCTGGGCCAGATCGCCGCCACGGCCGCCCTGGCCGACGACGCCGGGCACATTGCCGCCACCCGGCGCATGGTGGGTGAGGCCAGGGACTTCCTGGGCGGCCTGTTTGCCGCAATGGGCCTTGAGCAGGTCAGCGGCGCGGGCAACTACATCATGGTCCGCACGCCGGTTTCCGACACGCTTCTCTACCGCCGGCTCATGCGCGAGGGGGTGATGGTGCGCACCATGACGAGCTTTCGCTTTCCCGGCTGGATCCGGATCACCCTGGCCCGGGAGCCGGCCATGGAGGCCTTTGCCCGGGCCTTTCGCAAGGTGCTGGACAAGTCATGAGCGATACCGGGAAAGAACCGGCCGAACGGCTTTTCGGCTACGACTTCACCGTGCTGACCCTGGCCGCGACCTTCGGCTTTTGCAACATCGCCATTTTCTACGGCTTCGCCAGCTACCTGGAGCGGCTCGGCATCGATCCGGCCTGGCGCGGGGTGCTGCTCGGGGCCGAGCCCCTGGCCGCCTTCTGCCTGCGGCCGTTTCTCTCTGTCCTGGTCACGCCGCGAAACGCCTTGGCCGTGGCCCGGATCGCCCTGGCTGCCATGGGCGTGGCCCTTTGTTGCTACCAGTTCGCCCGGGGCGTCGGGCCGATTCTTGGCGTGCGGCTTTTCCACGGCCTGGCCTTCGTGTGTCTGGTCAGCGCCGTGATCGTGCTCCTGTCGCGCGTCATCCCGCCGAGGTTGGCCGGCCGGGCTTTCGGCTATTTCTCCCTGTCGGCCCTGGTGCCCTATGCCGTCATGCCGCCCCTGACCGAGTGGCTGCTGCCGCGCCTGGGGAGCGAGGATGCGGCCTATGCCGCCTGCTCGCTTTTGGTCTTGCCCGGCCTGGCCCTGCTCGCGCCCCTGGGCCGGCGCCTGGGCCGCCGGGCCATGGCCGGGGTCCAGGGCACGGGCCGGCCGCGCCTGGCCGACCTGCGCCAGGATCTGGCCCTGCCGCCGGTGCGGCTGATCCTCCTGGCCAATCTGTGCGTCTTTTTGAGCACCACGCTGATATTCTTTTTCATGAAGCCCTTTGCGCTGGGCCTCGGGCTGGCCGATCCGGGCCTTTTTTTCACCGTCTCGACGGCTGCGTCCATACTGGTGCGGGTGGCGGGCGGGTCGCTTTACGACCGGCTGCCCAAGGAAATTCCGCTCCTGGCCGCCCTGGCCGGCCTTGCCGGCGTGATGGCCGGGTTTGCCGCGACAACGGGCGTCATCCGGTTTTTGATCCTGGCCGGCGGCTACGGCCTGAGCCTCGGCGTGGCCCTGCCGCTTCTAAACGCCGTCATGTTCGGCCATTCGCCGGCTCATTTGCGCGGGGTCAACATGAACCTGATGCTCTTCATGATGGATGCGGGCTATGTGGCCGGTCCGATGGCGGGCGGGATGTTGCTTGCGGCCGGAGCCGGGTATCCGAAGCTCTTTTGGCTGTGTGCCGTCTGCGCGGCGGCTTCGGGGCTGTGCATCCTGCCCCTGGCCGCCGGCCGTTGGCAGGGCCGGCGGCAGGTCTAGGCGTGCCGCCGGCAGATGGTGCGCAAGGGCAACCAACCCGTTTTCCCATTTGGAGTCCGGGGGGCCGAGGCCCCCGGCCGCCGGAGGTGCTCCCCCGCTTCTTTCCCTTTACGCTTCCCTGGCGGCCAGCCGCAGCAGCAGGTTGCCGGCCACCTGCCGGCGGTAGGCGGCCGTGGCCCGGAGGTCGTCGATGGGCAAGACGGCGGCGCGGATGCGCCCGGCCGCTTCCTGCAAAACATCCTGGGTGAGAAGCTGGCCCGTCAGCGCGGCCTCGGCGGCCGGGCAGCGCAGGACCGTCGGCCCGACGCTGCCCACGGCCAGCCGGGCTTCTCGCACCCGGCCATCGGCGTCACGCGAGATGACGGCGGCCAGGCTGGCCACGGCAATGGCCAGGGCGCCGCGGCGGCCGACCTTTTCAAAATGCTGCCGGGCGTCTGCCGCTGGCGGGCGGACAAGGACGGCGGCGACGATCTCGCCGGGGGAGAGGGCCGTGCGTCCCGGACCGAGGATCATATCGCCAAGCGGCATACGCCGTCGGCCGTCCTGGGAGGCCAGTTCCACCAGGGCGTCCAGGGCATAGAGCGGCGGCAGGGTGTCGCCGGCCGGGGAGGCGGTCGCGATATTGCCGCCGAGGGTGCCCATGTTGCGGACAAGCGGCGAGCCAAGGGTCGAAAGGGCCTGGGCCAGCACCGGCAGGCGTTCGCGCACCAGCCCGTGGGCGGCCAGGCTGCTGTGGCTGGCCAGGGCTCCCAGGCGCACCAGCCCCTGCTCTTCGGCAATTCCGGCGAGTTCCGCGATGCCTTCCAGCAGGGCCACGTCCATCGGGGCCTGCCCCTCGCGCCGCACCAGCAGATCCGTGCCCCCGGCCATGGCCCGGGCGCCGTCGGCCAGAAGCGGCCACAACCGCTCCAGGCTTTCGGGACGAAACACCCGGCGGATCACTCTTTTTCCCCACGCAGGGCCGCCCCGGCCGCCAGGACCGCGTCCACGATTTTGACGTACCCGGTGCAGCGGCACAGGTTGCCGGAGATGGCCCGGCGCGCCTCTTCGCGGTCGGGATCGGGATTTTGGGCCAGAAGCGCGGCCGTGGCAATGGTCATGCCCGGCGTGCAGTAGCCGCACTGGACCGCGCCGCAGCCGGCAAAGGCCTCCTGGATGGAATGGGGGGCGAGGACGGTGCCGAGGCCCTCGGCCGTGACCACGCTGCGGCCGGGCAGTTGGGCCGCGAGCATGAGGCACGACAGCTTGGCCTCCCCGTCCACCAGCACGGCGCAGGCCCCGCATTCGCCCGAGCCGCAGCCTTCCTTGGCGGCGGTCAGCCCCAAATCCTCGCGCAAAAGATCGAGGACCCGCCGGCCGGGTTCGACGGCCATGCGCACCGGGGCGCCGTTTAGCGTAAAGGACAGTTCCATATGTTCGCTCACGAGGGCAGGCCTCCCATGGCTTCAAGCACCGCCTGCGGGGTGACGGGCAACCGTCGCAGCCAGATGCCGGTGGCGTCGTAAAGGGCCTGGGCCACGGCCGGG
The DNA here is from genome assembly GCF_000177215.2 of Solidesulfovibrio carbinoliphilus subsp. oakridgensis. Classification (NCBI taxonomy): domain Bacteria; kingdom Pseudomonadati; phylum Thermodesulfobacteriota; class Desulfovibrionia; order Desulfovibrionales; family Desulfovibrionaceae; genus Solidesulfovibrio; species Solidesulfovibrio carbinoliphilus. Next base: position 1,778,758 of record NZ_CM001368.1, on the reverse strand, counting down.
CCCGGGCCGTGGATGCCGACTTCGCCCATGCCCTTGAGGCCCATGGGGCCGGTCGGCTCGTCGTCGTCGAGGGCCAGGCATCGGGTATCGGGCAGGTCCAGGGCCGTCGGGATCAGATAGGTGCCGAGATCCTTGGCCCGCATCCGGCCCCGGTCGAGGACCGTATCCTCGAACAGGGCCAGCCCGGCCCCCTGGGCCGCGGCCCCCTGGAGCTGCTGCTCGACGCCGGCCAGGGAAAACACCCGGCCGCAGGCCACCGACACGAGGCACCGGGCCAGACGCACCGTGCCCGTCAGCGTGTCCGCCTCCACGGCGCAAAGACACGCCCCATAGGAATAGAAGCGGTGGGGAAACCCGAGCTTGAACTCCCGGCCCGTGTCCGGCGGATTATCCACCACCGGCATGACGAACTGGTCGATGCAGATGCGGTCGTCGCGGCACAGCATCAGGCCGATGCGGGCCAGGGGCACGGCCCGTCCGGTGGCCGGATCGGACACGGCCCCGGGCAGCAGTTCGAGCCGCTCGGGGGCGTCGCACAAAAGGGCCAGGGCCGCCCGGGCGAGGAGCTTTTCCCGCATGGCCCGGCAGGCTCGCAACAGGGCGTTGCCAAAGGTGTAGGTGGTGCGGCTGGCCGACGAGGAGCCGGCCGGGGGACAGGTGCGGGTGTCCGGCTGGACGCAGGTTACGGCGTGCGCCGGCTGACCGAGGGCCCTGGCGGCCATGGCCACGAAGGCCGAGGCGTTGCCCTGCCCCATGTCCGGCACGGAGTTGTGGATGCGAAAGGTTCCCTGGCGGGTCAGCTCCAGCTTGGCGGCCGCGGCGTCGGGCAGGCCCCGGCCGTAGCCCATGGCGTTCTGGATGGCGACCAGGCCCGTGCCGCGCCGGGTGAAGGCCGGGGCCGCCTTTTTCCAGGCTTCGCGCCCGGTCCAGAAGGGGTGGGCCATGACGGCGTCCAGGCAGGCGGCCGTATCGGTGCCGGCCTCGACGGTGACGCCGGCGCAGTTTCGCTCTCCCGGGCAGAGGGCGTTTTGCCGGCGCAGGCCGGCCGGGTCCCGGCCAAGCTTCACGGCCAGGGCGTCCATCAGGCGCTCGGTGGCAAAGCCGGCCTGGACCACGCCGAATCCCCGGAAGGCGCCGCCCACGGGGTTGTTGGTGTAGGCGCAGAATCCCTCGATGCGGGTGTGGGGAATGCGGTACGGGCCGCCGGCATGTTCCATCCCCAGGGCCATGATCTCGCCGCTCAGGTGGGCGTAGGGGCCGGCGTCGAAATTAAGGACCCCGGACAGGGCGCGCAGGGTGCCGTCGCGCCCGGCCAGGAGGCGCAGGCGCACCGTGGCGGCATGGCGCTTGTAGCCGGCCAGAAACGTCTCCTCGCGGCTCCAGGCCATCTTGACCCACCGCCCCGGCGCGTGGAGGGCGGCCAGGGCCAGCAGGCACTGGACCGTGGCCCCGTCCTTGCCGCCGAAACCGCCGCCGAGATAGGGCGCGCGGATGCGGATTTTCATGGGGTCAAGGCCCAGGGCATGGGCGATCTCGAAGCGGTCGCGAAACGGGGCCTGGGTGGAGACGACCATGTCGAGGAGGCCGGCCGGGGTCAGCCGGGCCAGGCCGTTTGGCGGCTCCAGAAAGACGTGGTCCTGCAAGGGCGTGTGAAACTCGTCAAAAACCACCACGTCGTCGGCCGACGCCCCGGCCAGGGCGGCCGGGGCGTCGCCTTTCTCCACCAGGCCGTGGGCCAGGCGGTTGCCGTCCTCGCGGCCGGGATGGACGAGGGGCGCGTCCGGCAGCAAGGCGGCCACCGGATCGAACACCCCGGGCAGCGGGGAGAAGTCCACGGCGATGCGGGAGAGGCCCTCGGCCAGGGCGGCCCGGCTTTCGGCCACCACCAGGGCGACGGCGTCGCCGCAGTGGCGCACGCGCTGGCCGCACAGGACCGGCTGGTCCTTGTGGACAATGCCCTGGCGGTTGGTGCCGGGCACGTCGGCCCGGGTCAGGACCGCCGCCACGCCGGGCGTGTCCCGGGCGGCGGCCACGTCCAAGGCGGTGATCAGGCCGTGGGGAATGCCCGCCCGCCGGACACCGGCCCACAGGCAGCCCGGCGGCGTCTCGTCGGCGCTGTAGCGTTCCTGTCCGGTGGCCTTGGCCAGGGCGTCGGCCCGGGGCGTGGCGTCATCCCTCATGGCGGTGCCGGCCTTGTTGCCGCTGCCAATCGGCCTCGATATGGCCGAGGAGGGTCTTGGCCCGGTCGGTCAGGAGGTTTATGGCCGCGAAAGCGGGCGGCTCGGCCAGCCATTGGAACAGGAGGGCGTCGTGGCCGAACCACAGGGGGGCCAGTCCCCCGAAGATGAAGCCATGCCGGTTCAGGATTTCGGCGGCAAAGGCCACGCCCGGTTCCCCGGCCCCGAGGTACGCCTGGATGACGGCCAGCCCCCGGCGGCGGCCCCGCTCGGCCAGGGCCTCGACCTGCTGCGCGAAATCCTGGCCGATGGCGGGCACCTGGACGCGCTCCACCTGGGCGAAATCAAAGACCCGCGAGGCCAGCTCGGTGTGGGGCGCGGCCGGCTGGTCGTGCGCGGCATACCGGATGTCGCGGTCGAGACCGAGGCCGGACAGGATGTGCTCCAGGACCGGACGATACGACTCGGGAAGAAAAAGCGGCTGGGCCCGGTCGCGGTCCACCCGGAAGTGGAGCAGGCAGCTCATCCGGCCCGAAGCCCCTTCCTTCTCGTAGGCGCCGGTCGGCATGAGCGAGAGTTCCAGGCCGCACACCGCGTAGTTCTGCCGCACCGCGGTCTTTTGCGTGACCAGGTGGCTGCACACCGCCTCGCCGAAAAAAGCCTCGGCAAAGGACATGGACCGGGAGACCTCGTCGAGTTCCTTGAGGATGCGAAAGGCGATGGAGCTTTGCCGGTACTCCGGAGCGACCAGAAGCTGGCCCTGCTCGTAGACGGCCGGGTTTGGCGGCGAACTGCGGTAAAACGCGCCGGTGCCGGCGATTTCGCCCGAGGCCAGCCGGGCCACCAGGGTCAGGACCGCGTCGCGGCGGTTGAGCGCCACCAGCTGCTCCGGGACGAAGTAGTCCACCACCGGATACTTGTCGCCGTAGATGTCGTGAAAGAGCCGGGACACCCCGGGGGCGTCCCCGGGCCGCATCCGGTCGATCACATGGGCCTGGCCGGGGGGCAGCGGTTTTTTCCCGGCCACGATCCTGGCGACGGCGGCGCGCTTGACCGCCGCGTCATCCAGGGCGTCGCGGAGAAAGGCGGACCAGCCGTCAAGCGACCCCCGCTCCAAAAGGAGGGGAGGGGCGGGAGGCGCGCCCAGGGCCTCGGACAGGCAGGCGGCCAGGGCCGCCCGAATCTCCGGGGAAACGCCCTGATCCCCCAGGGCCACGCCCGGTTCGAGGCCGGCGACCGCGTCGGGGGGGCTCCCCGCGGCCAGCAGGAATTCCTTCAGGAGGTCCGCGTCGTAGTCCATGCTATCGCTCCGTTTCCTTGGCCTTGAGGCCGCGCAGGCTGAGGCCGATGCGGCCGCGCTCCAAATCGATCTCCACCACCCGCACCCACACCTCGCGGCTGACGGACACGACCTCCGCCGGATCGGACACGAAGCGGTCGGCCAGCTGGCTTACGTGCACCATGCCGTCCCGGTGGACGCCGATATCCACGAAAGCCCCGAACCTGGTCACATTGGTGACCAGGCCGGGCAGTTCCATGCCGGCGGCCAGATCCTCGATCCGGTTGACGCCCTCGGCAAAGGCGAAGGCGCTGAAGCCCGCCCTGGGGTCCCGGCCCGGCTTTTCCAGTTCGGCCAGGATGTCGGTGAGCGTCGGCAGGCCGATGTCGCCGGAGACGTAGGCCTCCGGGCGGATCCTGGCCCGGGCGGCGGCGTCGGCCAGGAGCTGGCCCACCGTGCAGTGGGCGTCCCGGGCCATGCGCCGCACCAGGGCGTAGCGCTCGGGGTGCACGGCGCTGGCGTCGAGCGGCTCCTCCCCGCGCACGCGCAAAAATCCGGCCGCCTGCTCGAAGGCCTTGGGTCCGAGCCGCCGCACTTGGCGCAGGGCGTCTCGGCTGGGGAAGGGGCCGTTGGCCTCCCGGTGGGCCACCACGGCCTTGGCCAGGGCCGGGCCGAGGCCCGACACGAAGGTCAGCAGCTCCTGGCTGGCGGTGTTCACGTCCACGCCCACGGCGTTGACGCAACTCGCGACCACGTCGTCCAGGGCCCGGCGCAGGCCGGCCTGGTCCACGTCGTGCTGGTACTGGCCGACCCCGATGGATTTGGGGTCCAGCTTGACCAGCTCGGCCAGCGGATCCATGAGCCGGCGGCCGATGCTGATCGAGCCGCGCACGGTCAGGTCCAGGTCCGGGAACTCCCGCCGGGCCGTCTCCGAGGCGGAATAGATCGAGGCGCCGGCCTCGTTGACCAGGGTCACGGGAAGGTCCAGGCCAAGCTCGCGCACGAAGGCCTCTGTCTCGCGGCCGGCCGTGCCGTTGCCGATGGCGATGGCCTGGACCTGGAACCGGTCGCACAAGGCCTTGACCGCGGCGGCCGCGGCCTCCCGCTGGCCGGCGGAGGCGGTGGGGTGGATCGTGGCGTGGTGGAGCAGGCCGCCCTGGGCGTCCAGCACGGTCAGCTTGGCCCCGGTGCGAAAGCCGGGATCAAGGGCCAGCACCCGCTTCTGGCCAAGCGGCGGGGCCAGGAGCAGGCCGCGCAGATTGGCGGAAAAGACCCGGATGGCCTCGGCGTCGGCCCGGGCCTTCACTTCCGCCCGGGTCTCGGTCTCCAGGGACGGCGCCAGCAGGCGTTTGCACCCGTCGGCCAGGGCGGCCGCCACTTCTGCCGCGTCCGGTCCCTGGCCGCGCAGCAGGAACCGCCGGGCGAGGGCGACGATCTCCTCCTCCGGCGGCCGCAGGCTAAGGGACAGAAACCCCTCGGCCTCCCCCCGGAACATGGCCAGGGCCCGGTGGCCAGGGATGGTCCGCAAGGGTTCGTCCCAGGCAAACCAGTCGCGGAAGGTGGCCCCGGCCGCCTCCTTGCCCTTGACGACCTTGGACCGGAACCGGCCACGGCGAAGAAAGAGGTCCCGCACGGCCGCGCGCAGGCGGGGATGTTCGGCCGTCTCCTCGGCCAGGATGTCCCGGGCCCCGGCCAGGGCGCTTTCCACGTCCGGCACACCCTTGTCCGCCTGCACGAAGGGTCTGGCCAGGGCAAGGGGATCGCGGCCCTGCTGGGCCATGAGCGCCTGGGCCAGGGGATCAAGCCCCCGTTCCCGGGCCATGGCGGCCCGGGTGCGGCGTTTGGGCCGGTAGGGCAGGTAGATGTCCTCCAACCGGGCCTTGTCCTCGGCCTTTTCCACGGCGGCCTTGAGTTCGGGGCCGAGCAGCCCGCGCTCTTCCAGAGAGGACAGGATGGCCTCGCGGCGCTTGTCCAGTTCGGCCAGTTCCGCCAGACGGTCGCGGATGGCGGCCACGGCCACCTCGTCCAGGGAGCCGGTGGCCTCCTTGCGGTAGCGGGCCACAAAGGGGACCGTGGCCCCTTCCTCCAGCAGCCTGGCCACCGCCGCCACCTGGGGCACGGACAGGGACAGTTCCTTGGCGATGCGGGGACAATGGTTTTCGTTCACGCGGGTGCTTCCTCGATCTGGCGGCTGCCGGACCCGGCCGGAGGCCGCCGGGCCGCCGGCGACGCTTTCGCGCCTCGTCCGGTGGGGAGTGGGGCCGTCTGCCTGTCCGCCCTGCGGCCGGGGACGGAGCGTTGGCCGCCGCCCCAGGCGGCGGCTTCAGGGGGCGATTGGGTCCAAGGCCAGGGCCTGGCGCACCTCGGCCCTGGCCTTGGCGAAATCGGCCTGAAAGGCCTGATCCTCCAGCAGGAAGGCGGCAATGACCGTGCCCGCCAGCCGCCCCGCCGCAACGTCGCTCGGATAGTGGACCCCGCCGATCTCCCGGTTGAACCTGTAGCGCTCGGCGCGTTCGTAGATCTGGTCCTGTTTTTCGGGAAGCATGTTGGCGAGAAGGATGGAGGTCACGGTGGCGAAGGTGGAGTGTCCGCTCGGGTAGGAGGCGTTGTTGGGTTTGGGCACGCAGGGATGGATGTCGGGATTGGACGCGTAGGGCCGGGGACGATTCCAGTGTTCCTTGGCGGAGCCAAGGAGTGCGGACGCGTTTTTGGTGACAGCCCTGAAAAAAGCCTCGGCCAGGGGCAATTTCCCGGGCGTGAAATCCGGTCCCAAGACGTCCGCGAACCGGAAGACGGAGCGGTCCGCGTCCGCCAGGGCAAAGGCTTCCTGGGCCGGGGTGCGTTCTTTTTGCAGGGCCAGCAGCTGGGCCATTTCCTCTTGCTGCCGGGGCGAGCCCACGGCTGGCGGCGGAGCCAGAAGCCTGGAAAAATCAATCTGCCCGCGCGGGAGGTAAGCGGTTTCCCCGGCCAGTCCATAGTGCGGCAGGAGCAGGAGAAAGACGAGCAGGAAGACGCGACTCAGGTGGCGCATGGTGGATTCCCCCGGTATTTTCTTAACGCAGTACCAAAGGCCGGGGGAAATTGTAAGCCCTCGAAATTCTCGTCCTAATTTTCGTGCGGCCCGGGCGCGGGCGGACGGGGCCGCCGTCGGGAGCAGGCGTGCCCGGTCGCGGCCCCAGCCTGCCCCCTGGACGAAATTCCGGCCACCGGACATACTTCCCCAATGTCGCGAACCCCGATCAAGCAACCGGACTTTCTGCCCATGACCCGGTCCGAGATGGACCGTCTCGGCTGGAAAGAACTCGATATCCTCCTCGTTACCGGCGACGCCTACGTGGATCACCCCTCGTTTGGCGCGCCGCTTCTCGGGCGCTGGCTGGTCAGCCGGGGCTACCGGACGGGCCTCGTGGCCCAGCCGCGCTGGAATCTGGAAGCGGGCGATCCGGGCGAGGTGGCGGCCATGGGCCGTCCCCGCCTGTTCGCCGGCGTCACGGCCGGGTCTTTGGACTCCATGCTGGCGCACTACACGGCCTTTCGCAAAAAACGTTCCGACGACGCCTACACCCCCGGCGGGCAGGCGGGCAGCCGCCCGAACCGGGCGGCCATCGCCTACGCCAATCTGGTCCGCCGCGCCTTTCCGGGCATTCCGGTGGCCCTTGGCGGCATCGAGGCCTCGCTGCGGCGCGTGAGCCATTACGATTTCTGGTCCCAGTCCCTGCGCCGGTCCATCCTGTTCGATGCCAAGGCCACCGTGGTCCTCTACGGCATGGCCGAACATTCCATCCTGGCCCTGGCCGAGGCGCTGGACCGCCTGAGCGGGGAGGGTGGCGACCTCGCCGACGCCCTGGCCCGCATTCCCGGCGCGGTCCACGCGCGCAAGGCCGGCGATCTGCCCGAGGGCCTTTCGCCGCAAGCGGTGCTGGAACTCCCTTCCCACGAGGCCATGCTGGCGGACCCGGGGCTCTTGCTCAAGGCCTCGCTCCTGTCCGAACGCCACGTGCACCAGAACCGGCAGGTGGCCGTGCAGGTCTCGGGAGACAGGATGGCCGTCCTCACCCCTCCCGGCCAGGGCCTGGACGGCGCCGCGCTTGACGCCCTCTACGCCCTGCCTTTCAGCAAGGAGCCGCATCCGTCCTACCGGCAGCCCATACCGGCCGCGGACATGATCCGGGGGAGCCTCAACATCCATCGCGGCTGCGCCGGCGGGTGTTCCTTTTGCACCCTGGCCCTGCACCAGGGCCGCGCGATCCGCTCGCGCAGCCGGGCCTCCGTCCTGGCCGAGGCGGTCCGGCTGGTGGACGTGCAGGGTTTTACGGGCAGCATCAGCGATGTGGGCGGCCCGAGCGCCAACATGTGGGGCGCGCGCTGCACGGGGGACATGGAGGCCTGCCTGCGGGCCAGCTGCCTGACGCCGAAGATATGCAGGCATTTCAAGGCGGACCAGGGCGGTTTCGTGGACCTGCTGGCCGAGATCGCCCGCCTGCCCGGGGTGCGCCACGTGCGCGTCGCCAGCGGCTGGCGCATGGATCTGGGCCTGGCGGACAAGGAGGCCCTCGCCCGCATGATCCGCGACTTCACCGGCGGACAGGCCAAGGTGGCCCCGGAGCATACGGACGCCCGGGTTTTACGGCTCATGCGCAAGCCGCCGTTTGCGGTGTTCGAGGAATTCGTGGCCTTGTTCCAGCGCGAATCCGGGCGGGCGGGCAAGGAACAATACGTGGTGCCCTACCTGATGAGCGCCTTTCCCGGCTGCACCGTGGAAAGCATGCGGCAGATGGCCGCCTGGTTTGCCGGCCGGGGGTGGAAGCCCAACCAGATCCAGTGTTTCATCCCCCTGCCGGGTACGGCGGCGGCGGCCATGTTTTTCGCCGGCACGGACTTGGAGGGCAACCCGTTGCCTGTGGCGACGTCGGACGCCGAACGTCTTTGCCAGCACGCGGTGCTCGGCGCCGAGCCCAAAAGGCCCCATGCCCGCAAGGATTCCCCGGAGCGAAAGCCGGCGGGCCGGCCCGCCGGGGTGCGAGGTCGCGGAAAAGACGCCACGGCCCGGCCGGCGGCCGGCCGCCCAAGAAAACGTCAGTAAGGCCAGCCGTTCCGTCCGACCTGTCGGCAGGTTGGCTGTCGGGCGAGGCCGGTGCCGCCTATTCCGGGATCATGCCCGCCGTCAGATTGACATAGGCGGCCGTTATGGACCGGGCCTTGTCCGAGACGAGGAAGGCGGCGGTTTCGGCGACATCCTCCAACGTGGGCAGGCGATTGAGCCTCGTGCTTTGTGCTCCCGCAGCAAGCCATTCGCCCACCGACAGGCCCGATGCCTCGGCTTTGCGCGCGAAAAGCTGTGCGGTGTAGGAGCCGGCCTGCGGCGCATCGGAAATGGCGTGCGGGGCCAGGCATACCGCCCGGATGTTGCGGGGACCGAGTTCGGCGGCGAGCACGCGCGTGAATGCTTCCACACCGGCGCACGTGACGCTGTAGCCCAGATGTCCGGCAGTCGCCGTCCGGCCTGCCGGCGTGGTCAGCGTCAGGATCACGCCCTGGCGCGACTTGCCCATGTGCGGCACGACAGCCTTGGTGGTGTTGAACAAGGCCGGCAGAAAGGTGTCCACCGGCTCCATGAACGTCGCAAGATCAAGGTCGTCGATGAACGAGCCCTGATCGTGCAGAAAGCTGGTAGCGTTCAACGCGACATGAAACTCGCCGATCCGGCCGGCCAGGGCTGCGATCTGGTCCGCGGTCGCCGCGGCATCGAGCGCATCCACGACAAAGGCTTCTGCAGAGCCGCCGGCAGCCTGGATGGCCTTGGCCACGGACTCGAGCCTGTCCTGGTGCCGGGCTCCCAAGAACAGGCGGGCTCCTTCCCTGGCGAACGCCCTTGCCGTCGCCGTGCCGATGGCGCCGCTCCCGCCAACGATCAAGATATTCTTGTCTTTTAATAACATCCCGCTCTCCGAGAGGGGGCTACGCGCCGCCTGGCTGCGTGGCCCGGGAGAAAGTGCAGCATCCCGAATATTGCCCACCTGGGCGGCCTGTCTCCATGGCGATGGGCCGTTTTGCGTTGCCGCGCCTATCCGCCGACTGGGTCTGGCCGTAAACGCCGCGACGGGTCAGTTCGCTTTCCTCGTGGCCCTTAGCCGTGGCGCGCCCGGGGACAGTCCGGCCTTCCGGGTGCTTGCCGGGTCAGCGAAGCCATAGCCGCATACGCCGCCACACCGGGTTACGTCGTTGATGTCCTTCTGGTCGATCGGAAAGACCCGGCACGCCTTGGGCCGGCATTTGCCGTACACGCGGCACAAGTGGTCTTTGGTCAGCATCGGGCAAGCGATCGTGAAATGGCAGCACGTCCCGCACTGGTGGCAGCCCCCCTGGCGGTTGCGCAGTTGCCGGGCAACATATCCTTTGCGGAAATGGACCGCGAAAAGCCGCCTGACCTTGCCGACGAAAATCCGTGTTTTGCGACCGATCTTTACCATTGTCGTTCCTTGAGGGTCCAATCCTGCAAACCATACCATACGCCGGTGGCGCGAGGCCCTCCCGTTGCCGGACCTGTCCCGTCTCAGCCTCCCGGCCGATCCGGCGGGTGCAGGATTTTATACCGGGCCGGGCTCGCGGGCGGCGCGCTTGGAGATAACACGGGAGCCGCCGATGGGGTAGCCGGATCAGGCGAACATCCGAGGAAAGGTCGGAAACGCTCGGCTGGCGGCGGCGCGGCCAAGGCCAAAAGGAAAAAGGCCTTCCGGGAGCCACCCGGAAAGCCTTTTTCAAAAATGTTCATTCAGAGGAAGGTATTTTCTATAAAGCAGGAGGCGTGCCAAAGGGGGGAGTGGTCGTTGGCGAGAGTATTTTTAACGGAAATCCAGATTGTTACGTCTGCCACCCAAGCCCATCCGCACAAGCCTGTCGCCTTGGGATCGTACAGAATCCTGTACCCATCCGGGAAAGAGCGCCAAAGCGGGGCAAGAATTTGTACCCGGCCCTGCCCTGCATCCTCGACGCCCCCCGCTGCAGGTCATGGCCACTGCGAACAGATCGCGGACAGGGAGCGGAGCGGGGCCTGGCATTCCTGCCGGGAACACCAGCCCTCAACCGACGCGGGGCAGGCATGCCGGCCGGGGTACGGCTTCCGACAACGTCCAGCCTTGAAGGCGGCCATTCCCGGCGGCAGTCTCCCCGGCGGCGCCGAGGCCCGGCGTCCCTGCCAAGCGAATTGCATCATTTGTGGTTGCAGACAAAAACGAGCGACGCCCAATACAGGGTGCCCAGAGGATTGTTCCAAACGGGAAAAGTCTGCGTTTTTACGCGCAAAAAATTGAAGTATATAGATTGATAAGGCCGATGGAGCACTTGCCATCCTGCGACCAAAGCCGCACTCGCAGTCGCTCTTCAGTCGATCCATGCGATATCGCATCTGGTGGAGAGGCCATGCTGGATAAAATCGAGCTTCCCTGGAACCTTTTTGTCCCAAGCATATTCTCAAACGTCTTTAGTTTTCTAAGGATATTGACGTTGCCTGCTGCGGCATCCCTGGGAAAATTGGATGAAATGACAGGGTATTGGCCTATTGTTCAGAATGTGTGCCTCTATTGGAAAATAATGAGCAGTCGATATTGATTTCTTGCGGTCGCCTGTCAGCCTGGAAGGCTTGTTCTGGCACAATTTTGATTCCACATGTGGCATTGTTATGGACATGACCTGTCGTAACACTGTCGAGCACCAAGGGACTGGCCTTCGACACTCTTTGAAGTCCGGTCTTGGTTTCTCGCTTGTGAAATAGTATTGTCCGGGCACAAGTCCGACTGGCCAGAACGCCGCTTCCGGGAGGTTGACCTTGTCCGAGGAAATCCAGGCTCTGCGCGCGAATTTGTTTGACCACATCATCGAGGCCCGACGCGACAAGGCGGTGGAGCTTCTGACCGGGGAGGGCGCGGCCAAAGGCTTCGGCCATGCCGTGCATGCGATTCTGGAACCCGTGCTGGCGGAGATTGGCGAACGCTGGGCCAGGGACAGGCTGTCCCTGGCCCAGGGCTATGTGGCCGGAAAGGTTGCCGAGGATATCCTGCGCAAAATGGCGGAGTCGACGCCTTTCCCCGCGGGCGAACGCAAGGGCCCGGTGGTCATCGGCAACATCGAGGACGATCACCATGCCCTGGGCCGGAAAATGGTGGCGATCTTCCTCGCCTCGGCCGGCTGGGAGGTGGTGGACCTCGGCAACGACGTTTTGCCGACCCGGTTCGTGGACACGGCCGAGGAATCGGGCGCCCGCATCATCGGCGTCTCGGCCATGATGCTGACCACGGCGGAAAACATCCTTCTCGTGCGCCGGGAATTGGACCGGCGCGGCCTTGGCGGACGGGTGCAACTGGCCGTGGGCGGGGCGGTCATCAACCTGCGGCCCGAGTTGGTGCCACGGGTCGGCGGCGACGGCACGTGCGCGAACGCCATCCAGGCGCCGGCCCTGTTCGATCGCCTCTGGGCCAGAGCGCTCGAGACGGAAAGGGGAGCTTCATGAATTCCCTCGACCGGGTCTTTGCGGCGGTCCGGGGCGAACCCGCGGATCGCCGGGCCTTCTCCCTGGTCCTCAGTCTCTACGGAGCCAAACTCACGGGTTGCAGCCTGTCGGAGTATTACGCCAAGCCGGAGAAATACCTGGCCGGGCAGCAAGCCGTGGTGGACCTCGTGGACCCGGACATCCTCTTTACGCCCTTTGCCCTTCCCCTTGAGGCGAGGGCCTTCGGCTGCGGGCTGCAATACTTCGACACCGCACCGCCAAACGTCATCCGCCCGGCCTGCAAGGGCCTGACAGACCTGGCAGGCCTGCTCGCGCCGGACCCGGCAACAGATCCCGGCCTGCGGTACCTGGTCGAATCCACCCGGCTTTTGTCGCGGGAGTTCGGAGGCAAAAAGCCCATTGCCGCCTTGCTCACCGCGCCCATGGACCTGCCCGCGCTGCTGGTGACCATCGGCGAATGGATCGAGGCCCTCCTTTTCGACCCCGAGGCCAGGGACGGGTTGCTTCGCCGGAGCAGCGACCACTTCGTGGGCCTGGCCACGGCCCTGTTTGAGGCCGGGGCCGATTTCGTGGTCATTCCGGCCATGTTCACCAACCCGCGCTTGTTGACTCCCCAAATGGTACTCGATCAGATCGTGCCTCCCCTTGCCGAGGCCTTCTCGCGCGTCCCCGGCCCCATTGTGTTTCACCACGGAGGCAACCCCTTGGCTTCGCATCTTGGCCTGTTCAGGAAATTGCCGCACGTGGTGGGCTTCGCCCTGGACCACCGGGACAGCTTTGCCGAAGCCCGCGACCTCGTCGGCGAAATCCCGGTGCTCCTGGGGAACCTGAGCGGCCCGCATCTTCCCGGGCTGTCCCCGGAGGAAGCCTACGCGCGGACGTGCGCCATCCTCTCCACCATGGCCGCCGACCCCCGATGCATCTTCTGCACCAGCAGCGCCGACGTGCCCTGGAGCACCCCTCTGGAGACCATCGAAGCCGTGGCCCGGGCCGTGCGGGACACGGGCAAGGCAAAGGCCTGATGCGTATGCCGGCAAAAGAGACCCTGGTCGTGAGTTGCAGTATTTTTCGCAAGGAGATCGCCGGGCTCGGTCCGGCCGTGATGGGGGGCGTCCGGCCGGTATTCCTGGATTCCATGCTGCACATGCGCCCGGCCCTGCTCGACGAGGCGCTCCTCGGGCTGGCCCGGGCCGAGGACCGGCGCCTCTTGCTGGTGTACGGCGACTGCTGCCCGCATATGGGGGAGCTGGCCCGGCGGCCGCACATCAGGAAGGTTCGCGGCGTCAACTGCTGCGACATCCTCCTCGGCCATGACGCCTACCACCGGCTGCGGCGCGAGGGGGTGTTCTTCTTCCTGCCGGAGTGGACCGCGCGCTGGGAACAGGTTTTCCGGGGGGAGCTCGGCCTCAAGGACCAGCCGCTGGCCAGGGAATTCATGCACGAGATGCACACGCGGCTCATGTACCTGGACACGGGCCTGGCCGAGGCGCCACACCGGACCTTGGCGGATATCGAGGCGTTTTTCGACATGCCCGTGGAGATCCGGCCCACGGGCCTCGAGCGGCTCAAGGCGGAAATAGCCGCAGGATTGCAAAGAGCGCACGGGCATGTCTGAGCAAACCCCTGACCACAACGCGTTCGCGCTGCTCTTCGCGGACTTGGTGACGAACATCATGGCCCTGGCCGACTCGCCCGGCCGTTGCTGTCAGTACATTGCCAGCCAGATCCGGGAACTCCTGGCCATTCGCACCGTGGTCGTCATGGAGTGCGCGCATTTCACCGGCGAGGCGACGCACAAGATCCTGGCCGTCCTTCCCGAGCGCCGTCGCGACAGGGCCCTCCTGGCGGCAATGGACCCGCTCGCCGCGCTGAGCCACCAGATGGAAAAGGTCACCTACATCGGTCCGGACAGCCCGCCCGCGTTGCGTGGCGACCTGCTGCCCGCACTGGGGGTGGGGGACTCGGTGGTGGTGCCGCTCCAGCACGGCGGGGCCCGCATTGGCGTCCTGTTCCTGCTCGGCATCATGGACACCCACGGCATAAGCTCCATCATCAGCACCCTGGACCGGCTGGCGCCGATTCTGGCGTTGATCCTGCGCAATGCGCACCTGTATCGGAACCTGGAGCGGGAGGTGGCCAGCCGGACCGAGGAGCTGCGGGCGAGCGAGGAACGTTATCGCGCTCTTTTCTCCTCCGTAAGCGATCCGGTTCTCGTGGCGGACAGAAACACCGGCATCCTGGTCGAATGCAACGAGGCGGCGGAACGGTTTTTCGGACGCGCCCGGGAGGAGCTTGTCGGCAGGCCGCAACGGGAACTGCATCCGATGGAGAGTCCCGGGAGCAACGGCCTGGCCGAGAACTTTCGAAGTTCGGCAACCCCGTCGGGCCCGCAAACCGACGTTCTTCTTCGGGCCGCGGGGGGGAACATACGGATAGCGGAGGTCATGACGAACGCCTTCGACATGCAGGGCCAGGAATTGATGCTGGGGGTGTTTCGCGACGTCACCGAGCGCAAGCAGGCCGAAGAGGCGTTGCAGGCGGCCAAGGAGCAGGCGGAAGCGGCCACGCGCGTCAAGTCCGAATTCCTTGCCAACATGAGCCATGAGATCCGTACCCCGTTAAACGGCATCCTCGGCATCCTGCAACTCCTCGGACACACCCGGCTCGATGCCGAGCAGCGGGAGTATCTGCTCGCGGCCATCCAGTCCTCCCATCGCCTGACGCGCCTGCTCTCCGATATCCTCGACCTGTCCAGGATCGAGGCGGGAAAGCTGGCCCTCCGCGAGGATGCCTTCGAGATCGCGGACCAGCGGGAGGCAACCCTGGGGCTTTTCGGCATGACGGCAAGGGAGAAGGGCCTGGAACTGGATTTTCGCATCGACGGCCGTATGCCGCCACGGCTTGTCGGGGACAAGTCCCGCCTGCAGCAAGTCCTGTTCAATCTGGTCGGCAATGCCATCAAATTTACCGAAAAAGGCCGTGTCCGTGTCGAGGTGGAGCCCATCGGCTGGTGCAAGGGCGTCTTGCGCGTCCTGTTCGTCATTTCCGACACGGGGATCGGCATCGATGACGCCATGCTCCAGGCTGTTTTCGAGCCCTTCACCCAGGCCGAGGTTTCCTACACCCGCAGCTTCCAGGGGGCGGGCCTGGGGCTTTCCATCGTCCGCAAGCTCGTGGGCATCATGGGGGGCGAGCTGACCATCGACAGCACCACCGGAGCAGGAACGACGGTGTATTGCTCCCTTCCCTTCCGTCTGCCCGACGAGCTCCCAAGGCTGGCGAAACAGGCCGCAGAGACGGGTTGCCCCGCTCCTGTCCGGGGGTGGCGCATCCTTTTCGCCGAAGACGACGCGGTGAGCTTGATGGCGGTCAGACGCATGCTCGAAAAGCAGGGATGCCTCGTGGTCACGGCCGCAGACGGGCAGGAGGTCCTCGCCCGCCTGACCGGCCAGGACTTCGACCTGATCCTCATGGATGTGCAGATGCCCGTCCTGGACGGCGTCCTGGCGACCAGGGCGATTCGCCAGGGGCTGGCCGGCGGTGAGAAGCGGGATATTCCGATCATCGCCATGACCGGCTACGCGATGACCGGGGACAGGGAAAAGCTTTTGGCCGCGGGAATGCACGACTATGTTTCAAAGCCGATCGACATGGCCGAGTTGCAGGCGGTCATCGACAGGGTGATGGCTGGAAAGAAACCGGCAACCGGCAGCGAGACCCCAGGATGTGCCCGGCCTTCCTGCTGACCGGCCAAAACCTGGTTCGGGGGCGCCCCGCAGCCGCCCTGGAACACCGGCCGTCAAGCCCACGTGGAACAGCCCGCAGGCCTGTTCCCGGGCCGCATTCCGACCGATATTTCCGATAGTTCGTTCGTTATCCTGCAGGGTTGGCCAAGATGTCGTCCAATCTTCTTCTCCAAAAGATAAAGGGGACAGGCCGAACGCGGCCTGTCCCCTCGAAAATTGGTCGGGGCGAGGTGATTTGAACACCCGGCATCCTGCTCCCAAAGCAGGCGCGCTACCAGTCTGCGCCACGCCCCGACATGAGGCGAAGGTGGTTACTGCAACTTGGCCGCCATGGCAAGCCGGTCCGGACGCTCAGGGCAGGCCGCGCCCGGGAATCGTCCTGCCGCAGGACGGGCAGTGGCCGCCTCTGGTCCGGGCCGCGCGCAGGCCCATGCCCTCCCGCTCGATGACCGTCTCCCCGCAGCCGGGACAGACCGTGGCGTTTCGGTCCCGGCCCGGGACGTTGCCGACGTAGACGAAATGGAGGCCCGCCTCGCGGCCGATGGCGTAGGCCCGGTCCAGCCGGTCGAGCGGGGTTGCCGGCGTGTCCTGCATGGTGAAATCGGGGTGGAAGCGCGAGATGTGCCAGGGGGTGTCCGGCCCAAGCTCCCGGGACACGAAGGCCGCCAGCTCCGCCAGCTCGGCATCCGTGTCGTTGACGCCCGGGATCAGCAGCGTGGTCACCTCGATCCACCAACCGAGCTTTCGCATGTGGACCAGGTTTTTGAGGACCGGCGGCAGCCGGGCCCCGCAGACCCGCTCGTAGAAATCCCGGTTCATGGCCTTGAGGTCGATGTTGGCCGCGTCGATGAGCCCGGAGAGGGCGTCCAGGCACTGGGGGGACTGGAAGCCGTTTGAGACCAGGATGTTTTTAAGGCCCGCCTCCCTGGCCAGCACGGCCGTGTCGCGCATGAGCTCGAAAAAGATCGTGGGCTCGGAATAGGTGTAGGAGATGGAGGCCGCGTGGGACCGCTTGGCCGCCTGGACCAGATCGGCAGGGGTGATCCGCTCGCCCTTGACCTCCCGGCCCTGGCGCGGCGGCTGGGACAGGGAATAGTTCTGGCAGAACGAACAGGACATGTTGCAGCCCATGGTGCCAAAGGAAAAGGTGAGGGTGCCGGGTTCGAAGTGGTAGAGCGGCTTTTTCTCCACCGGATCCAGGTTGGCCGCGGCCACCCGGTCGTAGGCCAGGGTGAAAAGCGAGCCGCCCTGGTTCACGCGCACGCCGCAAAGGCCTCGCGCGCCGTCCTCGATGCGGCAGAAGTGGGCACACAGACGGCACGAGACCCGGCCGTCGGGCAAGGGTTTCCATAACGCAGCCGGATGCATGGCATCCTCCTTGGCGGCGTGCCGCCGCCCGTGCCGGCGGGCGTCGGAAAGACCGCCGCCTTATTGCGGAAGGCCGCGTCCGACCGGGCCTTCCTGGAAATTCGCTCCGGGCCGACCGTCCAAGGACTGATCGGGTGCGGTCAGGCCCTGGCCCGGCGGCCCCTCCCGGGGCGGGAGCTGGCCCGGCGGGCCTGGCTGGACCGGCTGCAACACCTGGCCGGGCTGCTCGCCCACAGGGCGGGGCCGGTCCGGGCGGTTTGCCGGTCCGGCCAGGGGCGGCCTTGGGGGCGCCGGCGGGACTTGTCCGGGCGGTCCCGGTTGACGGCCCGGTTGCTCCGGTTGCCCGGCCGGCTGTCCCGGCCGGCCGGAGCCGCCGCCCATGGGCGTGGCCGGGATGCCGGACACGCCCGGCAGGTTCACCTGGGGATAGACGTAAATGGGGCCGGTCTGGGGCTGCTGTTCGACGCCTTTGGGGCGGGGCCGGATCTCCATGACCGTGTTGCCGTCCTCATCGCGGCCCATGCGCATGTGGTCGACATTGCCCATGTGGATGTCGCGGCGGGGCGGTTCGTCGGCGTCCTCGTCGAAGCTGCCCGGGGGCAGGGTCGGCGGCGGACCGTAGGTGTCCGGCATCGGCCCCGAGCCGCCATCGGCCCGGGCGGGCGGGGCGGCCGGGGACAGGCAGCCCAGGGCCAGGGCCAGGACGGCCGCGGCCAGACGCCCGGCCTTGGACGGGCGCAACGGCGTGGCCGGGTTCCCTTGAACTTGGGGCGTAAAAAAACTAGGATGCACTGTTTTCATGTCGCAGACCCCGCAAGGAGCTTCCCATGGCCGACAGATCGGCAGCCTACAAGGCCGCCGGCGTTGACATAGACGCCGGCAATTCCCTGGTTTCGCGCATCAAGTCCATCGTGGCCGGCACCTACGGCAAGGGTGTCGTTTCCGATATCGGCGGCTTTGGCGGGCTTTTCAAGCTCGACTCCGGCGCCTACACGGAACCGGTCCTGGTCTCCTCCACCGATGGCGTGGGCACCAAACTCAAGCTCGCCCATGACTTCGCCCGGCACGATACCATCGGTATTGACCTTGTGGCCATGTGTGTCAACGATATTCTGGTCCAGGGCGCCAAGCCGCTTTTCTTCCTCGACTATTTCGCCACGGGCAAGCTTTCGGTCGATCTGGCCGCCACGGTCGTCTCGGGCATCGCCGACGGCTGCAAGGAGGCCGGCTGTGCGCTTTTAGGCGGGGAAACCGCCGAGATGCCGGGCTTTTATCCCGATGGCATGTACGATCTGGCCGGGTTTAGCGTCGGCATCGTGGACAACGCCAAGATCATCGACGGGTCGAGCATCGGCGTCGGCGACGCGGTGATCGGCATCGAGGCCTCGGGACCGCACTCCAACGGCTATTCGCTCATCCGCAAGATCCTGGCCGAATCCGGCCTCGGACCCGACGACCCCATTCCCCATGCCGACAAGACCGTGGCCGAGGCCCTCCTGGCCCCCACCCGCATCTACGTCAAGACCGTGCTGAACCTGCTGCGCGACTTCGACATCAAGGGCATGGTCCACATCACCGGCGGCGGATTCTACGACAACGTCAACCGCATCCTGCCCAAGGGCGTGGCCGCCCACATCCGGTTCGGCTCCTGGGAAGTGCCACAGGTTTTCGAGTGGCTGAAAACGGAAGGCCGGCTGACTTGGCCGGAGATGCTGCAGATTTTCAACTGCGGCATCGGCTTCATGCTGGTGGTGGCCCCGGAGATCGCCGGGGACGTGGTCCAGCGCCTGAAAGCCCTGCACGAATACGCCCGCGTCATCGGCCAGATCGAGATCCGCAAGGACGGAGCCGAGCAGGTGGAAGTGACCTTTCCGGCCGAGCGGCCGTAGAAGAACCGGAGCTCTGCCCCGGCCCCCCGCCGGGACGCCGTCCCGGACCCTGCCGGGGCGCCGCCCCGGACCCTGCCAGGGCGCTGCCCTGGACCCGCCGGGGGGAATGATTCCCCCCGGTCCCCCCCGTCCGCTGGGTTTGGAAAAATGAAAGCGGGTTGGCGATCGTGTCGCCAGCCCGCTTTCTTGTCGTGAAATGGCTTGAAGGGTTGCCGGTTCGGCTTGCCGGCGCAGGATGTCCCGGCCCGTCGGTCGTCTGGTCAGTGGGGCATCCGACAGACGGGCCCGCCTTTGTGGGGATTCCAAAGGGCCAAGTCCTTTGGCCGCCGGAGGCTTTCCCCCGCCTTCCCCTGGTCGTCGCTTCCCTAAGCGTCACCGGCCTCTGTTTCCAGATACGGGTTGAAGTAGCCGAAGCGGAGCCAGGGGCAGGCTTTCTTGAGGCGCTTGCGGAAGTTTTTGAACCCCATGGAGGCCAGCCGGGCCGGGTCGGCCAGGGCGCCGCTTTTCCTGGCCACGGACAGGTAGAGCTCGGGGTCGAGGTTCAGGTTGCGTAGTTGGACGAAATCGACCTTGTGCTCGGTTACGAGGTCGGTCAGCGCCGCAAGCTCGGCCTCGGTGTCGGACACGCCCGGGAAAAAAAGGAAGTTGAGCGAGATGAAAAGCCCGGCGGACCGCGCCCGCCCGATGCTTTGGCTCACGTCGGCGAAGCCGTAGCCCTTGGGTCGGTAATAGGCCTCGTAGAGGGCCGGGTCGGCGCTGGAGAGACTCACGCGGATGGAGGACCCGCCGGCGGCGGCAAAGGCTTCCACCGCGTCCGGCAGGCTGGCGTTGGTGTTGATGTTGATGGTCCCCCGGCCGCCGTCCTTGCGAAACCGGGCCACGGCCTCGCAGATGACCCGGGCTTCGGTCAGGGGCTCGCCCTCGCAGCCCTGGCCGAAGGAATAGATGGGCCGGCGCTCGTGGCGGCCGTGTTCGGCCATGACTTCCACGATTTCCTGGGCTGTCGGCTGGAAGGCGATCCGGTTCTGGGTCGAGGGGAAGCCCGAGTCCGGGTCCTGGAGGGACAGGCAGCCCACGCATCGGGCGTTGCAGACCCGGGAGGTGGGGAGCGGCGCCTCGAAACGCCCCAGGGCCAGGTTTCGGGCCGCCGGGCAGCACGAGGTCAGGGCGCAGCCGGAAAGGTGCGCAATGAGCCTGTTTTTGGGGTATTTGGCCCGCAGGGCCCGGGCGCCCTTGACGATCCGGTCCTGGGCTATCCCGGTGAAGACCTGCCGCCGGTCCTCGTCCACCTTGGCGGCGGCAACGAAGAAGCGGTCTCCGGAGAAGCCGACCGCGCCGTAGGCGAAAAGGGGCAGCACGGGCGCGCCGGGCCGTGTCGCGTAGGCGGCCGTGGCGGCCAGCGTGTGGCCGGGCGAGAGGAAGGCGGCTACGGCCCGCTCCTCCAGGCGCTCGACCTCGCCGGCCTCGGGATCGAAGCCCAGGGCGTCGCGGCCGGGCAGGAGAAAGAGCTCGCTTTCCGGGGGCAGGGGAATGATCTCGTCCGGGCGCGGCGGTTCCAGCCGGTCGCCCCGGCGGACCAGCATTTCGAGTTCCGGGTGGTCGTAGATGTTGCCGTCGTCGTCGGCGAACACCAGCATGGGGCGGGGTTTGTGCTCGGCCATGGAAGCCTCCTTGGGGCGGCCGGGGGAGGCCGCCCGGCAACGACAAAAGGCGGAACCGCATACGCGGTTCCGCCTCGAATGGTCTTGTAATCGCCGCGCGGATTAACGCTTCGAGTACTGGAACCGGGCGCGGGCGCCGCGCTGGCCAGGCTTCTTGCGTTCCTTTTCGCGGGGGTCGCGGGTGAGCAGGCCGGCCTTCTTGAGGACGCCGCGAAGCTCGGGGTCAAGGGCGAGCAGGGCCCGGGAGATGCCGTGGCGCACGGCCTCGGCCTGGCCGGTCATGCCGCCGCCGGCGACATTGACCTTCACGTCCACGCGGCCGTCGAGCTTGACCAGCAGCAGGGCCTGGCGCACGACGGCGACCAGGGTGGGCCGGGGGAAATATTCCTCGAAGGGCCGGTCGTTGACCAGGATGCGGCCGTTGCCCTTGTACAGACGGGTGCGGGCCACGGCGGACTTGCGGCGTCCGGTGCCGTAGTAAAATTCGTCGCTCATAACTTTTCTCCGCGTGGCGGGTTACACGTCCAGGGTTTCGGGCTTCTGGGCCTCGTGGGGATGGGCCTCGCCGGCATAGACCTTGAGCTTTTTCAGCATGGCCCGGCCGAGGCGGTTTTTGGGCAGCATGCCCCGCACGGCCTTGCGGATGACGTCTTCCGGCTTTTTGACCAGCATGTCGCGCAGCGAGGTTTCCTTCAGGCCGCCGATCCACCCGGAGTGGCGATAGTATTTTTTCTGGTCCAGCTTGCGGCCGGTGGTCTTGACCTTGGCGGCATTGACCACGACGATGAAATCGCCGGTGTCCAGGTGCTGGCAGAATTCGGCCTTGTGCTTGCCCCGCAGGCGAACGGCCACGGCGGTGGCCAAACGGCCGAGGATCTTGTCCGAGGCGTCGACCACGAACCAGTTGTGGGTAATATCTTTGGGCGTCGGGCTAAACGTTTTCATGGCGGCTCCTCTGAGTTGCTCGAAAGACGAATCGTGTAAGCGGACGAGGGGCGATTGTCAACACCCTTTTTGGCCCGGCCGGCCCGCCAAAGGGTGTGGCCGGGGCCGGCCGGTTGCCCTCGGACGCCCGCCGGGCTAGGCTGGCCGGAGCGATTTCCCAAGGAGCCTGCATGGTCAGCGTCCGCAAGAGCCTTTTGCAACTTTTGTTCGCCGGCTCGTTCATGAAGCGGTGGAACGACAAACACCGCAGCATGGATCTGGTCGAGATCGACAAGCAGGCCCACAAGATGATGGTGGCCTGGATGCTCTACGAACTCAACAGCCGCCACCTGTCCGAACCGGACCGTCTGGCCCTTGGCCTCGAAATCGTCGAGGGCGGACTCTTCGAATACCTCTACCGGCTGGTCATCACCGACATCAAGCCGCCGGTCTTCTACCAGATCAAGGCCAACCCGGACCATTACGGGCGGTTGACCGCCTGGGTCTTCGACCAGCTCGAACCCCGGGTCCGGGACCTGGGGGACGATTTCGGCCAGCGCCTGCGGGAGTATCTGGCCGTGCCCGAAGGGACCACTCCGGCCCGGCGCATCCTGGACGCCGCCCACCTCTACGCCAGCGGCTGGGAATATTCGCTTATAAAGCGCGACAATCCCTGGGACGACGAACTCCTCGAGATCGAGTCGTCCTTTCGCGACGGCCTGGCCCGGTTTTCCGATCTCGCGGGGGTGGCCGATCTGGCGGCCGGGCTTTTCGAGGGCAAAAAAACGGCCCTTGGCCACTTCGGCCGGTTGCTCGGCCAGTTGCGGTTCCAGACCCGCTGGTCCCAGACTCCGCGCATTCCCGAGACCTCGGTCCTTGGCCACATGTTCCTGGTCGCGGCCTACGCCTATTTCTTCAGCCTGGCCGTGGACGCCTGCCCGGCCCGGCGGCTCAACAACTTTTTCGCCGGCCTGGTGCACGACATGCCCGAGCTTCTGACCCGGGACATCATCTCCCCGGTCAAGCAGTCCGTGGCCGAGCTTGGCGGCATGATCAAGGAGTACGAGAACGCGGAGATGACCCGCCGGGTGTTTTCGGTGTTGACCGAGGGCGGCTACGCCGGCCTGTCCGACCGGCTGGCCTATTTCCTCGGCATCGAGATCGGTTCGGAGTTTTACGAGTGCATCCGCGACGAGGAGGGGCGGGCGGTGCGGATCACGCCCGAGGACCTGAGCGAGCGGTGCAACCTGGATAGTTTCGACCCCAAGGACGGGCAACTGCTGAAGGTCTGCGACTCCCTGGCCGCCTTCATCGAGGCCTACACCGCCCTTCGAAACGGCATCACCTCGGACCAGCTCCAGCGGGCCGTCTGGCGATTGCGGACCCAGTACGCGGCGGTGGTCCTTTTCGGCCGGGTGCACGTGGGGGCGCTTTTGGCGGATTTCGATTGAGGGCCGTCTCCGGAGCCGCCAGGCCGGGCCCCGGGGCTTCCCAAGCCGCGCCAAACATGGTTAACCTGCCGACGCACCACACCATCGGAGAAAAACCATGATCCGCAAACGGGCCTTCGACGCCATGCGCACCGACCTCCTGACCGTCGATGCCGGGGACACCCTGGACACCGTGTCCGAAAAGCTGGCGCGGCACCTCGAGAAAAGCCCGGACATGGACGCGGTGGCAGTCATGCGCCTGGGCCGGTTCTACGGCATCGTCAGCCTGCGCACGCTTCTTGGGGACTTAAACGACTGCGCCCTGGACGCCAGCCTGCGCACCAGCCTTGGCGACGACGACTTCGAAAGCACCTACCGCGAGGCCACGCGCCACTGCATGGCCCGAAAGGCCTCCGAGGCCGCCCGCCGCGACATCCCCCGCGTCGCCCCTGCCGATCCCCTGCACCTGGTCCTTGACGCCATGATCAAGGCCGACAGCCGTTTCGCCGTGGTCCTCGAGGGCGAACGGGTGCTCGGGCTCGTGCCGCTTGGCGAGATCTTCCGGGAAATGCGCCGCCAGCACGACGCGCTTTAGGCCGTTTCGAAACGCCCGGTCCGGATTCGCGGGAAAAAGGAAAGCGGGGCCGGCCGGTTGCGGCGGAGTCCCGCGGGCTGGACCGCGCCGGCCTGCCGGCGGACGGAAGGGAAACCGGCCGACGCCTATTTGGCCAGGACCCCGAGCAGCCGCTTGACCCAATCGGCTGGATAGCGCCGGTTGTCGTCCAGCAGTTTCTTGGCCGCGGCGAGCGGTTCCATGGCCGGCGCGTAGAGCCGCTTGGTGATCATGGCGCAGTAGGAATCCACCACCCCGGCCAGGAGCCCGGTCTCGGAAATCGAGCCCATGCCGAGCTTTTGCGGATAGCCCGAGCCGTCCAGGCGTTCGTGGTGCTCGGACACCGAACGCTCCATCTCCGGAAATTTGATGTCCAGGCGGGCCAGCATCTCGTACCCGGCCATGGTGTGGCCCCGGACCTTCTGCATTTCCTCGGGCAAAAGGGGCTTGGTCTTGTCGCGGATCATGCCCGGCACCCGGGTCATGCCGAGGTCGTGCAGAAAGAGGCCGAGGATGGTCCGGTCGAGGAGGGTGCGGGCGTTTCTGGACTCGCGGAAGGTTTCGGACTGGCCCGCCAGAAAGAGGAAAAGGCCGAGCAGCCCGCAGTTGACCGCGTGGTTGGCCAGGGTGTGGTTGGGGTGCATGCGCCGGGCCAGGGCCTTGGCCCGGTGGAAATCCTCCCACACGTACTGCGTGAGCACCAGCACGTCCTCGCGCACCTTGTCGTAGACCAGACGCACGGGCTGGTCGAAAAAGGCTTCCATGCGCCTGGTCAGGGCGATCTGGAAGATGTCCGCGATCTCGGCCTCGGTCAGATGCTTGTCCAGAAGCACCAGGTCGAGCTGGTAGCTGATGTGCTTGACGTAGACGGGGTGGTCCTCGCGGGAGACGAAGATGACGCCCGCGGCCACGAGGTCGGCCAGTTCCTGGGTCTGCTCCTTGGAGAGCCGCTCGCCGACCTTATAATACGGCGTGATGCGGCTGACCTCTTCCAGAAAGCGGTAGATATTGAGCGGCGGTCGGAACTTGCTGAAGCTCTGGAGGATGTCCGGGTTGATCTGGTAGTATTCCTCCTCCAGCCCCGCCGGAACATCGAGTGTCGGCCTGTCGCGCATGCTGCCCTTCCATGGGTCGTGGACTGTCGCCGGACGTCGGACCTTTTCCAGGCCGTCCGGATCGACAGGCGGGTTTTCGTGAGGACTTTTGTTCCTTTACGGGCTGGGGACCGTTCTGGCAAGGCTTGGGTCCCGGGCTGCGGTTTTCTCGTCGTTTTTCATGGTCTTGCCGCCCTGTCCCGGGATTTTTCCCCCATCGGCCCAATCCCACTTCCGATATCGAAAACCCCTTCTTTTTCGAACCATTCTCCCACTTTATCCTGGAAACGGCCCCTCAGGCCAGCCGGCTTTTTAAGGGCGGGTGGTTTCTTCTTGACACCCCCCAACGATTGGTGGAGAGAATGTGGGAAATGGTGGTAAGAAGTGGTGACTCCGTTGTGAGGTATTGTGTTCAGAGGGCATTCCAATCGCAGCCTGGACCCCAAGGGCCGGCTGATGCTGCCACCGGAATATCGGGAGGAGGTCCTGCGCCTCGTTCCGGAAGGGCGGCTTATGCTCACGAACAACTTTGACGGCGCCATCACCGGCTACCCCATGCCCGCCTGGGAGGCCGTGGAGGCCAGTTTCCAGGCCGGCAACAAGCTGGATCCGAGAATCCGCGACATCGAGCGCTTCTACATTTCGGGCGCCATGGAAGTTGCCCTGGATAAGCAGGGGCGGATTCTCATTCCGCCCTATCTGCGGAGCTTCGCCGGACTGGACAAGGACCTCGTGTTGGCCGGGGTGGGCGAGAAGTTCGAAATCTGGAATCAGGCGAAGTTCGAGGAACGCCGGCGCCAGGTGGGCCTGCGGTTCGATGCCGACCTGGCCGCCTTGGCCGAGTCGGGCGTAACGCTGCGGCTGTAAGAGGGACATGTGGATTTCGTTCCCTCGCATATCCCGGTGCTTCTGCGTGAAGTGGTCGAGTTTCTGGCCATACGGCCGGGGATGCGAATTTTGGACGCCACGGCGGGGCTTGGCGGGCATATCAAGGGGATGCTCGAAGCGGCCGGGGGAGAGGCTTCGGTGCTCGGCCTCGACAGGGACAGGGAGGCCCTGTCGGAGGCCGGGCGGCGACTGGAAGCCTACGGCGACCGGGTGCGGCTCGTGCGCACCCGATACAGCCGGTTCCCGGCGGCCCTGGCCGAGGCGGGGTGGGAGACGGTCGATGCTGCGCTGTTGGACGCGGGGATGTCCTCTTTGCAGCTCGACGACCCGGAGCGCGGCTTCGGGTTTTTGACCGACGGCCCCCTGGACATGCGCATGGGGGTCGAAGACGGCGGGGAGAGCGCCGAGGGTCTGGTCAACCTGGCGTCCTTCGCAAGGCTTCGGGAGATCATCCGGGAGTACGGGGAAGATCCGCAGGCCGGGCGCATCGCCCGGGCCATCGTGGCGGAACGGGAGACGGCCCCCATCACCACCACCCGGCGTCTGGCCGAGGTGGTGGCGGCGGCCTACCCGGCCAAGTGGCGGGCCATGGCCCGCCAGCACCCGGCCACCCGGACGTTCCAGGCCTTGCGAATGGCGGTCAATGACGAGCTGGGGGAGCTGGAGGAGTTTTTGCGGGCCATTCCCGGTCACATCGCCCCTGGCGGGCGCGTGGCCGTCATCTCCTTCCATTCCCTCGAGGACAGGCTGGTCAAGCGGGCCTTTCGGCTCGAAGCCACGGACTGCCTGTGCCCGCGCGAACAGATCGTGTGCGTGTGCGGGCACAGGGCCAGGTTCCGCATTCTGACCAAAAAGCCTGTCATGGCCGGCGAGGAAGAGGTCGCGGCCAATTCCAGGGCCAGGAGCGCCAAGCTGCGGGTGGCACAGCGGGTTGCGGCGGCGGACGTCGTGGTCGCCGGGGAGTAGGGGAGATGAGCACGCTTTCGAGGGAATGGGGCATATCCATGGCCTTTAGCATCGCGTTGCTGCTGGTCTTCGGCCTGGGGCTCGTCTGGCTCAATATCGAACGTGTGGACCTCGCCTACGAACTCAACAAGATGCAGCGCCAGATCGACGACGTGGAGACCCTGTCCGCCAAGCTCGAAGTGGAGCGCAACACCCTCATCACGCCGTCCCGGCTTCGCGAAGTGGCCAAGGAGTACAACCTCGGTCCGGCCCGGCCCGGCCAGATCCGGCGCGTCACGGCCACGGGCGAGGTCGAGGCCTCGCCGCTCGTGACCATGGCCGAGGACCCCAAGGCCAAGGCCAAGGCGCCGGCCGACCCCGCCGCCCCGGCCAAAGTCAAATCCCGACAGAAGGCCGGGACCAAACCCTAGCGTCGCGCGTAAGAAATATGGCCCTGTTTTTTAATGAAAGTATAATCATTCAAGTGCGTTGCCTCCGAAATTCGCCTGCGCGGATTTCGAAGGCGCGGCGCTAGGAAGCGCGGGAACCGGGCATGCGCAAGCCACCTGCCGACCGCCAGCACAAGACCGTGCGCGATTGGGGCCGGGTCAAGCTCACCTGCGTGGGGGTCTTTTTCTGTCTGGCCTGGCTCGGGCTGTGGACCCGGGCCGGCTATCTCCAGATCGTGGCCGGGCCGGAACTGGCCCAGCAGGCCATACGCCAGCACCTGGCCTCGGAAATCGACAAGGGGGCGCGGGGCGAGATCTACGACCGGGGCGGCCGCCTGCTCGCCAAAAGCGTGGAGTTCGAGGCGGTTTTCGTGCGGCCCAAGGAAGTGACGGACCCGGAGAAGACCGTGGCCTTTCTGGCCAAGGTCCTGCACATGAAGGAACAGCGGGTCCGCAAGAAGGTCCAGAGCTCCTCCAACATGGCCTACCTGTCCTGGCGGGTCGGCGACCGCACCGCGGCCCGCATCCGGGAAGCGGCCCTGCCGGGCGTCTATTTCACCAAGGAATCGGGACGGTTTTACCCCAACGGCCACCTGGCCAGCCAGCTCATGGGCTTTGTCGGCGTCGGGGACGTCGGCCTCGAAGGCGTGGAAAAGTCCTTTGACGAGCGTCTGACCGGTCACCAGGCCAAATACGTGGTCCAGCGCGACGCCTCGGGCCGGCGCTTTTTTTTCGACTCCCAGGGCCGGGAGCTGGCCGACGTCAACGGCCATGACGTCCGGCTGACCATCGACTCCCAGATCCAGTTCTTCGCCGAGGAGGAGCTGGAAAAGGCGGTCACGGCCAACAACGCCAAGGCCGGCACGGCGCTGGTCGTCCACGTGCCGACCGGCGAAATCCTGGCCATGGCCAACTATCCCTTTTTCAATCCCAACGTGGGCCGCGGCATAAGCCCGCGCATCGCGCGAAACCACGCCGCCCTCGACGTCTTCGAGCCCGGCTCCACCATGAAGCCCCTGCTGGTGGCTGCGGCCCTCCAGGAGCGGGTGGTGCGGGCGAGCTCGACGTTCAACTGCGAAAACGGCAGGTTTTCCTTCGCCAACCGGGTCATCAAGGACACCCACCCCTACGGTGTGCTGCCGGTCAACATGATCGTGCGCGTCTCGAGCAACATCGGCGCGGCCAAGATCGGCCTGCAGATGGGGGCCCAGCGGCTCTACGGCTATTTCCAGAAGCTCGGCTTCGGCCAGCCGACCGGGCTGCCCATCTCCGGCGAGGGCAAGGGGCTCTTGCGGCCGCTCAAATCCTGGTCGCCGCTTGACGTGGCCACCCAGTCCTTCGGCCAGGGCGTGGCCGTGACCCCGGTCCAGCTGGCCCAGGCCTTCCTCATCCTGGCCAACGACGGCGTGTACAAGCCGCTTCGGCTCGTGGCCGACCCGACGGACGCCCAGGCCGAACGCAAGCCCTACCGGGTCTTTGACGCCGACGTCTGCCGCACCGTCCAGGGCATGATGCGCGAGGTGGTCCAGGAAGAGCACGGCACCGGCCGCACGGCCCGCATCGATGGCCTGGAGATCGGCGGCAAGACCGGCACGGCCCAGAAGGCCGGCAGCGGCGGCGGCTACGGCAACAAGTACCTGGGCTCGTTCGTGGCCTTCGTGCCCGCGATCAGCCCCGAATATGTCGTCCTGGTCATGGTGGACGAACCCGAACCGAGCCACTACGGCGGTGTCGTCGCCGCGCCGGCCGTGCGGGACGTGACCCTGCGCATGCTGTCCTATCTCGGCCGCATGCCCGAGACCGTGCAGCTGGCCAAGGGCCAGGCCTCGGGCCCGTCCGCGGCCCAGGCCCAGACCCAGGCCGCGTCCGTGCCGGCCGCGTCGGACGCGCCCGTGGAGCTGTCCCGGGCGGACAAGGAGATCATGGAGATCGCCCAGTCCACCCCGTCGGGGGCCAAGGCCGTCGAAGTCCGGTCCGTGCCCAATTTTTCCGGCATGCCGCTGCGAAAGGCCGTGGAGATCCTCATGCAAAAGGGCATCGTGCCCCGGCTCGAGGGACAGGGCCTTGTGGTTTCCAAGCAGACGCCGGCCCCGGGCGCACCCTGGCCCGGGGACAACAACGCCGAATTCGTGCTCTGGCTGGCCAGGCCGTCCTAGATACGAGGCACTGTGATGATGGCAGACACCGACAACGCGGCCCTGGCCGCCCTGACGGAGGCCGTGCGGGCGGAAGCGATTCCTGTGGCCGGGCATTCGGCCAAGGTGCTTCCCGGCGGGGTTTTTGTGGCCGTCGCCGGTCCCGTGGCCGACGGGGAGCGGTTCATTCCCGACGCCCTGGCCCGGGGTGCGGCCCATGTCGTGGCTGGGCCGGGCACGGTGCTGCCGGCCGGCGCCACGGCCAGGCTGGTTGTGGCCGAAAATCCCAAGGCCGCCCTCGGCCGGCTGGCCGCCGCCCGTTACGGCACGGACCGCATGGCCATGCCCGTGGCCGCCATCACCGGCACCAATGGCAAGACCACCATCACCTACCTGATCGAGCGCCTGGCCACGGCCGCCGGCCGCAAGGTCGGGGTGCTCGGCACGGTGGCCTACCGCTGGCCCGGGGTGTCCCGCAACGCTTCGCTGACCACCCCCGACTGCCTGACCATCCACGAGAATCTCGCGGCCATGCACGCCGCCGGCTGCGACCTGGCCGTGATGGAGGCCTCCTCCCACGCCATCGCCCAGGACCGGCTGGCCGGCCTGGCTTTTGCCGCCGGCATCTTCACCAACCTGACCCAGGACCATCTGGACTACCACAAGGACATGGAGTCCTATTTCGAGGCCAAGGCCGGGCTTTTTCGCCGCTACCTCGCCGACCCCCGAAACGCGGTCCTCAATTTCGACGATCCCTTCGGCCGCCGGCTCCTGGAGGAATTTCCCCAGGCCCTCGGCTACGGCCTGACCGCGCCCCCGGCCGGCTTCCCCCGGATTCTGGCCGGGACCGTCCTCGGCCACGGCCGGGAGGGCCAGCGGCTCGACGTCCGCCACGGCGACGCGGCCCATGCCGTGGCTTCCCCCATGCCCGGCCGGCACAACGCCCAGAATGTCCTGGCCGCCATGGGCGCGGCCCTTGTCCTCGGCCTGCCGGCCGCCGCCTTCGCCGCCCTGGCCGACTGCCACGGCGCGCCCGGCCGGCTGGAGCGGATCGCCAATCCCCGGGACCTCACCGTCTTCGTGGACTACGCCCACACCCCGGACGCCCTGGAAAACGTGCTCGGCGCGGCCCGGGAATTCACCAAGGGCAAGCTGTTCGCGGTCTTCGGCTGCGGCGGCGACCGCGACCGGACCAAGCGGCCGCTCATGGCCGCGGCCGTGGCCCGCTTTGCCGACGTGGCCGTCCTCACCTCGGACAACCCCCGCCACGAGGACCCCCTGGCCATCATGGCCGACGCCCGCCCCGGCCTTGCCGGCGCGCGCCGGGCCGTGGCCGAGCCGGACCGCCGCCGGGCCATCGGACTGGCCCTGTCGGAAATGGGCCCCGAGGACGTCCTGGTCATCGCCGGCAAGGGACACGAAACCTATCAGCAGATCGGCGACGTGAAGCACCCGTTTTCCGACGCCGCCGTGGTCAGGGAGCTCACCGGATGCGCATGACCCTGTCTGACATCCTCGCGGCCACCGGCGCCGTCGGCGACGTGGGGGAGCGGGGCAATCCCGTCATCGAGGCCGTCCGCATCGATTCCCGGGCCGTGGTGCCGGGGAGCCTTTTCGTCTGCGTGCCCGGAGCGCGCCTGGACGGCCACCATTTCGCGGCCGAGGCCGTGGAAAAGGGCGCGGCCGCCGTCCTGGCCGACCGGCCCCTGGCCGGCCTGCCCGAAGGCACGCCGGTGCTCCTGGTGCGCGACACCGTGGCCGCCCTCGGCCGGCTGGCCCGGGCTTGGCGCGAGCGGGTCGGGGCCAGGCTTGTGGCCGTCTCCGGCTCGGCCGGCAAGACCACCGTCAAGGAACTCACTGCCGCCATCCTCGGCAAAGTCGGTCCCACGGCCAAAAACTACAAGAATTTCAACAACCGCATAGGGCTCCCCCTGTCCATGCTCGAAGCCGGCGAAAACGACGCCCTCTGGGTTATGGAACTCGGCATTTCCGCGCCCGGCGAAATGGCTCCCCTGGCCTCCATCGCCGAGCCGGACGTGGCCGTCATCCACAACGTGGGTCCGGCCCACTTGCAGGCCCTTGGCGACGTGGCCGGGGTGGCGGCGGAAAAGACCTTTCTGTTCCGGTCCCTGCGTCCCGGCGGCACGGCGCTCGCCTCCATGGACTATCCCGAGCTCTGGGACGCGGCCCGGGCCGCCTTTCCCGGGGTGCGGGGCATGTCCACCAAGGGCCAGGCCGCGCCCTACCGGGCCAAGTACCTGGGCGCCATTTCCGAGGGCCGAGGCCGGTTTTTCCTGAAGCTCGACGACCTGGAGCTCGAGGTGGTGACGCCGCTGACGGGCGGGCACTTCGCCGAGAACATCCTGGCCGCGGCGGCCGCCGCCCGCATCCTCGGCGCCGGGGAGCCGGAGATCGCCGCCGGCCTGGCCACGGCCGTCATGCCCGAGCAGCGCTTTTTCTGCCGCCGGCAAGGCTGCTACACGCTCATTGACGACACCTACAACGCCAACCCGCTGTCCATGCGCCGGGCCATCGCCGCTGCGGCCGAGACGGCCCAGGCGCGGCCCCTGGTCCTGGTCCTTGGCGAGATGCGCGAGATGGGGGCCCACGCCGAGGCCGAGCACGGGAAGCTCGGCGAGGCGGCGGCCGCCAGCGGCGCCAATGCCGTCTTTTACCACGGCGCCCACGCCGAGGCCGTCGGCGAAGGCCTGACCCGCAGCGGCTACGCCGGCCGCTTCGCCGTGGTCGACACCCCGGACGCCTTCCTGGGCGCCCTGGCCCCCATGGGGTTTGGCGGCGGCGTGTTTCTGTTCAAAGGTTCGCGCTCCATGCGCATGGAGGAGTATCTGGCCGCGTTCTCCCAGAGCATCCAAAAGGACCCCAAGGCATGATCTATTACCTGCTGGTGCCGCTGGCGGCGCACCTAAGCGCCTTAAACGTCTTCCGCTACATCACGTTCCGGTCCATCGCGGCGCTGTTGACGGCCCTGGTCCTGTCCATCGTCTTTGGCCCGCGCATGATCCGGGCTCTCACGCGACTCAAGTTCGGCCAGTACATCCACGAGGACGTGGAGGCCCACCGCCGCAAGGCCGGCACCCCGACCATGGGCGGAATTCTCATCGCCTTTTGCATCGTGACCAGCGTCCTTTTATGGGGCGACCTGGCCAACGAATACGTCTGGATGACCATTTTCGTGTACCTGGGCTTCGGGGCCCTGGGCTTTGTGGACGACTACGCCAAGGTCGTCAAAAAGCGGAACAAGGGCCTCTCGGCCCGCAGCAAGCTCCTGGGACAGCTGCTGGTTTCCGGCGTGGCCGCGGCCGTGCTCCTGTCCGACCCCGAGTATTCGACCCGGCTGGCCCTGCCGTTTTTCAAGCACATCACCCCGGATCTCGGCTGGTTCTATTTCCCCTTCGCCATGCTGGTCATGATCGCGGCCTCGAACGCCGTCAACCTGACCGACGGCCTCGACGGCCTGGCCATCGGCCCGATGATCGTCAACGCGGCCATGTTCTCCCTTTTCGTCTACGTGGCCGGGCACGCCCAGATGGCCCGCTACCTGCAAGTCGTGCCGGTTTCGGGCGTGGGGGAGGTGACGGTCTTTTGCGGGGCCATGGTCGGCGCGGGACTCGGGTTTTTGTGGTTCAACGCCTATCCGGCCCAGATCTTCATGGGCGACGTGGGCTCGCTGTCGCTCGGCGGGGCCTTGGGATTTCTCGCCGTCCTTTGCAAGCAGGAGCTGCTGCTCATTATCGTCGGCGGCCTGTACGTGGCCGAGACCGTCTCGGTCATCCTCCAGGTCGGCTACTTCAAGATGACCGGGGGCAAGCGGATTTTCCGCATGGCCCCGTTGCACCACCACTTCGAACTCATGGGCGTGCCGGAATCGAAGATCATCATCCGGTTCTGGATTTTATCCATTTTACTGGCCCTGGTCGGGCTTTCGACTCTCAAACTGCGGTAGGCGGACCATGCGCGACATGCTTCATGCGGGACAATTGAGCGGGCACCAATCCGTTGTCGTCGGCGCCGGCGCTTCGGGACGGGCGGCGGCCCGCCTCCTGTCGCGCCTTGGCGCCTCGGTCCGGTTCCTCGAGAAAAACGCCGCCTCCGTCACCGACGCCTTCCGGGCCGAGGCCGTGGAAGCCGGCTACGACCTGCGCGTGGGCGACCACGGGCCGGCCGATTTCGCCGGCGCGGACCTGGTGGTCCTCTCGCCCGGCATCCGGGCCGCCTCGCTCACCGACTGCCTGGCCGCCTGCCCCGGGGCCCAGGTCGTGTCCGAGCTGGAACTGGCCTCGTGGTTCACGGCTGAGCCCATCGTCGCGGTCACGGGCTCCAACGGCAAGACCACCACGGTCATGCTCATAAGCCACCTGCTCGAGGCCGCCGGCCGCAAGGTCTTCACCGGCGGCAACATCGGCACGCCCTTGTCCGAATACGTCCTGGCCGGCGACCCGGCCGACGTGGTGGTCCTCGAGGTGTCGAGCTTCCAGCTCCAGCTGGTCAGGACGTTTCGGCCGCGCGTCGGCGTGCTGCTCAATTTTTCGCCCAACCACCTCGACTGGCACGCGGACCTCGACGAATATCTCGACGCCAAGCTCAATCTTTTCAAGGCCCAGCGCCCCGGCGATCTGGCCCTCGTGCCCGAGGAACTGCGGGAGACTCTGGCCGGCCGGACCCTGAGCAAGGGCGAGGTCGTCTGGTTCGCACCGTCGGGCCGGTTTCACTGCCCGCGTCTGGCGGGCCTGCACAACCGCCAGAACATGGAGGCCGCCTACCTCGCCTGCCAGCCCTTCGGCGTCACCGAAGAGACGGCCAAGGCCGCCTTCGAGAGCTTTGCCCCGGCCCCGCACCGGCTCCAGATCATCGGCGAGAAGCGGGGCGTCCTTTTCGTCGACGACTCCAAGGCCACCACGGTCGCGGCCATGGAGGCGGCCCTCAAAAGCTTCGACCGGCCGGTCCGGCTCCTGTGCGGCGGCGTCTGGAAGGGCGGCGACCTGGCGGCCCTGCTGCCGCTTCTGAAGGGAAAAGTCGCCTCGGTCGGGCTCTTTGGGGCCAGCCGCGAGATTTTCGAGGCCGCCTGGGCCGGGCAGGTGCCGCTTTTTTACGAGCCGACCCAGAAGGCGGCGGTCACGCGGCTTTTCGCCGAGGCCGTCCCCGGCGACGTGATCCTCCTGTCCCCGGCCACGGCCAGCTTCGACCTGTATGACAGCTACAAGGCCAGGGGTCGGGACTTCCAGGAGATCTTCGCCGGCCTGCCCATGGGACCGGCCGGACAGGCGGAGGGCAGGCCATGAGCCGGGTGAAGGTGGCGACCGCCGAAACCAAGAAGCAGGGCCCCTTCGACCTGTGGCTTCTGGGCGCGGCCCTGCTGTTGGCCGGGCTGGGGCTGGTCATGGTCTTCTCGTCGAGCGGGGTCATGGCCGAGCGCCTAAACGGCAACCGTTACTACTTTTTCCAGCGGCAGGCCCTTTTCGCCCTGGTCAGCCTCACGCTCATGGCCCTTTGCGCCTGGATGCCGCGAAAGGTCCTGCACGGCCCGGTCTACCTGTGGCTTTTTGCCATCGTGGGCCTGCTCGTCCTGACGCTGGTGCCGCCTTTTTCCGTCAAGGCCGGCGGCGCACGCCGCTGGATGCACTTCGGGCCGGCCACGCTCCAGCCCATGGAGCTGGCCAAGGTGGTCCTGGTCATGTACCTGGCCTACTTTTTCAGCCAGAAGCAGAAGCTGGTGCGATCGTTTTCCGTGGGATTCATCCCGCCGGTCGTGGTCACCGGGTTTCTGGGCCTGATTCTCCTTTTGCAGCCCGATTTCGGCGGCGCGGTCTTTCTCGGCATGCTCTTTTTCCTCATGAGCCTGGTCGGCGGCACGCGCATGACCTACCTGGCCGTGTCCATGATGTTCGGCGTCGGGGCCATGGGACTTCTCATCGCCTCCTCGCCCTACCGGTTCAAACGGTGGTTCGCCTTCCTCGATCCGTTCAAGGACCCGCAGAACGTCGGCTACCAGCTCGTCCAGTCCTTTTACGCCTTTGGCTCGGGCGGCATCACCGGGGCCGGATTCGGGGCCGGCAAGCAGAAGCTCTTCTACCTGCCCGAAGCCCACAACGACTTCATCATGGCCGTCCTTGGCGAGGAACTCGGCTTCATCGGCATCTCCATCGTCTTTATCTGCATCGGCATTCTCCTGTGGCGGGCGTTTCGGGTGGCCCTGGCCCAGGACGACCTGCGCGACCGGTTCACGGCCTACGGCATGGCCCTCGTCCTTGGCCTGGGGTTCCTCCTCAACCTGGCCGTGGTCCTCGGCTGCGTGCCGCCCAAGGGCGTGGCCATGCCGTTTCTGAGCTACGGCGGCTCGAACCTCCTGTCGTGCTTCCTGTGCGTGGGCATTCTCCTCAACCTCTCGAGGAGCGCCAGGACATGACACGCATCGTGCTCACCACCGGCGGCACCGGCGGCCACATCTTTCCGGCCCTGGCCGTGGCCGAGGCCCTGCGCGCCCTGCGCCCCGACCTGCATCTCCTTTTCGTCGGCGCTGGCGGCCCCGAGGGCGAGTTGGCCACCAAGGCCGGGCTGCCCTTCGTGGGCCTGCCGGCCAAGGGCGTTTTCGGCCGTGGCCTGCGGGCCCTGGCCGCGCCCTGGTGGATGGGCCGGGCCTTTGGCCTGGCCGTGCGGCTTCTAAACGAATTCCGTCCGGCCGTGGTCGCCGGATTTGGCGGCTACGCCGGGTTCATTCCCGTGGCCGCGGCCCGGCTCATGGGCATCCGCACGGTCATCCACGAGCAGAACAGCGTCCCCGGCATGACCAACAAGGTCCTCGGCCGGTTCGTGGACCGCGTGTTCGTCACCTACCCCGACGAGGCCGGGGCCTTTCCCAAGGCCCGGACCGTGCGGGTCGGCAATCCCATCCGGGGCGGCATCGCCCTGGCCTCGGCCGCGCCCCGCGAACCCGGCGGCCGCCGCCTCCTCGTCCTTGGCGGCAGCCAGGGGGCGCGGGCCGTCAACGACGCCGTGCTCGACATCCTGCCGCGCCTCCTCGCGGCCGGCGTTTCGGTCCGCCTCCAGGCCGGCCGGGCCGACTTCGAGCGGGTCAAGGCCCGGGCGGCCGCGGTCATGGAGGGCCTGCCCACCGCCGGCCGGCAGGCCACGGTGGTCATCGAGAATTTCATCGAAAACATGGCCGAAGCCTATGCCAGGTCCGATCTGGTGGTGGCCCGGGCCGGGGCCACCACCCTGGCCGAGGTCACGGCCGCGGGCAAGCCGTCGCTTTTGATCCCCTTTCCCTTCGCCACCCACGACCACCAGAGCGTCAACGCCGCTTTTCTGGCCCGGGCCGGCGCGGCCGAGGTGGTGGCCCAAAAGGACCTGTCCGCCGGCTACGACCTGGGGACCGCCGTGACGGCCCTCCTCGACGATCCGGCCCGGCTCGCCCGCATGGGCGGGGCCTCCCGGGCCGCGGCCCTGCCCGACGCCGCGGACCGCATCGCCAAAGCCCTGCTCGATCTTGCCGCGCAAAAGGAAGACGCAAAATGACTTCTATCGTAAACACCTCCTGCGCCACGGGCGTTATGCGCACCAAGGTCCGCACCATCCACATGATCGGCATCGGCGGCTCGGGCATGAGCGGCATCGCCGAAGTGCTCTTGAATCTCGGCTACGAGATCTCGGGCTCGGATCTGGCCATGAGCCAGACGGTCAAGCGTCTGGGCAGCCTCGGCGCCGCCATTTCCATCGGCCACGGCCGGGAGAACCTCGGCCACGCCGACGTGGTGGTCAAATCCACGGCTGTCACCAACGACAATCCCGAGGTGGTCGTCGCCCGCGAGCGCGGCATCCCGGTCATCCCCAGGGCCGAGATGCTGGCCGAACTGATGCGGCTTCGCACCGGCATCGCCGTGGCCGGCACCCACGGCAAGACCACCACCACCTCCCTTTTGGCCACCATCTTCACCGAGGCCGGCCTCGACCCCACGGTCATCATCGGCGGCAGGCTGAACGCCTACGGGGCCGGGGCCCGCCTGGGCCAGGGCGAATACCTCATTGCCGAGGCCGACGAATCCGACGGCTCGTTTCTGTGCCTGGCGCCCATCGCCTCGGTGGTCACCAACGTCGACGCCGACCATCTGGACCACTACGCCGGCATCGAGGCCATTGACGACGCCTTTGTGGAATTTCTAAACGGCATCCCCTTTTACGGGGTCAACGTGGTCTGCCTGGACGATCCCGGCGTGGCCCGGCTGTTGCCACGGATCAACCGGCCGTTTGTCACCTACGGCTTCGGCGAAAAGGCCCGGCTTCGCGGCCGCATCCTCGAAACCGGGGCCAAGAGCCGGTTCCTGGTCAGCCTCGACGGCGAGGACCTGGGCGAGATGCGCCTCAATCACCCCGGGCGCCACAATGTCCAAAACGCCCTTGGCGCCATCGGCGTGTCGCTCGAGACCGGCATCGCGCCGGCGGTCATTGCCGAGGCCCTGGCCAAGTTCGGCGGCGTGGGCCGGCGGTTCGAGATCAAGGGCGAGCGGGCCGGCGTGGTGGTGGTCGACGACTACGGCCACCACCCGGCCGAGATCCGGGCCACCCTGGCCACGGCCCGGGCCGTCTATCCGGACCGGCGGCTGGTGGTCGCGTTCCAGCCCCACCGGTTTTCGCGGACCAAGGCCCTTTTCGGCGATTTCTGCACCTGCTTCGAGGCGGCCGACACGCTCCTTCTGACCGAGATCTATCCGGCCTCGGAAGCGCCCATTCCGGGGGTGAGCGGCGAGAGCCTGGCCCGGGGCATCCGGCAGGTGAGCAAGACCGATGTTGCCTACTATCCGGATTTCGCGGCCGTGGAGGCCGCCCTGCCCGGGGTCCTGCGCCCGGGCGACCTGCTGTTGACCCTGGGGGCCGGCAGCGTCTGGCAGGTGGGCGCGCGCTACCTGGAGGCGGGGGATGCCTCCTGAGGTCCTGCCGGGGCCGGTGCTCGCGGCCCGCACCACCTTGCGCCTGGGCGGCCGCGCCCTGGCCGAGGTCGTGCTGCGCCGTCCCGAGGACGCCGACGGGCTCGGGGCAGTCCTGTCCGGCCTCGGCGGGCGGCCGCTGGTCCTTGGGGGCGGCAGCAACCTCCTGGCGCGGGACGGGGAGCTGCCGCTGGTGGTCGTCTCGCCGCGCCTGACCGGCGAGCCCGAGATCCTGCACGAGCGGTACGCGGGCAAGATCCGGGTCCGGGTCCTGGCCGGGGTCAAGCTCCAGCGGCTGGTGGCCTGGATGGCCACCCAGGGCCTTTGCGCCCTGGTCGGGCTGGTCGGCGTGCCGGGTACCGTCGGCGGGGCCGTGGCCGGCAATGCCGGGTCGTATGGCGACGACATGGCCGGGACGCTGGCCCGGGTGCTCCTGTGGACCCCGGAAGAGGGCGTTGCCTGGAGAGGGCGCGAGGAATTTTCGACCGGGTACCGGTTTTTCGCCCCCAGGCGGGCGGCCGGGATGTTCCTGGTCCTGGCGGCGGAGTTCGACTGCGAGGTCTGCGAGCCCATCGAGCTGCGCCAGCGGATGATCGCCCATCTGGGACAGAAAAAGGCCAGCCAGCCGCTGACGGCGGCCACGGCCGGGTGCGTGTTCAAGAATCCGCCGGGCCAGGCGGCCTGGCGGCTGCTCGAAGCGGCCGGATTTCGGGGGAAACGGCTGGGGAACATGGCGTTTTCGGAAAAGCACGCCAATTTTCTGGTCAATTGCGGCGACGGCACGGGCAGGGAGGCTTTTGACCTGATCGAGGCGGCGCGAGAAGCGGTGCGTACGCAAAGCGGTCACGAACTGGAACTGGAAGTGAGGGTGGCGCCATGAACGTCAGGGTGGGGACGCTGTCCGGTCTCGGGGGGGGCGTGTCGGTCAAACGGAAACGCAATGGCTATGGCGGGGGCGGAAGCGGGCCACGCATCTCGGTGAAAAGCCGGGTGGTCAAGTCCAAAAGCAACCGCAACCGCAACGCCCGTGGCGGGTCGTCGCTGTCGCTGCCGTCCGTGAGCCTTGGCGGGATGGGGCGGCTTTTCACCCGGGCCGTGTCCATGGCCTTTCTCGGCGTCCTGGTCCTGGCCGTCAGCGTGGCCCTTTTGGCCGGCTACCGGTGGCTGACCACGGTCAATTATTTCGCCCTGCAGACAGCGACCATCACCGGCTGTTCCCGCCTGTCCGAGGAGCACATCCGCGAGATCGCGGGCCTGGCGCCGGGAACAAACGTCCTGTCCCTGTCCATGGACAGGATGCGGGCCGACCTCGCCCGGGAGCCCTGGGTGGACTCCGTGGTGGTAAAAAGGGTCCTTCCCGGCTCCATCGTAGTGGAAGTCAAGGAAAAGTCCCCTTCCTATCTTGTGCAGTATCAGGGAACGCTCTATTACGCCGACGAGGTTGGACGCATCATCGACAAGGTCGAACCCGGACAGTTCGTGTCCCTGCCCCAGATCGAGGTCGAAGCCGGCATGGAGAAGCATCTGGCGCTCTTGGCCGATCTGCGGCGGGCTGTTGCCGAACACCAGGTGCCGTTCGATTTCGGGCAGATCGCCTGGCTGCGCCTCAGTTGGGGCCGGGGGCTGGAAATTCGGCTCATGGACCCGGGTATTTTGTTGTGTCTCGGGTCCCGAGAGTGGCATAGAAATCTATCGCGCATGAATATGGTCTGGACGGACCTGCGCCGACGTGGTGAACTCGATAAGGTCGGTCTCATCACGGCCGAGGGCGACAAGGTCTGGGTGGAGAAACGCGGCACTTCGGGGGAGGCGCCGCCGGGCTGAAGGCTAGGGGATCGGAGAGCGGGCAATGCCGACGTCGGATTTCCAAAATGCGGCACCGCGATTTTGGACATGAAATCGGCGCGCGTTTGACGTAGAAACGCGCCAGGGCAAACGCCGACGTCACGAGTGGAAACGTTCAGGGAGCGGTTTATGGCCAGGTCGGAACTTATCGTCGGACTCGATATCGGCACCACCAAGATTTGCGTGGTCGTCGGAGAACTTTCGCCCGAGGGCGTGGATGTGGTCGGCATCGGCACGAGCCCGTCCACGGGCCTGCGCAAGGGCGTGGTGGTCAATATCGAGCAGACCGTGCAGTCGATTAAAAAGGCCCTCGAAGAGGCCGAACTCATGGCCGGGTGCGAAATCCGCTCGGTCTATGCCGGCATCGCCGGCAGCCACATCAAAGGCTTCAACAGCCACGGGGTCATCGCCGTCAAGGGCGGCGAGGTCGGCCCCCGGGACATCGAGCGGGTCATCGACGCGGCCAAGGCCGTGGCCATTCCGCTCGACCGGGAGGTCATCCACATCCTGCCCCAGGAATTCATCGTCGACGACCAGCGCGGCATCGCCGATCCGCTCGGCATGGCCGGCGTGCGCCTCGAAGTCCGGGTGCACATCGTCACCGGCGCCGTGACCAGCGCCCAGAACATCATCCGCTCCTGCCACCGGGCCGGGCTCGACGTCTCGGACATCGTGCTCGAATCCCTGGCCTCGTCCAAGGCGGTCCTGACCGGCGAGGAACGGGAGATCGGCGTGGCCCTGGTGGACCTTGGCGGCGGCACGACGGATCTGGCCATCTTTGCCAACGATTCCATCAAGCACACGGCCGTGCTGGCCCTTGGCGGCACCAACCTGACCAACGACATCGCCTTCGGCCTGCGCACGCCCATGGCCTCGGCCGAGAAGATCAAGATCAAGTACGGCTGCGCCCTGGCCGAGATGGTGCCGAAAGACGAGGTCATCGAGGTGATGAGCGTCGGCGGCCGCGAGCCCCGCCGCCTGTCCCGGCAGGTCCTGGCCGAGATCTGCGAGCCGCGCGTCGAGGAGATGCTGGCCCTGGTCGACCAGGAGCTCATCCGCTCGGGCATGAAGAACCAGATCGGCGCGGGCGTGGTCCTGACCGGCGGCACGGCGCTCATCGAAGGCATCCAGGAGCTTGGCGAGCAGATTTTCAACCTGCCCACGCGCATCGGCTACCCCGACAAGGTCGGGGGGCTCAAGGACGTGGTCAACAGCCCCATGTACGCGACGGCGGTGGGGCTTCTCATGTTCGGCGCGGAAAAGGAGGGCGTGGAACAGCGCTTCCGCATCCGCGACGAAAATGTGTTCAACCGCATTCTGGGGAGGATGCGGAAGTGGTTCGTGGACGTGAAGTAGTCCGCGAGAGGTACAGTGTCGGGGGATAACCAGGGAGTTCCGTTAGGGGGAGGTTTCTTTATGGAATATTTGGAACTGGAACACGGATCGAACGCACGCATCAAGGTAGTCGGCTGCGGTGGCGGCGGCGGAAACGCCGTGGAAAACATGATCTGCTCGTCCATGTCGGGCGTGACCTTCATCACGGCCAACACCGACATCCAGGCCTTGCAGAAGTCCCAGGCCGAGTACCGCATCCAGCTCGGCGAAAAACTGACCAAGGGCCTGGGCGCCGGCGCCAACCCGGACGTCGGCCGGGACGCCGCCCTGGAGAGCATCGACGCCATCCGCGAGGCCATCGGCGATTGCGACATGGTCTTCGTCACCGCCGGCATGGGCGGCGGCACGGGCACGGGCGCGGCCCCGGTCATCGCCCAGGTGGCCAAGGAGGTCGGGGCCCTGACGGTGGCCGTCGTGACCAAGCCCTTCTACTTCGAGGGCAAAAAGCGGCTTCTCTCGGCCGAGAAGGGCGTGCAGGCCCTGCGGGACGTGGTGGACTCCATCATCACCATCCCCAACGACCGCCTGCTGTCCCTGGCTTCCAAGAAGGCCACCTTCATGGAGATGCTCAAAAAGGCCGACGAGATCCTGTATTTCGCGGTCAAGGGCATTTCCGACCTGATCATGGTGCCGGGCCTCATTAACCTCGACTTTGCCGACGTCAAGGCGGTCATGAGCGAGATGGGGCTGGCCATGATGGGCTTTGGCACGGCGCGGGGCGAATCCCGGGCCCGGGAGGCCGCCCTCAAGGCCATCACCAGCCCGCTGCTGGAAGACGTCACCATCGACGGGGCCCGGGGCGTCCTCATGAACATCACCTGCGGCCCGGATCTGACCATCGAGGAGGTCGACGAGGCCGCCTCCACCATCACCGAGGCCGTCCACGAGGACGCCAAGGTGTTCTTCGGCACGGTCTTCGATCCCGACGCCACCGACGAGATGCGTATCACGGTCATCGCCACGGGCATCGAGTCGGCCATGCAGCGCGAGGCCGCCCCGCAGCAGAAGCGCGAGGAAGCCAAACAGCCCATGGAAGTCATCACCCAGCTGTCGCGCCAAAAGCCGACCATGCCGCCCCACGGCGGCGGTGGCGGCGGCGGTGGCGGCGTCCAGAGCCCGCGCAGCGTCCGGGTCCTAAACGGCCAGGGCAACGACTACAACATCCCGGCCTACCTTCGCAAAGGCGGCAAAAAAGGCGGCCCCGAGGCGGCCCTGTCCCAGCCGCCCATCAAGACCCAGCCCGTGGGCGAGGAAGAGTTCATCTTCGACGAGGAGGAGTTCGAAATCCCCTCGTTCATCCGCATGCAGGCGGACTAGGCGCGCCACGCCAGGGGAGGGACGGATGCCCCCGTCCCTCCCGGACCACCGGCCGGACGCAGGGGCCGGCCGCTGTGGGTTCGTCACCCCGGCGAAGCCCGGAACGAGGCGGCGGATGCCGCAACCGACCCGGATTTTGCCGGGGTGACGAAAAAGAGCCGGAGCATGGACCATTCCCGGAACGCGCCGTCGCCTCCCCATGCCTCCCGGTTCGGGAGCAGGGACAGGTTTTGAACGAAAGGCAGCGGGATACGGTCTATTTCGGCCTGGAACGGCCGGTAGTGCGCGATTTCGGCGGCCGGCTGCCCGTGGCCCTGGCCGTGCCGGGCGAGGCGGCCATGGCCCTGTCGGCCCTGGGCTGGCAGGCCGTGTGGCGGCTTCTCTGGGACAACCCGGGCCTCGCCGTGGAGCGGGTCTTTTGCAGGGCCGGCCAGCCGCCCAAAGCCGAGGATTCCGGCCGGCCGCTCACCGACTTTCCGGTCATCGCCTTTTCCCTCTGCTACGAAGAGGAATACCTGCCCGTGCTCGCGGCCCTCGACGGCGCGGGCCTTGCGCTGACCGCGGCCGGGCGGCCCGACTTCCCCATCGTGCTCGGCGGCGGGCCGCTGGCCTTTCTAAACCCCGCTCCCATCCTGCCGGCCCTGGACCTCCTCTTTGTCGGCGAGGCCGAGGCCGGGCTGGCCGATGTCCTGGCCCGCCTGGGCGAGTTGGCCCTGGCCGGCGCGGACAAGGCCGCCTGTCTGGCCGCCGTGGCCGACATGCCGGGCGTCCTGGTCCCGGGCCGCACGCCGCTCCCGGTCCGACGGGCCGTGGCCGTGGAGTCGGCCGGCCAGACCGTGCTGACCGCCCCGGCCTATTCCTGCTTCGTGTCCGGCCATGCCGAGTTTCGCGACATGTTCCTGGTCGAGGTCAACCGCGGCTGCCCCTACGGCTGCCGGTTCTGCG
The DNA here is from genome assembly GCF_000177215.2 of Solidesulfovibrio carbinoliphilus subsp. oakridgensis. Taxonomy (NCBI): domain Bacteria; kingdom Pseudomonadati; phylum Thermodesulfobacteriota; class Desulfovibrionia; order Desulfovibrionales; family Desulfovibrionaceae; genus Solidesulfovibrio; species Solidesulfovibrio carbinoliphilus. Next base: position 1,735,213 of record NZ_CM001368.1, on the reverse strand, counting down.
CCGCCGGCTACGTCTACCGGCCGCCTAGGCAGGCCGCCATGGCTCGGCTCCAGGCCCTTATCGAGGACGTCTCGCCGCGCAAGGTCGGCCTTGTCGGCACGGCCTTGACCGACTGGCCGGACCTGCTGCCGTTTCTCACTTGGCTTCGCGAGCGGGGCACCAAGTTCTCCCTGTCCTCGGTCCGGGCCGACGGCATCACCCCGGAACTTCTGACCGTCCTTCGCGCCGCCGGCCTTCGCACCCTGACGTTGGCCCTTGAGGCCCCAAGCGAGCGCCTGCGCCGGGCGGCCAACAAGCAGTTGTCCATGGACGCGCTGTTGCGGGCCGTGGCCCTGGCCGGCAAGCACGGCATCAACCACCTGAAATTCTACCTCATTGTCGGCTGGCCCGGCGAGACGGAGGCCGACTTCGAGGAGCTGGCCCCGCTTCTGGCCCAGGTGGCGGCCGCCGGCGGCATCGGGGTCGGCAAGCGCGGCGTGGCCCACGCCACCCTGTCGGTCAATCCGTTGGTGCCCAAGCCCCAGACCCCCATGCAGTGGGCGCCCATGGCTTCCGAAGCGGCCATCGAGGCGGCCTACGCCCGGGTCCGGGCTGCGGCCAAAGGCCTCAAGGGCTTTCGGGTCGAGGTGGAAACCGCGTCCATGGCCCGGATGCAGGGCCTGCTCGCCCGGGGCGACGCGCGGCTTTTTCCGCTCCTTACGTCCGCCGTCCGGGCCGGCAGCGTCCGCCGGGCCCTCAAGACCTGGGATGGCGACATGGCCTCCTTCCTCGACCGGGAGCGCCCCCGGGACGAGGTTTTCCCCTGGGACATCATCGACGTCGGCGTTTCCCGCGACTACCTCTGGCAGGAATGGGAACGCTACCGGCAGGGCGTGGGCACGGCCAAATGCCCGCCCGCCGGCTGCGACGCCTGCCATCGCTGCCAACCGGCCTGACCGGGCCGCCTTCTTCCCAAGCTTTTTTTCCTTACTCTCTGGCTGCCGCCGTCAGCAGGCCGGCGCCGATCATGACGCTGCCGCTGACGCCCTTGATCCGGCGCAGGAAGCGCGGGTTCTGGATGCAGTGGCCGGCCGTGCCGGAGAGGTAGCTGTAGAAGCCGACGTTTAAGGCCGAGAGCAGCACGAAGGTGAGGCCGAGAAGCAGGAGCTGGGGCCCGGCCGGGGCGGCGTGGCTGACGAACTGGGGCAGGAAGGCCACGAAAAAGAGGATGCATTTGGGATTGACGGCCGTGACGGCGAAGGCGTGGGCGAATTTTCGGCGCGGACTGCTGCGGACGGGCTTGGGGGTGAGGGCCGCGCCGGAGCGGAGCATGCCGATGCCGAGGTAGATGAGATAGATGGCGCCGGCATACTTGAGAAAGGTGAAGGCGGCGGCCGAGGCGGCCAGCACCGCGCCGAGCCCGGCCACGGAGCAGGCCAGGGCCACGGCGTCGCCAAGGGCCACGCCGACGACCAGGGCCCACAGGGATCTGCGTCCCTCGGCCAGGCCGTAGCTGACGACCATGAGCACGGTCGGCCCGGGCAGGAGCAGAAGCAGGGATGCGGCGGCGACAAAGGCGAAATACAGGGTGGCGGACATTTGTAATCCTCGCTGTGGTAGGCCCGAGACGATTCGGGCGGGAACCGTCCGGACGCGAAACCCATAGCGCGAGCCGCGCCAATCGTCATCCCCCTGCAGCCGATCTGTTGCCTCCGGCGGCCGGGAGGGGATGATCCCCTCCCGGACCCTCCTCACTTGGGGTTTGGACGGGTGGGAGGAACGGCGCAGGGGAAATATCCTCTAAACCCCGCCAACCACCCGCCTACCCAACTCCCCGTCCAGGGGGTCCGGGGGGATGATCCCCCCCGGCCGCCGGAGGCATCTTCTCGTTTTTTCTCCCCACCCTTACCGAAATCCTTCGGCCACGATGCCGAGTCTTCTCAATATCTTCTGGAGCGAGACGCGTTCGAGGCCGGACAGGCGGGCGGCTTCGGAGACGTTGCCGCGTGTCTGGCTAAGCAGGCGTTCGACGTAGCGGCGGGTGAAGGCATCGACGACCCGGGCCTTGGCTTCGAGGTAGGGGGCCGGCAGGTCCGCGTCGTCGGTCTCGGCCGGTTCGTTGTGGCCGGGGTCGGCGGCCTGGAGCGCGCTTGGGCCGATGACGTCACCCCGGCAGAAGACGGTCAGGCGGCGCACGAAGTTCAAGAGTTCCCGGACGTTTCCCGGCCAGTCCCGGCCGGCGAGCCCGGCCAGGGCCTCGGGGGAGAATTCCTTTTCCCCGATGCCGGTCTCGCGGCAGGCCCGTTCGAGAAAGGCGGTGGCCAGAAGCGGGATGTCGTCGCGGCGTTCGCGCAGGGGCGGCAGGCGCACGGTCAGGACGTTCAGGCGGTAGTAGAGGTCTTCGCGAAAGGTCTTGTCCGCGATCCGGGCTTCCAGGTCCTGGTTGGTCGCGGCCAGGATGCGGACGTCCACGGGGAGGGACCTGCTCGACCCCACGGGCCGGATCTCGCGTTCCTGGAGCACGCGCAAGAGCTTGGTCTGGACGCTCATGGGGATGTCGCCGATTTCGTCCAGCACGATGACCCCGCCCTCGGCCGAGAGGAAAAGCCCCCGCCGGTCGCGTTCGGCCCCGGTGAAGGCGCCGCGCACGTGGCCGAAGAGTTCGCTTTCGAGGAGCTGGTCCGGAATGGCCGGGCAATTGACCGAAAGAAAGGGGCCGGCCGCCCGGCGCGACAGGGCGTGGACGGCCCGGGCGGCCAGTTCCTTGCCCGTGCCGGACTCGCCCCGGATGAGCACGGTGTAGTCCGAGCCGGCCACGGCCGCGATGGCTTCCGTGACCTGCACCATGGCCGGGGACCGGCCAAGGAGCCCCACATCCGCGCCGCAGGCCTTGACCGCGGCCCGCAAACGGATGTTTTCGGTCAAAAGGGCCGCCCGTTCCAGGCCCTTGGCGATGACCCGGGACAGGTGCTCGGAATCCACGGGCTTGGTCAGAAAATCGTAGGCCCCGGCCTTTAAGGCCGCAACCGCGGTGTCGATGTCGCCGTGGGCGGTCAGGAGTACCACGCCAAGCCCCGGGGCCAGGGCCAGGGCCCGGGGGAGCAGGTCCAGGCCGGAAAGGCCCGGCATGCGCAGGTCCGTGACCAGGACGGCGCAGGGGGCGCGTTCGAGATCGGCCAGGGCGGCCTCGCCGGACAGGACATAGGACAGGGAGGCCCCCGGGAGCCGGGGGGCGAGCAGCCGGGCCAGGCCCTTGGCGAAGTCCGGCTGGTCGTCGACAATGAGGACGCGCGGGGTGTCGGTCACGGGGCCTCCTCCTGGCCGGGGCCGGGGCGGGGACAGGCCGGCAGGGTGACGGTGAAGACCGCGCCGCCGCTATTTTCCACCTCGATGCGGCCGTTCATGTCGCGAAGGAGGCCGTAGACCACGGCCAGTCCCAGGCCCGAGCCGCGCCCGGCCTCCTTGGTGGTGAAAAACGGGTCGAAGATGCGCGGCGCGTCTTCCGGGGCGATGCCGGGCCCGTTGTCGGCCACCCGCAGGTAGACGGTGCGGTCGTCCGGCCCGGCCCCGGCTTCGAGCACGATCTCTCCCGCGTCGGGCGTGACCGCGTCCAGGGCGTTTAAAAGCAGGTTGGACAGGACCTGCTCCAGGGCCGAGGCGTCGGCGTTGGCCAGGGGCAGGCCGGCCGAGGCCCGGCTGGAGAGGCGCACCCGCCGGGACTGGGCCTGGATGTCGAAGATGCGCGAGATACTGGCGACCAGGGCCGCCAGATCGCAGGGGCCGGGCGTGGCCTGCCTGGGGCGGGCGAAATCGAGCAGGTCGCGCAGGACCTTTTTGGCCATGACGGCGTGGCGCTCGATGACGGCCAGATCCTCCCGGGCCTGGGGATCGGTCAGGGACTGGCGTAAAAGCTCGGCATAGCAGCTGATGACGCCGAGCGGATTGTTGATCTCGTGGGCCAGGCCCGCGGCCAGCTTGCCCACGGCCACCAGCTTCTCGGTCTGACGCATCTTCTCGCGCATCCGGCGTTCGGCGGTGTTTTCCCGGGCATAGACCACCATGCGGCCGTCCTGGCCCGAGGGCGAGGCCAGGGGGTAGCGGGTGACGGCAAAGGTGCGGCCGTCCGGCAGGGTGATGGTGGACGCGGACGGCTCGACGGCGGACAGGCGTTCGAGGGGGGGCGTGTCGGCCTTGTCCGGAAGCGGCACGGCCGGACCGAAGAATTCCGGCGGCAGGCGCAGCGGGGTCCCGGCAACGGCCGGCGCGGCCGGACAGTCGCCGCCGGCAAGCTCCCTGGCCAGGGCCCGGGCCAGCTCCCGGGCCGGCTCGTTGGCCATGATGACGCCATAGCCGCTGTCGAGGAGGGCCAGGGGATCGGAGATGCCGTCGAAGATGGAGGCGAGCAGCGTGTTCTGGCCGAGGAGCGAATTGATGGCGTCGAGGTTTTCAAGCGCGATGCCGAGCTGCTGGCCGATGGCCCGGTAGAGTTCGGCGGCTTCGGGGTCCGGGCCTTGGTCGCCGCCCGGAAAATAGAGGCGCAAGAGCCCCCGGCTGACGTCGGTGGTCCGGACCGGAATGAAGGCCGCGTCGTCGGTCAGGCGCAGGGAGTCCTCGGCCACCAGCCGCCGCCAGCCGGGCGGGGAGGGCGGCGGCGTCCGGCCCGGGGGCCAGGACACGAACCCGCCGCCGGAAAATTCGCACTCGTAGGCCGCGGCCACCGCGCCGAAGCGGCCGGCGATGCGCCCGAGGGCCCCGCCAAGGAGCTCGGCCCTGGTCTGGGACAGGTTCAAGATGCTTAGAAGCTCGACGAAAAGGGCCACGTCCGCCCGCCGCTCGTCGGCCTCCCGGGCCAGCTCCAGGGTCCGGTCCGCCACCTTGCGCTCCAGGTTCTGGGCATGGTCCTCGATCTTTTCCCGGGCCTCCTTGAGGCGCGAGGCAAAGGCCTCGATGCCGTCGTAGATCTCCTCGATCTCGCCGTCCCCGGCGGCCGGGCGCGGCCCGTCGCCGCCGGCGGGCTTGGGCTCCTCGCCGGCCTCCTTGGGAAAATAGCGGCGCATGACTTCGGTCACCCGGCCCAGGTTGACCACCACCAAGCGGTCGAAAAAGACCTGCACCGTCAGGTAGAAGACGGCCAGGCCCAGGGCGAAAAGGGCCAGGAAGCTGATGGTCGCGCCCTTGACCTGCCCAAGGGCTCCGGCCACGGGCATGGTTACCGCGTCCACGCCCACAAGCTCGCCGTCGTGCCGCCAGAAGCCGCGCGTATCCCCGTAGCGGGCAAGCATCGCCCGCGGCGCCTCGACCGGATCGCCGTGGCAGTGCAGGCAGGTGGCGTCCAGGCGCACCGGCCGGGCGGCCACGAACACCTCTTCGCCGTTTCGGTCCGTGATTTCCTCGATGCGCGCCAGGTCCGGGTCCCTGGCAAACCGCTCCATGAGACCCCGCTCGAAGCCGTCGGCCTCGTAGTCCGGGTTCCTGGCTCCGTGGGCCACCCGGCGGTAGCGGTACTGCTCGCCCTGGACATTCAAGTCGCTCATGACCTTGCGGGTGACGTAGGAGGTGGACATGGCTTCGAGCAGGAAGCCGTCCGGCGGGAGCAGGTCGTACATGGACGGGCGCAGGACCTGCTTGACGTAGGCCTGCAACGCCTCGGCCTGGGACAGGATGAGCGAGGCCTTGTGCTCGGTGTCGGTCACGAGCTGGTTGCGCAGGTTCATGGAGATGACCACGGCGAAAAACGTGCCGAGCACAGCCATGATGACCGACAGGCCGACCACGAACCGGTGCTTGATGGTCTTGGGGTGCTGTTTGGCCATGGGCGTTTCCTTTGGGGCCGGGAGGCCGGATGCGGCCTGCCGTGGCGTCGCGTGGCGTCGCGTGGCGTCGCGTGGCGTCGCGTGGCGGCAGTGTGGGGCGGGCCCGGGAAAAAGGCAATGCAACCGCCGGGCAACGGGGTGCCTCCCGCGGTTGGCAGGGACGGGCCGTTTATTTGGAAATAACCAGTTATTTCAAGACAGTGCAAATGGACACGAGTTGGCCTCCTCCTTGCTATGGGGAAGAACCGGATCGCGGCCGTGCGGCGCGTCCCGTTCACCGACAACGAGAGAGGAGGGAATTATGGCGGAAAAGAAGTGGCTGACAGAAGACAAGCTGGCCCTGATCCTGGGGCTGATCGTTTTCGGCTTGTCCATGCTCAATTTCGGCGGCGTGGATCCGCTGGGCTGGGCCGTCAAGATCAATGTCTGGACCGATGCGTCGAAAATCTTTTCGGCCGCCACGGGCGCCTACAAGGACATGGCCGGACTGTTGAGTCTGGTCCTGACCTGGGTGTTCCTGACGGCCATGCTGGCCTTTGGCGTCAAGGCCCTGGGCGGCGACCCCAAACGGTTCGCCATGAGCTTCGCGCTGGTTTTTTTCATCAGCTATTGCTGCTTTGCGCTCGGCAACTACGCGACCATCGCGGCCACGCCCGACCAGCTCAAGAAGTTCAACCTGACCTGGGCCATGGGGCTGACCGGCGAGGCCGGGTTCATCATCGCCCTCGTGGTCGGCATCCTGATCGGCAACTTCTTTCCCGGGCTTGCGGCCAGGATGAAGGATGCGCTCAAGCCCGAGATGTACGTCAAGATCGCCATCGTCATCCTTGGCGCGGAACTGGGCGTCAAGTCCGTGGACGCCCTGGGCCTGGCTTCGTCGGTCATTTTCCGGGGCCTTTGCGCCATCGTCGAGGCCTATCTCATCTACTGGGCCCTGGTCTATTACATCTCCCGGAAATACTTCAAGTTCAGCCGTGAATGGGCGGCTCCGCTCGCTTCCGGCATCTCGATTTGCGGCGTGTCGGCCGCCATCGCCACCGGCGGGGCCATCCGGGCCCGGCCCATCGTTCCCATCATGGTCTCCTCCCTGGTCGTGGTCTTCACCTGCGTCGAAATGCTCATCCTGCCGTTCGTGGCCCAGCACTGGATGTACGGCGAGCCCATGGTGGCCGGCGCCTGGATGGGCCTGGCCGTCAAGTCGGACGGCGGGGCCATCGCGTCCGGCGTCATCACCGATGCGCTCATCCGGGCCCAGGCCTTTGCCATGGACGGCGTCAAGTACCAGGAAGGCTGGGTGACCATGGCGGCCACCACGATCAAGATCTTCATCGACGTCTTCATCGGCGTGTGGGCCTTTATCCTGGCGGCCATCTGGTGCACCATGATCGAGTGCAAGCCTGGCGAACGCATGAAGTTCGGCGTGATCCTCGACCGTTTCCCGCGTTTCGTCCTCGGCTACGTCATCACCTTCGTGATCATGCTGCTCCTGTGCGCCCAGGGCGGGGACATGCTGAAGTTCGGCAAGACCGCCATTGCCGACACCGGCCCCTTCCGGTCCATCTTCTTCATCCTGACCTTTTTCACCATCGGCGTGGTGTCGAACTTCAAGAAATTGTGGGACGAGGGCATCGGCAAGCTGGCCCTGGTCTATGTCGTCAGCCTGTTCGGATTCATCATCTGGATCGGGCTGTTCATCTCCTGGCTCTTTTTCCACGGGGTCAAGCCGCCCCTGGCGTCGTAGCGAACCGGCAGCACTTTGAAGGAGACATGCATGGAGCCTGAAAAGAAAGACGCGAGCTTTTCCGAAGAGCTCTCCAAGATGGAATGGGAACCGCTTTTGCCCATTGAAAAGAAGCTGATCGGCTGGAGCCTCGGGCTTGGGACGGCGCTGCTTTTCATCCTTTACTACGTGAGCAACATCTTCTTCCCGGGCACGCACGGCTAAGGGCCCCGGCGAAGCATCGAGACAGCGGCGGGCGGTCCGAAAGGGCCGCCCGCTTTTTTGCGGCCGGTCGCCGTCCGCCTCTGCGTCCGGCGAAACGGCAGGAGACCCGGTCCCGGCGGGGCGAAGCGCCGGGACCGGGCGTGTGGAAAGCGGTTGCGGACTCTGGGGAAACGGTTACAGAAAAGACAGGTCGCGCGGCGACCCGGGACCGGCCGGCCGACGGCGACGGTCCGGCGGGAAGGGCGGGCCCAACCTTGCCATTTGCCGGGTTCGGCATTATCTGACTCCCTCCCCTCATTTCAACCCTCGCCGGAAGCGCCCATTATGTCGGAGCGAACGCCCCATATTTCCCTTCCCCTCGAGCGGCTGGTGCCGCGTGTCCTCGATATCGCCGCAAGCGAGCTGGAAACCTGGCCCGAAGACGCGAAAAACCTGGCCGTGGCCGTGGCCGGCGAACTGTTCCTGGTCCGGGCCAATCCATTCGTGAACCCGGGCGACGTCAAGGCCTCGGTGGAAAAACGGCTGGCCGACGCCAACCCCAAGTCCTGGGGCGAGTATCCGCGCACCATCCGCAAGGCCTACAAGGCCTTCTGGGACGTGTACGAGGCGGACGGCCGGTTTCGCGACAACCTGGTCGAGCGGCTCCGGCAGTTTCTGCCCCACGAGGACGTGGTCACGGCCCCCCATTCCCTGGTCGAGTGCTCCACCGACGCCACGGACCTGCGCATGGAGATGCCCCTTTGCATGCTCCTGCCCGAGTCCGGGGACCACATCCGCCACATCCTGCGCCTGGCCAACGAGCTCGAATTCGCCATCATCCCGCGCGGCGGCGGCTCGGGCCTGACCGGCGGGGCCATCCCGGCCCACCGGCGCTCGGTGATCCTCAGTCTCTCCAAGTTCAAGAACATCCTGTCCATCGACACCGAGGCCAGGACGCTGTGCGCCCAGACCGGGGTCATCACCCTGACGGCCATCAAGGCCGCCGAGGCCAAGGGCCTGCTTTTTACCGTGGACCCGGCCTCCAAGGCCGCCTCGTCCCTTGGCGGCAACATCGCGGAAAACGCCGGCGGCCCGTTCGCCTTCGAATACGGCACCACCCTCGACAACATCATCAGCTACAAGATGGTCGAGGCCACGGGCGAGGAGATCGAGGTCCGGCGGGTCGATCACCCGCGCCACAAGATCCGCCCCGAGGAGACGGCCGTGTTCGAGGTCGTGGACGGGGACGGTGCGGTGCGCGACGTGATCCGGCTGCCGGGCAACCAGATCCGGGGGGTGAACCTCGGCAAGGACGTGTCCAACAAGTACCTGGGGGGCCTGCCCGGCGTGCAGAAAGAGGGCGTGGACGGCATCATCACCGAGGCCTGTTTCGTTCTCTATCCGATTCCCCGGTATTCCCGGACGCTGTGCCTGGAGTTTTTCGGCCGGTCCATGAAAAACGCCATGTGCGTCATCCGCGACGTGGTGGGCCTTAGAAACCGCATCCGCGAGGAAGGCGACGCGGTCAAGATTTCGGCCCTGGAAGAGTTCAACTCCAAATACGTCCGGGCCATCAACTACGCCAAGAAGTCCACCCAGTACGAAGGCGACCCCATCTCGGTCCTGCTCCTGCAGCTCGACTCCGACGACGAGGACGCCATGCTGCGGGCTGCGGCCGACATCGTGGACATCGTCGATCCCTACGACAACGTGGACGTGTTCGAGGCCAAAGACGCCAAGACCGCCGAGCTCTACTGGGAGGACCGCCACAAGCTGTCGGCCATCTCCAAGCGGACGTCGGGATTTAAAATCAACGAGGACGTGGTCATTCCGCTGTCCGTGGTGCCGGAATTCGCCGAATTTCTCGAAGACCTGAATCTCCACTGCATCGCCCGGGCCTACCGCACGGCCTTGCAAAACGCCAGCCGCCTGCACGGCCTGCCGGCCTCGGACGAATTCATCGCCATGGAGCTGGAGTTCTGCGACCGGGTGCTGCGCGGCCGGATCACGGCCCGGGAGCTGTCCGACTCGGAAGTCGAGGTCCAGACCCACTATTTCTTCACCGACCTCGCCTCGCGCTACCCGCGCCTCAAGGACCGTCTGGCCGCTATCCATGCCGAGATGTCCGCCACCCGCATCGAGGTGGCCAGCCACATGCACGCCGGCGACGGAAACTGCCACGTCAACATCCCGGTCAACTCCAACGACCCGGACATGATGCGCCAGGCCTGGGAAGCGGCCGAGCGGGTCTTCGAGACCGTGACCACGCTCGGCGGCGCGGTCTCGGGCGAGCACGGCATCGGCATCACCAAGATCGCCTTCCTGGCCCAGGACAAGATCGATGCCCTGCGGGCCTACAAAAAGCGGGTGGACCCGAAAAACATCATCAACCCGGGCAAGCTGACCACCCGCAAGCTCGATGTCGAGCCCTACACGTTCTCGTTCAACCGGCTCATCCGCGACCTCGAAAAGACGGCCCTTCCGGACAAGGACACGCTGATCTCCATCTTGAGCGGCATCCAGTTCTGCAACCGCTGCGGCAAGTGCAAGCAGGTCTGCCCCATGTTCGCGCCGCAGCATGGCATGCTCTACCATCCGCGCAACAAGAACATCAGCCTCGGCGCCTTGATTGAAGCCATCTACTATTCGCAGATCACCCACGGCGAACCCGATCCCGGCCTGCTCGACAAGCTGCGCCGGCTGACCGACCACTGCACGGCCTGCGGCAAGTGCACGGGCGTCTGCTCGGTCAAGATCGAATCCGGCAAGGTGGCCCTCGGGCTGCGCAATTTCCTGGACCAGCAGGGCTGCGGCGGACATCCCATCAAACACAAGCTCCTGTCCTACCTGGTCGAGGACGTGGCCACCCGCGCCCCCAAGGCGGCCAAGCTCGCGGCCTACGGCCAGCAGTTTCACAACAAGGCCATGCCGCTCCTGCCCGGGTTCTGGCGGAACCGCATCGAGAACCCCGGCCTTCGCGGCCCCAACCCGTCCTTGGGCCTTCGCAACCTGACCGAGCGCCTGGACCTGGACAAGGGCTCCATCTTCATCCCCCAGGAAGGGCGCGAGGCCCCGGAAACGGTCCTCTATTTTCCGGGCTGCGGGGCATCGCTTTTTTCGAGCACCATCGGCATGGCTGCCGTGCACCTGCTCCTGCGGGCCGAGGTCGCGGTCCTCATCCCCCACCGGCATCTCTGCTGCGGCTATCCGCTCCTGGCCGCCGGCATGGGCGAGGCCTACCGGACCAACCGCGAGAAGAACCGCGCCGCCCTGGCCGCCCTCCTCGAAGAGGCCGCGCGGATGGGGCTCAACCCCACCCACTGCCTGACCAGCTGCGGCACCTGCCGGGAGGCCCTGGAGGAGCACGAACTCAAAACCCTGCGCCCGAACCTCGTCCACCGGGACGTCACCCAGTTCCTGCTCGGCCGCCTGGATTTCCCCGCGCCGTCCGAGGCCGAGGCCGCGGTGCCCATCCTCTACCACGCCGCCTGCCACAGCGAATGGGCCGATGTGCCGAAGACCAAGGGCGCGGAGATGTACCGGGCCAGCGTCGCCCAGGTGACGGGCCGGCCGGTCGCGCTCTCGCCTTTCTGCTGCGGCGAGTCCGGCATGGGGGCCATGACCACGCCGGACATCTACAACCGGCTGCGCGACCGCAAGCGGGCCACCCTGGCCGAGAATCTGGCCGAAGCGCCCGAGGCCATGCCCATCCTGGTCGGCTGCCCGTCCTGCAAAATGGGCATCCAGCGCATCCTCATGGAAATGCGCGACAAGCATCAGGTCATGCACACCCTGGAATTCCTGGCCGAGGCCCTGGACGGCCCGAAGTGGAAGAAGCTTTTGCGCAAAAACGCCAAGGACGCCCGGGTCCGGGGATAAAAGAGGCCTCCGGCGGCCGGGGCGCTGCCCCGGACCCCGCCAGGGCTCTGCCCTGGACCCGCCGGGGGGATCATCCCCCCGGCCCCCCGGGCGGGTGTCGTGTGGCCGCGAGGCCGGGTGGCAACTGGCGGAAGCCGTAGGGGAGTCCAGAGGGCGACAGCCCTTTGGCCGCCGGAGGCCTCTGCCTGGCCCTTTTCGCCGAACCCTTGGCTCCAGGGCCGCCGGAGGCCGCATGCCGAAAATTCTTGCCATCGACTACGGACAGGCCCGGGTGGGGTTGGCTGTCTCCGATCCCGAGGGCCGGATGGCCTTCCCCTTCGCCACCGTGGCCTGGCAGACGCGCGACGCCTTGTTTCGGGAACTCCTTGACGTTATCACCAGCCAGGGCATCGCTGCCATCGTGGTCGGCTACCCGGCCCGGGCCGGCGGCGACGAAAGCCTGACCGGACGGCAGGTCCGCAAGTTCGTGGCCAGGCTCTCCCGGCGCACGGATCTGCCCATCGTACTCGTCGACGAGGCCCATTCCACCGAAGAAGCGGCCGAACAACTGCGCGAGGCCGGACTGTCCGGCCCCGCACTCTCGGCCCGGGTCGATGCCCAGGCCGCGGCCGTGATCCTTACGCGCTACCTGCGCGGCGGAGCGTTATGCTGCGATCCCTCTTGCTCGGATTCTTCCTCGTCGTCCTCGTGACGGCCGGCCTCGTCGGCTACCGCGCCTACGACTTCCTGGCCGTGTCGCCCGAGTCGCCGGGACAGCCGAAAATCGTCTACATCGAACAGGGCCAGTCCTTCGAAGCCGTGGCCAACATGCTCGTGGCCGAAGGCGTGCTGCGCGACGCCACGGGCTTTCGCCTCCTGGCCAAGGCCACGGACAAGGGCGGCCGGGTCAAGGCCGGCGAGTTCGAAGTCAGCACCGGCTGGACGCCCATGCGCCTGCTCGACTACCTGACCACGGCCAAAGGCGTGCAGCACCGCCTGGCCGCGCCCGAAGGCCTGACCATGCGCCAGATCGCCCGGCTGGCCGAAGAAGCCGGCCTCTGCTCCCAGGCCGCCTTCCTCAAAGCCGCCAGCGACCCGGAACTGCTCAAGAAATACAATATTCCGGCCAGCAACGCCGAAGGCTTCCTCTTTCCCAACACCTACCTCTTCACCCGCAAGCGCGGCGACGACGGCACCTACGTCGTCGAAGCCATGCTCAAGGAATTCTGGAAGCAGGCCGACTTCGTCTGGCCCACCGCCAAACCCGCCGGCAAGGACCTCCTCGCCGTCGTGACGCTCGCCTCCCTCGTGGAAAAGGAAACCGGCGTGGACGCCGAACGGCCACGCGTGGCCGGTGTGTTCCTGAACCGTCTGGCCAAAGGCATGCTGCTCCAGACCGATCCCACCATCATCTACGGCCTCGGCGACAAGTTCAACGGCAACCTGACCCGGGCCCACCTCGAAGACCCCACCAACCTCTACAACACCTACACCCGCCCCGGCCTGCCCCCGGGCCCCATCTGCTCGCCCGGCCTCAAATCCCTGCAGGCCGTCACCGCCCCGGAGATCCACGACTTCTACTACTTCGTCGCCACCGGCGAAGGCGAACACAAATTCAGCAAGACCCTCGACGAGCACGTCAACGCCGTCAACAAGTACCAGCGGGGACGTCGCGGCAAGGCGCAGCCGTAGGAAGATAGGATAAGAGGAAGATGCCTCCGGCGGCCGGGGGGATCATCCCCCCGGACCCCCGAACGGGGTGGGCGGGGGCTGGGGAAGCGGGTGGGCTGGTGGCCGTTGGCGGGTGTGCGTCGGTGTGGCCGGAATCGGGCCGGCGACGCAGGCCGCAAGGCCGGCCAGCACGCCGACCCGATTCCGGCCACACAGGCCCGTCGCCCCGGGGACGGGGTGAGTTTAAAGGAATTTTACGTATACGATTTTTAAGAGGAACCAGGGAGTATTTTTCCCTCGCACCGCATGAAAAGATGTTGCGGATTACGTCTTGCCACCCGCTCTCGCGCGCCCTTCCGACAACAGTCCGTCCGACTCCGCCATCCCTCCCACCCGTCCATCACCGTTGAGGAGGGTCCGGGAGGGGATCATCCCCCCCCGGCCGCCGGAGGCATTCTTCGCCTTTTCTTCCCGCCGCCGCTTACGGCTTACGCCTTGGGCGTGGCGACGCCGCCGGCGTCGGCGAGTTCCTTGAGGGCGATGTCGCACATGGCGGGCAGGCGTTCGTCGATGGTGGGGGAGAGTTCGACGGCCATGTTCTTGAAGTCGAAGGGTTCCATGCCGATGACCACGGTATCGGGCCTTTTGCCGATGAGTTCGCAGTAGATGAGGGTATCGACGAGGTCGGACTGGTGCATGGAGTCCTTGAAGGCCAGGGATTTGCGGAGGTCTTCGCCGGTCAGGCGGTAGATGGTGCCTGGCGCGTCGCCGCCGAGCACGGCGTCGAGGACGATGCAGTAGTCGGCGTCCATGAGCGGCTGCATGAGGCGCATGCCGAGGTTGCCGCCGTCCATGAGGGTGACGTTGTCGGAAAATTCATAGGTCTCAAGGAGCCGTTCCACGGCCCGGACGCCGACGCCCTCATCGGTGTAGAGGATGTTGCCGACGCCGAGGATGAGGATTTTTTTGGGGGCCTCGGTCATGGGTTTCCCTTGAAAAAGGGAACCCGGCCTAAAGCCGGGTTCCCTGTCGATGTTATGGAGGCGTGGGGGGTTAGCTCACGCGGAACTTCAAGATCTCGTTGGTCTCGGGCTCGATGACGTGCACGCCGCAGGCGATGCAGGGGTCAAAGGCGTGGACCGTGCGCAGGATCTCGACCGGGCGCTTGGGGTCGGCGATGGGCGTGCCGATCAGGGCTTCCTCGACCGGGCTCTTGTCGCCCTTGGCGCCGCGGGGGCCGAGGTTCCAGGTCGAGGGCACGACGAGCTGGAAGTTGTCGATCTTTTTGCCCTTGATGCGGATCCAGTGGGACAGGGCGCCGCGGGGGGCGTCGACCAGGCCGACACCCTTGGCCTCGTCGGGCATTTCCCATTTGGCGCAAAGGGTGTTGTCTTTGGCCGAGCTGTCGGCGAATTCCTTGATCCAGGTCTCCATGTTGGCGGCGACGATGGCGGTCTCGATGCCGCGGGCGGCGGTGCGTCCGAGGGTCGAGTGCAGGGCCGTGGCCGGGACGGAGAGCTTGCCGAGGACCATGTCCACGACCTTTTTGAACTCCGGCTGTCCCTTGGCGTAGGCGATGAAGGTACGGGCCAGGGGACCGACCTCCATGGCGTTGCCCTTGTAGCGGGGGGCCTTCATCCAGGAGTAGTGGTCCTTGTCGTCGAGCTTGGTGTACTTCGGATCGGTGACGCCGTCGTAGGGGTGCAGGCCGTCGGCGCCGGGCGTGTACCACGAGTATTTGACGTCCTCGTAGATGGCGCCGAGGTCGACGCCGTCGACCTTGCCGAGGTCGCGGTTCATGATGACGCCGGCCGGGAAGTAGGAGCTGGCCATGTGCTTTTCGGGCGAGCTTTCGTCAGAGGCGAATTCGCCGAAGGCCATGTAGTTGGTGCAGCCGCCGATACCGCCCCAGTCCTTGTAGAAGCCGGCCACGGCCAGGAGGTCCGGGATGTAGACGTCGTTGACGAACTGGCAGACTTCTTTGGTCAGGGCCAGATAGTTGGCGAGGGGATCCTTGGTCATGGCTTGGTAGTTGGAGCAGCCGCCCACGACCGTGAACTGGGTGTGGGGGTTTTTGCCGCCCAAAATGGCCATGGCGCTGGCGGCCTTGACCTGGAGGTGCAGGGCTTCCAGGTAGTGGGCCGTGGCGATGAGATCGACCTCGGGCGGCAGGTAGTAGGCCTTGTGCCCGCCGAGGAAGTAGGCGTTGGTGAAGATGCCGAGCTGTCCGGTGGCCACGAAGGCTTTGAGCTTGTCCTGGACGGCTTTGAGGGACTCGGCGGAGTTGCCGGGGCGGGCCGGGGCGATGGAGGCGGCCAGTTTGGCGGCCTTTTGCGGATCGGCCTTCAGGGCATTGGTCACGTCCACCCAGTCGAGGGCGTGCAGGTGGTAGAAGTGGACGAGGTGGTCGTGCAGGTACTGGGAGGCCATGACGAGGTTTCGCATCATGCGGGCGTTGCCCGGGATGTTGACCTTGACGGCGTCGTCGACGCACCGGGTGGAGGCCAGGGCGTGGACGTAGGTGCACACGCCGCAGGCGCGCTGGGTGAAGTGCTGGGCGTCGCGGGGATCGCGGCCCTTCAGGATGATTTCGAGGCCGCGGAAGAGCTGCGAGGAGCTCCAGGCGTCCTTGACCTTGCCGTTTTCCACCTCGACCATGATCCGCAGGTGACCTTCGATCCGGGTAATGGGGTCGACCACGATGGGGCCGGTGAAGGTGGATTGCGGCGTGGGTTTGCTCTCAGCCATATGCTTCCTCCGTCACGAAACGTTCGCTGCTGTTTGAGTGATCCAGGTATTGGCCGTGCCGATGCGGGAGCGTGCTAGCCCTGCTCGTAGAACGGGGTCATGGTGTCCCAGAAATCCGGCTCGCTGCATCCGATGCAGGGGTGGCCGGCCTGGACGGGCCAGTTGACCTGGTTGAACAGCACTTTCGGGCAGTTGTTGTAGGTCACGGGACCTTTGCAGCCGAGTTCGTAGAGGCAGTAGCCTTTCTTGGCCTCTTCGGATTCGAAGGAAGGCGCGAATTCGGAAGCCTCGAAGTGGGGCAGGCGCGGACAGTTGTCGTGGACCAGTTCGCCGAAGAAGATTTTCGGACGGCCGTTGTCGTCGAGTTCCGGGATGCCCTTTTCAAGAACATGGACCACGGCGCCGACGAAGTTGATGGGGTTGGGCGGGCAGCCGGCGATGTTGATGGTCTTGATGCCGAGACCCTCGGTGACGCCCTTGGCCTGGCTCGGATTGGGCTTGGCCTTCTGGATGCCGCCGTAGCAGGCGCAGGCGCCGATGCAGATGACGCCCTTGGCCTTGGGGGCGATTTTCTTGGTGGTCTCGAACATCGGGTGCCCGGAGACCATGCCCCAGTTGCCGCCGTCGATGGTGGGCAGGCCGCCCTCGATCACCAGGTAGAATCCGTCGGGGGATTCGATGGCCTTGTGCAGGGCATCCTCGGCGGCTTCGCCGGCGGCGGCCATGATGGTCTCCTGGTAATCCAGGGAGATGGTGTCGAGGATGAGGGAATCGATAAAGGGTTTGATCGTGCGCAGCGTCGCCTCGGTGCAGCCGGTGCACTCGGCGTTGTGCAGCCAGACCACGGACGGACGGTGTTTGCCCGTCAGGGCCTGGGCCACTTTGGGCGCAAAGGCGGGGCCCATGCCCATGGCCGCGGCGACGGTGGCGCAAAATTTCATGAAGTCGCGGCGGGAGACGCCGTTCTGCTCAAGCCGTTTTTCCGCATCATCCCTGCCAAGACCCACGGAAAAGTTCATAAACATCCTCCTTTGTTTTACGAAAGGCCACGACCGGAGCATCCGGTGATCCTCCCGATCGTGTTGCATCCAACCATCTCATCGGCGTCATCGGACGGGCACAGCCCGGCCCCGCCCGTCCGATGGTTCTGCGTGTACTCGAAAATAAAGCCAGCCCAGGGTTGTTATTGCTTCCTTACTTGATCACGAATAGCCGAGCCCGTCAATGGCTATGGCAAATTTTTCACATGATTCGAGGGTGTTACCATGGGCTTTGGCCCGGAGTCGTTATGGATACGGAATTGAAAAACGTATGCAATATTTCGTACCGGTGACAAGGCCGTTACGCAGCGGCCGCTCAACGGACCGGTCGCACCAGCGGCCCGATGTCGGCAAGCGGCACCGATTCGCCCCGGGCCAGGCGGGCCAGCAGGATCAGCTCCGGCCGGTACTCGAAGTGCATGATGTCGAATTCCGCCCACTTGCCGCCCCAGATGAATCCCTCCCGCTCGAAGGCCGCGACCACGGTCGCCGGAAAGGCCTGGCGCACGGCGAGCATATTTTTCCCGCGCGGCAGGTTGCGCCAGTACGGGTTGCCCTTGGGGCTCACGTCCACGGCCGCGGCAAAGGAGTGGACCGACAACCGGTCCGTGCCGGCCACCACCCGCCAGACGATGCCGCCGGAGGCCGGCAGCAGGAACCGCTTCATCCCCGGGTCGGCGGCCACCAGTCGGCGCAGGGCCGCTTCGGCCCGGCCGAAGGCCTCGGCCGCGCCGAAGCGGGTGTTAACGAGCATGGTCTGGCCGAGAAACGGCATGGGCCGGCAGTTTGCCCGGACCTCGGCCTGGTTGTGGCCGTAGAGGGCCAGGAACAGGGGCTCCACCCGCCGCCGGCCCGGCGAGAACCACAGCGGCGGCTCGCTCGTGACCGGTCCCAGCGGATAGGGCTTTGCCAGCATGGTCCGCAGGTCCGGGTTTTCGAGGGCCTCCTCCTCGGTCCGGGGCCGGCCGTCGTCGTAGGCCAGGCGCGTGCCGTCGGTGAGCGCGACCGTGGCCCGGCCGTCCGGGGCGACCTCGATGGCGGCGATGATTCCGGGGTAGGCTGTCGCCAGCACGGCCAGATCGCGCCGGGCCTGGGCGCTTAGGGCGGGCGGGCCGGACTGGGCCAGGGTCGGGCCGGCCAGGGCCAGGCCCAAAGTCAGAGAGACGAGCAGGAAAAGCGGCGGGGCGATGCGGCGGGGCATGGCGGCTCCTTGTGGGGCGGCAGGGCGGGGCCTGCCGGAAATGGGCGGACGCGGTCCTTCCGGACCGGCTCAGCGGCAAAAAAGGGACAACAGCCACTTGACCCGGCCGCACAGGCGCGGCTCCCGGCCGGGGCCGGCGTCCGGGCATTCGGCCAGCTCCGGCCGCAGACGCAGGATCGACCGGGCTGCCAGTTCCGCGCCAAAGCCGGTCAGGTCCGCGCACTGGACCATGTGGGCGGCCGGGTCCTCTTTCACGGCCTTGGTCAGCACCCGGCAGCAGGCCGACCGGTGCCGGTCCGTGAAGGCCTCGTGGATGGCGGCGGATTCCAGGCGCACCGCCGCCCGGGTGGCGGCGTGGCTGCCCTTGGCGCAGACGGCACCGACGGCGACGCAGGCGCCGGCCACGGCCCCGCACAGGCAGCCCCGGTCGCCAAGGCCGGCCGTCAGGCCGGCGGCCACGCCAAGCGCCTGCTCTTCAGACAGGGGGCCGCCAAAGGCGTCGTTGACCGCGACCAGGATGGCCTCGGCGCACAGGAGCTTTCGGTGGGTGAAAAGCGAGGCGGCCTGCCCGGCTACGGCCAGGGCCAGGGCCTCGTGGCGCGAGGCGGCAGCGGTGTCAGGTGCGTTCATGGCGGCTTCCCTACGCCGGGGAAGCCCGGCGCGCAAGCGATGCTGGTAAGCGGGGGATGCCTCCGGCGGCCGGGGCTCTGCCCCGGACCCCGCCGGGGCGTTGCCCCGGACCCCACCAGGGCTCTGCCCTGGACTCGCCGGGGGGATCATCCCCCCGGACCCCTGGAAAGGGGGGTGGGCATTGGGGGCGCATTGTCCGAAGCATCGCCGCCCGACGTTGCCGGCCTCGTCGCCACCCGCCCCGTCGGGGAGGGTCCGGGAGGGGATCATCCCCTCCCGGTGGGGTGGGTGTGGGAGGGGCAACGCCCCTCCCACCTCTTATTTTGCTGCTTCGACGGGGTAGGCGGCGCCTTTCCAGGCGAAGATGCCGCCGGGGAAGCGGACCACGTTCTTGTAGCCGAGTTTTTTGGCCCAGACCGCGCCGTTGTGGCTGCGGGTGCATTTGACGAAGCCGCAGTAGACCACGATGGTGGCGTCCTTGTCCGGGCCGAGGAGCTTGGCGTAGTCGGCCTCGGTCTTGCCGCCGGTCTCCTTGGCCTCCCAGGCGTCCATGTCCGGGATGGGGAACAGGAAGCTGACCGCACCGGGCAGGTGTTCCTTCTTGTAGCTGTCCTCAAAGGGCATGGTGTCGACGATGACGAGCTTTTTGCCTTCGTCCATCCACTTCTTGAGTTCTTCGGCCGTGACCAGCCCATAGCCGCCCTTCTGGGTGTCGCGGGTAAGCTTGACGGCTTCTTTTTCCTTGGCCGCCTCGTCCTCGAACTTGTCGGCCCGGGCCGTCTGGGCCAGGCAGAAGACGGAGAGCAGGAGCAGGGCCAGGACTTTTTGGACGACGCGCATGGAGCCTCCTTGCGGGGTTGGGGTTAGGGAGCCGGGATGGGCCCGGGGGGCGGACGCCGCCGGGCCAGACAGTAGACAACGCCGGCCAGCATGGCGCAGTCGCGCCACACGGTCGGCCACAGTCCATGATAGACCTCGCCTTCGGGATCGCCCGGGCCGTAGCAGCCGCAATCGATGGCCAGGCCCTGGCGGAGGGCGTTGCCGGCCACGCCGATAAAAAGGAGGAGCAGGCCGCCGACGAGGAGGAGGCCGGTCCGGGGCCGGACCAGGACGAGCCCGCCGGCCAGAATCTCGAGGATCGGGAGCAGGACGGCCACGGGCTTGACCGCGTCGGTCGGCAGGAGGGCGAAGGCCTTTATCGTCAGGACGAAGGCGTGGACGTCGGCGAGCTTGACCGCCCCGGCCGCCAGGAAGGCGACGGCCAGGACCAGTCGGACGGCCCGGCAGGGCCAGGCCGAGGCAAGAAGCGTGGCGATTTTGGGCATGGCATAGGGTCGCGCGGCCAGGCCGGCGACCCTATGTCTGTAGCACGGGCGGGGTTTTGTGACAAATTAGTCAGGCAAATCAATGGACCGGCGATGGATCGGCCCAGCCGATCACTGTCCGGCCGGCGGCTCGACCACCTCGGGCCGCTCGACCGGGATCTTGAGGATCGAGCCGGGTTTGAGGGCGTCGGGGTTGATGTCCGGGTTGGCCCTGACCACGTCCCGGGTCCTGGCCCCGTGGCTGTTGGCCACCTTGGACAGGATGTCGCCGTCTTTCACCGTGTATTCGATGTAGTCGTGGGACGCGGCCGGGCCGGCCGCCTTGTCCGGCGAACCGGCTCCCGGGGATGCCAAAGGCGCGGCCGGCGAAGGGGCCGGGGGGGCGGCCTTGGCTCCGGCCGGAAGGTTCAGGGTGGCGCCGGCCTTGAGGGTCTTGTCGGAGAGGCCCGGGTTGGCGGCGACGAGGTCGGCCTCGGTCAGGCCGAGCTTTTTGGCGATCCGGGCCAGGCTGTCGCCCTTTTTGACGGCATAGCCCGAGCCCGCCCGGGGCGAGGCCGGCGCGGCGGCCGTTTTGGGCGCAAGGCCCTGGTCCCTGGCCGAGGCATCGGTCAGGGGCGCGTAGTAGTAGAAGACCCGGCCGTTTTTCCCGTCCTTGTCGTGGCGGTTGCCGATGAAGGCGAATCCCGGCCAGTTCCAGGTGGCCACGGTGTAGGGGTGGCCGCTGGGATCGGTCTTTTCCCGCACCACGTCCGGCGGGCCGTACTTGGCCTCCAGGCTCTGCTGCAGGGCCGTGGCCGCCCGTTCGCCCACGTAGCCGATTTCGGCGTGGTAGAACTGCTTTTTGTAAAACGAGTAGGTGACGTGGTCGAGGGCGATGCCGCCCAGTTCCTTTTTCTCGTCGGGCCTCTCCATGTGGACGATCTCGCCGTCCCGCTCGACCGGGGTCAGGCCGGGCAGGCTCGATGCCGGCGCGCCCCAGGCGATGCCGCGAAAGTCTTCGGGTTTTTTCTGGGGATCGGCGGCCAGGCCCGGCCGGGTGGCGGCCAGGGACAGGGCGCAGCAAAGAAACGCGAGGGCCGGGAAACGCATGGACATAGAAGCGTGTGCCTCCGTGAAAGGATGCCGCCTTATATCCCGGTCGGGCCGGTCAGTACAGCACTTGCCCGCTTTGGGTCTCGGGCCGGTGGAAGTAGAATTCCACCCGCCGGCCGCGATGATGTGGCGGGCGGCAGGCCTGTGACGATAAGCGAGAGCGAGGTGCGGGTGGAGCCGATGAGCAGGGACCCAGGGCCGCCCCGAAAATGATCAGCCACTCGGCCGGCTGGACGAGGACGCTGAAGATGCCCCCTTCCAGGTAATAGCCGAGGCAGATCGAAGCCAGGACCACGAACACGCCGGCGAGAACGATCAATCCCCCTCCCTTTGCGCATCCGCCGATGCCGCCAGTTCCGGTTCGAGCAGCAGTCCGTCGAGGTCGAGTCCTGGCCCCAGGCCCTCGGCCTGCCGCTGCCCTTCCCGGGCCACGGCGTCGATCCAGACTGTGAGCTCCCGGGCGCCGAAACGGCTGACATCGAGAAATTCCAGGGCTTTTTCAAACGAGGAGCCCCGGCCGAGGCGCAACAGGCGCAGGCCGAAGCGCAGCCCGCCGGGCAGGGGGTCGGCCCGGACGTTCTGG
Source organism: Solidesulfovibrio carbinoliphilus subsp. oakridgensis (assembly GCF_000177215.2). Classification (NCBI taxonomy): domain Bacteria; kingdom Pseudomonadati; phylum Thermodesulfobacteriota; class Desulfovibrionia; order Desulfovibrionales; family Desulfovibrionaceae; genus Solidesulfovibrio; species Solidesulfovibrio carbinoliphilus. The sequence goes on along the minus strand of NZ_CM001368.1, from coordinate 1,713,349 downwards.
GCCAGGAAGAAAAAGGAGAGGACCTCGGTCGAGGGATGGGAACGGTAGTCCCGAAGCTTCAGGTAGACGAAAAGGGCCGGGGCCCCGGACAGGCGGGCCAGGACGTCGGGTGGGCCGGACAGGCGAAGGCCGAGGCCGATGGCCGCGATGTCGGACAGTTCGAGGTGCTGGCCGGACCGGCGGCAGGCGGCCGGCGGGCCGAGGACGGACAGAGGCAGCCGGACCGGGGGAAAGGGATCGGCCGGCCACAGGGCAAAATCCAGAAGGGCGTCGCCTGGTGGGTGTACCCGTTTCTCGGCGCGGCGTTCGACTGCGTCCATGTCCCCTCCCGGACGTGCCCACCCTGCCGTGGCCGGCCGGGTTTGTCAAAGGGAGGCGGGCTTCCGCTTTCCCCCTCTTCCTGGTAGGAGAAGGCCGCGAGGAAGCCTATGAGCGAATACGTGGAACACGCCGCCTCCGGATCCAGCGTCGGCCGGGTGGAAAAGAAGTTTTTCACCTTTGCCGAGCCGCCCCGGCCTCTGATCGTCGAATCGGGCAAGGCCCTCGGGCCCGTGACCCTGGCCTATGAAACCTACGGCGAATTGGACGCGGACGCGGGCAACGCCGTCCTGGTCCTCCACGCCCTGTCCGGCGACTCCCATGCCGCCGGCTACTACGACAAGAGCGATCCCAAGCCCGGCTGGTGGGACCTCATGATCGGTCCGGGCAAGCCCATCGACACGGACCGCTATTTTGTCATCTGCGCCAACGTCATCGGCGGCTGCATGGGCTCGACCGGCCCGTCGAGCCCGGACCCGGCCACGGGCAAACCCTACGGCCTGACGTTTCCGGTCATCACCATCGGCGACATGGTCCGGGCCCAGAAGCGGCTGGTCGAGCACCTGGGCATAAAAAAGCTCCTGTGCGCCATCGGCGGCTCCATGGGTGGCATGCAGGTCCTCGAATGGGCCGTGCGCTATCCGGACATGGTCCGCTCGGCCGTGCCGCTGGCCACCACCACCAAGCATTCGGCCCTGGCCATCGCCTTCAACGAAGTGGCCCGGCAGGCCATCATGGCCGATCCCAAGTGGAACTGCGGCAACTACTACGACGGCGAGAAGCCCGGCCACGGGCTGGCCGTGGCCCGCATGATCGGGCACATCACCTACCTCTCCGACGAGGCCATGCGCCAGAAGTTCGACCGCCGGCTCCAGGACCGGTGCGAAATCTCGTTCAATTTCGAGGAGGCCGACTTCCAGGTGGAATCCTACCTGCGCTACCAGGGCCAGAAGTTCGTGGACCGGTTCGACGCCAACGCCTTTCTCTACGTCACCAAGGCGGCGGACTATTTCAATCTGGAGGCCACCCACGGCGCGGGTTCGGTGGTGTCGGCCTTTGCCAAGGCCAAATGCCGCTTCCTGGTGGCCTCGTTCTCCTCGGACTGGCTCTACCCGACCTACCAGTCCCGGGCCATGGTCCAGGCCATGAAGAAAAACGGCCTGGATGTGAGCTTTGTCGAGATCGAGGCCAAGTGGGGCCACGACGCCTTCCTGCTCCCCAACTCCCGGCTGTCCGGCATGATCGACAGCTTCCTCGACCGGGCCGCGGCCGACGCCAAAAAGGAGGCCGGCCATGCGCTATGACCTGTCCGTCATCGCCTCCTGGATCGAACCCGGGGCCAGCGTCCTCGACCTCGGCTGCGGCTCGGGCGACCTGCTCCACTCCCTGTCCGTGGACAAGAACGTGCGTGGCACCGGCATCGAGGCCGAAGAGGGCAAGGTGACGCGCGGCATCGAAAAGGGCCTGTCGATTCTGCACGGCGACATCAACGAGGAAGTGAAGGACTACCCGGACGGGCACTTCGACTATGTGATCCTGTCCCAGACCCTGCAGCAGGTCTACGACCCGGCCAGCCTCATCCGGGAGATGCTCCGGGTCGGCCGGTGCGGCGTGGTCAGCTTCCCGAACTTCGCCAACTACCGCATCCGGGGCCAGCTCCTCTTTCGCGGCCGGGCCCCGGTCTCCCGCGAGCTGCCCTACGAGTGGTACGACACCCCCAACATCCGGGTCATCACCATCCGCGACTTCCGGCGCTTTTGCCGCAAGGAAGGCTTCGTCATCGACCGCGAAACCGCCATCAGCACCCCCCACCACCACGAGCAAGGCGTGGTGGTGAAGTTCCTGCCGAACCTCTTCGCCACCTACGGCATGTTCCTGCTGCGCCGCAAGTAGGGGCGGGATGAGGGGGATGCCTCCGGCGGCCAGACACAAACCCGCCAACGACCATCCCACTACCCGTTTTCCACACTTTCCCTTCCAGGGGGTCCGGGGGGGATGATCCCCCCCGGCCGCCGGAGGCATCCCTCCGTCTACTCGTCCTCGCCGAACTGGTTCCAGGGGGCCGGGCACAGGGGGACGAATCCCTTGGCCTGGGCCGCGGCGTCCAGGTGGGACAGTCCGGCCGGGGCCACGTCTGGGTCCACCTCGCGGTCGGAGACGCTTTCCACGCGGTTGAGCACGATCAGGTAGCGGCCGCAGGTGGAGCAGGTGTGGATGCGTTCCCGGTCCCGTCCGGCCGGAATCAGGACGTCGAGCTTCTCCTGGTCGCCCTCGCCGCAGGCCAGGCACTTGAGCCTCGGAAACCGCCACAAATGGCCGCACAGGGAACAGTGGAGCTGGAGCCGTCCGGCCTTGGCGACGAGGAATTCCGACGGCTCCCGGTGTTCCTTGAGCAGGCCGAGATCCGGCACGGAGCCGCAGATCGGGCAGGTCGGCTTTTGCCACAGGGCGTCGTCGGCCAGGGGCGAGAGCGTCGCCGTTTCCCGGCGCAGCACCGTGGCCAGGAGTTCCCGGGCCAGAAAGGCCAGCGCCGCCGGCGCCAGGCCGATGTCGGCGGAGAGGGATTCGGTCAGGTCTTCCCGGCCGTTTAGGACCGCATCGGCCAGTCCGTCGGCCAATTCCGGCCGCTCGGCCAGGGCCTCGGCCAGGAGGATGGCTTCCCGGGCGATGGCCGGGAAGATGCCGGCCAGGCCGGCGAGGAGGTCGGGCCCGGCCGCGAGCGTGGCGGCCACGATTCCCTCGGGGTCGGCATGGGCCAAAAGGGGCGTGCCGGCGGCGAAGCGGTCCGGGTCGTAGGCCAGGCCGGGGCGCGGGTCGGGCAGGGAGGCGGCCACCTCGCGCCGCAACCTGGCCAGGGCGGCGAAGGTGGCGAGCACGGCCTCGGCCCCGGGCGGCGGCGACGCTTCCGGCAGGTCGGGCGTGGTGTGGGACAGCATGGAACGGGGTACGCGCATGGGGTGATCCTTGGAAAAAGGAGCCGTCCCGCCCGCCATTGGCAGCTGGCGGGCGGGACGGCCCTTGGAATGCGGCGGCGGCCGATACGGAGACGTTCTCCCTTGCCGCCCCAAAATCCGCGTGCTCGAATCCGGGGATGCGGCGCTAGCCCCGCATCCGGGTCACGGGCCGGGCCAGCATGGCCAGGAAGGCCTGCCGGGTCATGGGGCCCTTGGGCTCCCGGCGCTCGGCGTATTCGTGGTAGAGGGTGCGCGGCTCGGTGACGAGGTAGATGACGTTGATGAAGTCCTCGTCCAAAAGTTCCGCCTTGGGATGGGTCTCCTTGACCTTGGCCAGGGTCTGCCGGGCCAGGGCCAGCATGTCGGCCCGTTCGCCTATGCTCATGGCCCCGGTGCAGCAGGTCTTGACACAGGCGGGCAGCATGCCGGCCCGCTGGCGGTCGATGCACCAGTCGCATTTGGTGAGCAGGCCCGAATCCTGATCCCGCACGGGGATGTGGTAGGGGCAGACGTCCTGGACTTCCCGGGCCTGGTCGATGGTCAGCTGCTTGGTCTTGTCGGTGTAGAGCACCGCTCCGGTGGCCTCGTCCTGCAGGATGGCCCCGGGGACGTAGGCGTCGGCCGCGTCCTTGCAGGGGGGGCTGACGCAATGGCGGCACTGGTCCGGGAAAAAGAGCCATTTGATCTTGCCGTCGATCTTGTGCTCGGCAAACCGGACGATCTTGAAGTTTTGCGGCGTGAAGTCGGGCGGATTCTGGTGGGTTCCGCGCTGACGGGTGGGCACGGCCACATGCTCGTGCCATTCCTTGCAGGCCACCTGGCAACCCCGGCAGGCCGTGCACCGTGAGGTGTCGATGAAAAACGTTTTGGGCATGGCGCGCTCCCTTGATGACGCGGCCGGGAACCCGGGGGCCCCGGCCGCGTTGCGGTTTTAAACGGCAAGCTCCGTCACCTTGTCGGCCTTGCGCAGGTTGACCAGGCAGGCCTTGTACTCCGGAATGGTGGTGTTGGGATCGCCGACCGACACGGTGAGCCGGTTGGTGGCGTCCCCGACGCCGGGCGTGGTCCAGCCGAAGCAGAAAGGCATGCCCACGAGGTGGACGGTCTTGCCCTGGATCTGGAGCGGAGTCATGCGCACCGTGACCATGGCGATGGCCTCGACCTTGCCTCGCAGGCTTTCGATGACCACCGGGTCGCCGTTTTTGATGCCTTTTTCCTTGGCCAGCTCCTGGCTCATCTCGATGTAGAGCTGGGGCTCGGCTTCAAGGAGTGGCGGGGTGTTGCGCGTGTCGCCGCCGCCGCACCAGTGTTCGGTCATGCTGTAGGTGGTCAGCACGATGGGGAAGCGCGGATCGCCGTTTTTGGCCAGGACGTCCATGTCGCTGTCGATGATCTTGATGCAGGGGTTGCTCATCTGTTTCGAGAACGGGTTGACCGTGACCGGGGTCTCGGCCGGCTCGTAGTGCTCGGGGAAGGGCCCGTCCACCCGGCCGGGGCCGTAAAGCTGGCCGTGGCCTTCGGTGTGCATGATAAACGGGTACTTGCCCTTGGGGTCGGCCATGGGCGGCCACGGGCCGTCCGGAATGTCTCCGACCCACTTGCCGTCTTCCCAGGCGATGACGGTCTTGGCCGGGTTGAACGGCTTGCCGGTAACGTCCACGGAAGCGCGGTTGTAGATGATGCGCCGGTTGACCGGCCAGGCCCAGGAGTAGTTCGGGAAGAGTCCGATCTTGGCCTGCATGGGCGTTTGCGAGTGGTCGCGACGCTTGGCCAGGTTGCCGGCTGGACCGTAGCAGCCGGTGTAGAGCCAGTTCATGGACGTGGTGGAGCCGTCGTCGCGCAGAAAGGCGAAGCTGGCTACCTGCTCGCCCTTCTTGTACGTCTTGTCCCCCACAGTGACGTCTTGGGTGTACCAGCCGTTGATCTTTTTCGCTATGAAGTCGGCGTCGTATTCCGGGTACCAGTCGAGGTTGACGATGGGGGCCGGGAAGGCGCCGCCGTCTTTCTGGTACAGGGCCTTGACCCGCTTCATGATCTCGACCACCATCCATCCCATCGGCCGGCTGACGCCCATGGGCTCGTAGCCCTTGTAGTGCCACATGTGCCAGCGGCCGGAGTTGGACGTGGTGCCGTCCTTTTCGCCGCGCTGGCACGACGGCAGCAGGAACACCTCTGTCTTGACGTTTTTGGGATCATAGCCCGGCTGATGCCAGAACGATGAGGTCTCGGTGTCGTGGGCCTCGCCCACCACCAACCAGTCGAGTTGGGTCAGGGCCTTTCGGATCTTATGCGTATTGGGCATGGACTGGGCCGGGTTGTGGCCGTAGATGAAGCCGCCCCGCACCTTGCCCTTATACATACGGTCGAACAGGTAGAGGCTGGCGTAGTCCACGCCCGGCTCGACCTTGGGCAGCCAGCCGTAGCCGAATTCGTTCTCGGCCGTGGCTGCGTCGCCATACCAGGCTTTGAGCAGGCTCGCCATGTACTTGGGCCTGTTGGCCCACCAGTTGGCGCTCTTCGGGTCCTTGGACACCGGCGTGTTGGCCTTGTTGTAGTCGGCCAGCGTCGGCCAAGCCGTGGTCGGCACGGCGTTGTAGCCGGGAAGGATGTGCCACAGGATGGCATGGTCCGTGGAGCCCTGAACGTTGGGTTCGCCGCGAAGCGCGTTGACGCCGCCGCCGGCCACGCCGATGTTGCCCAAAAGGAGCTGGATGATGCCGGCGCAGCGGATGTTCTGCACGCCCACGCTGTGCTGGGTCCAGCCCAGGGCGTACATCATGGTGCCGGCCTTGTCGGGTTTGCCCGTGGCCGAGTAGATGGAATAGACTTTTTCCAGGTTATCCTTGGAAACACCGGTGATCGAGGACACGGTGTCCATGTCGTAGCGGGCATAGTGTTTTTTGAGGAGCTGGTAGACGCAACGGGGATCCTTGAGCGTCTTGTCGCGCTTCGGTATCCCGTTCTCGTCCATGGCAAAGGCCCATTTCTTCTGGTCGTAGCGCTTGGTGGCCGGATCGAAGCCGGAAAACAGGCCGTCCTTGAATTCGTACCCGTCGCCGACGATGAAGGCGGCGTTGGTGTACTCGACCACGTAGTCCTTGTGGATGAGATCCTTTTCCAGGATGTACTTCATCATACCGCCCAGAAACGCGATGTCCGTTCCGGAACGAAGGGGCACGTGGAAATCGCTTCTGGCCGAAGTACGGGAGAATTTGGGGTCCACATGGATGACCGGGGCCCCGGCATCCTTGGCCTTGAGCACCCACTTGAACGAGATGGGGTGGTGCTCCGCCGCGTTGCTCCCCATGATGAGGATGGCGTCGGAATTCTTGATGTCAATCCAGTGCTGGGTCATCGCGCCGCGTCCGAACGACTCTGCCAGAGCCGGTACAGTGGGCGAGTGTCAGACCCGGGCCTGGTGGTCGAAATAAACGACCCCCAGGCTTCTGAGCATTTGGTGGCTGACGGCGCATTCCTCGTTGTCCATCTGGGAGGTGCCGAGTTGGAAGATGGATTCGACCCGGTTGACGGTCTGGCCCTTGTCGTTTTTCTCGGTGAAATCGCGGTCGCGCGTCTCTTTCACCCGATGGGCGATGCGGTCCAGGACGAAGTCCCAGTCCTTTTCCTCCCACTTGTCGCTGCCCGGAGCCCGGTAGCGGGGTTTCAAGACCCGGTGGTGGCTGACGTGCATGGCATGAAAGGCCGCGCCCTTGGGGCAAAGCGCCCCTTCGCTGACCGGATAGTCCGGGTCGCCCTCGGAGCTGATGAACTTGCCGTCCTTGACGAACATCAGGATGCTGCACCCGCAGGAGCAAAACGGGCACGTGGACTGGTATTCCTTGGCCCCTTCGATGCGTAGCGTCGTGGCGTACGCCGCCGCCGGACGGGGATCGAAGCCCAGGTCCTTGAGCCCCAGGCAGGCGATCCCGGCGCCCGTCAGTTTCATGAAACCTCTTCGCGAAATGCCCATGCCGCCTCCTTTTTCCCTTTCCCCAATTCCCGGGCGGACATCCGTCCGGGTTCACTTTACGCTATGTCAAAACAGGCACACGACTTTTCTAAAAAAAGGAGTGCGGCCGGGTCAAAACAAACCGCATTGCTTTACTTCTGACACCAACTGTCACGGTTTCCCCAGGAAAAATGCCGTGATAGGCAACTTTTATCCCTCCAAATAATGTTAAGTTATTTTAAATAGATCAAAAAAAAGAGGGGGGTTGCGGGCCGCGTCGCGACGGGGGCGACACCGCATTGACGCCCGGCCGGAATCTTGGCATCGCCGGGGGACCGGAGGCGGCGGCCGGCCCGCCGCCCTGTCCTGTGCCAGGGCCGGCCGCCGCCGCCTCGTGCCGGACCCGCCGGCCCCGCGGGGGGGAGCGGCCAAGGAGGCGTCATGGCCGAATTTTCCGTATCCATCGCCCGGGACGTGGACCGGCTGCGGCGGGAGCGCCCCCACGTCCGGGCCTTTGTCGATCCGTTCCTGGGGCTGCTCCTGGCCCGTCCGTCCCTGGTCGCGGTCCTGGCCTGCCAGGCCGGGGACGGGCCCAGGCCGGTGGTCGAACCGGCCCGGCTGGGCCTTGGGGCCTGCCTTTTGCCGCGCGACGAGTTTCCCTTGGACGCCGTGGCGCTTGGCCGTTCCCACGAGGTGCTGGAGCCGGTCCTGGCGGCCGGATTTCGCGAAGTCCGCTCCGATCTTTTGGCCATCGGCCGGGCCGTGGCGGCCGATGCGGGCTTCCTCGCCGGCCTGGCCCGGGCGCTCCTTGGCGACCGGCGCGAAATGGTCGTGCGCGCGGCCGGGGCTCTCGGCGTCGATCCGCGCGTGCTCGGCTTTTTCGGGGTGCAGGTCCTGACCCCCCTGGCCATGGCCCTGGGCCGCCGGCTTGGCCGGCTAGTGGCCGACGCGGCCTGGAACCGGGGCTATTGTCCGGTCTGCGGCTCCTGGCCGGGGATCATGCGCCGGGTGCCCGGCGGCGGGGAGATGACCTGCTCCCTGTGCGCCGCCACCTGGCGGTTCACCCGCCGGGAGTGTCCCTTTTGCGAGGCTCCCGGTCCGTCCGGCCAGGTCTACGCCGTGCCCGGCTGCGACGCCGAGCGGGTCATGGTTTGCCGGCGGTGCAACCACTATCTGGCCGAGTTCGACGCCGACGGCCTGGCCGGCTACGCGCCCGAGGTGGCGGCCCTGGCGCTGGCTCCCCTCGAACTGCTGGCCCGCCAGCACGGCCACCTCGCCCCCGCCCTGGACTGGCGGCAGATGGTCTGGGCCTGACCCTCGGCCGACGACGCGACCGCCAGGAAGACAAGACCGAATTTTTTTCCTATACTGCCGGCCAAACGATCCGCAATCCCAAGCACCGCGCCGCTTCAGGCCGTTCTCCCGGAAAAGTGGAAACGAGGAGTCCCATGCGCGAACGCAAAACCGCCACCCTGACCTATGGCGACAAGACCCTGGAACTGCCCGTGCTGGTCGGTTCCGAGGGCGAGGTCGGCATCGACGTCACCTCGCTCGAAAAAGACATGGGTCTTTTGACCTTTGACCCCGGCTACGCCAACACCGGCTCCTGCCAGTCGGCCATCACCTTTGTGGACGGCGAAAAGGGCATCCTGCGCTACCGCGGCCTTCCCATCGAGCAGTTGGCGGAGAAAAGCTCGTTTATCGAAACGGCCATGCTGCTCATTTTCGGCAAGCTGCCGACCGCCGAAGAACGTACGGTCTTCCGGGCCCTGCTCTCGGACCACGAGCTGCTCCACGAGGGCCTGCTCCACCATTTCGACGGGTTTCCGCCCGGCGGCCAGCCCATGGCCATCCTTTCGGCCGTGATCAATTCGCTCGGCAACTACCATCCCGAACTCCTCGAAATCCAGAGCATGGACGAGTTCACCATGGCCGTGGCCAAGCTCATCAGCAAGGTCCGCACCATCGCCGCCTTCAGCTACCGCAAATCGCTTGGTCTGCCCTTCATGTACCCGGATCCGAACCTGAGCTATTGCCGCAATTTCCTGCACATGATGTTCTCGGTGCCCAACCGCGACTACGAACCCACGCCCCAGGCCGTCTCGGCCCTGTCGCTGTTTCTCGTGGTCCACGCCGACCACGAGCAGAACTGCTCCTGCTCCACCGTGCGCATGGTCGGCTCCACCCAGGCCAATCTCTTCGCCAGTGTGTCGTCGGGCATCTGCGCCCTGTGGGGCCGGCTCCACGGCGGGGCCAACGCGGCGGTCATCGAGATGCTCACCCAGATCCTCTCCGGCCGCCACAAGGTCAAAACCTTCCTGGAGATGGTCAAGCGCAAGGAAACCCGGCTCATGGGATTTGGCCACCGGGTCTACAAGAACTTCGATCCCCGGGCCCGGGTCCTCAAAAAGGCCGCCCACGAACTGGTCTTCCAGTCCGGCATCCACGATCCGCTCATGGACATCGCCCTGGAACTCGAGGAAACGGCCCTGTCGGACGAGTACTTCCAGTCCCGCAAGCTCTATCCCAACGTGGACTTCTATTCCGGCATCATCCTGCGGGCCCTCGGCATCCCGGTCAACATGTTCCCGGTCATGTTCGCCATCGGCCGCATGCCCGGCTGGATCGCCCACTGGCGCGAGGAGAACAGGGACCCCACCACCCGCATCCACCGGCCGCGCCAGATCTACATCGGCCCCCCCCGCCGGCCCTACATTCCCCTGGACCAGCGGTAGCGGCAAGGGATGCCTCCGGCGGCCAGGAGAGGCGCTGCCTCTCCTGGACCTCTCCGCTGGGGCGCCGCCCCAGACCCCGCCGGGGCTCTGCCCCGGACCCCGCCAGGGCGCTGCCCTGGACCTGCCGGGGGGGATCATCCCCCCCGGACCCCCTGGATGGGGGAAGGGGGTGGGGGGCGGTCGTGTCGAAAGGGGTGAATCGTGTGGAGTGAGTTGGCGCGTTGTCAGGCGAAAGGCTGGGACGCGGGCGGTGGGGTGCCAGGCGGCGCGGCGTCGCCTGGGGCCGGCGGAAGGGCTGCCTGACGGAGAGGAGGGGACATGGCCGAGGTGTCGTTGCTGCAAGTGGGACTGGCCCTTGGCCTCGGTATTGCCGTGGCCGTGGTCCTCGGCTTTGTCCTTGGCCGCCGGGCCGAGGGCCGGCCGGCGGGCGCGAGCCTTTTCACGACGTTTTTTCTCGCCCTGATCTGCGTCTACGCCCTGGGCTTCGCCGCCCGCTACGTGCTGGTCGAACTCCTGCCGTAAGGGCGCCGCTGTCCGCCGCGCAACGGACGAACACCCGCCTCAAGGAAAGGGCAAGGCTTTCCCGCATGTCACCGGGGCTGGGCCGGGCCCGGACTTGGCGGGCTGTTGCCCGGCCGGCGGCGGTCACTGCCAGGTGATGGTCAGGGTCCGCTTGCCCCACTGCAGGGCCCCGCACTGGTCGTCCCCGTAGAAGATGTCGATGCTCTTGTCGTGGCGGTCGTGCATGACGTCAAGGACCTTGTATTTGCCGGGCAGGCCCTCGATGCTGATCACGTCCCCCCGGTCCAGGCCCATTTCGAGCAGGTCGGGCGAGACGGCCACGGCCTTGGCGTCCCGGGTCAGGGGATCGCCCCAGGCCCCGCGCGGCGTGCGCTTGGACTTCTTTCTGGGCGAACAGCCGGTGTAGGCCATGGCCTTGACCCGCAGGGCCTTGGCGTCGCTGGCGGGCGTGGCGCTCGCAAAGAGGTTGTCCGGATCGTCCAGGTGGCCGATGGCGGCCTGTTGCGGGTTTGAAGCGGAGCCGTCGGTCGTCTTGGCAGCCTTGGTCGCGGCGCAACCGGGGAGGGCGAGGGCCGTGACGAGCAGCGTCACGGTGGTGAAGAGGATACTGGCGTTTCGCATCGTCGCTCCATGGCGTGGCAACGCCGAGAAGGCCGGGTACGCCGGCGTCCCCCGGGCGGGGACGCATGGTTGCGGCGGTGGGGCCATAGCCCAAGGAGTCGGGCCGTTCTCGGTCGTCCGCAGGGTGGAGTGGCTCGCGTGGCGAGAGGATACCATCCCCGGTCGCCGACAGCCGGCGGCGGGGGGACGCGTCAGGGCGTCGGAAGATCGTCCGAATCTCCGGCGCGCACCCGGGCAGGGCGGCCGGACAGGACGCCGCAGTGCGTCAGTGGTCGTCAGGGTCAAGCGGTCGCGGACGGCGGGAACGCGGTCGTCCCGGGAAGCCGGCCTGTTTGCGGAAGGTTTCCAGGCGGCCCGGGCGATCCGGTCATGAAGCCTGCCGTGTGGCGGCGACCGTTGCCTGTATCCTACGTATGTCGTGAAAAGAGGGTCTTGTCAAGGTCGGGGCCGGACGGGCGTCCGGCCCCGGTGGACGGCGACGACGGCCGGGCCTCGCCGGAGGCCCGGAAGATTCCGCCATGTGCCGGCCGGCCTAGCCCGCCCGGGACTCCGTATCGGTCGGGCCGGCTTCGGCCCCGGGCGTTTCCTGCCCGGGCGCGGGCCCCGCGGCGGCGGTCGCGGCGGCTTCGGCCTCGGCCCGTTCCTTGGCCGCCTTTTCCTCCTTGCGCGACTTGTCCACGAACCAGGACACCCAGATGCCGAGTTCGTAGAGGGCGCACATGGGCCCGGCCATGAGGAGCTGGTTGATGGCGTCCGGGGTCGGGGTCAGCATGGCGGAGACGATGAAGCTCAGAAGGATGGCCCAGCGGCGGAACTTGCGCAGGGCCTTGGTGGTGACAAGCCCGAGGCTCGTCAGGAAAAAGATGAAGACCGGCAGCTCGAAGATGAGGCCGAAGGCGAAAAGGAGCGTCACCGCCAGCGAGAAATAGGCGCTGATGGTGGGCATGACGGTGATGTAGTCCGAGGCGTAGTCCACGAAGAACTTGAACCCGAAGGGGAAGACGACGAAATAGCCGAACAGCGCCCCGCCCACAAAGAAGACCGCCGTGGCGATGGCGATGGGCACGATGAGCTTGCGCTCTTCCTTGTAGAGGCCCGGGGCCACGAACCGCCAGAGCTGGTAGAAGATGTACGGGCTGACCACGAAGGCCCCGGCCACGAGCGCGAGCTTCATGACCGTGAAAAACGTCTCGGGCAGGCCGGTGGCGATGAGCTTGCTGCCGCTCGGCATGACGTCGATCAGGGGCTTCAGAAGTACGCCAAGGAGCCGCTCGGCAAAGGCGTAGCAGGCGCCGAAGCCCACGGCCACGGCGATCAGGCACCGCACCAGGCGCGTGCGCAGTTCGAGCAGATGCTCGAGGAGCGGCGCTTCCTTCATGTCCCCGGCCGAGCCGCCGGGCGGGGGCGGCGTCGGGGGCGCGGGGGGCAAGGCGTCGGCCGGCACGGACGGCACGGACGGCGCATCGGCCGGCGGGGCCTCCGGCGACGCGGCAAGGGCCGGCGTCCCGGCCGCGGCGTCGTCCGGGCCGGCGGCGGAGGGGGGCGGAAGGCCGGCGTCCCCGGAAGGAAGAACCGGCGGCAGGGCTTCTTTTTCAGGCGTATCGGTCATGCGCTCCTCGTTTTCGGACGGCGGTCATGGGGCGCGTCCGTAAAGCTTGGCAAAAGGGAGTGGGCGCAGCGGCGCCGGCGCGGCCAGCGGTCGCCCGCCGGCGCGCCGGCCCTTTCGCCGGCCGGGGAAACCAGGCCGGGAGCCGGCCGCGCCTTGCGGTTACGGCAGCGGGGGCGTCGGGTCAAGGGGCCGGCACGGTTTTGCCCGGCCGGGCCCGGTCACAGTTCGACCTGCACCCCAAGCTCCACCACCCGTCCCGGGGGCAGGCCGAAGTAGGCCGTGGCCGGACGGGCGTTTCGGGACATGAGGGCGAAAAGCGATTTGCGAAACCCGGCCATCTTGGCCTTGCCCGTGGTGAGCAGGCTTTCGCGGCCGAGGAAATAGGTGGTGTCGGCCGGCGGATCGATGGGGATGCCCGTGGCCCGGGCCCGTTTCATGACCTCGGGCACGTTCGGCGTTTCCATGAACCCGTAGCGGGCGATGATCCGGAAAAAGCCCCGGCCGAGATCCTGGACGTCGAGTTGGTCGGGCTCGGGCACGTAGGGCATGTCCGCCGAGGTGACGGTCAGGATGACCACGTTTTCGTGGAAGATCTTGTTGTGCTTGTAGTGGTGGAGAAGCGTCACCGGCGTGCCCTGGGGCGAGAGCGACATGAAGACCGCCGTGCCCGGCACCCGCAACGGGTTTTTCACGGCCACCTCGGCCAGGAAGGTGCGTAGCGGCACCGTGGAGGACAGGTAGATCTGGCGCAATGCCTTGCGGCCGTCCTCCCAGGTGGCCATGGCCATGACCACCAGGGCGGCGATTAAAAGCGTGAACCAGCCGCCGTCCGCGACCTTGAGCAGGTTGGCCGCGAAAAAGGACAGGTCAAAGGCCAGAAAGACCACCACCGGGGCCAGGGACCGCAAGAGCGAGTGCTTCCAGGTCCAGCGGGCCACGAAGAAATAGAGCAGCGAGGTGATGCCCATGGTGGCCGTGACCGCGATGCCGTAGGCCGCGGCCAGCCGGCTCGATTCCTTGAAGGCCAGGGTCAGGCCGATGCAGGCCCACATGAGGGCGAAGTTGACTTCCGGGATGTAGATCTGCCCTTCCATGGCGCTCGAGGTGTGCACGATCCGCAGCCGCGGGCAGCAGCCGAGCTGGATGGCCTGGCGGGTCAGGGAAAAGACGCCCGAAATGAGGGCCTGGGAGGCGATGACCGTGGCCGCCGTGGACAGGGCGGCCATGGGATAGATGAGCGCGCCCGGCACCAGGCTGTAAAAGGGGTTGGACGCGATGGCCGGGTCGAGGAGCAGGCCCGCGCCCTGGCCGAAATAGTTGAGCAAAAGGCACGGGAAGACGATCAGGAGCCAGGAATACTGGATGGGCTTGCGGCCGAAATGGCCCAGATCGGCATACAGGGCTTCGCCGCCGGTGATGCACAGGACCACCGCGCCAAGGACCACGATGCCGTGCACGTGGTTTCGGGCGAAAAAATCCACGGCATGGATTGGGTTGATGGCCCACAACACCTGTGGGGCGCTGAGTATTTCCTTGAGGCCAAGGGTGGCCAGCACCAGGAACCAGAGCATCATGATCGGCCCGAACACCTTGCCGATGCCGGCCGTGCCCCGGCGCTGGACCATGAAGAGCCCAAAGAGGATGACGCAGGTGATGGGCACGACCAAAGGCTCGGCCGCGTTGGTGGCCACGTTCAAGCCCTCCACGGCCGACAGCACGGAGATGGCCGGCGTGATGACCCCGTCGCCGTAGAGAAGGGCCGCGCCGCAAAGGGCCAGGAAGGCGAGTCCGGCCCGCAAATGGCGGTGGCCGGCGTCCCGGGGCAGAAGCTCGATCAGGGCGAAGATGCCGCCCTCGCCCCGGTTGTCGGCCGCGGTGATGAAAAGCACGTACTTGACCGTGATGACCATGGTCAGGGACCAGAAGATCAGGGACAGGACGCCGAGCACGTTTTCCGGGGTCACGGCAATGGCGTGCATGCCGTGGAAGCATTCCTTGATGGCGTAGAGCGGACTGGTGCCGATGTCGCCGTAGACCACGCCGAGGGCGCCCAGGGACAGGGCGGCGGTACGGGCCAGGGAAGGGGCTTTGGCGTCGGGAGCGTGGGAACTCATACGGCCGGACTCCGGCGAGTCCGCCGGCGGGAGGCGGGAAAGGTGTGTCGCATGAAGTCGGGAATCCTTCCGCCACATCGGCCGGGGCCGGTGGCGCGTGTTGCGAAACGGACCCCCTCCCTGTAGCGCCAAGTGCCCTTTGCGGCAAGGGGCGCTTGGCCCCATCCGGTGGGCCGATCCTGTCTTGGGCGTGAAATCAGGCCTGGCGGCCCGCCCGATCTTGCGAAAATGTCATTTGCGGGGCGCGGGGGACGGGAGCTGTCCGGCGGTGTCGCAGTAGAGCAGGGTGGCGCCGAAGATGGCGAAGGGAAAAAGGACGATGTTGACCACCGGAATGAGGAGCGGCAGCCCGAAGCCCAGAAGGAGCAGGGGCCGCCTGGCCAGGGCCCGCAGCCGGACGCCGAACCGCGGTTCGTCCCGGCAGAAGGCGAAATCCAGGAAATCGAAGGCGAGCAGGCAGGCCGCGGCCACCGGGGCGAGCAGCTGTCCGACGACGGGCACGAAAAAGAGCAGGACCGGCAGCACGGCCACGAACACGGCTTTCTTGATTTCCTCGGCCATGACCCGCCACCAGGGCAGGTCCCGGGCCGCCGCCTGGGCCTCGCCCCGCAGGCGGCGGACCATGCGGCCGGCGATGCCGTCGTAAAGCGGCGAGGCCACGATGTTGGCCGTGACCATGAAAAGGAAATACATGAGCACCACGGCCAGCAGATAGAGGAGGTAGCGGACCACGTGCAGGTACAGCCAGGCGAGGACCCCGGCGAGGCCGGTGGCGGCCGGGTCCGGGACCCAGAGGCGGCCGGTCAGCCAGTCGCCGCCCGGGCCCACAAGGCCGAGGCCCAGGGCGAAAAGGGCCAGGGTCAGGACAAAGGGCACCACGGCCACGGCCAGATAGCCCTTGTGGGCCAGGGCGAAGCGGATGCCCTTGGCGTGGGCGAAAAGGCCTTTGGGAAAGGCGGTCAGCACGGTTTGGCCTCCATGGATCGCAATGGTGGCGTTCCGAGGCTCCCGGGCGGTTCCGGGAGCCGGCTCATCAGGCCTGGGGCTCGTCCGGGACGGCCGCCGGTTCCTCGGCCGGGGACAGCCGTCGGGCCAGGGTGCCGTGGCAGCCTTCGGCCTCGTCGTCGGCCGCGCTCGTGATGCGCGTGACCTGAAAGGGCATGCCAAGGGCGTCCAGATCGACGTGCTTTTTGGCTTCCTTGACGGCGTGGGCCTCGTTATGGGCTGAGACAACAACGTATTCGGTTTCCGATACATCTTTTTTGCGGCGAAACCAGCTCGTTGTCACGTTGACCTTGGTGGCGAAATAGACACGGAATTTTTTCATGATGCGCGGCTCTCCAAAAAGCTCCCCCGGCGCGGCAGGCGTTCGCTTGCCTGGTTCAGGCGGCAGGGGTAAGGATAGTACGTCAAGGCCGGGGAGCCGGCAAGTCTTTACGACCGGCCCCGGGTTGTCGCGGCCGAAGCCGGCGGCAGGGCTCCTCGACCGCACGGTCGTCCCCGCCGCCGGTCCGGTCACAGGAAAAGATCGCAACGGCCGGGGACCCGAGCCGAGACGGAGGACGACATGAACCGTGTGCGCTGGTGGGCGGCCGGCCTGGCCGCCGCCGTGGCCCTGGCCGCCGCCCCATCCCTGGCCGCCGCAAAGTCCCCGCCCGCCCGGGAAGGCCATCCGGCGCAGGAACTCCAGGCGGCCAAACGGCTGGCCTGCGCCTACGTGCAGGGCATAAACGCCGGATTCACCCCGCAGGGGCGCGTCAACCTAAAGCCCCCCCTCGACCCCAACACGCCCGGACTCTCCATCAGCCTGGTCGATCCGGACCGGAAACGGGCCGTCCTCGAGGAAGACGCCCTGGAAACGCCGGGTGTCTACATGCTCTCGACAGAAGGGCTGACCGTTTTCGTCCGGTATCCGGGGGGCGGCGTGACCGTGGTCACGGTCTATCCCATGTATTCGGGCGCGTCGGACAGTTTCCTCATGGTCTCCTCGCACCACGGCGCCGCGACCATGCCGGCCATGTCCCAGCGGTACGGACTGTGCCGGCTGGCGTCGGAAACTCCCGCCGCGCCGGCTCCGGCCCCGCCGGCCGCTCCGGGGCAGAGGCACCCATGAGGCCGGCCTTTCTGGCTTTGGGTCGGGCGGTCCTGGTGACCGCCCTGGCCCTTGGCCCGTCCCTGGCCCGGGCGGACCTGGACGACGCCGAGCGGGCCTATGACCGGGGCGACGACGCGGCGGCCCTTCGGGAATTGCGGCCGCTGGTGGCCAAAGGCAGCCCGTCGGCCGCGTATCTTCTTGGCATCATGCGCGAACGCGGACGCGGCGGTCCGAGGGACCCGGCCGAGGCGGCCAAGTGGTTTCGCAAGGCGGCCGACGGCGGCAACGCCGGGGCCATGGTGGCCCTGGCGGTGCTCCACCTGCGCGGGGATGGCGTGGCCCAAAGCGACGCCTTGGCCGGGGACTGGCTCAAAAAGGCGGCGGCCAAAGGGTATGACAAGGGCATCTTCCTGCTCGGCATGATGCGGCTGGAGGGCCGGGGCGGTCCGGCCTCGGACGCGCCCGCCTATCTGCGGCGGGCGGTTCTGGCCGGCTCCGGCGACGCGGCCTTCGTCCTTGGCGACATGCTGCTCAACGGCCGGGGGGTGGGCCGCGACCCGGCGGCCGCCTACCGGCTGGCCCTGTCCGGGCTGGCCAATCCCAAGATCGAGGCGTTGACCCGCAACCGTCTGGCCACCCTGGCCGAGGCCGCCAAAAAGGAGCTCGATCCCACGGTGGCCCGGGCCATCGCCGGCAAGGAGGCGGCCCGGCTGCAGGCCGGCCCGGGGCAGGCGGCGCGCCGGCCGAGAACCGGCTCCGGCTTCATGGTCAGCCGGGTCGGCCATGTCTTGACCAACGCCCACGTGGCCGACGGGTGCGGCCGGATCATGGCCACGGTGGACGGGCATCAGGTCGCGGCCGCGCTCCTGCGGGTCGACCGGGCAAACGATCTGGCCCTCCTGAAGCTGGCCGTGGTCCCGAACCGGGCCTTGGCCTTTCGGGAAGGCGGCGACCTGCCGGCCGGTGCGGTGGTGTCCGCGGCCGGGTATCCCGGGGAATCGGCCGTCTTCGACCGCCTGCGCGTCACCACCGGCCGGACCCGGGAACTGGCCGCCGGAGCCGGTCCCCGGGGGGAGCAGGCGATGACCGCCGAAGTGCTGCCCGGCAACAGCGGCGGGCCCCTGCTCGACGCCGCCGGCCATGTGGCCGGCGTGGTCAAGGCCAAGCGCGACACCCGGGCCATCCAGGCCCAGGCCGGGGACGCGCCGGCGGAAATGGGATTCGCGGTGCCCCTGTCCGTCGTGAAAGGCTTCCTGGCCCAGGCCCAGGTGCCTGTGACCACGGCCCCGGCCGGCCGGGTGCTCGACGCTCCGGCCCTGGCCGCGGCGGCCTCCGGCACGGTCCTCCCGCTTTTCTGCCTGCCTGCCGGCCCGGCCGGCCGTTAGTGTGGCGCTCGCTGAAAAATATGCCACTATTTTTTAGAAAAACAAGTATTTAAGTATCTTATACTCGAAATGCGCATGCACGAATTTCGAGAACGCCGCACCTGACCACCCCTGCGACCATCCGACTCTCCCGCCTTCCCGTCCTGTGTGACGGCCAAACCTCCGGCGTCCTGCCGGACTCCTCCGGCCCTCCCTGCCCGGCCGGGATGGGCCGGAATTCCGGCCACGTCCATGGCCGGTTCTCCCGGTGGCGCGGGCGCAAAAAAGGCCGGAACCCGAAGGTCCCGGCCGGTGCGCCCTTGATTTCCGGACAGCCGCTTTAGAACTTGTAGGTCAGGCCGAAAGCGACCTTCCACGAGTCGCCGCTACGGGCCTTCTCAGCCAGGCGGTGTCCCCAGACGCTGGTCTGGAACTCGCCGTGGGCCCAGCCGGTCTCGAGGACGGCGGCCAGGTTCTCATAGATCATGTACTTGCTGTCGAAGTTCACGCCCATGGCGTACTCGTTCACGGTCAGGTCGCGACCCATCACGAAGTAGGGGTTGCTGCCCATCAGCGCGTTGATGTCGCGGATAGCCCGGGCCGAGTTGTTGCCACGGAGGTAGGTGTAGGTCAGGCGGTGGGTCAGCTTCTCGATGAAGGAGATGTTGTCCAGAGAAGCGCCGAGGCCCCAGGCGCCGACCGGGTTCATGCCCATGTTGGAGTTCTTGGCCAGTTCCTGCGAATCGTCGAACAGGAAGCTGTTGCCCGGACCCCAGTTGGGGCGGACCTGCGGCATACGCTCGGAACCGTTGCGGGTGGAGCCGTCTTCACCGGTGGACCACCAGCCGAAGACCTTGGGGGTCAGGACGTCCCAACCGGTGTACTCCACGCCGAGGTCGATGAACCAACCGCCGCGCTGGCTCTTCTTGCGATCGGCCTGGGCGCCGGCGCCGTAGATCACGTCGCCGTAGAACTTGATCGGATCCAGAACGGTCAGCTCCAGGGAAGTACCAGCCCACCAGTAGGCGTTCTGCGAGTTCTTCCACAGGGCCGGGGTGGCGAAGGTGCCGGCGGAGACCAGGTTTTCAGCGAAGTTCTGCGAGCTGAAGGTAGAACCGCTGGTGGTGAAGTACGTGGCGTTCTTGCCGGCAACGCCGATCATGCCCCAGGGGGTGGCCTTGAAGCCGTCCAGGGTGATGGGCAGGGCCAGGAAGTACACGTCGAACTCGTCGGCCACCTGGGTGGTGGTGGTGTCGAAGGTCCGGTTGGCGTCAACCAGACGGCCGAAACCAGCCAGCAGGCCCAGGGTGTTGTCGATCAGCGGGGCGTTGATGACCAGGGAGGCGATGCGGTCGCCACCGAAGACCGGGTTGCCGTAGAACATCTTGCTGATGGGCAGGTCGATGTCCTGGAGACCGGCGGTCACTTCGATGTCACAACCGGGCCACTTGAACTGCAGGAAGGCCTGGTAGACGGCGATGGCGACTTCCGGGTTGGCGGCGGTCAGCGTGCCGTGGCCCCAGGTGTCTTCCACCTTGATGCCCAGACGGAACTTCACGGCCTCGTTGGCCACGAAGTCGGAGCGCAGGCGAAACCGTTCCCAGATCTCGAAGCGGTCTTCGGTCTTGGTGCCGGCGCGGTTGTACGTCGGGGTGTTGGACGTCCAGGAGGCGTTGTTCCAACCGGTGAAGTTGTGCTCGGCGAAGAAGACGCCGTAGATGCGGGCGTCGCCGACCATCTTCACCTCGGTGGCCGCCTGGGCGCTGGCGAAGGCGCCCAGGGCGAACACCGCGACAAGGGCGATGGTGAGAATGCGTTTCATAATTCCTTCCTCCAAAAATGCGGTTGCAAACCGGAAACCGTAGGCGCTTGCGGGGCTGGAAGAGGGCGAATCCTCCAACCTTCACGGTTTCCTCTCTACCTCGGGATTGTGACCATTGCAAGGCAAAAGCGGTTCTTTTTTATACAGTGGTAAAAAAATTTTTACCTATTACAAAAAAGTAATGTTCAAGCCGCGGGCACAAAGAAAAAGGCCGGGGCGGCGAGCCCCGGCCTTTGCCATCGGAAGCCGTGCAGGAATCTAGAACTTGTAGGTCAGGCCGAAAGCGACCTTCCAGGCGTCGGCGCTGCGAGCCGCCGAAGCCAGGCGGTGGCCCCAGACGCTGCTCTGGAACTCGCCGTGGGCCCAGCCGGTCTCGACGACGGCGGCCAGATTCTCGTAGATCTGGTAGGTGCTGTCCAGGTTGACGCCCAGCACGTGTTCGTTGGTGGTCAGGTCACGCCCCATGGTGAAGTAGGGGTTGCTGCCCATGTAGGTGTTCAGGAAGCGGATGGCCTTGGGCGAGTTGTTGCCCTGGACGTAGACGAAGGTCAGGCGGCTGGTCAGCTTCTCGATAAACGAGATGTTGTTGAGCGAAGCGCCGATACCCATGGAACCGATGGGGTTCACGCCCATGTTGCCCTGCTTCAGGAGATCCTGGGAGCAGTCGAACAGGAAGCTGTTGCCCGGGCCCCAGTTGGACAGGACGGAGGGCATGCGCTCGGAACCGTTGCGGGCGGAGCTGTCTTCGCCCGTGGACCACCAGGCAAAGGCCTGCGGAGTCAGGACTTCCCAGCCGGTGTACTCGGCGCCGAGGTCGATGAACCAGCCCTGGCGCTTGTCCTTCTTGCGGTCGGCGGCGTTGCCCGATCCGTAGATCACGTCGGCGTAGAACTTGACGGGATCAAGGGCGGTCACCTCGAAGGTGCTGCCGGCCCACCAGTAGGCGTTCTGCGAATTGCGGAAGCCCGTGGGGGTCAGGAAGGTGCCGGCGGACAGCAGGCTGTCGGCGAAGGTGGAGTTGGGGCCGTAGGAACCGGCGGTGAAGTAGTTGGCACTGCTGCCGGCAACGCCGATGGCGCCCCAGGGCGTGGCCTTGAAGCCTTCGAGCGTGATGGGCAGGGCCAGGAAGTAGACGTCG
This sequence comes from Solidesulfovibrio carbinoliphilus subsp. oakridgensis, assembly GCF_000177215.2. NCBI lineage: Bacteria > Pseudomonadati > Thermodesulfobacteriota > Desulfovibrionia > Desulfovibrionales > Desulfovibrionaceae > Solidesulfovibrio > Solidesulfovibrio carbinoliphilus. Next base: position 1,692,108 of record NZ_CM001368.1, on the reverse strand, counting down.
AACTCGTCGGACACCTGGGTGGTGGTGGTGTCGTAGGTCCGGTTGGCATCCAGCATGCGGGCGAAACCGGCCGTGACGGACAGGGTGTTGTCGATCAGCGGCGAGGTCACGACCAGGGCGGCGGCGCGGTCGCCGCCGAAGACCACGGAGTCGGTGAAAAACGCGGTGGCCGGCAGGGACAGGTCCTGCAGACCGGCCGTCACTTCGATGTCGCAGTTCGGCAGCTTGAACTGCAGGAAGGCCTGGTAGACGGCGATCTGCACGGCCGGGTTGGCGGCGGTGAAGGTGCCATGGCCCCAGGTGTCTTCCACCTTGATGCCCAGACGGAACTTCACGGCCTCGTTGGCCACGAAGTCGGAACGCAGGCGGAACCGTTCCCAGATCTGGAAGCGGTCTTCGGTCTGGGTGCCGGCGCCGGTGTAGGCGCCGGAATTGTTGTCCCAGGAACCCGTGCTCCAGCCGGTGAAGTTCTGGTTGGCGTTAAACGAGCCGTACACGAAGGCGTCACCGACCATTTTCACTTCGGTGGCAGCCTGGGCGATCCCGGCCAGACCCAGCACCAGGGTGGCCAAGAGAGCCAATTTGGCGAAACGTTTCATAAAATCCTTCCTCCTTGGAATCGTAACAGTAGCAACCGGCTTCCGATCCGGCCGGCGGGTGGCGTCCCGCCGCGGTAGCTTTCAATAATGTTATCGATCACCAAATGGCAATACGAAAACGGGGTTTTTTTTGACGCCGGTCAAATTTTTTTTACGGGCAAGGTCGGCCGGCAGGCATGCCTGCGGCGCGGGCGCGCAAAAAAAGGCCGGGCTTGCCGCCCCGGCCTTGGGTCGTCCTTTGCAACGACGCGGATTCCCTGGGACGTATAGGGGGGGCCCCAGGCGATCTTGAGCGGATCGCCGTCGCGGGACTTCTCGGTCCGGGGGTGGCTCCAGAGGGTGGTCTGGAACGGGCCGTGGGCCCAACCGGTCTCCAGGAGGGCCGACAGGCTCTGGGAGATCTGGCCGGTGGCGTCCCGGCCGACGCGGATGATGCTCTCGTTCCCGGTCGGGTCGCGCCCATGGTGAAGGAGGGGTGCTGCCCGGGGAGGTGTGCAGGAAGCGGAGGGCCTTGGCCGGGGTGTTGCCGCCCAGGCAGACGGCGGCCGGGCGGCCGGTCAGCTTCTCCAGGCACGCGGTTGTGTTGCGCGACGCGCCACGGCGGCGGGAAGGGTGCCATGGCCCCAGGCGTCTTGCGCCGTGTCGCCCCGGCGGGGGACGCCACGGCCTCGTTGGCAGGAAGCCGGAGCGCGGTCGGGACCGTTCCCAGCTCCTGACGCGGTCTTCGGTTTGTTTGCCGGCGCCGGTGTAATTGCCGGAATTGTCATTCCAGGCGCCGATGTCCCAGCCCGTGCAATTGTGGTTGGCGAAGTCGTTTATTCCCCGATGTCGCGAAGTCGCAACTCGATTTCCGGCACCCCGGAGAAATAGGTGATCTTCGGGGTGAAGGCGACCCGGACCGTGGCCCCGGCCAGGCTTTCACGGATGTCGGACGCCATGCGCCAGGCCTTGCCGCGCAGGGTGACCCCGGCGGCCGGGTCGCGCAGGGACAGGGCCACGTGGTTGTCGCCAAAGCCGCGACGGGACAGGACCTTGACCGGCGGCGAGGCAAAGACCGGTTCCGGGTTGCCGCAGCCAAAGGGCTCCATGAGGCCTATTTCCCGCACCAGGGCGGCCGTGACCGCCCCAAAGGACAACTCGGCGTCGAGTTTGAGGGAAGGCAGCGGGGCCACCGGGCCGAGGGCTTTGGCCGCGGCCGCGTCGAAGCGCTCGGCCAGCAGGGACAGGTTGTCCGGCACGATGGAAAGGCCGGCCGCCATCTTATGGCCGCCAAAGGTGTTGAGGACCTCCCCGATCTCGGTCAACAGGCCATGGAGGTCGCATTCGGGGATGGACCGGCCGGAGCCCTTGAGGAGCCCCTTGGCCTCGTCGGCGGTCAGGATGAGCGTCGGCCGGTAGCGGCGCTCAGCCACCCGCGAGGCCACGATGCCGATGACGCCCTGGTGCCAGTGGGGCGCGAAAAGGGTCAGGCCGAAGCGGCCAGGCCTCTCGGCCGCCTGGTCCATGGCCTCGGCCAGGATGGCGTCCTCCTCGGCCCGGCGGCGGGTGTTTTCGGCGTCGAGCTCGGCGGCCAGGGGGCGGGCCGTGTCCAGGTCCGGGGCCAGGAGCAGGGCCAGGGCGGCGTCGGGGCGGCCCATCCGGCCGGCGGCGTTGATGCGCGGGGCCAGGCCGAAGGTGACCTGGGAGGCGCCAAGGGCCGCCTTGGGGTTGTGGCCGCTGGCTTCCTTGAGGGCATGGATGCCGGGCCGGCGGGCCTCGGCCAGGAGCAGCAGCCCGTTTTTGGCCAGGATGCGGTTGGGACCGCACAGGGGGACCACGTCGGCCAGGGTGCCGAGGGCCACGAGATCGAGCAGGCGGCGGACGTCGGTCGGCTCGCCGGGGAGCAGGCGGTTGACGGCCGCGGCCAGGAAAAAGGCCACCCCGACCCCGGCCAGGTCCGTTCCCGGCCCGGGGCCGAGCTTGGGATTGGCCACGGCGTTGGCCGGCGGCAGCTCGGGGCCCGGCAGATGGTGGTCCGTGACGATGACGTCAAGGCCGAGCTCCCGGGCCCGGGCCACCTCGGCGATGCCGCCGATGCCGCAGTCCACGGTGACCAGGAGGCTCGCTCCGTCCCGGGCCAGTTCCTCGATGCCGGCGATATTGAGGCCGTAGCCCTCGGCCGCCCGCTCGGGCAGGCGCCACAGCGGGGAAAAGCCGCGCTCGCGCAGGAAATCGACGAGCAGGGCCGTGCCGGTGATGCCGTCCACGTCGTAGTCGCCCCAGACGGCCACGGTCCGGCCGGCAACGAGGGCCTCGGCGAGCAGGGCGGCGGCCGCCTCCATGCCGGGGATCTCGTCTGGCCGCATGAGAAGGCGCAGTCCCGGGCACAGGTAGGCGTCCATGGCTTCGGCCGTGGTCAGGCCCCGGTGGTAGAGCAGGGCGGCAATGGCCGGGGAGAGGCCCAGGGCCTCGGCCAGGGCGTCGGCCGTGGCGGCGGACACCCCTTGGGACGGGAAAATCCATTTCTTGGACAACGGTCGCTCCAGGGAAAAAAGGGCACCTTGCCCCGGCCGGGCCGGCAACGCAAGGGTGGCCCGATGGTGCGCCCCTGAAAGAATGGTGGCCTGTCTTTTCAGGGAAACGTAATTATTCAGGCATGTTGATTTAGAACTCGCGGGCCGGGCGCCGGAACCCCGGCCCTAGGCCAGGGCGGCGGCCAAAAGGGCGGGATTGCGTGCGGCCAGGGCGGCGCCGGTCAGGTCCAGGGCGGCGGCCAGGGACAGGCCGATGCCGAGCGCCATGGCCTTGGTCGGCAGGGTGCCGGGCTCGGTCGTGCCCGAGAGCTCCCTGGCGCAGGCGTCGGCCAGGCAGAGGAGCCGGGCCGGTTCCGGACGGCCCGGGGCCGCCTGCGGGGCGTGGTGCCAGTTGACGGGCTCGGTCAGCGGCTCGGGCAGGTTCCAGGACCGCAGGGCCATGGCCCCGATCAGGCCGTGGTCAAGGCCCATGTGGAGGTCCTCGGCCTCGTGCCAGGGGAGGTTCTGGGCGGCGACCAGGGCCTGTTCGGCCAGCCAGTCGTCCGGCCGGTACAGGGCGGTCAGCAGCTTGCCGAGGTCGTGGAGCACGCCGGCGGTGAAGGCGTCGTCCGGGTCCATGGCCCCGGTTTCCCGGGCCAGGGCCATGGCCGCCACGGCCACGGCCAGCTGGTGTTCGAGGTGGACCGACAGGTCGAAGCCCGGGGGCAGGGCGCGCCTGGCAGCCAGTCCCCGGATGCCGAGGGCCAGGACCAGGGTCCGGACCTCGCGCAGGCCGAGCACGGCCACGGCCCGGCCCACGGACCGGATCTCGGACTGCAGGCCGTAGAAGGCGGAGTTGGCCAGGGCCAGAAGCCGGATGGACAGGCCCTGGTCCTCGGCGATGGCCGCGCCGATGGCCGTAAGCGGCGAGTCGGCCTGGTCGTCGGTCAGGCGGAAGAGGCGGGTCAGGAGGTCCGGCGAAAAGGGCAGATCGCTTTGGATGGCCGGGAGGTCTAGGAGGAAGCGCTGGCCGCGTTCCTGGCTCATGGGGCGGCCGGGTCCCCGCCGTCCGGAGCATCGGAGCCGCCCGGGAGGCTGGGGGCGGCCGGATCTTCCGGCGCGGCGGCCGGTTGGGGCGCTTTGGCCGGGGCCTGCGCCTTGGCCAGGCCTTTTTCCTCGAGAAAGGCGGCGAACCGGCGGGATTCCGCGTGCTCGGGATTGAGGACCAGGGCTTTTTGCAGGTATTCCATCGCCTTTCTATAATCCTTCTTGTCGAAGAAGGCCCGGGCGATGTTGAACATGAGGTTGTCGTCGCGAAGGGCCAGGTTCTCGGCCCGCTGGTAGTAGTCGAGGGCCTGGTCGAGCATCTTGTTTTTGCGCAGGTTCATGCCGAATTCGTTGAAAAGGTGCTTGTGCTCCTTGTCAAAGGCCGCATCCAGGCGGACCAGGCGCTGGAAGATGTCGTCGGCCTTGTTGGACTCGCCCCGGTCGAGGTAGGTGAGCCCCAGGCCGAAGTTGGCCCGGATGTTCTCCTCATCCACGGCCAGGGCCTGGCCGAACTCCAGCTCGGCGCTGAAGATCTCGCCTTTTTCCCGGTGCCGCTCGCCCTTCTGGATGACCATGTTGAGTTCGCGCAGCCTCGGATAGACGGTGGTGACGTAGAATTCCGGTTCCGGGGAGAACTTGTCGAGCAGCTCTTCGAGGCCCACGTGGCGCTTGGGGCCGGAAGGAACGTAATTTTTGTTGAGCGGCTGGAGTTCCAGCGTGCCGGACGGGTCTTCCTCCACGAACCAGTACATCTTCTGGATGGTGCGCCGGGTGGTGGTGCCCGTGCCCACCTTCTGGATGGCCTGGGTCGAGAAAATGCCCTTGATGCGGTCCCGGGGTTTGCCGGAACCGCCCGCGTGGTCCCCGGAGGCCGGCTTGGCCGGCGGGGCGGTGGGGTCTTGTTTCTGGGTCATTTTCTCTCGGAAAACCCTGTCGCTATTTCTCTGCGAATAACCGGAAAGCGGGAACAGGGTCAACGCCCAAGACGGGCCGGGACCTCAGATGGCCGCCTCCCACTGGACGAGCAGCTCGCGCAGGAGGTCCGGATGGTAGCGGGGGCGGCGGCGTTCGGCCATGTAGACGGCCCGAAGGTCCTCGTAGGCGGCTTCCAGGCCGTCGTTTTCCACCCAGTAGTCGAACAGCGGGGCCGCCTCGATCTCTCTGGGCGCGGCCGCCAGGCGCCTGGCCACCACCTCGGGCGAATCCGTGCCCCGGCCGGACAGCCGGCGGGACAGTTCGGACCGGGACGGGGGCAGGATGAAGACGTAGGCCCCGCTGCCAAGGCTCTGGCGCAGCTGGGCCGCGCCCTGGATGTCGATGTCGAAAAGCATGTCCCGGCCGGCGGCGAGCGCCTGCCGCACCGGCTCGAGGGGCGTGCCGTAGAAGTTGCCGTGGACCTCGGCCCATTCGGCCAGCCTGCCCGCCTCGCGCCAGTCGAGAAAGGTCTCGCGGGTGAGGAAATGGTAGTCCACGTCCGGGGTTTCGCCCGGGCGCGGGGCCCGGGTGGTGGCGGAAACGGAAAAGGACAGGGCGGGAAATTCGGCGCACAGGCGTTTTATGAGCGTGGACTTGCCCGTCCCGGACGGCGCGCAGACCACGAGGAGCAGGCCGAGGCGTCTAGCCGGCATGGTCGTCCTCCTCCACGGTGAACCGGGCGCCCAGGGTTTCGGCCTGGATGCCGGACAGGATCACGTGGTTGGAATCGGTTATGATGATGGAGCGGGTCTTTCTGCCCTGGGTCGCGTCGATCAGCCGCTTCTCGGCCCGGGCGTCCTCGCGCAGGCGGCGCATGGGCGAGGAGGCGGGGTTGACGATGGCCGTCACCCGGGCCGCGGCCACGTAGTTGCCGAAACCGATGTTGAGCAGTGCTTGGCGCATGGCGTCACCTTGGACGAAGCGGAAAAAGGGATCGGACAATACGGACAGGCGGCCGCGTCCGTTTTGTCGGACACGGCCAGCATACCGGAAACCGGAACAATGAAAAGAGGCGGCCTATTCGAGATTCTGGACCTGTTCGCGGCACTTTTCCAGTTCCGCCTTGAAGTCCACCACCAGCCGGCTGATATCCAGGTTCTGGGCCTTGTTGCCGCAGGTGTTGATCTCGCGGAAGGCCTCCTGGATGAGGAAATCCAGGCGTTTGCCGATCTCGCCTCCGCCCTTTATCAGGGACTCCAGACGGCCGAGGTGGCCGACCAAGCGGGTCATCTCCTCGGACACGTCGAGCTTGTCGGACAGGATGGCCGTTTCCTGGAGCAGGCGGTCCTGGGTCGGCTCGACCCCGACTTTCTCCAGGATGGCCGTGACCCGGGTCACGAGCTGCTCCATTTTTTCGGCCTTGACCGCCGGGGCGGCCGCCTCGATGGAAGCCTGCCAGTCCTTGAGGCGGGCCAGGCGGGTCAGGAGGTCGGAGGCCAGTCCCTGGCCTTCCCGGGCCCGGGCCTCGTTGAAATCGGAAAGCGCCAGGCGAAGGCCGCCGGCCAGGGTGTCAAAGAGGGTGGGATCCGGGTCCACGGCGTCCTCCTGCCACAGGTGGGACAGGGAGAAGAGGCGGTTTAAGTCCGGGGCGAAGGGCAGGTCGCGGGCGGCGGCCAGGGCGGCCACTTCGTCGATCATGGCCCCGGCCAGGCCCGCGTTCAGAGTGGCCTTCCACATGTCCGTGCGCTTGGGCGTGAATTCCAGGTGGACTTCGAGCCGGCCCCGGGCCACGGCCTCGCGCACCACCCGCTCAAGGGCGGCCTCGCTTGGCCGCAGAAACAGCGGCAGCCGCCATTTGAGGTCGAGAAAACGGCTGTTGACGCCGCGCACTTCCCAGACCTGGGTGAAGGCGTCGGACTCGAGGCGGCTTTTGCCATATCCGGTCATGCTCTTGGGCATGGCTGCTCCTTATGGGCTGTCTTGGGGGATGGGGGGGCCGCCTGCTCCCGGAGATCCCGGCGGTAGCGGCGGCGGATGTCGGTAAGCATGGCCGTCATGTCGGCGGCGGCGTAGTCGGGAAACGTCCAGGGCAGGGTTTGCCAGGAGCCGGCCTGAAAAACAAGGGTCAGGTCCCCGAAAATCCCGTCCCCGAGGTAGATGCGGTGGGTGAAATTCTTGCCCGTGGCCAGGACGAACCGTTCCTGGGTCAAAAGGCCCGGGTCGAGGTTGACGCGCCGGGAACCGTCCGGCCGGGCCAGCGCCTCTTCGAGGCCGTTGGTGAAAAGCTTGACCGAGCGGAGCCGGCCCTGGGAGAGGAGGCAGGAAAAGGCCAGGACCCGGCGGAAAAGCGGCCGGCCGAGTTCCTTTTCGTAATAGGCCGTATGCACGAAAGGCACGGCCGGGTAGGCGATCTCCACCGGGCCGAAACGGTCTTCCAGACCGGCGATCACGTCCGGCCAGACCGCGGGGAGGCCGGCGGCCAGGACCGAACAGACGAGTTTGGCGGTCAGCGGTTCGTGGGGGTTGCTCATGGCCGGTCTCCCGGGCCGAGAGGGGCGACGCGAAGGACCGGGCCGTCGACGCCAAGGGGGCGGGCCGCGACAAGGGACCCGAGAGGCGCGTCCGGTCCGGCCTCGAACCGGCAGTCCACATACTGGGCGCAGGTGCCGCTCGTCGGCCCGGTCCGCTCGACCGCCACCAGAAGCGACGCCTCCCGGCCCAGCCTTGCGGCAAAGGCCGCGCTCTTGGCCTCGGCCGCCTCGCGAAGGAGCCTGGCCCGCCCGGCCTTGACCGGACCGGGAAGCTGGCCGGGCAGGGCCGCCGCCCGGGTGCCCGGACGCCGGGAATAGGGGAAGACGTGGGCATAGGTGGCGGGCAGCCCGTCCAGGAAGGCGGCCGTGGCCGCGAAGGCGGCTTCGGATTCGCCGGGAAAGCCGGTCAGGAGATCGAGGCCGAGGCCCATGGCCGGCCATTCCCTACTGATGCTGTCCACAAAAAAGGACACGGCCTCGGCGTCGCCCGGCCGGCGGCCCATGGCGGTGAGGACCGCCGGGTCGGCGCTTTGGAGCGAGATGTGCAGGTGCGGGCAGACCAGCCGGCTGCCGGCCAGGACGGCAAGGCCGCGCCCGGTCAGCATGGCCGGGTCGAGGGACCCCAGGCGCAGCCGGGCCGTGCCGGCGTGCTCCGGGGCCAGGGCGGCGTCGAGGTCGGCCACGAGATCCCAGAAATCCATGGCCGGGGCCAGATCGCGGCCGTAGTGGCCGAGGTTGATGCCGGTAAGGCCGATCTCCCGGTGCCCGGCGGCCAGGAGCCGGCGGACCTCGGCCAGGACATCGGCCAAGGGCCGGGAGACCGAGGGCCCCCGGGCGGCCGGCACGATGCAGTAGGAGCAGCCGTGGGAGCAGCCGTCCTGGACCTTGACCAGGGCCCGGGCCCGGTCGTAGCCGGTGACGGCCAGGTCCGGGAACTCGCCCGGGGCCCGGGGAGCTGCCGTGTGGGGCCCGAAGGGGTCCCGGGCGAGCCGGGCCTTGTCCGGCACGGCCAGGGCCCCGAGGCCGGCAAACGCGTCCGGGCTGACCGTGGCGGCGCAGCCCGTCACCACCACCCGGGCCGCGTCCCGGGCGGCCCGCACCAGGTTTCGGGCCAGGCGGCGGCCTTCGGCCTCGGCCCGGGCCGTGACCGCGCACGAGCACAGGACGACCAGGTCGGCTGCGGCCGGATCGTCGGTCCGGACAAGCCCGGAGCCCAGCCAGGCCTCGGCCAGGGCCCGGCTCTCGTACTGGTTCACCTTGCAGCCAAGGGTCACAAGGCAAAAGCGTTTGGGGGATGCGTGCGGCATGGGTGGCGCATAGCAGAGGCCGGGGCCGAGGTCCATGCGGCCGAAGGGGTCGGGGGCGGAACGGGTGTTGCTAGAGCCCTCCCGAGGGAAAAAAATTCCCCGGGGAGGCGGATATGCGCAAATGGCTCGTGGTTTCCTTCGACCTCGCGGTGCTGGCCGGTTTCGGCGTCTACATGGCCATGACCGTGTGGCGGTTGCCGGAAGACCTGCGGCACCGGCTGTTGACGGCCTCCCTGGGGGCCCTGGCCCGGTTGACGGGCATGGCGGGGTAGGCGGTTTCGCTGGCGTCCTCAATAAAGGACAAAATCCCGGGCATCACAGGGCGTGTCCTGGAAAAAGGATGGACTTGGATCGGTATCTCACTAAAATAATAGATTTTACCAATTGGTTCGCTTCTTGAAGAAGGGTACGGGTGAAAGGATGGATGGACACCTATGGCTCGTACCTTTGCTGATCCCTTGGCCACTGCCCCCGATCCGGCCCGGCGGTGCGACGGTGTTGCCGGCACACGCGGATGCGGCGTTTTTTTCCGGGCCCTGGTGGACCTGGACACCGGCGGCGTGGCCGGCATCGAGGCCGCGCCCGGCCGGGCCGGCCGCCCGGCCCCCGGCCCCGGACCGGGTCCGGGCGGCCGACCCCAGACGGCCGCGTCGCTTGGCGCCTGGGGCCGGGAAGTCCGGGAGCCCGCCGCCTATCTGGTGCGCGGCGGCCTGGACACGAAGCCCGAAGCCATCGGGGCCTCCCATGGCGTCGCGGCCGGGCGCATCATCCTCATGTTCGACGTGGCCGTCCTTTTCGCGGCCCCGGTCCGTTCCCTGGACCTGCTGCTCGCCTGCAAGCGGGCCAAGGCGCGCATTCTCCTCGACAACTTCCCCCTTGACGATCCGCCGGCGCGATTTATGGAGATGCTGCCGGCCGACATCCTGCGCGTGGCGCCCTGGAACATGCCCTGGCACTGGGACGCCTCCCGGCGGGATGCGGCCCTGGCGTCGGTCCTGGCCTTTGCCGGCAACCTCCTCATGGATGTGGCCGTGGAAGGCGTGGACGGCGAGGAGCGCCGCAAGTTAAGGCGGCTTGGCGTGCGCTATGCCCAGGGCGGCTGGCGCCGGGACGACCTCGGCCTCGTTCCCGGTCCCGTCCGGCGGTAGGGGGCGTTCGCTCGAAAATATGCGGATATTTTAGGAAAATATAATTATTCCAGTGTATTGTTCTCGAAATTCGCATGAACCAATTTCGAGAACGCGATACGAGCCGGCCGCGCCGCGGTCCTGCCGCCTGGCAGGGGCCCGGCCAGGGCGGCAGGACCGCAGGCGCCCTGCGGCCCGGACCGTGACGGAGGCCAACGCCGGCCGGGCCGGACTGCGAAACCGTGGGCCTGTGCCGCACTCGCCTTGTGACCGGGCACTTTCCGGGCCGGCAGTGTCCGTGAGCGGCAACGCTCAGGCTTGGACGCGGCGTGCGGGGCCGCTCTCTTCTGGATTTTTTGCTTGCCGCAGGCAACGGCCTATTGTAACAACCGAAGACAATAGCGCGCTGCCGCTATTTTTTTGTATTGTGCAAGGAAGGAGTACCCATGGATGACTTTTTGAAAGAAGCGTTGGAGATCGTCAAGGCGCAGGCCAGTGTCCGCAATATGACCGAGGAGGAGATCACTTCCATGGTGCGGCGGCTGTCGGACGACATTCGCGGCCTGGTTGCGGCCGGCGCCGCGGCCGGCGCGCCCGAGGCGGAAGTCCAGACCCCGGCCGTGGACCCCAAGAAGGCGGTGCGCGAACGCAGCATCATCTGCCTGGAATCGGGGAAATCCTTCAAGATCCTCACCAAAAAGCACCTGAGCAAGTTCGGGCTGACGCCGGACACCTACCGCGAGAAGTGGGGATACCCCAAGAATATGCCGCTGGTCTGCAAGGAACTGCAGCGCGAGCGCCGCAAGAAGATGAAAGAAATGAAGCTCTGGGAAAAACGCATCAAGAAATAGCCTTTCCCGGGATTCCCTGCCTGAAAAGGCCGGGCCGGCATACGGCCCGCGGCCAGGGCAAACCCCCTTTTGCGACTGCACAAGGGGGTTTCTTTTTGGGCGTCCGCGTTTTTGCGCGCCGCGCTCCGGCCGGGGGAAAGAGGTTTGGCCGCCAAAAAGCCGGCCCGGAACGCGCGTTCCGGACCGGCTTTCCTGTCTGCTCGGGCGTGACGTCCGTGTCGGCTAGGCGAAAAGCTTCTTCTTGCCGTCGATCAGTTCCGTCACCACGCTCGGATCGGCCAGGGTCGAGGTGTCGCCGAGGCTGTCCACCTCGTTGGAGGCGATCTTGCGCAGGATGCGCCGCATGATCTTGCCGCTTCGGGTCTTGGGCAGCCCGGGCGCGAACTGGATGACTTCCGGGGCCGCGATGGGGCCGATTTCCTTGCGCACGTGCATCTTGAGGGCTTTCAGGAGGTCGTCGCTCTCCTCGTAGCCGGCCTTGAGCGTCACGTAGGCGTAGATGCTCTGGCCCTTGATGTCATGCGGCATGCCGACGACCGCCGCCTCGGCCACGGTCGGATGGGAGACCAGGGCGGATTCGATCTCGGCCGTGCCCATGCGGTGGCCGGAGACGTTGATCACGTCGTCCACCCGGCCCATGATCCAGAAATAGCCTTCCTCGTCGCGCCGGGCCCCGTCGCCGGACTCGTAGGCGCCCTTGAAGCCGGTGAAATACTGCTGCTTGAACCGCTCCGGCGCGTTCCAGATGCCGCGCAGCATGCCGGGCCAGGGCTTTTTGATGACCAGGAAGCCGCCCTGGTTGGGGCCGACTTCCTTGTTCTCGTTGTCCACGATGGCGGCGTCGATGCCGGGCAGCGGCAGGGAGGCCGACCCGGGCTTGAGCGGCGTGGCGTAGGGCAGGGGCGAAATCATGAGCCCGCCGGTCTCGGTCTGCCACCAGGTGTCGACGATGGGCAGTTTCCCGTGGCCGACATGCTCGTGGTACCACATCCAGGCCTCGGGGTTGATGGGCTCGCCGACCGAGCCGAGGATGCGCAGCGACGACAGGTCGTGCTTCTGGGTCCAGGCCGGGCCCGAGCGCATGAGCGACCGGATGACCGTCGGCGCGGTGTAGAAGATATTGACCTTGAACTTCTCGCAGATCTGCCAGAACCGGTCCGGCTCGGGGTAGGTCGGCACGCTCTCGAACATGAGCGAGGTGGCGCCAAGGGCCAGCGGGCCGTAGACGATGTAGGAATGGCCCGTGATCCAGCCGATGTCGGCCGTGCACCAGTGGATGTCGTCGTCGTGGAGGTCGAAGACGAGCTGGCTGGTGTGGGCGGCGTAGGTCAGATAGCCGCCGGTGGTGTGGTAGACGCCCTTGGGCTTGCCCGTGGAACCGGAGGTGTAGAGGATGAAAAGCACGTCCTCGGCATCCATGGGCTCGGGCTCGCAGGCGCCCTGCACGCCGTGGTCGCACATGACGTCGTGCCACCAGAGGTCGCGGCCGGCCTGCATGGCCACCTCGTTGCCGGCGTGGCGCACCACCACGCACTTCTCGACCGACGGGCACTCGGTGAGGGCCTGGTCGGCATTGGGCTTGAGCGGTATGGTCTTGCCCGAGCGGATGACCGCGTCGCTGCAGACGAGGATCTTCGATTCGCAGTCGTTGACCCGGTCGCGCAGGCTGTTGGCGGAAAAGCCGGCGAAAACGATGCTGTGGGGCGCGCCGATGCGGGCGCAGGCCAGCATGGCGATGGCCAGTTCCGGCACCATGGGCAGATAGAGGCTGACCCGGTCGCCCTTTTTGACGCCAAGCTTCTTGAGCACATTGGCGAACCGGCAGACCTCGTCGTGGAGCATCTGGTAGGTGTAGGTGCGAACGGCCCCGTCCGCCTCGCCCTGCCAGATGAGCGCCGCCTTGTTGCGCCGGCCGTCGGTCAGGTGCCGGTCCAGGCAGTTGTAGGCGGCGTTGAGCTGTCCGCCGGCGAACCATTTGATCTCGGGCTTGTCGAAATCGTATTCGAGCACCGTGTCCCAGGGTTTGGACCAGGTGAGGAGCTCCGTGGCCCGGTCGGCCCAGTAGCCGTCCGGGTCCTCGATGGAGCGCTTGTAGATGGCCTGGTACGCGTCGAGGCTTTTGACGTGGGCCGTGTCGCGGCCCGTGGCCGGCGGTTCGTAGCGGCGCTGTTCGTGCATGAGGCTTTCGATGTTGTCAGCTGTCATGAGCTCCCCCCGGGTTGGGATGATTGTGCGTCGATCACGGGCGGACCATGCCGCATATCGGGCCGGCCCGGCCAGGAATTTTCGATAAAAGGCGGCCCAAATCCCATAAACCGATCGGCTTCGATGGCAAAGGCCGTTTACCGACGGATAGGCGCCGTTCGCCGATTGGCCCATAAAGAGGCCGGCTCCGTGGTGGCGGGGCCGGCCTGGAAACGAAGCGGGCCTAGAGGGCCTTGATGACGGCCGCGAAATCCGCCTCGCCAAGGCCCCTGTCGAGGAGCCTGGCGTAGAGCGTATTGAGGACGGCCAGGGTCGGGGCGTTGGCCCCGGCCTGGGACGCGGCCTCGGCGGCGAAGCGCAGGTCCTTGGCCATGTGTTTGGCCGGGAACTGGGGCGGGTAGTCGTCGGCCCGGAACATCGGGTCTTTCAGGCGAAAGAGGTCGTTGGCCATGGGGCCGGCCATGATGACGTCCAAAAGCGCCTTGCGGTCGAGGCCGAGCGATTCGCCAAGGAGCACGGTCTCGGCCAGGCCCTCGGCCATGGCGCCCAAAAGCACGTTGACCGTGATCTTCATGGTCGAACCCATGCCGGCCTCGCCGCACCGGGCCACCTTTTTGCCCATGGCGAGCAGGACCGGTTCCACGGCGGCGATGGTCGCCTCGCGCCCGCCGGCCAGGATGACCAGCGTGCCGTCCTCGGCCGGCTTTTTGGAGCCCGAGACCGGGGCGTCCACATAGTCCGCGCCGGTGGCCCGGACCTTTTGGGCGGCCTCCCTGGCAAAGGCCGGAGGGATGGTGCTCATGTTGACCACGGTCTGGCCCGGGCCAAGGCTTCCTGCCGCGCCGTCCGGGCCGAAAAGGACCGCTTCGCAGGCCTCGGGCCCGGTCAGCATGACCACGACCACCTGGCCGAAAGCGGCGGCCTCGGCCGGCGTGGCCGCGACCCTGGCCCCTTCCCCGGCCAGGGCTTGGGCCGCTTTGGGCGAACGGTTCCAGACCATGACGTCGTGGCCGGCCTTGCGGCAGTTGCGGGCCATGGCCGTGCCCATGATGCCAAGCCCGAGAAATCCGATTCGAACGCTCATGACGCACCTCCAGGAGCAGGGTTTCGGCTATTTGGCGGGCGGCAGGCTCCCGGTGGCGGATAGCTTGTCAAGGACCTGCCGGCACAGGAGATCGTAGCCGGTCATGGTCATATGCACCCCGTCCTTGCCGCGCAGGGTGACGGTCTTGCCACCGATGTCCTTGGCCTGGACGTAGTTGCCCGAGCCGTCGGTAAAGAGATCCGAAGCCTCCATGTAGGCGCAGCCCGGGACTGCGGCGCAGGCGGCCTGGGCCGCGGCGTTCACGGCCATGACCTGCCGGTTGTAGGCCGGGTCGCGCATGGCCGGCAGCCCCACCCACAGGACCCTGACATGGGCGGCTTCGGCGATGCGAAGGAACCGCTCGGCCTTTTGGCGATAGGCCGCGTCCCACTCGGGCGTGCCCGCCGCCTTGCCGGCGATGGAGTTGGTGGCGTCGTTGCCGCCGAGCATCACCACCACGGCCGCGAGCTTCTCCCTGGCCACAAGCTCGGCCAGCCGCTTCTCCCAGTCGAAAAACTTCTTGGAAATAAGGCCGGTGGACACCTTGGCCAGGGGATGGCAGCCCACGCCCCCGTACTGGTCCATGCGCTCGGCCATGGTCATGCCGATGCCGACGGCGAGCGAGTCGCCGACCACGGCGATGTCTCCCCCCGGAGCCTTGGTCTCGGCGACCTTGCCGGAAACGGCCTTGTCCTGGACAGCTTGGCCGGGAAAGGCCTGGGCCGGTTCGGATGCGGTCGGTTCGGACGACGGTTTCGCCGCCGGCGCTGCGGCCGGTTTCGGTGAGGGGCCGGAACCGGGGGATGCCGCCGGGGCGGCCGCCGGGCCGGACATGGGTTCAGGCGACGGGTGCGCCGGCGTGGCCGGAGCGGCCGGTTCGCTGCGCGGCTGGGGCAGGGAGGCGGACGGAACGGGTTTGGGGTCCAGGGTCGCCTTGGTCTGCTCCTCGGGTGCGGCGGGCCGGGCCGGACCCACGGCTTCCGGCGCGGCCAGGGGCGGCATGGCCGGCGGGGCGGCGGCCGGGGGTTCCTTCTCCGGGACCGGCTTGACTTCGGCTTCGCCCTCGGTTGCGGCCGTGGCCGCCTTGCGGGGCGGATTGTCGGTCGTGTTGCCGGAATTCTGGGTGCAGCCGTGAAGGGATGGAAAGAGGGCCAGGAGCAGGGCCAGGGCCAGGGGGGCATAAGCGCGCATCATGGCCAAGGGTATGACCCAAGCCGGGGTTTCCGGTCAAATGGAGATGCGGGCCGGCAAGGCCCGGCCGGGGCCGGGGAAACGGCCGGGCCTTGCGGGAAGGAGACGGGCGTAGCGGGACGCGGGCCGCAAGGGGGCCGCCGCGTCCCGCTGCCCGATACGCCTCAGTCGCGGGTCCAATAGAGGATGTCGGCCGTATCGCCGAGCACGGCCCGCAGTTCGCGCTCCCGGAGTTCGGGCAGGCCCTGGATGCGGATGGACACGTCGCGCAGGGACGGGTCGGCCTGGTCGTAGGACGACAGGATGCTGATGATGCGGGCCTTGTGGTGGCGCAGGGCGTCGAGCACGGGTTTGAGGCTTCCCTCGTTGGTGCCAAGCCGCACGCCGATCTGGATGCCGCCCTGGTCGATGCCGGTGATGGAGACGAACAGGCGGAAGATGTCGGTGTCCGTGATGATGCCGACCACTTTCCCGGCCTCGTCGATGACGGGCAGGCTGCCGAACTTGCGGTCGCGCATGATCAGCGCCGCCCGCTCCACCGTGTCCGAACGGCGGATGGAGACCGGGTTTCTGGTCATGAGGCCTTTGATCTTCAGCTCCGACAGCAGGTAGGTCATCTCGTACATGTCAAGGGTCGTGGCCGAGGACGGGGAAGCGGCCTTGAGGTCGCGCTCGGAGACGATGCCCACGAGCCGGCCGTCCCTGTCCACCACGGGCAGGCGGCGGATCTTTTTCTCGCGCATGATCCGGCCGGCCTTGATCATGGAGACGTCCTCGGTCACCGTGGCGACGTCCGTTGACATCCAATCGCCGACAAGCATGGTCTGGGCTCCTTGGGATGAGGGTGAAGGGGCGCGGCCCGGCCTACGGCCCGGGGTTCCGGTTGGGGACGCCGGCGGCCGACCAGTCGCGCAGCCGGTAGTAGTCGTTAAGCATCACGTCCAGGTCCTCTTCCGGCAGGACGCGGCCGTCGGGCAGGGCCTCCCGGTGGAGGCGGGCCGGCAGGCGGTCGTCGGCCAGGGTCAGGCCTTCGCGCAGATTGAACGTCCGGGTCATGTCCGTGATGGCCGAAGCCCGGCGGCGCAGGGCCCCGGGCGAGGCGTCGAGGCCCGTGGCCAGGGAGACGACGGCGGCCAGTTCCTCCCAGGTGTAGAGGTCGCGGAAAAACCGGCACAGAATGAGCGTGTCGAAGATGGTCAGCCGGTCCTCGAAGTCGATCAGCAGGGCCGCCTTGCCCGCCACGGCGTCGGGCGCGATCATGCCGGAGAGCTCGGGCTTGTAAAACGTGGTGCGCAGGTGGCAGGCCCCCCGGTCCGAGGTGGCGTAGGCCAGGCCCATGCCCTTGAGGGCCCGGGGATCGTAGCCCGGCGGCTCCATGCCCTTGACGTGGATGGCCAGGTCCTCGAGGTCCCACGCCCTGGCCGCGGCCTTGATGCCCTGGCCAAGGAGCGCCCCGATGCCCCGGCCGGCGGCGATGTCCTCGATGAGCCGGGCCGCGCCGTCGGGATCGTTGTAGGCGATGGGATAGGCGACCCGGCCGCGCTTTACGGCCTCGACCGTGAAGGCGCACAGGTTGCCGGCGGTGATGGTGTCGAGGCCGAGCCGGTCGCACAGGTCGTTTAGGTAGACGATCTCGGCCATGTCCTCGATCATGCACAGGCCGCCGAAGGCGTAGATGGTCTCGTATTCCGGGCCCTCGAGGGTCAGCCCCCGGTGGCGGCCGGAGGACAGGGTGGCCATGCGGCCGCAGGACATGAAGCACTTGGCGCAGGCGTGGGCCTTGACCGCGTGCTCCGCATGGAAGGTCTCGCCGGAGATCTTTTTCCAGTGGTCGCAGGAGCCTTGACTCCAGTACTTGGCCGGAAAGGCTCCGGCCGTGTTCATGAGGGCCACCATCATGGTGGTGCCCATGGCCTTGTAGGCCTTGACGCCCTTGTTCTCCACCCCGCGCTTGGCAAAGGCGGCGGCGTAGGCGGCGAGCCCGGCCGGATCGGCGGCCACCCGCTGCCGGTCGCCCTGGAAGACGATGGCCTTGAGCCTCTTGCTGCCCATGACCGCGCCGACCCCGGCCCGGCCGGCGCACCGCCACCGTTCGTTGGCGATCATGGCTAGGCGCGACAGGTTTTCCCCGGCCGGGCCGATGACCACGGCCCCGACCCGCCTGGCGTCGGCCCGGGGCAGGGTGAAGGCGCTTCTGGCCATTTCGTCGGACTCGTAGACGTCCTTGCCCCAAAGCGGGGCGGCGTCGTGGAAGTCGCAGCCGTCGGGGTGGATGGTCAGGCCGACCGGGGTGTTGGCCGCGCCGGTGATGACGATGGCGTCGAACCCGGCGGCGTCCACGGCCTGGGGGGTGCGGCCGCCGGCATAGGACTCGGCGTAGAAGCCGGTCTGGGGGGACTTGGTGAAGACGCCGAACCGGCTGGCTCCCCAGGTGACGCCGCCGCAAAGGGGCCCGGTGGCGAAGATGAGCCGGTTGTCCGGGCCGAGCGGATCGACGCCGGCCGGGTTGCGGTCAAGGAGCAGCCGGGTGGCCAGGCCCTTGCCGCCGAGGTAGGCGGCCAGGAGGGCGTCGCCCACCGGTTCGATCACGGCCTCGCGCCGGCCGAGGTCGATGGAGAGGATGCGTCCGTAAAATCCGTGCATGATTGGTTCCTGAGGAAGATGCCTCCGGCGGCCGGGGGGATTTTCCAGCCCCCCGGACCCCTGGACTGTTTAGATGCCGAGATAGGCCGATTTGATGTGGGGATTTTCGAGCAGTTGCCCGGCCTGGCCGGAAAGGGCCACCCGGCCGTGTTCCAGCACGTAGCCACGGTCCGAGAGTTTGAGGGAATGGTTGACGTCCTGCTCGACGAGCAGGACCGTGGTGCCGGTGTCCGCGATTTTCCGCAGGGTGTCGAAGATGGACTTGACCAGGATCGGGGCCAGGCCAAGCGACGGCTCGTCGAGCATGAGGAGCCCCGGCAGGGCCATGAGGCCCCGGCCGATGGCCACCATCTGCTGCTCGCCGCCGGAAAGGGTCATGGCCGTCTGGGCCTGGCGTTCGAGGAGCCGCGGCAGAAGTTCGTAGACCTGGCGCAGGGTCTTGGCCCGCACCTTGTGGGCCCGGGGGGTGTAGGCCCCGATCTCCAGGTTCTCGGCCACGGTCATGAGCGAGAAAAGCCGCCGCCCCTCGGGCACGTGCACGATGCCCCGCTCCACGATCCGCTCCGGCGGCAGGGCCTGGATGGGCTCGCCCCGGAACCGGATGACGCCCGAGGTCGGGGGCAAAAGGCCGGAAATGGCTTTTAAAAGGCTCGATTTGCCGGCGCCGTTGCCGCCGATGATGCTGACGACCTCCCCTTCCTCCACGGTCAGGGACAGGTCGTTTATGACCTGGACGTCGCCGTAGGCCACGTCGATATGCTCCACGCTAAGCAGCGTCATAGTCCCCTCCCAGATAGGCCTTGATGACGTTCTCGTCATGGGTCACGTCCTCGGGCGTGCCCTCGGCGATCTTCTGGCCGAAGTGGATGACCGCCACCCGGTCGGACAGGGCCATGACGGCCCGCATGATGTGTTCGATGACGAAGACCGTGACCCCCCGGTCGCGAAGGCCCTTGATGATGCCGATCATGTCGTCGACCTCGGTCGGGCGCAGGCCGGCCATGACTTCGTCGAGGAGCAAGAGTTCCGGGTCGGTGGCCAGGGCCTTGCCGATCTCCAGGCGCTTTCGGTCGGCGATGGTCAGGTTGCCGGCCAGGCGGTCGCGCAGGTGGTCGAGGGCCAGGGTGGCCATGACCTCCTCGGCCTTCTCCCGGGCCTTGGCCGTGGAGTTGGTGTGGAGAAAGGCTCCGACCATGATGTTGTAGAGCACGGTCTTCCCGGCAAAGGGCTTGACGATCTGGAAGGTGCGGGCCAGCCCCAGCCGGCAGAGATCCCAGGGCTTTTGGCCGTGGATCGCCTTGCCCTTGAAGTGGATCACGCCTTCGGACGGGGCGTAGACGCCGGCCACGAGGTTGAAGACCGTGGACTTGCCCGCGCCGTTTGGGCCGATCAGGGCCAGGATCTCCCCCTGGGCGATATGGAGGTCCAGGGCGCTGACGGCGGTCAGGCCTCCGAAGTGCTTGGTCAGGCCGGTTATTTCAAGGATATTGCTCATTGCGCGGCTCCCTTGACGGCTTCCGTGGCGACTCCCGCGGCCTCGGGCTCCCGGGTGATCTTGCGGGCCAGGCGGTCGTAGACGGCGGCGAGCGGCGCGGTCAGGCCCTGGGGCTTGTAGAGCATGACCAGGATCAGGATCAGCCCGAAGATGACCAGGTGCAGGCCCGGCAGCATGTCGCTTAAGTAGATGCGGGTGAACTCGTTGACCGGCCGCAGGACCAGGGCCCCGATGACCGGGCCGGCAATGGTGCCGCGTCCGCCGATCAGCGCGATAAACGCGATCTCGAAGGACAGGTCGAGGCCCATCAGTCCCTTGGGATAGAAGTAGAGCATGAGCTGGGCGTAGAACGTGCCGGCCAGGGCCGTCAGGAAGCAGGACAGGGCCATGGAGAGAAGCTTGCAGTTGGCCACGTTGATGCCGAGGGCGGCGGCCGCCTCGGGCTCCTCGCCGCCGGCGGCCAGGTAGTAGCCGATCTTGGAGCGGGAGATGCACCAGGTAAGGGCCAGGACCAGGACGAGGAGCGTCAGGATGATGTAATAGTAGGGCTCCTTGGACATGAACTGGTAGTTCCAGAAGGAGGCGTCCTTGAGCGGTATGAGCAGTCCCCGGGGGCCGTTTATGTGCAGGGGCCCGAGATTGTCGATGTTTTCGACCATGACCCGGATGCCTTCGGCAAAGGCGATGGTGCACAGGCAAAAATAGGCCCCGCGCATCCGGAAGGTGGGCAGGCCGATGATGACGCCGAAAAGCGCGGCGAGCAGGCCCCCGGCCAGCATGCCGATCCAGGGCGAGATGCCGTACTGGAGGGTCAGGATGGTCGAGGTGTAGGCGCCGATGCCGACGAAAAGCGAATGGCCGAGCGGCAGGACGCCGGCAAAGCCGCCGACCAGATTCCAGGCCGTGGTCAGGTAGGCGTAAAAAAAGAGCAGGATGAGGATTTGGAGATAGGTTGGGCTTTTGACCACCAGGGGCAGGGCAAAGGCCGCCAGCCCCGCCAAGACGAGCAGTGTCCGGTCGAGTTGTTTTCGGCTCACGATGCGCCTCCTACCAGTCCTGTTTGTGGCCGAAAAAGCCCGAAGGTTTGACGAAAAGAATGACCAGGAAAATGGCGTAGATGATGGCTTCGGTCCAGGTCGAGGCCATGAACTGCGAGAAGACGGACTCGATGACCCCGATGACGAGTCCTCCGAGGAGGGCCCCGGGGATGCTGCCGAGGCCGCCCAGGACCACGATGATGAAGGCCCGGATGTCGAAGACCACGCCGAACGACGGGTAGACGTAGTAGAAGGGAATGAGCACGCAGCCGGCGATGCCGGCGATGGCCGTGCCGAGGCCGAAGGCGATGTTGTAGACCTTGTACTGGTCGATGCCCATGAGATTGGCGGCCTCGCGGTCGAGGCTCGTGGCCCGAAGGGCCATGCCGATCTTGGTCTTTCGCATGAAAAGGGCCAGGCCGACGGCTGTCAGCACGGCCACCACGAAGCCGGAAAATTTGGGTACGGAAATGATGTACTGTCCGAGGGCGAAGGATTTGTTGGAAATGGCGGTGCGCACGGTGCGGTACTCGGCGCCGAAAAGCATCAGCGCCAGGTTGTCGAGCACGTACCAGACGCCGGTGGTGACGATGATGACGGTGAGCGGCTCGCGGACCTGCCGCTCGGCCTTGAACACGGGTTTGATGACCACGTCCTGCAGGTAGTAGCCGAAGACGAAAAGGACGGGGGGAACGATGACAAGGGCCAGATACGGGTGGATGCCCGTGAGCTTGATCAACCAGTAGGCGCTGAACATGCCGACCATGAGCAGGGAACCGTGGGCGAAGTTGACGACCTTCATCACCCCGAAGATCAGGGTGAGTCCGAGGGCCGTCAGCCCGTACATGGCTCCCATCATGATGCCGCCAAGCGTCGCCTGAATCACCGCGGTCATGAGGCCTCTCCGGACGTTTGGTCCCGGACCGCCAGGGGCGGTCCGGGGCGTTTGGGGAACGTTCGCTATTTGTTGGCCGGGAAGACGGGGGTGTAGCCGGCGCGGCGGGCGGACTTGGGCCACACGGTGACGCGCTCGGGCTGGCCGTTCACGTCCGCCACCTGGACGATGACGATGCCGGCGTTCTTGTTCTGGCCGGTTTCGTCGAACTGCACGCCGTCGTAGGAGACGATCATGCCCGGTCCGGTGGTCAGGTTGGTGGTGGCCAGGGCGTCGCGGATCTTGGCCGGATCGGTGGAGGCGGCCCGCTCCAGGGCGTCGGCGATGACGTAGACGGCGGCGTAGGCGTCGACCGACTCGCCGGTCAGGTCGTAGCCGTACTTTTTCTTGAACTTGGCGTTGGTTTCCTTGGCGCCGGGCTTGTTGACGTCGGTGTTCCACTCGACTTCGTCAAAGAGGCCAAGGGCGTTGGTGCCGGTGTTTTCCAGGAACTTGGGATCGGCATGGCCGCCGCCGCTGGCCAGGACGACCTTGGGCCTCACCTGCATCTCGGTCATGTTGTTGGTCAAAAGGATGGCGTCGGCGGCGTTCGAGACCAAGAGGACGATGTCCGGGTTGGCGGACTTGAGCTTGGTCACGACCGGGGTGAGGTCCGTGGCCGTGCTCGGGTAGGGCTCGTCCAGGACGATCTGGTAGCCGTCCTTTTTGGCCAGCTCGCGCCACTTCTCGGCAAAGCCCGTGCCCCAGTCGCCGTTTTCGAAGACAAAGGCGATGGTTTTGAGCTTGACCCCGGTCTCTTCCTGCATGTCTTTCAGGAACCGGAACTGGTCGCGGACCCACCAGGAGTCCTTGGCCGCGATGCGAAAGACGTTTTTGAAGCCGCGCTCGGTGATGGTGTCGCGCACGGCCACAGGCACCACAAAGGGGATGCCGTAGCGCTCGGCCACCTGGGTCGCCGGGTAGGTGACGGCCGAGTTCCAACAGCCGGTCATGAGGTTGACCTTTTCGGTGTTGATCAACCGTTCGGTCTCGGTGACGCCGACGGTCGGGTCGGACTTGCTGTCGGCGTAGACCAGTTCGAGCTTGGCGCCGCCAAGCGATTTGATGCCGCCGGCGGCGTTGATCTCTTCCACGGCCATTTCCCGGGCCTGCTTGCCCTGGACGCCGACCGAGGCCGACGGGCCGGACAGCGGCTCGACGTTGCCGATCTTGATCGTCTTGTCCGCGGCCACGGCCGGCGAGACGGCCAGGACGGCCCCGAAAGTCCAGACGGCCGCGCCGACGAAGCCGGCCAGCAGCAATCCCTTGTACCCCGTTTTCATGCCATACCCCTTTGTTGACGGTTGGTGCCTGTCGGGCCTTGCCTATTTGCCGAGGTTCTTGGTCACCTCGCGAATGCCGTCTTCCATGATGTCCAGGCCGCGTTTCAGCTGGTCCGCCGTAATGACCAGCGGCATGAGGACGCGGATGCAGTTGCCGAAGTTGCCGCAGGACAGGACGAGCAGGCCGTTGTCCTGGCAGTATTTGGCCACGCCCTTGGCGGCTTCCGGGCAGGGGGTCTTCTCGGCCCGGTCGGAGACGAATTCGATGGCCCGCATGGCGCCGAGGCCCCGCTCGTCGCCGACGAGCGCGTAGGTTTTCTTGAAGGCGGCAAAGCGGCGCTTGACGGCGTTGCCCAGCCGCTCGGCCTTGACCAGCAGGTTGTCCTGGTCAAAGGCGTCAAAGACGGCCAGCCCGGCCCGGCAGGCGAGCGGGTTGCCGCCGTAGGTGCCGCCGATGCCGCCCGGGGCCACGGAATCCATGATCTCGGCCTTGCCGACCACGCCGGCCAGCGGCAGGCCGCCGCCCATGCTCTTGGCCACGGTCATGAGGTCCGGGGCGACGCCGTAATGCTCCATGGCGAACATCTTGGCCGTGCGGCCGAAGCCGGACTGGATCTCGTCGGCCACGAAAACGATGCCGAACTCGTCGCAGAGGGCGCGCAGCCTGGTGAAAAATTCCACCGGCGGGACCACGAAGCCGCCTTCGCCCTGGACCGGCTCGGCCACGATGCAGGCGATCTGCTCGGCCGCGGCCGTGCCGATGAAAAATTCCCGCAACTTCTCGGCGCAGGCCGCGCCGCACTTGGGATAGGTGAGGCCAAGGGGGCAGCGGTAGCAGTAGGGATAGTAGGGGAACTGGTAGACTTCCGAGGCCATGGGGCCGAAGCCGAACTTGTAGGGCTTGACCTTGCTGGTCATGGACATGGTCAAAAGCGTGCGGCCGTGGAAGGCGTTTTTCATGGCCACGACGCCGGCCCGGCCGGTGTGGCAGCGGGCGATCTTGACGGCGTTTTCCACGGCTTCGGAGCCGCTGTTGACGAAGAGGGCCTTTTTCTCGAAATCGCCCGGCGCGGCCTCGCTGACCCGCTTGGCCAGCTGGAGGTAGGGCTCGTACAGGGTGACCATGGAGCAGGTGTGGAGGTAGCGGCCGGCCTGGTCCTTGACCGCGGCCACGACCTTGGGATTGCAGTGGCCGACGTTCAGGACGCCGATGCCGCCGACGAAATCGATGAACTCGCGGCCGGTGACGTCGCGAAGCAAAGCGCCCTTGGCGGATTCGACGAAAAAGGGCGTGGCGTTGGGATGTCCCTTGGGGACATAACGGTCGCGCAGGGCTTGCAGTTCTTGCGCCTTTTCGGTGGTGTTCACGGATCATCCTCGGGGTTGTCGATTGGGGGGCGAGAGCGCCTCATACCATAATGAACGGGAACGGTAAAAATGGATTTGAGCAAGAAGCAGGCCAGGATTGTTTTTGTAAAATAGCTCTGATATTTTGTGCCGTTATAAGAATGACTCCGGATGACGGCCTGTGTTGTCGATTCGGCAATGAATCGGCAATTTTGTAAATATTCCATATAATCAATGCCTTTGATCTGATTCATTTTTAAATCAGGTTTTCGCGCTAGCCCAAGCCGGGCCCCCGGTCCGGTCCCGGACCGGGGACAAGACACGGACACCAGAAAGTGTCTGCACAAAGAATGAAATATTTGATATGGTTGTCGCGTAAGCCCGTTCGGGCGAACCGGCGCGAACGGCCGGTGGCGACGGCTACGGCCGTCCAGTCTGATTCATTCCTGAATCAATCGCGGTGGAGCGCATACCGCTTGAGCTTGCGCACCACCGTCGCCTGGCTGATGCCGAGGTAGGCCGCCATCTGCCGGGTGGTGCGGCAGGCGGCCATGGCCTCGCGCAGCCGGCGCAGGCTGGCCTGGTCCGTGGACTCGACCAGCCGGCGCGGACCCGGCCGGGCCGTGTCCGGCCCGCCGTCGCCGGAAAGCGCCTCGTCCAGGGCCTCGGTCAGGTCGTCGTCGTCGCTCATGACAAAGGCCTTCTGGATCAGGTTGACCAGTTCGCGCACGTTGCCCGGAAAATCGTAGGCCTCAAGGAGACGCATGGCCCGGGGCGAAAGCCGTTTGGCCTTGCCGTGGCGGGCGTTTTGCTGGGAGAGGTAGAATTCGGCCAGGCCGAAGATGTCGTCGCGGCGCTCCCGCAGGGGGGCGATGCGCACGATGAAGGTGTTCAACCGGTAATAGAGGTCCTTGCGGAACTGCCGCCGCTCGACCAGCCCCTCCATGTCGCAGTTGGTGGCCGCCACCACCCGGCATTCGACGATGCGCGACTCGCCGCCGCCAAGCCGGCGCAGTTCGTGGTCGTCCAGGTATTTGAGCAGCTTGGCCTGGGCGGACAGGGGGATGTCGCCCACCTCGTCGAGGAACAGCGTCCCCCCCTTGGCCAGCTCGATGAGCCCCGCCTTGCCGCCTTCCCTGGCCCCGGTGAAGGCTCCCCGTTCGTAGCCGAACAGTTCGGCCTCGAACAGGTTTTCCGGCACGGCCGGGCAGTTGATCTGAATAAACGGCTTCTCGGCCCGGGGGCTGACCTGATGCAGGAACTTGGCGAGCAGGCCCTTGCCCGTGCCGGACTCGCCAAGGAGCAGGATCCGGGTGGCGTCCATCTGGGCCAGCTTTAAAAGCGTGCGCAGCGTCCGCTGCATCTGCGGGCTCTGGGCCACGATGTCCTTCTGGGACAGCTCGAAAAGGGACAGTTCGGCCAGCTCGCTCTTGTAGCGCTCCTCCACGGTCCGGGCGTTTTGCAGACTCTGGCGCAGGTTTAGGAGTTCCGTCACGTCCCGCTCGTTGACCACCACCAGGGCGACGGCCCCGGCCGCGTCGAGGACCGGCGTGCCCGTGACCAGGAGCTGCTTGCCGGTGCGGGTGATGTGCTGGATCATGCTGGCCTGCCGGCCGGTGGCGATGACATCCAGGGTGGCCGACCGGTCGACCATGCGTTCGGCCACGATGCACTGGACGTTTTTCCCGACATAGTCCGCGGCCCGGATGGAATTGAGGCGCTGGGAGGCGGCGTTGATCTCCAGGATCGTGCCGTCGCCATCGCAGATCCAGATGCCGTCGGACACGGAATCGAGGATGGAGCGCAGGCGGCTGTCGAGGGCCGGCGTCTGGCCCGGGACCGGGGCGTCGGCCACCAGGGTCGCGCCGACCGTGCGGCCGTCGCGCACGATGGGCAGGACGCAAAGGCCAAGGGGGCCGGCGGCGGTCTCGATGCGGGCCCCGGCCGGGGCCGCTTCGGCCAGGCACCGGGCCACCGGCTGCCACAGGTCCGGCCGGGCCAGCGGCAGGGCCGCGCCGGGGCCGGCCGCCTCCGGGCCGAACAGGGCCAGGGCCGCCGGATTGGACGTGGCTACCCGGCCGTCGGCGTCCACGGCCACAAGCGGTCCGGAGAGCGACCGCAGGATGTCGGCATCGGTAAAAGGGGCTGCCATGGGGCCAGGCTCCGTCGCGAGAGGGTGGGCGGCCCGGGGCACCGGGCCGCAGCCCGAAAATGGCATGGATCAAAGGCCCGGGGCAACGGGAAAAGCGGCGCTTGCCGGACCTGGAAGGCGGCTTGCCGGAAAAGCGGGCGCAAAGGGCGGGAACCGGGATGGAGGCGTTGGCCTGGAAGGCGACGGGGGCCCGGGCGGCCCTGGAGCCGGCCGGACCCCCGTCACGCATCAGTGGCAGTTGTTCCGGATGACTTCGCAATTATTGAGGCACTGGGGCTTGGTGTGGGCCTGGCTGCGGGAAATGCCCTCGCAGGCGGCCCGGCACTGCTGGTACTGGCTGGCGCAGGATTGGCTCGGGGACGCCGGCGATAGGGACATGGGATAGGCGCCCGCCGGCACGGCTTCCCGGGAACCGGGCTGGGTGTAGTAGAGGCCGGGGCCGCTGCGCGGATCGACGCCGGTCGCGGCGGCCTGGGGATAGGCCTGCGGATACGGCGGGGCATACCCTTGGGGGTAGGCCTGGGGATAGGCCGCCTGCGGGTAGGCCTGCGGATAGACCACCACCGGGCCGGACGGCTGGATGGGCATCACGTCCTCGATGTAATAGGCGCCGCCGGCCGGGTCGCGGTAGTAGAGGCGCTGGCTGGCGTCCATGAAATAGGGACGGGTGTCGTTTTCAAGGTAGTAGACCGTGCCGCCGCCCACGGGCTGGGTCACTTCGCGCACGATGTGGTGCATCCGGCCCAGGCTGTCCACGTAAAACCGCTGCTGGGTCTCGGTGACCACGAAGCGCTGGGCCTCGGCCGGCTGTGTCGCGTAGCCCCGGGCCGAGGCCCGGGCCACGTCGGGCGCGGGCGTCGCGTAGGCCTCCGGCGCCGGCTGGCGGCGGGCACAGCCGGTCACGGCCAAAACGAGAAGCGAACCGATAAAAATTCTCTGCGCAAGCATTCCAAAACGTGTGGTGGCCATGGTGGTCCTCCTGGTCGAATGAAGAGCTCTCCTCTATTCTTGCAGCATTTGGCCTTGCGGCGTCAAGCATGGAACGCTGCCAAAGACCGCTGCAACGGCCCGGCGTGTTGCCGGGCAGGCCGTGTTGGCATAGGGAGGGAAGCCAGGGTCCCATGGAATACCGGGGCCGTCTTTCCGGCGGCCAGCCCCCAAAAAGAACCCCAAAACGCGAGGTTTGCCATGACGAGCCAGGCCACGCCCGCCGCACTGCTTGAAATCGCCGGCGGCTATTGGAAGACCTGCGCCCTGCACGCGGGTGTCGTGCTCGATGTGTTCACGCCCCTGGGCGACGGGCCCCTGACGGCCGGGGAACTGGCCGTTCGCCTGGGCTGCGACGCCCGGGCCCTCGGCATGCTCCTTAGGGCCCTGGCCGCCATGGAGCTTCTCGCGCGTTCGGGCGAGGGTTACGCCCTCGCCGGAGAGGCCCGGGAGTTTCTCGATGCCCGCTCCCCGCGCTACATCGGCTACGCCGTCCGCCACCACCACCGGCTCATGCCCGTCTGGACCCGGCTGCCGGAAGCCATCCGGTCCGGCCGGTCCCTGCGCGAACACATGGGTGGGGACGCGGACCCGGGAGACCGCGAGGATTTCCTCATGGGCATGTATAACATCGCCCTGTCCATCGCGCCAAGGCTGGCCCAATCCCTCGACCTGTCCGGCCGCCGGCGGCTTCTGGACCTCGGCGGCGGGCCCGGCACCTACGCCGTCCACTTCTGCCTGGCCCATCCGGAGATGACGGCCACGGTCTTCGACCTGGCCGGGTCCCGGGAGTTCGCGGCCTCGGTGAGCGAACGTTTCGGCGTGGCCGACCGCGTGGAATTCGTGGCCGGCGACTATCTCAAGGACCCGGTGCCGGGCGGGCACGACGTGGCCTGGCTGTCCCAGATCCTCCACGCCGAGGACCCGGCCGGCTGCCGGACCATCCTTGGCAAGGCGGCGGGGGCCCTTTCGCCGGGCGGGCTTCTTTTCGTCCACGAGTTCATGCTCGACGACGACGCGGCCGGGCCGGAATTCGCCGCGCTTTTCTCCCTCAACATGCTGCTCGGCACGGACCACGGCCAGTCCTACCCGGAAGGGCAGATCCGGGAGATGATGGAAGCGGCGGGCCTGCGGGATATCCGGCGCCTGGACTTCACCGGGCCAAACGGGTCGCGGGTGCTGTGCGGCACGGTGGGCTGACGGGCGATCCCGGATCAGGCGGCCCAGGCCGGGACGCCCGGGCCGCGAACGTCCTTCCGGCGGGGGGATGGCCGGCGGCCGGACAGGACCCGGGCCGGCCTCAGCCCAGGGCCACGCGGTTGCGCCCGGTCTGCTTGGCCTTGTAAAGGGCCTCGTCGGCCCGGGCCACCAGGGCCCGGGCGTTGGCGCCCGGGTGTCCCGTGGCCACGCCGAAGCTGCACGTCACCCGGCCGGCCGCCGGGAAGACGGTCTTCTCCACCGCGGCCCGGAGCCGTTCGGCCAGCTGCCGGCCCGCTTCGGGATCGGTCTGGGGGGCCACGATCAGAAACTCCTCTCCGCCGTAGCGCCCAAGCGTGTCGTGGTCGCGCACGTGGTCGGCCACGAGCCGGGCCAGGGCGACGAGGACCGCGTCCCCGGCCGGATGGCCGTAGGTGTCGTTGACGGCCTTGAAGTGGTCGATGTCGAACATGATGATGGTCAGGGGATCGGCGTGGCGGCCGGTGCGGTGGAGTTCGCGGCTTAAGAGTTCGTCGATGCCGGCCCGGTTGGCGATGCCGGTCAGGGCGTCGGTGGCGGCCCGGATGATGAGCTGGCGGCGCTCCTCGGCCAGGGGCGTGATGTCGGTGAAGGTCAGGATGCGCCGGTCGAGTTCCGGGAATTCGGCCGAGGAGACGAGAAAGGTCCGGTCCTGGCCGGTCTCGCCGGCCAAGCGGGAGAAGACGGCCTGGTGGGTGGCGTCGGGCCGGGGGGTGACCTGGGCGGTCCAGGAGAAGTCGGCCGCGTCGTGGCGGCGGCCGTCGATCTCGAGCGACCGGCCGGCATGGTGTCCGGCTTGCAGGGCGTCCAGGCTCGGGGCCCCGAGAAAATCGAGGAAGGTGCGGTTGACGTAGTCCACCGTGCCGCCGTCCAGGGTCAGGATGAAGTTGGGGTTGATGTCGAGGGTGAACTGGAACAGCCGGCCCCTGGCCTCGGCGGCCCGGGAGTCGAGGAGGCGCGAGGCCTGTCTGGCCAGAAGCGTCAGCAGGGACTCCGCCTCCACGGGCTTGACCACATAGCCGTCCACGCCGATCTCGATGGAGCGCAGGAAAAATTCCGTGTCGCTGTGGGCCGTGACCAGGATCACCGGCGTGCCCGGGTCCATGGCCTTGATGGCCGAGGCCATGTCCAGGCCGTTGACCCTTGGCATGTGGATGTCCGTGACCACGATGTCCGGACGCTCGAACTTGAAGGCCTCCAGGCCCTCGGCCCCGTCGGCGGCCGTGGTCAGCTTGCCGGCGAACCGGGAGAGGAGCAGGCCCAGCTGTTCCCTGGCGAAACGGTCGTCCTCGACCACCAGGATGTGCAGGCGGGCAAGGGAGCGGTATTTTTCCTTGGCGGCCTTGGATAGGGGCACGGGCTTCCTCCGGTGGTTGCGGGGCGGGCCGGTCAGGCCGGGCCGTTTAAGGGAATGCGGATGGTCAGGCGCGATCCGTCCCGGGTGTTGGTTGCGAGAAGCCGGCCGCCCAGGTGGTCTTCGATGATGGTCTTGGACATGTAAAGGCCGAGTCCGGTGCCGCCGTGGGCGGATTTGGTGGTGAAGTAGGGATCGAAGATCCGGTCGCGGATGTCGGGCCGGATGCCGCCGCCGTTGTCTGTTATGTGGATCACGGCCTGGCCGAGGCGGGCCATGACCCGGATGGTGATGCTGCCGCCACCCGGCCGGTTGGCCAGGATGGCGTCCTTGGCGTTGCTCAAAAGGTTGAGCACGACCTGGGAAAACTCCCCGCGAAAGCCCCGGACCCGGGGGTTGTGCCGGGCGATGAAGCGCACGGCCACGTCGTGCTGGGCCAGGCTCGCCTCGATCAGGAGCAGGGCGTCGCTTATGGCCTCGACCACCGTGAAGGGCTCGCGCTGCTTGTCGGGCCGGAAGAAGTTGCGGAAGTCGTCGATGGTCGTCGACATCTTGCGCAGGATCTCTCCGGCCTGGCGGTGGGAAGCCAGGAGCAGGTGGGTCTCGTCCCCGCACACGGATTCGTATTCGAAACGCAGGTTGGCCAGGAGAATCGACAGGGCGTTTAAGGGCTGCCGCCACTGGTGGGCGATGTTGCCGATCATCTCGCCCATGGCCGCAAGCCGGGTCTGGTTCAGAAGCAGGATGTCCTTTTGCCGGTTTTTTTCGGTCTCCTCGCGGACCCGTCGGGACAGGTCGCGGTTAAGCGCCGAGATCTCCTCCTGCCGGGCGGCCAGGGCGGCCAGGACGCGCTTGCGTTCGGTCACGTCGCGCACGTTGGCTAAAATCACCGGCCGGCCGGCCAGGACGATGCGGCGCAGGTAGACCTCGACGTAAAAAAGGCTGCCGTCGTGGGGACGGCGGGCCTTCCATTCGAAGAACCGGTCCTCGCCGTTCATGACGTCCCGCCAGTATTCGGAAAGCTTGCCGGGCGGATTGTCCGGGGCGGAATAGTCGCGTTCGATGGAAAACGATTCCGCCTCGTCCCGGCGCACGCCGTAGAGTTCGAGCATCTTGTCGTTGAGGTCGAGGATGCGGCCCGTGGTATCGTGGAGAAAGATGGCGTCGTAGGTGCTGTTGAAGACCCGGCGGAAACGGTCCTCCGAGGCCTTGACCGCCTCGTCGGCGGCGCGGCGCTCGGAAATGTCCCGGTAGAAGCCGAGGATGGCCGGCCGGCCGCCGTAGGTGATGGGCTGGGCCGAGATGTCGGCGTAGAAATGCCCGCCGCCCTTGCGCCGGCAGGGGATGTCCTCCAGCAGCCGCAGCCGGCCGGCCGCGATTTCCTGGAAAAGGGTGAGCGACCGCTCGCGCTCCTCGGTCGGGTGGAGGTCCCACGGGGACAGGGCGGTCAGCTGCCGGGGGGCGTAGCCGAACATGCGGCAGGCGGCGGCGTTGACCCGGACGATGGAGCGGTTGCCGACATCGGCGATAATGAGCCCGTCGGAGGTCTCGTTGTAGATGGCCTCCAGCTCCTCGTTGGTCTCCCGGAGCCGGGCCAGGGCCTCGCGGTAGGCGGTGATGTCGCGCGAGAGGATGACCAGGCCCTTGGGCTGGCCGCCCTCGTGGAAAAGCGGGGCCTTTATGACGTCGAAATGCCGGTCCTGGCCGGCCGGCGTGGTCAGGGTCATGCCGAAGACACTGACCTCCCGGGTGGCCCAGGTCCGTTCGTCCGTGGCCGCGGCCGCGGCAAAGGCCCCAGCGTCGCCGGCGGTATGGGCGGCCAGGGCCGCGTCGGTCTGGCCCTGCCAGTGGACGCCGGCGAGGCCGAAGGCCTCGATCTGGGCCTGGTTGGCGACGATCCACCGGCCCTTGGCGTCCTTGAAGCAGACGGGGTCGGGCATGGCGTCCAGCAGCGAGCGCAGGCGCTGCTCGCTTTCGGCCAGTTCCCGGGCGGCCCGGCGGCGTTCGGACGTCTCCAGGGCCAGGGAGAGCATGTCGGCCATGGACCCGGCAAAGGCCAGTTCGTCGTCGGACCACCGGCGCGGCGCCCCGGTGTGCTCCAGGCACAGGACCCCGGCCAGCCGTCCGGAAAAGCGGAAGGGCGCGTGGAGCAGGGAGACGATGCCGCGCTCGCGCAGGTAGGTTTCGGCAAAGCCGCTGGTCAATGGCGAGGTCAGGGCGTCGCCGGCCACGATGACCCGTTCGTGGGTGATGGCTTGGAAATAGATGGGAAATTCGGCCAGGGACAGTTCCTTGCCCTCGTCGCCGCTGCCAAGGCCCCCGCCAAGGAGGCAGCGGAGCCGGTCGTGGTCCGGGGACAGGACCCAGACCCCGGTCCGGGCCAGGCCGAGCACGGCCATGGACCGGCCGAGGAGGGTGGCGGCAAAGGCCTTGAACTCGCCGATCTCCAGGGCTTCGAGGCTTTTGAGATCGAAGATGGCCCGGGTCTGGGCATTGAGGCGCACCATGCGGCTGGTCAGGTCCTGCTCGCGCAGGCCGATTTCCCGGAAAAGGAGGTCGTAGGGCCGGCTTATGCCCGTGACCACGATGGCCTGGCAGCTCAGGCAATAGCCGAGGACCTTGGCCGCCTGGCCGGCGATGCGAAGCCAGGGGGGGACGGGGTCGAGGGCGATGATCGCGCCGGAGAGGGCCAGGGCGGCCAGGGATCCGAGCAGCAGCCGGACGATGCGCGGCGACAGGTGGCTGCGGTTGCGCCACAGGCCGAGGCCGGCCGCGGCAAAAAGCCCGATGGCCCCGATCCGGCCGGCCAGCAGCAGCGGGGCGGCCGCCGGTTGCTCCGGGGAAAGGACGCGGGAGGAGACGCCGAGGACCAGGGCCAGGGCGGCCCCGCCGACCCACAGATTGGCGGCGGCCGTCGAAATGACGCGGTTTTGCAGCAGCCAGGCCCCGGCGCACAGGGCCCCGGCCAGGAGGATGCGGCTGGCGGCCCGGAAAAGGGCCAGGGTGTCGGGGGGCATCCGGAACGGACCCAGGCCGGCGGCGGCGAGCAGGTGCAGGGCGTCGAAGCCGGCGGCATAGAGAAAGGACAGGCCGAGCACCAGGAAAAAACCGTGCTCCACAGAGGCCCGGGCGTTCCAGATCACCAGGAACATGGCCGCGCCCGTGACCACGCACACGAGTTCGGCCAGGACGTGAAAGAGCTGGTAGTCGTGGACGCCGACCAGGCCCAGGCAGAGGAGCCCCAGGACCACGGCCGCGACGCCGACGAAGGAAGCGCCGGTCCGGCGGTTTTGGAACGGGGAGGCGGGACGCGGCGGCAACGGATCACTTCCCTTGCCGGCGGGAAAAGAGAGGGTGGCCCCGGCCGCGCCGATGGCAGCGGACGGGAGACGTGGCCTTGGCGCGGTTCAAAACGCCTCCGTGGGGCAGGCCGGGCCGGACAGGTTGTCCGAAGCGGCCAGTTTCCTCTACGATGGGCGGCAGGTCCCGTCAAGGCCGCCTGCCCGGCCGGACAGGCGGAGCCTTCTCAATTGACAGGGTGTGTCGCCGGGGCTAATGCCTTTTGCCTGACGGTTCCTTGGAAGATGTTTCGACGCAAGGCTCGCGCAAGCGCGCCTTTTTTTACGGCAGGAGGCTGCCCTATGTCCCGATTTTCCCCGGTCCTGCCCGCTTTTTTGGCCCTGGGCGTCGCCTTGGCCGGCTGCCAGAAGCAGCCGCCCTCGCCGGCGGCCGTGGCCCCGGTCCCCCCCTCGGCGGCCGAACGCCTGGAGGCCGGCAAGCAGGCGGTGGCCGGCGGCGACTGCGGCCGGGCCCAGTCCGACCTGGCCGAGGCGGTCCGGCTGGCTCCGCAATCGGCCGAGGCCCATCTGTACCTGGGGTTGTGCGCGGCCCGGGCCCAGGAGCCGGAGCGGGCCGAGCGGGAGTTCGGGCTGGCCGCGGCCGCCGACGCCAGGGACCCGAGGCCGCTTGAGGCCCTGGGAATCTTCCGCTACGGCCGGGGCGACCGGGAAGGGGCGCGGCGCGCCCTGTCCGAGGCCGTGGACCGGGGGTCCAAGAGCGCCCAGGTCTTCTATTACCGGGGCAATCTGGCCATGTTCGCCCGGGATTGCCGGGAGGCCCTGGCCGACTACCGCCGGGCCATGGCCCTTTCCCCGTCCTTCGGGCCGGCCGCGGCCGAATACAAGGCCGCCCGCCTGGCCTGCGCCCGGGCAGAAACGCCGGCCCCGGCCCCGGCTCCGAAACCGCCGGCGCCCAAGCCGGCCGTGCCCAAACCCGCGCCCAAGCCGGCGGACGGGTCCGCCCCGGCCGGCCACGAGACCCCGCCGGGGACGACCGGGCCGGCCGCGCCCGCCGCGCCGGGCGGAACCGCCCCCGCGCCGGCGTCCAAACCCGGGTCCAAGCCGGCGTCCACGCCGGACGCCAAACCCTCGCCGGTTGCCAAGCCCGCGCCGGCGCCGGCGTCCGAGCCCGCGCCCGAGGCCAGGGCCGAGCCGGCCGCCACGGCCGCGCCGACGCCGGGACAACCCTGATCGCGCGGCCCCGGCCGCGCATCCCCGCTTTTTGCCGCAACGCCGCCCGGGCCGGCCGTTCCCAACCTTGGGGACGCCGGCCCGGCCGCGTCTACAGCTCTTCCAGCCGGACGTCGCCCATGGGACGGCCGAGAAACCGTTCGCCGATCTCCCGGAATTTAAGCGGCATGTCCGTGACGTGAAAGGCGTGGCCCGGCCTGCCGTCCGCCTGCCCGAGCCCCAGTTCGGCCAGGAGGGCGGCGGCGCGTTCGGCCACGGCCGAGGCCGAGTCCTGGAGCCGGATGCCCGGGCCGACCACCCGGGCCAGCAGCGGGGCCAGGAGGGGATAGTGGGTGCAGCCGAGAATCAGGGTGTCGAGGTCATAGGCGAGGAGCGGAGCCAGGTATTCCTCGGCCACGAGGCGGGTCGCCGGGTGGTCGAGCCAGCCTTCCTCGACCAGGGGGACGAAGAGCGGACAGGCCCGGGAGGCCGTGTGCACCCCGGGGCCGCCAAGGGTCGTAAGCGCCCGTTCGTAGGCGCGGCTGGCAATGGTCGAGGGCGTGGCGATGATGCCGATCCGTTTGGTGCGCGTGGCGGCCAGGGCGCTTCTGGCCCCGGCGTCGATGACCTCGATGACCGGGACCGGCGACAGGGCGGTGATGGCCGGCAGGGCCACGGCGGCCATGGTGTTGCAGGCCACGATCAGGAGCTTGACGTCCTTGGCCAAAAGGAAGCGCGTGATCTGGGCCGCGTAGCGGGCCACGGTGTCCGGGGACTTGACGCCGTAGGGAACGCGGGCGGTGTCGCCGAAATAGACGATGGATTCGTGGGGCAGCCGGTCCATGACGGCGCGGGCCACGGTCAGGCCGCCGACGCCGGAATCGAAGATGCCGATGGGGCAGGAAGCGTCGCAGTGCACGGGGGAACGCCTTGTTGCCGGGATTTGGCGTCCGGGAGCCGGGCGACGCCAGGGGCACGACCGCTTGAACCGCCGGCCGGCCCCGGCGTCAAGCCTTTTCTGCGTCCGGCCGGGCAAGCCGGACCGCGCGGCCGGCCATGGCCCGGCCGATGGCCTCCTCAAGCATGTGGAGCTCGACGGGCTTGGCGACATAGTCGTCAAGGCCGGCGGCCAGGAACTTTTCCCGGTCGCTCGTCATGGCGTAGGCGGTCAGGGCGATGATGGGAAGATCCGTCCGGCGGCCGGGCGCGCCGGCGTTTCGGATGGCCCGCGTCGCCTCCACCCCGTCCATGCGGGGCATCTGGATGTCCATGAAGATGAGGTCGAACTCCTGCCGGAGGAAACAGTCCACCGCCTCCCGGCCATCGTCCGCGGCCACCACCGCGTGGCCGAGCTTTTCGAGCATCCTTTTCCCGGTCATCTGGTTGACGGCGTCGTCCTCCACGAAAAGGATCCGCAATCGTTCCCGGGCCTGGGAACGCGGCCGGTTCCCGGCCTCGGCCGGCCGGGCGGGCGCGCCGCCCGTCCGGCGAAAGGGCAGGGACAGGTAGCAGGTCGTGCCTTGGCCGGGCGCGGTGTCGATCTCGAGGGAGCCGCCCATGAGGCCGACCAGCTTTTTGACGATGGAGAGCCCGAGCCCAGCCCCCTGGAACCGCCGGGTGTAGGTCCCTTCGGCCTGGACGAAGGGCTCGAAGATGTCCCGCAGCCGGTCGGGCGGGATGCCGATGCCGGTGTCCGTGACCGTGAAAAGGACCCGGGCCGGGACGGCATCCGTTGCGCCCAGGGGAACGGCCGCGACCGTCACCGAGCCCTTTTCCGTGAACTTCAGGGCATTGCCGACCAGGTTGAAAAGGATCTGGCGCAACCTGGCCTCGTCGCCGACCAGCCGGGGCGGCAGGGCCGGGTCGAGGGTGAAGTCGAGGGAAAGGCCCTTGTCCTTGGCCGCCACGAAGAAAAGCTCCAGCACCGAGGTCCGAAGCGGGGCCAGGGTGAATTCCCCTTCCTGGATGACCAGCCGGCCGGCCTCGATGCGGGACAGGTCGAGAATGTCCGAGAGCAGCCGGGTCAGCCTTTTGGAGGATTGGATCGCGGCCAGGACGTATTCCTTCTGCTCGGTGTCGAGGGGGGTGGTGGTCATGAGCTGGAGCATGCCGAGCACGCCGTTTAAGGGCGTGCGGATCTCGTGGCTCATGTTGGCCAGGAACTCCGATTTTGTCCGGCTGGCGTTTTCGGCCGTCTCCTTGGCCAGGAGCAGGGCTTCGGCGGCGTAGAGGCGCTCCAGTTCGCTGCCGGCCCGCCCGCCGACCATCTGCAGGATCGATTCGGCCAGCCGGGAGTCCTTGAGGGCATGGCGGCCGATGACGGCAATGAGCCCGCTTGGGCGTCCGGCTGCGTCCCACAGGGTGATGCCCACGTAGCTTTCGGCGGCCATGTCCGCGAGCACGGCGTCGTCGGGGAAAAGGCCGCGCACGTTTCGGGGATAGCAGCACACGGTTTTGCCGACGACTTCGCCGCAGGGCGTGTCGGCCAGGGCGTAGGAGAGGTTGTCCTCGAAATGGCCGTCGAAATAGACGGCCAGGGTGCGGGCGGTCAGGCCGTCCCCTTCCAGGCGGTCGATGCACACGAAGTCCATGCGCAGGATTTCGGCCAGGTACCGGGCCAGGGACTGGAAGAAATCCAGCCCGTCCCGGTGGTGGCCGCAGGTGGCGAGGAAGGTCAGGACCTGCTCCTGGAGCTTTCGTTCGGTGATGTCCTGGACCGTGCCCCGCAGGCCCGAAATCTTGCCGGCCATGTCCCGCACCACCTCGCAGCGGGTGGTGATCCAGATCGGCTCGCCATGGCAAAAGGCCTTCACGTCGAGCTCGTAGCCGACGCCGGTGGCGATGGACTGCCCGACGGCCGCGTTGATCCGCTCCCAGCCGGCCTCGGGATAGAGGGTGCCGCGCTGCTGGCGGAAATCCGGGAAGGGCTGGGCCGGGTCGAGCCCGTAGATGGCGTAGAGCTCCGGCGAAGCGGTCGTGGCGTCCGTGGCCGCGTCCCAGTGCCAGCTGCCGAGGTGGGCGATGCGCTGGGCTTCGCGCAGCTCGCCCTCCTTGAGCAGGAGTTCGTGTTCGGCCTTTTTGCGCTCCGTGATGTCGCGGCCAACCACCACCGAACCGACGATGGCCCCGTCCCCGTCCCGGATGGGGGCGAAGGCGTAGCTGCCGACCCAGGTTTCGCCGGTGTCCTTGCGCCGCAGGGTGTATTCGTCGTTGGTGGCCGTCTCGCCTCGAAGGGCCCGGGGGACCGCCCACTGGTCCACGGGCGCAAGCGTCCCGTCGGGCAGGAAGACGTCCAGGATGCCTGGGTATTGGGCAAACGTCCTGGCGCACTCCTCCTTGTTCCTGAACTTGTGGAAGGTGGCGAAGGCGTCGTTGACGTGGATGAACCGGCCCTCGGCGTCGGAAATGAAGACCGCGTCGGCCATGCTGGCCAGGGCGGCCTCGAGCTTCGCCTGACTCTGGCGAAGCGCGGCTTCGATCCGCTTCTGCTCGGTCACGTCCAGGAACACTCCGACCGCGCCGGTCACTTCCTCCCGGGCGTTTCGCAGGGGCACGGCGCTGCCGAAAATGGTCCGGCCGGAGCCGTCCGGGTAGACCAGGTCGATTTCCTCGTCCGTGACGCTCTCGCCCCGGGCGGCCCGGTACATGGCCCGTTGCTCAAAGGTCAGTTCGCG
The DNA here is from genome assembly GCF_000177215.2 of Solidesulfovibrio carbinoliphilus subsp. oakridgensis. Lineage (NCBI taxonomy): Bacteria > Pseudomonadati > Thermodesulfobacteriota > Desulfovibrionia > Desulfovibrionales > Desulfovibrionaceae > Solidesulfovibrio > Solidesulfovibrio carbinoliphilus. The sequence goes on along the minus strand of NZ_CM001368.1, from coordinate 1,654,109 downwards.
CCCCTCCTTGCTGGCCCGGCAGGTGGGCCCGTCGCCGGGCATGGCCATGGAAAAGGGGGGGGCCGGCTCCATCCGCAGCATCCGGTGGCCGGCCGGGTTGCCGATGACGGTGCGGGCCTCGGTGTCACGGGTGATCCAGATGGCGGCAGGGGTCTGGCGCATGACTGCCTCGAGCTCGGCGGCCCGGGCCTCCGACTCCTGGCGGGCCAGTTCCAGCTCCCGGGTGCGGATGGCGACCAGGGCCTCGAGTTCCTCGTTGCTGCGGAGCAGCACGCCTTCGGCGGCTTTGAGCGCGGTCACGTCGGCATAGGTGAGCACCGCGCCCTCCGCCTCGGCCTGGCCGTCGCGGAAGGGGAAAACCCGTTTGACGTAGCAGCGGCCCTCCGGGCCGGTCACCTCGCGCTCCACCACGTTTTGTCCCCCAAGGACCCGCTCGATGTCCCCGGCCAGGTGGGGATCCTCGACCCGGGCCTTGATGGCGTCAAGGGGCCGGCCGGCGTCCTCCACGGCCAGGTGGAAGATGTCGAGGGCCGCCGGCGTGGCCCGCATCACCCGCTGCCCGCGGTCCACGAAGATCGTGGCCAGATTGGTGCAGCGCAGGAGGTTTTCCACGAAGCCGTTGGCCTTGGACAATTCCTCCACCTTGGCGGACAGTTCCTCGTTTAAGGCTTGCAACTCCTCCCGGGAGGCCTCCATCTCCTCGCTTGCCGACTGGAGCTCCTCGTTCATGCTGAGGAGCTCCTCGTTGGAGGCCCGCAGTTCCTCGTGCAGGGCTTCGTCGTGCTCCATCACTTCGCGCAGCCGGTCGTGGGCCGCCTGCAGCTCGGCCTCGTAGCGCTGGATCGCCCCGCTTTCGGACAGGGCGGCCAGGGGCGGGCCGGCCCCCGCCGGGGAGGCGGCGGCCGGCTCGAAGACCACGAGCAGGCTTAATACCCGGCCGTCGTCGCCAAGGACCGGGTCCACGGCCAAGGTGACGGGACCGTCGGGAGCGGCGGCGGGGCGCAAGGCGGGGATGGCGGTCGGCGCGCCCTTGGCCAGGGCCCCTTGCAGGGCCAGGCGCAGGTGGTGGCGCAGTTCCGGGTCGGCGAGCTTCAGGATGTTGAGGCTCGGTTCGCCGTTTGGCATCCGCAGGTAGGGACTGGTGTCCCCGCACAGGTGCAGGACATGGAAATTCCGGTCCACCAGCACGGCCGGGTGGGCGTAGCGGCGGCGCAGGGCCTCGGCCAGGACGGCCGCCGGACCGGCGGCCGGCAGGGCCGGGTCCGCCGGCCGGCCGTCTTCCGGAAACCGGGGGGGGCGGGCGACGGGAAAGGGCGGCTGGCTTTGGCGCGGGGGCTTGCCGGCACTGCGAAAGATCTTCCACCGCTGGTCCACGCATTCAAGCCGGGTGCCGTGGGTGCTGACGGATTCGGCCGGCCCGAGGAAGAGGTGTCCGCCCGGGCCAAGGGCCTCGTGAAGCAGGGTGAGGGCCCGTTCCTGGAGGTCCGGGGTGAGATAGATGAGCAGATTGCGGCAGACCACCAGGTCCATGTGCAGGAAAGGGGGGTCCCCAAGCAGGTTGTGTCGCACCACCACCAGCCGCTCCCGCAGGCCCGGACGCACGGTATGGCCGTGGCCGTCGGTCTTGAAATACTTCCCCAGCCGTTCGGCGGAGAGGTTTGGCCGGTCCCCCCGGGCGTACCAGCCCCTGCGGGCGGCGGCCACGGCGGCCGGATCGATGTCCGTGGCGAAGACTTTGACGCCGCAGTGCGTCCTGGTCGACTCGATATACTCATTGACGAGCATGGCCACGGAATAGGCCTCTTCCCCGGTGGAACAGCCGATGACCCAGATCCGGACGCAGTCGCCGGGGCTGCGGTCGCGAAAGATGCGCGGCAGGGCCAGGGTCCGCAAGGCCTCGAAGGCTTCGGGATCGCGGAAAAAGGCGGTCACGCCGATGAAAAGGGTCCGCAGGAGCTCCCCGCATTCCGCCGGATCCCTGTCCAGTTTGGCGAGGTAAGCCTCGGTGGTGTCGCAGCCGGCCAGGATCATCCGTTTGCGGATGCGGCGCAGGATGGTGGCGCGGCGGTAGCCCGACAGGTCGCAGCCGGTCCGCTCCCGCAAAAGGGCCAGCACCGCCTCTTCGAAGGAGCCCTGTTCCGTGTCGTCCGGTTCGCCCGGGGCCGTGGCGGAAAGGAGGCGCACGAGCTGGCGGCCAAGGGCCGCGGCCGGCAGCACGGCCGCGGCCAGGCCGGCCTCGATCACGCTTTGGGGCATGCCGCCGTGCAGGGCTTCGGCCGGGTCCTGGACCAGGACCAGCCCGCCGGCCCGGGCGATCCGGGCCGCGCCGGAAAGCCCGTCCGAGCCTGCGCCGGACAGGATGACGCCGATGGCCCGGGGCCCGAACGTGTCGGCCAGATCGCCGAAAAACCGGTCGATGTTGCGGTGCGGGACCTCGGTCTCCTGGTCCACGGGCCGCAGCCGGCCGTTCTCGAGGGCCAGGTCGTGGCGGGGGGACGCGACGTAGACCGTGCCCCGGGCGGGCGGCGTGTCCCCGGACACCTCGGCCACGGCCAGTCCGGTGAAGGCGGCCAGCACTTCGCGAAGGTGGCTTGGCCGGTCCCGGGGCACATGGTTGAGGACGGCCAGGGCGGCCTCGAAGGTGGCCGGCAGTTCGGCCAGCAAGGCCTTGAGGGCCTCGATGCCGCCGGCCGAGGCCCCCAGGCCCACCACCGGCCAGGACGAGGCTGGGCGCGTTTCCGGGCGCGGGCCATCCTCAAGAGAAGGGTGTGTGTCGGCGGAATCCCGGGTGGCGCTCATCGGTTCCCCCTGTGGCCAAACATGGCGAGTCGTTTCCAGGCACGGGGGAAACGCACCGCGCGGGTAGGGGCCCTGGTCCGGGCGGCCTCTGTGGCCGCCGGCCAGGGGAAATGCAGACGGAAAGGAGCCCCCAGCCTAGCATCAAGGAGGTGTGATAGGCAATCGCCTCCGTTTTGCCGGGCCTGCCGGCGGCAACGGGGGCGGGGAAGGATTCCCCAAGACGTGGCCTCCGGCCGCGCCTTGACGTTGCCGCGCGGCCGGCGCATCATGCAGCATCCGGCGAAACCCGGAGGGATGGGGGAGCTTTCATGCGCGCCACACGCTATCTGCTGTCAAGCCTCGTTGCCGAGGGCGTGGACCATGTGTTCCTGGTGCCGGGCGGCCTGGTCGATCCCTTCCTGCCCGATCTGGCGGCCACCCCCGGCCTGACCCCGATCGTGGCCGCCCACGAGTCCGGCGCGGCCGCCATGGCCGACGGCTATGCCCGGGCCTCGGGGCGGTTCGGCGCCTGTCTGGCCATCGGCGGACCCGGGGCGACCAATCTCGCCACCGTGGCCGCCTCGGCCCGGGCCGACGCCTCGCCGGTCCTTTTCCTCACCGGCCAGGTGCCGACGGACTGGGAAGGGCGCGGCGGGTTCCAGGACTCTTCGGCCGCCACCTTCGACGACACGGCTCTTTTGTCCCATGTCACGGCCGCCTCCCTGTCCGTCGAAAACCCGCATCTCGTCCACCACCACCTGCGGGCCTGCCTGACCCGGATGCTGGCCGGCCCCAAGGCTCCGGTCCACATGAGCCTGCCGCTGGACATCCAGCGGGCCGACGTGGCCGCGCCGTGGGAGCCCCTCGACGAGTCGGTCTACCGACCCCGGTTCGCGGATAGGGCGGCGGTGGAGCGGTTGTGGCGCATCCTCGTGCCCGAGGGCGGCGGCGCGGCGCCGGTCCGGGTGGCCATCCTGGCCGGAGCCGGGGTGGAGAAGTCCGGGGCCACGGAGAGCCTGACCGCCTTTGCCGAGCAGTTCGAGATTCCGGTGGCCACCACCCTCCGGGCCAAGGGCGTTTTCCCGGAGGACCACCGGCTTTCGCTCGGCGTCTTCGGCTACGCCGGCCACCGACCGGCCATCGAGGCCCTGCTTTCGGGCCAGGTCGAGGTGCTGATCGTCCTCGGCAGCGGCCTGTCCCAGCGCGACACCCTCTTCTGGGACGCGAAGATGCTTCCCAGCCGGGCCCTGGTCCAGGTGGACGTGGACCCGACCGTCGTCGGCCGCACCTTCCACACCCACGTGCCCGTTGTCGGCGACTGCCGGGCGGCCCTGGCCCTCATGATGGAGCCCGGCTCGGCCCGGATCATGCGGTTTCGGTCCGGCAACGAATCACGGGCCGCCTGGCTGGGCGGCATCCGCCAGTCCGGCCGGACCTGCTACGACCCCGAGCAGATGACGAGCGAGGCCGTGCCGCTCCACCCTGCCCGGGTGGCGGCCGAACTGCGCCGGGCCTTGCCGCGCGAGGCGGCCGTGGTGGTCGACTCCGGGGCGCACCGAGCCTTTTTCGCCCATTATTTCCAGGCGTTCGGTCCGCGAACCTATTTCACGGCCGCCAACCTCGGCCCCATGGGCTGGGCCATCGGGGCGGCCATCGGCGTCCAGGCGGCCCGTCCCGGCCGGCCCGTCGCCTGCGTCACCGGCGACGGGTGCATGCTCATGCACGGCATGGAAGTGGCCACCGCCGCCCGCTACGGCTTTCCCATCCTCTACGTGGTGATCAACAACGGCGCCCTTGGCAACGTCTGGCTGCGGGCGGTAGAGGACGGGCCCGGGGCCGGGGCCCTGGCCGAGCTGCCGGGCCGCGACTTCGCGGCCTTCGGCCGGGCCATGGGCGCCCGGGGCCTCGCCGTCACCCGCCCGGAAGAGCTGGCCCCGGCCTTTGCCGAGGGACTGGCCGGCAACGGGCCGTGCGTGATCGACGTCCGCTGCGACCGCACGGCCAGGACGCCGGTGTCGCCCTTCGCGGCGGCGAAAAAGGCCTGGGTGGACGAGGAATAGGCGCGGCCGGAGGGAGGGCGGCCGCCTGACGGGGATCGGACCGGGCGTCGAGGATGGCCTGGGGGCGGGTTTCCTCCCTACTCCTCCTCGCCCGTCCCGCCTTCGAGGGCCTGCCCCAATTCTTCGGCCCGAAGCTTGCGGCGCAGGATCTTGCCGCTCCTTGTCCTTGGCAGCGTGTCGCGCAGTTCCACCGCCTTGATGACGACGATGGGGCCGAGTTCGCGGCGGACGTGGGCGCGCAGCTCCGAGGCGAAGGCGTCGGCGTCGGCAAAGGCGGCCCGCCACTCGGGCGCGGCCACGACAAAGGCCTTGGCCACCTCGCCCTTGATCTTGTCCGGCAGCCCGACGACCGCCGCTTCCGTGACCAGCCGGTGGGCGCAAAGCGCGGCCTCGACCTCGGCCGTGCCCACGCGGTGGCCGGCGATATTGAGCACATCGTCGGCCCGGCCCTGGATCCAGAAATAGCCGTCCTCGTCGCGCCGGGCCACGTCCCCGGCGAAGTAGCAGCCCGGAATCCTCTCCCAATAGTCCCTGGCGTAGCCGGCGTCGTCGCCTTCAAGCGTGGTCAGCATGGCCGGCCAGGGCTTTTTGACGACCAGGAACCCGCCCTGGCCCGGGGGCACGGCCTGGCCCTTGTCGTCCACCACGTCGGCCGCGATGCCGGGCAGGGCCTTGCCCACGGACCCGGGTTTGAGGACCGAGATCGGCATGGGGGAAATCATGGCCATGCCGGTCTCGGTCTGCCACCAGGTGTCGAGGACCGGGCAGTTGGACCGGCCGATGTGCTTGTAAAACCACATCCAGGCCTCGGGCCCGAGCGGCTCGCCCACGCTGCCAAGGAGGCGCAAGGTCGAGAGGTCGCGCTTTTTGGGATACTGGGGCCCGTAGCGCATGAGCATGCGGACAAGGGTCGGGGTGGCGTAGAAGATGGTGGCCCCGTAGCGTTCGATGATGGTCGGCAGGCGGTCGGCCTGGGGATAGAGCGGGTGGCCTTCGTAGAGGATGACCGTGGCGCCGGTCAGAAGGGGCCCGTAGACGCCGTAGGTGTGGCCGGTGATCCAGCCCGGGTCGGCGGTGCAGAAGTGGATGTCGGTGGGTTTGATGTCGAAGACCGTGCGGAAGGTGTGGCTGGCCCCGACCATGTAGCCGCCGTGGTTGTGGACCACGGCCTTGGGCCGGCCGGTGGTGCCGGAGGTGTGGAGCCAGAAAAGCGGGTCCCCGGCCTCCATGATTTCGGTCGCCGCCTCGGGCGACTCCTGGCGCAGGAGGTCGTGGTAATACAGATCGCGCGGCTCCTGCATGTCGATGTCGTCGCCGGTGCGGCGAACGACCACCACGGTCTCGGCCGTCTCGCCCCTGACCCCGGGCAACGCCTCGTCCACCACCGCCTTCAGGTTGATGCAGCGGCCGCCCCGGTAGAAGCCGTCGGCCGTGACGAGCACCCGGGCCTTGGAGTCGTTTAGGCGTTCGCGCAGGAATTTGGCCGAGTAGCCGGCAAAGACGAAGACGTGGACGGCCCCGATCTTGGCCGCGGCCAGCATGGCCACGACCGTTTCGGGAATGGGCGGCATGTAGAGGCAGACCCGGTCGCCGCGCGACACGCCAAGGGCGCGAAGTGCCCCGGCCAGGCGGTTCACTTCCCGGTAGAGCTCGAAATAGGTGAACTTGCGGCAATCCCCGGCCTCGCCCTCCCAGATCAGCGCCAGCTTGTTTTTCGTCCAGATGTGGACGTGCCGGTCCAGGGCGTTGTGCACGATGTTGGTGCGGGCCCCGGGAAACCAGCGGTAAAAGGGGGCCTTCCCGTCGTCCAGCACGGCGTCCCATTTGCGGTGCCACTCCAGTTCCAGGGCGGCCTTCTCCCAGTAGGCCAGATGGTCGGCCTCGGCCAGTCGGTAGGCCTCGGCCAGGTCGGCCGGCTTGACGTTGGCCTCGATGACCGTGGCCGGGGCCGGCCGAAACACCCGTTCCTCGACGAGCAGGGCATCCAGGGTTCCGGTCGGTGTCATCGTCTCCTCCTCGCGAAGGCGTTGCTAAAGTGGGCAGGACGGGCAGGGGGGAAGCCTCCGGCGGCCAAAGGGCTTTTGCCCTTTGGAATCCCAGGAGAATTGAGACTACAATAAGCTGGGATGCGTGTGTTATTCATAGATACTCCGCCGAAGGCCCTCTCATGACCACGCGCCATTGAAAAAGGCGCCGCGCATTGCGCCATGCCGTCAAATCCCCTTTCGGGGGGTCCGGGGGGGATGATCCCCCCCGGCCGCCGGAGGCTTCCTTCCGTCCACACTTTGCTCCACGCACCATCATCACAGCCCCAGAATCTGTTTCAGTTCGCCGATGCGGCGGCGGCCGATGGGGAGCTCGATGCGGGTCTTGCCGGCCGTGCGCAGCATGAAGTTGCCGCCCGGGAGCGTGGCGATTTCCGTCACCTGGTCGAGGTTGACCAGGTACTTGCGGTGAACCCGGAAGAAACGGTGGGGCCGCAGGCGCTCTTCCAGGTTCTTCAGGCGATACGAGGTGAGGAGTTTTTTGGCGGCCGTGTGCACAAAGGAATAGTCCTCGTAGGCCTCAATGAAAAGGATCTGGGTGTAAGGGAGGAGAATGGTGCGGCCGTCGAGGGTGATGGGCAGCTTTTCGATGTCCACCGGCCGCTCGTGGCGGATGTCCCAGGCCTGGCGCAGGGCGGTCAGGAACCGGTCCTCCTCGTCCTCTCCCAGGGGGAGTTGCACCGTCTCCTCGGTCTCGGCGTCGTCGCCGTCGTTGCCGGTCCGGTCGGACGGCTGGCCGGCGGCGCGCCACTCCGGGGCCGGGGCCTCGCGAAAGGCCGGCCGGTAGCGGGCCAGCCGGTCCAGGGTCTGGGCGAAACGCTCCCGGGTAAAGGGCCACAGCAGATAGTCGGCCGCGCCGAGCTCGAAGGCCCGGAAGGCCCGGGCCTCGTCCCCGGCGATAAAGACCAGCCCCGGCCGGCGCTTGGCGGCCAGGAGCGCCTCGGCCAGCTCGAAGCCGCCGACCTCGCCCGGCAGGTCCACGCCGCAAAAAAGCAGGCCGTAGGGAATGGCCCGCAACAGCTCCGACGCCTCGTAGGCGTCGGCGGCCTCGCCGAGGACCCGGATGAAATCCAGGCCCGAAAGCCCGTCCCGCAGGGCGGTGCGGACGGCGGGGTCGGGGTGGACGAGCAGGGCGGTGATGCGGTCCATGGCCGGCCTTAGTCCGCCTCGAAGAGGGACGGCAGGCTTTTCCGGTCGGCCAGGGCGGCGCGCAGGCGCCCGGCCATGGCTTTGGCGTCGGCCGCGTCGAGCACGGTGTCGGCGCTTCGGGCAAAGGCGGCCATGGCGTCGTTGTCCGTGAAATCCCCGACCAGGACCAGGGCCAGCCGCTCCCGGACCCGGCCGGGCAGGGCGGCCACGTCGGCCACAAGCGCCGCCGTCGCCGGCCCGTCCCCGGCCACGACCACGGCCGGAGCGTGGGCGAGGAGATCGGCCCGGGCCTTTCCCGGGTCGGTGGCGCACAGCACGTGCCAGTCCGGCCCGGGAAAGGCCTCGGCCACGGCCCCGGCCCAGGCCGGAGAGCGCGCGGGAACCGGCGGCAGGGCGGCCAGCACGACCACGGCTCCGGCCGGCACCGGGCTCGGGGGCAGGTCGGGCGCGGCGGGGCGCGGCGGCGGAGCCGGGATGGCGGCGGGCGCGGCGACCACGGAGACGGCGGCGGGGGCGGCCGGGTCGGGCGATGAGGCGGCGGGGGCGGCCGGGTCGGGCGATGGGGCGGGGGGGGGCGTCCGGTCCGGGGCCCCGTCAAAGACCGCGCCGCCCGGCGTGCGGACAAAGGTCCGGCGGGCGCCGCAGGCCGGGCAGGTGAAGGCCGCCCGGCCGCCCACCGGCAACTTGTCCGGAGAGAGGCTCACGGTGTGGCCGCCGCAGGGGCAGGCGATGGCCGTCATGCCGGTCATGGCCGCCCTCCCCGGGCCGGGCCCGCCGCCCCGGGTCCGTCCTCTTCGGGCGGCGGCAGGTCCAGGGTCAGGCCGGTGATGGACGAGACGGGCTGGCCCCGGCCGGCCTTGACCGTGTCCAGGGCCCGGGCCAGGGCGGCCCGGTCCGAGGCCCGGCTGATGGCCGTCTCCTCGGTGATGGTCCCGGCCGCGAAAAGGGCGGCCGTGGAGGCGTCGAAGGTGACCATGCCGTAGGGCTCGCCCTGCTCCAGGATGTCGGAAAAGCCTTCGCTCCCGTCTTTTCCCGCGAGGATGCGCTCGCGGGTACGCAGTGTCGCGGCCAGGACCTCCACCGACACGGCCCGGCCGCCGCCGACCCGGGGCAGCAGGCGCTGGGCCGCCACGAAACGCAGGCTGCCGGCCAGCCGCTGCCGGGCCAGCCGCTCCTCGCTCGGGCCGAAAAAGGCCAGCAGCCGTTCCACGGCCCCGGCGCAGTCGGCGGTGTGGAGGGTGGCCAGGACGAGGTGCCCGGTCTCGGCCGCGCCGAGGGCCGCGTCCACCGTCTCCCGGTCCCGGGCCTCGCCGACCAGGATGACGTGGGGGGCTTGGCGCAGGGCCGCCCGGATGCCGTCGGCAAAGGACGGGAAATCCGTGCCGAGCTCCCGCTGGCTGACCACGCCCCGGCCCGGGGGGAAAAGGCTCTCCACCGGATCCTCCAGGGTGACCACGTGGACCGGCCGGTCGGCCAGGATGGCCGTGGCCAGGGCGGAAAGCGTGGTGGATTTGCCGGAGCCGGTGGCCCCGACCACCAGGACCAGTCCCTCGGCCAGGGTTGCCATGCGGGTGAAAACCGGCGGCAGGCCGAGAGAGGCAAGGGGCGGCGGCGCGTCCGGCAGGCGGCGCAGCACCAGCCCCAGGCTGTCCCCGGCCCGGTAGGCGTTGGCCCGGAACCGGACGCCGGCCGGATGGGCGTAGGCCGCGTCGCAGCTGCCCCGGATCCGCAGGTCGGCCAGGAGCCGCGCGTCCCGGCCGAGGAGCCCCCGGGCCAGGGTTTCGGTCTGGCGGGGGGTGAGGGCCCCGGCCACGCCCGGCAGGGCCGGCAAGGGGACGAACGCGCCGTCGACGAGCGCCCCCGGCGGGGACCCGGACGCGAACAGGTAGTCCGAGGCGGCCGGGGCGGCGGCCAGGGCGGCCCCGGTGAGGGCGTGCAGGATCCGGCGGGGCACGGCCTTACGCCTCCCTGGCGGACAGGTTCGGGGCGAAATCCGCGAACCGGGATTTGTTGAAGGCGTTGCGCCAGGCGTCGGTGCCGTCAATGCGGCCCCCGGCCAGAAGCTCCAGCAGGGATTCGTCCAGAAGCCGCATGCCATGGGCCTTGCCCGTCTCCATGACTGACGGGATCTGGAAGGTCTTGTTCTCGCGGATGAGGTTTCGGACCGCCGTGTTGGCCAAAAGGAGCTCCAGGGCCAGGACCCGGCCCGGCGTGTCGGCCCGGCGCAAAAGCGTCTGGGAGATGACGGCCGAGAGCGACTCGGACAGGGCCGAGCGGATCTGCGCCTGCCGGTCGCCGGGAAAGACGTCGATGATCCGGTCGATGGTCTTGGCCGCCGAGACCGTGTGCAGGGTGGAAAGGACCAGATGCCCGGTTTCGGCCGCCTCCAGGGCCAGCTCGATGGTTTCGAGGTCGCGCATTTCCCCGACCAGGATGATGTCCGGGTCCTCGCGCAGGGCCCCGCGCAGGGCGGCGGCAAAGGACCGGGTGTCGCGGCCGACCTCGCGCTGGTTGACCAGGCAGGTGGCCGGGGCGTGGACGAACTCGATGGGGTCCTCGATGGTGATGATGTGGTCGCGCCGGTTCTCGTTGGCCTGGCGGACCATGGCGGCAAGCGTGGTGGACTTGCCCGAGCCCGTGGGGCCGGTGACGAGCACGAGCCCCTTGGGGCGCATGGAAAGCTCGGCCAGGACGGCCGGCAGGCCGAGTTCGGCCAGTGTCGGCACGGTCTCGGGGATGGCCCGGAAGGCGGCGGAAATGCCGCGCTCCTGGCGGAAGTAGTTGGCCCGCAGCCGGCCGATACCCGGCGCGGCGTAGGCGAAGTCCAGGTCGCCGGTCTCCTCGAAGGTCTTGACCAGCCGTTCGGGCGCGATCTCGTAGAGGAGCGCCTTTAATTCCTCGGCTTCGAGGACCTTGTATTTGATCCGCTCCAGCCGGCCGTTTAAGCGCAACAGCGGCTGGGAGCCGCTGGCCAGATGCAGGTCCGAAGCGCCGGTTTCCTTGAGCATTTTAAAAAAGGCGTCGATCTGGGCCATGGCACCGCCAGGTTTTGTCGTATGCGAATGGCGGACCCTAGCATGGATGCCCGGAGGATTGGAATCGCCCGGAAGCGGGGGATTCCGGCCGGGCACGGCTTTTGTAAGGCTCGGGGCACGGCCTCCTCTGTTGTTGGGAGAGAGTGCCGCAAACCCTGGGTTTTTCCAGCAGGGGGGCGATGGGAAGGATCGCCGGGAGTTTAACGGAATGAAACGGTCACAGGCCAGCAGTCACAAAGTGGAACGCCGGGGCGGACGCGACGCGGGGCCGTGGGCAATTTTTTTTGGCCGGAGCCGACCGTAAGTATCGCTACATAGCGATAAGGAGCGTCATGCGATGCAGGAGAAGCAAGGAGAGGTCAAGGAGACCTACACGGTCCAGGAAGTGGCCCGGCTGCTCAAGTGCAGCGACCAGACGGTGCGCAAGTTCATCCGGGGCCGGACCCTTCGCGGGGTCAAGGTCGGACGGGGCTGGCGCATCAGCCACGACGAAGTGGTGCGTTTGACACGCTTGCAAGGATAGGGACGCGTTTGGGGCGGACGCCCGGATGCCCGGGCGCTTCGCCGGGACAGGCGGCCGGGGCTGTAGCCGGCAACGGAAGGCGGGAGACGACACATGGCCAAGGAGAGCAAACCCACGCCGAACCAGCGGCTTTTGGAGCTGATCCGGCGTTCCGGCCCGGGAGCGGCCGCAGGGGAGCGTTCCGTTGGATCGCCTGCCGGCTCGCCGAACGGGACAGGGGAGGCCAACCCGTTCTGGGGCCGGTTCTCCCGGCCCAAGGTCGTCCATGTCGGCGTGGACATCTCCCAGGCCCAGCTGACGTGTGTCAAGATCCGGGGCCAGGACGCCGGCTTCGAAGTCCTCGGCACGGCCATCGCCCCCGTGCCCGAGGGGGTCGCGCCGGGAAGCCCGGAATTCGTGGCCCTCTTGCGGCGCACTCTGTCGGACCTGTGCGGTCCCGGCCCCCTGCCGCGCATCTGGGCCGCAGCCCAGAGCGCCCGGGCCAACCTCCAGTTCGTGACCATCCCCAAGGTGCCGTCCCGGCAGGTGGACAACGCCGTCTTCTGGACGGCCAAGAAGGACATGGCCTTTGACGAAGGCTCGGTCATCTTCGATTTCGAGCGCCGGGGCGAGGTGGCCGAGAAGGGAACGACCCGGATCGGGGCCATGGCCTACACCGCGCCGCGCGAGGCCGTGGCCGTGGTGCGCGCCGACTTCGCCCGGGCCGGGTTCCCCCTGGCCGGACTGACGCTCGAACCGTTCGCCCACCAGAATTTCTTTCGCCGCCGCATCGTGCCGGGAGCGGGCGGAGCCACGGCCAACCTCCACGTGGGGCAGAATTGGTCGCGCCTGGAGATTTTCAGCAACGGCAACCTGATGTTCATGCGCGTCATCAAGACGTCCATGTCCGGCATGGAGCAGGCCGTGCAGGAGGCCCTGGAGACGGCCCTGGCCGTCTCGCCGCCCCCGCCCTCGGACCGCGGCATGTCCCTGGCCCCGGGGCTGGACGGGGCGGCGGTCCTCGACCTTGACGCGTCCGGGACCGAGGATTCGGGGCTGGTGCTGGAACTCGATCCCGAGCCGGCTGCGGCCCAGTCCTCCGCTCCGCCCGGCCCGTTCGATCCGGCCGATACGCCCGGCCCGGCTCCGGCGGCCGGACCGGCCGTGACTCCGGCCCACGCCCGGGAGGTCTTCGAGAGCATCCTCTACGGCTGCGACCACCTCGACGACTGCCATCCCGGCCAGGGGCTCGGCCCGGAAGAGGTCATGGCCATGCTCGAACCCGTGGCCTCGCGGCTGGTGCGGCAGGTGGAGATGACGCTCAAGCACTACCGGGAATCGCTCGGCTACGAGGCGGTCTCGCACCTGACCGTGTCGGGCCTCCTCGGCGCCAGCCGGCTTTTCGTCGCCTACATCGGCGAGCAGGCCGGCCTGCCCTGCTCGCCGCTCGATCCCATGGCCGGGCGCGTCCTGGAGAGCCCGGCCATGGGCGGCCCGCCGATCCCCGGTTCCGTCTACACCCAGGCCCTGGGGCTGGCTTTTTCCGATCCGGACGTGACGCCGAACGCGCTGTTCACCTACCGGGAAAAGGCCACGGTCAACGCGTCGCGCCGTCTGGAGCAGTGGAGCCTGGTGAGCCTGGCCGTGGTGCTGGCGGCCATGGCGATTTTTTCCGTCAGCGCCGCGTCCACGCGCCGTACCCTGGCCCGGGAGCGGGACGGGCTGGCCGGCGAACTGGCCGCCCTCGGCGGCACCTCGGACATGGCCACCCTGACCCGGATGAGCGGCGAGCTGCAGGACCGGCGCAAGGCCCTGCACGCCTACGCCGCCCGCAACCGGGCCGTCGGCGTCTGGGGCGAGGCCCTGGCCCTGGCTCCCCAGGGTGTGGGCCTCGGCAACCTGACCGCCGAGTTCGGCCCGCCCGTCGAATCGGCCAGGCCGGCGGCCGGGGGCGCACAACCGGCCAAGGAGGCCAAGGCCTCGGCCCGGCTGGTGATCGAGGGCATGGTCACGGGCGATTCCAGGCTTTTCGACTCCATGCTGGCCAGCTACGTGGTGGCCCTCGAGAACTCGCCGCTCTTCGAGGACGTTTCCGTCAAAAAAAGCGAACTCGAAGCCCTTGACGGCGGCGCCACCGGGCTGCGGTTCGTCATCGGCCTTTCGGTGCCGGAGAGCTAGGCCATGACGCTTGCGGAACTCAAAAATCGCCTGCCTGCCCGCACCCTGGCCGTGCTCGTCGCCGGTGCGGTCATTGCCGTGGGGTTCGTGGCCGTCTTCATCATCCCCGACACCCGCGAGGCCGAGGCCCTGCGGCACCAGATCGGGCAGCTGCGGGCCAACCTGGAGCTGCGCCGCCAGCTTTTGCCCGTGGCCCAGTCGCTCAAGGATGCCCAGGCCGGGTTGCCGTCCGTCGGTCCGGTCGGCGGCGGCGAGCGGCTGCCCCTGGCCGAAGTGGGCCGGCTGGCCGGGATCATGGACGGTCTGGCCGCGCCGCTCGGGCTGCGGGTCAACCGGGTTTCGCCGGACCCGTCCTCGGTCACCCGCAACGGGCTGGTGGCGGTCAGGCTCGGCCTCGTCGGTCCGGCCGATGCCTTTCGGGAATTCTTGCTGGCCCTTGGCCGGTACGGCCCCCTGGTCAAGGTCGAATCCCTGACCACCGCGGTGGACCGGGATGGGCGCGAGTACACGGTGAAATGCTGGCTGGCCGTCCGATGACGGGCGGCAGGGCAGGGAGCGTGGGCAATGAGCCGGCGTGAAAAGATCCTTCTGGCGGCAACGGCCGTGGTGGCGGTCATCGGGCTCGTGACGCTCCTTGGAGACAAGACCCCGCCCGTGGCGCCGCCGCAGCGTCCGGCGGCGGGCGAGGCCGCCAAGGCCGCGACCATGCTCAAATCCATCCAGGACGCGGCCCTGGGCCCCCACGAGGTGGCGGTGCTGGCGGCCATCGACCGGAAATGGCGGGAGGCGGCCTTTTACGACCGGCCGCTGACCGGGCGCGAGGTGGCCAAACCCACGGTCCTGCCGCGCTACACCGGCTACGTCGAACTCGGCACGGGCCGGCTGGCCGTCCTCGACGGCATGGAGTACCAGGCCGGCGACCCGCTGGATGGCGGCATCTACAAAGTGTTTTCGATCACCCCGGACCAGGTGGTCCTGGAAAATCTGGGCAGCGGGCAGCAGGTCACGGTCCAGGCCGAGGGCCAGGACTCCCGGTAACGGCGGCCGGGATGTGCCGGCGCGGCACGAGGGAGAGTTCTATGCGAGGTCGGCTCATGGGTGCGAGAGGGTGGATGAAAAAGGGCGGGACGTGCCTTTTGGCCGTCAGTCTGGCGGCGGCGGGGTGCGTGAAAAAGCCCCAGAAGGATGCCTTCATCGAGCACTGGGATGTCCAGGCCCAGAAATCGGAAGGCTTCTCGCCCAATCCCCATCCGCGCAAGGTGGAATTTTCCAGGGCCGCCATCACCGCCAGGCCGGAGGAAAAGGCCGAGGCCAAGCCGGCCCGGGCCCTGCCCAAGCAGAAGGTGACGCTTCGGATGTACGACACCGACCTCGTGGCCGTGGTCCGGGCCATGGCCCGGGCCGCCAACCAGAACGTGGTCCTGTCCTCCTCCATCCCGGGATCGACCGGGGCCGGCCAGGAAAAGGGGCTCAAGGTCAACGTCAATGTGGTGGAAGCCCCCTGGGACGAGACGTTCACGAGCCTTTTGTCGTCAAACGGGCTGGCCTATTCCGTGGAAGGCGACATCATCCGGGTCCTGACCCTGGCCGACATGGAGCAGCAGCAAAAGCTCAAGGAAGCCAAGAACAGGATGGCGGCCGAATCGGTCCGGGCCAAGGAACTCGAACCCTATGCCACGGCCCGGGTCGAGATCAATTACGCGGAGCTCTCCAAGATCTACGCCACGCTGTCGAGCATGTGCGGGTCCGCGTCCACGGCCATGCCGGGCGGACAGGAGAACAAGCAGGGGGCCCAGCCCGGCCAGACGCTCCGGGACATCACGCCGACCAGCGCCACGGACGACACCATAAAGATCCACGGCGCGGGCGGGCCGCGCCGGCCAGGCCAGCTCAACTGCTCGGTGGTGCCGGACCAGCACAGCAATTCCATCATCATCCAGGCCCCCCAGGCCGACGCCGAAAAGCTGGTGGCCCTGATCGAGCAGCTCGACAAGCCGCGTCCCCAGGTCAAGCTCAAGGCCTTCATCGTCCAGACCGACCGGGACACGGCCCAGCAGCTCGGCGTGCAGTGGGGCGGGCTGCTGAAAAACTCCAATTTCCAGCTGTCGCCGGCCCAGGCCGGAACCATCGCCTCCACCACCACCTCGGGCTCGACCGGGGCCAACAACGGCAGCACGACCACCACCGGCGGCACGGCCGGCACCACCATGGCCTCGACGACCACGGCCGCCAACGGCGGCAACGCCAGCACGACCACCACCAACAACATGACGCCCATTTTCGGCGGCGGCACCTCGGGCCAGGGGTTCGCCATCAACAATCCGGCCAACCTGACCTCGGCCGCCACGGGCCTTGGCGCGGCCGGCACCGGACTCAATTTCCTTTTCGGCAAGATCGGCGAAAACGTGCTCGAAGCGCAGCTGACGGCCCTGGCCGAGGAGAACAAGATCAAGATCCTTTCGAGCCCGACCATCACCACCATGGAAAACCTGTCGGCCTTTGTGGAGAACGGCAAGGACATCCCCTACGTCTCCACCTCGCAAAACGGCACCAACGTCCAGTTCGCCCACGCCACCCTGAAGCTCGAAATGCTGCCCCACGTGGTGGACGGCAGCAACCTGCGCATGAAGATCGTGGTGAAAGACGACCAGGTCGATCCCAACCAGGGCAACTGGGTCCAGGGCAACCCGCCCATCTACAAGCGCGAGACCCAGTCCAACCTGGTGGTCGAGGACGGGGACACCATCGTCATCTCCGGACTCACCCGCGACACCGTGACCGACGCCAACTCCGGGGTGCCCTTCCTGCGCGACATCCCGGGGCTCGGCTGGGCGTTTAAGGCCAAAAGTTCCGACATCCACCGGGAAGAGATGCTCATCTTCATCACCCCGGTCATTTTGCAGGAAAAACCCGTCGCGCCCGTGCCGCCGGTGGCCGGCGTCATCGAGCCGCCCGTGGCCATGGCCGCTGCCTCGCGGCCGTAAGAAGCAAAGGAGTCCGCCATGAGCTATTATAAGGCCCTTGGACTGTTGCGGGAGCCGTTTTCCAATTCGCCGGACCCGGACCTTCTCTACCGGGCCAGGACCCACCTGGAGTGCCTGCAGCACATGGAGATCGCGGTGCGCCTGCGCCGCGGCCTCAATGTCGTCCTTGGCGAGGTGGGCACGGGCAAGACCACCCTTGGCCGCGAACTGGCCCGCCTGCTGGCCGAGGACGGGAGCGTCGAGGTCCATTTCCTGGACGATCCCTACCAGCCCACGCCGCTTGATTTCCTAAAGGCCCTGTCCCGACTTTTCGGGCTCGACGGCGGCGAGGCCGCGGACGACGCCGGTCTTTTGCGCGAGACGCTCAAGGCCGGGCTTTCGGCCCGGGGCGAGGGGGACCGCATCGTGGCCCTGATCGTGGACGAGGGGCAAAAGATGACGCCCGAGTGCCTGGAGCTTTTGCGCGAACTCTTAAACGTCGAGACCAACACCCACAAGCTCCTGCAGATCGTAATCTTCGCCCAGACCGAGTTCGAGGACGTGCTGGCCGCCCGGCCCAACCTCGACGACCGGGTGAACTTCCGCTACCGCCTCCTGCCGCTCGACCGCGGGGAGACCCGACGCATGATCGAGACCCGTCTGGCCCTTTGCACGCCAGACGGGCTCGTCCCACCCGTCTTCACCCCCCTGGCCCTGCGCCGCATCCACCGGCTGACCCGGGGCTACCCGCGAAAGATCGTGCGCCTTTGCC
Organism: Solidesulfovibrio carbinoliphilus subsp. oakridgensis; assembly: GCF_000177215.2. NCBI lineage: Bacteria > Pseudomonadati > Thermodesulfobacteriota > Desulfovibrionia > Desulfovibrionales > Desulfovibrionaceae > Solidesulfovibrio > Solidesulfovibrio carbinoliphilus. Next base: position 1,636,627 of record NZ_CM001368.1, on the reverse strand, counting down.
ACCTGTCCATGCTGCTGGCCGTGGGTTTCGGCAAACCCCGCATCGGCTGGGGCCTGGTCGGCCGGGCGGCCCGGCAGTCGCGCGGCGGGGCCCGGGCCTGGCTGCGTCCGGCGGCCGTGGCCGGGACCCTGGGCGCGGCGGCCCTGGCCGGCCTGCTTTTCCACGGCCCCGGCCTGCCCGGGGCGCGACAGACGGCCCTTGGCCTTTTGCTCCGGGCCACGGCCGCCCTCGAAGGCGGTTCGGCCGCTTCCCTGGCGCCCAAGGCGTCGCTTCCGGTTGCGTCCTTCCTCCAGGAGCCGGCCGGGACTCCCCAGGCGCCCGAGGAAACCGCGCCAGGCATGGACGGGGTCTCCGTGGACGGCTCCTGGGAGGAGGCGGAGGTGGCCGAGCCCGCCGCGACGGGCCAGACGGCCGAGAGCGTTCCGGCGGCCCGGGCAGCCGAAGCGGACGTGGCGGCCCGGCCGGAGCCGGCGTCGGAAAGGGCCGAGGCCGCGCCGGCCACGCCCGGGCAGCGGTTCACGGCTTGGGCCCTGCGAGCCGAGACCGTGCCCCGTCCGGCGGCTGCGGCCTCCCGCCGGCCGGCTCCGGACGCCGCCGCCGCCGTCCCGGCCGAAACGGCCGGCCCGTCCCGGGCCACGGCCCCCTTGTCCCGGCAGGGGCTCGGCGCGGCCCTGGACCTGGCCACGGCCGCCTTCCCGCCCGACGCTCCCGAGCAGGTCATCGTCATCGCCGCCGAAGGGGCCGGCAACGCCGCAGCGGCCGACGCCCGGCCGGCCGAGGCAGCGCCCGAAACCCTCGGCACCTGCGTGGTGCGCCCCGGCTGGACCGTCAGCCGGCTGGCCAACAAACTCTACGGCAACGGCGGCCGGCAGGTGCTCGCCCAGCTGGCCAAGGCCAATCCCGGACTCGACTTCGAGCGGGTGCGGGCCGGCGACGCCGTCGTCTACCCGGCCCTGGCGGCCAAGGCCCCGCCGGCCGGCTCCTATCTGGTCAAGGTGGCCGGGGTCGCGGACCTGGAAGAGGGTTTCGCCTCCATCGCCAAATGGAAGGAAAAGTTCGGGCTGGCCCTTTCCCTCTACTGCACCGGCCACCCTGGCGCCGGCCTTCGCGTCGAGGTGGTGCTGCCGGCCCTTTTCCCGAACCGGGACGCGGCCGGGGAGGCCCTGGCCGCGCTGCCGGCCGAACTGGCCGGCCAGGCCGCCCTCGTCGGGGGCTACCCGGCCGGCACGACCTTTTACACGGACCTCGGCGAGGGCAAGGTCAGGCGGACGGGCAAGGCCCCGGTCCCGGCCCGGCAGGTGGCGGAACGGCGGCCCACGCCGTTTGTGGCCCCGTTCCAGCCCCAGGTGCCCTGACCCGGGCCCGGCCCGGGAAACGCCCCGCCACACCGCCAAACGGTTGAAGGATCACGGATGGAGCCCAGAAAACGCCTCCGCCTCGGCGAAATGCTCGTCGCCGCCGGACTCGTGACCGAGGACAAGCTGCGCCAGGCCCTGGCCGCGGGCAAGCGCGGGGGGCTTCGGCTCGGCCAGCAGCTCGTGCGCGACGGCACGGTCAAGGAATCGGACATCGTGGACCTGATCAGCCGGCAGATGGGGCTGGCCAAGTACACGCCCGAGCGGTTTCCCGTGGACGGCAACCTGGCCCTGCTCATTCCGGCCGAAATGGCCCTGCGTTCCAAGCTTGTGCCCCTGTCCAAAAGCGGCAACCTGATCCGGGTGGCCATGTCCGATCCCCTGGACATCAGCGCCATCGAAGACATCGAGATCTACAAGAACTGCGAGGTGGAGCCGGTCATCTGCACCGAGCGCGAGCTTGGCCATCTGACCAGCGCCATCTACGGCATGGGCCTTGGCCTCGAAGGCGTGCTCGACAGCATCGAGTCCATGCGCGACGGCGAGGAGCAGCCGGCCTCCCGGACCAACGAGGACATGCAGGTCAGTTCCCTGGAGGACATGGCCGGCGAGGCCCCGGTGGTCCGGTTCGTCAATTCGCTTCTTTCCCAGGCCGTGCGCGAGGGGGCAAGCGACGTGCACATCAGCCCCGAGCGCGACCAGGTCCAGATCCGCATGCGCATCGACGGCAAGCTCAAGGCCGTGCCCTCGCCGCCCAAACCCATGATCCTGCCTATTGTCTCGCGCATAAAAATCCTCGGCAACCTCGACATCTCGATCAGCCGCGTGCCCCAGGACGGCCGGTTTTCCGTGGCCATCGACAAGCGCGAGATCAACATCCGCGTCTCGACCCTGCCGACCATCCACGGCGAGAACCTGGTGTTGCGCCTGCTCGACATGAGCGCCGGGGGCCTGCTCCTGACCGACCTCGGCCTTGCTCCCGACGACCTGGCCAAGCTGCGGCTGGTGGTCGAGCGACCCTACGGCATGTTCCTGGCCACGGGCCCGACGGGCTCCGGCAAGTCGACCACGCTTTTCGCGCTTCTTCGCGAGATCAGCCGGCCGGACATCAACGTGGTGACGCTCGAGGACCCGGTCGAATACCGCATGGAAGGGGTCCGGCAGGTGCAGCTCAACCGCAAGGCCGGCATGACCTTTGCCAGCGCCCTGCGTTCGACCCTGCGCCAGGACCCGGATGTGGTCCTGGTCGGCGAGATCCGCGACGCCGAGACCGCGGCCATCGCCACCCAGGCGGCGCTTACCGGCCACAAGGTCCTCTCCACGGTCCACACCAACGACGCGGCCGGCGCGGTCATGCGCCTCATGGACATGGGCATCGAGCCCTTCCTGGTCTCCTCGGTCCTGGTCGCCTCCATCGCCCAGCGCCTCGTGCGCCGCATCTGCCCCAACTGCGCCGAGCCCTACACGCCAAAGCCGGAGGTCCTGCGCTTCTGGAACCTCGAGGGGGCGACCGGGGCCACCTTCCTGCGCGGGCGGGGCTGCTACCTGTGCGGCGATTCCGGGTTCAAGGGCCGGGTCGGGCTCTACGAGATCCTGGTCATCGACGAGGACATCCAGGACATGGTGGCCAGGCGGGCCACCTCCCGCGAGATCAGCCGGTTCGCGGCCGATTCGGGGCGCCTCAAACTCCTGCAGGACGACGCGCGGCTCAAGATCCTCGAAGGCAAGACCACCTTCGAGGAAGCCTCCTCCGCGGTCATGCTCTAACGACCGCCAACCGGGATAAGGAGCGCCAGCCGTGCCGCAATTCACCTACGAGGCCATCAACGAGGCCGGCAACACCGTCAAGGGGGCCCTCGAGGCCGAGAGCCCCGAGGCGGTCAAAAACCGCCTGAGCGCCATGGGCTATATCCCGGTCGCGGTCCAGCGTGGGTCCGGCGGAGCGGAAGGCGGCTTCATTGAGGGCCTGGAGGCCGCGCTTTCCGGGGTCAAGGCCCAGGAACTCATCCTTTTCACCAAGCAGTTCAAGACCATGCTCGGCGCCGGCCTGTCCATGCTCGAGATCCTGCGGGTCCTGGAGCAGCAGTCGGAAAACCCGCGGTTGCGCAAGGTTTGCGCCCGCATGTCCGACGACGTGAAAAAGGGGGCCTCCATCTCCGACGCCCTGGCCGTCCACAAGCGGGTCTTTTCCGAACTCTACGTCAGCATGGTCCGGGCCGGCGAGGCGGCCGGGGCCCTGCCGCAAGTCCTCGACCGCCTCATCTACATCATCTCCCACGAGCATCAGGTCCGCTCGGACATCAAATCGGCCCTGCAATACCCCATCACCGTGGTCATCGCCCTGGTCGGGGCGTTTTTCTTCCTGCTCAAATTCGTGGTGCCGGTCTTTGCCCAGATCTTCGCCAACGCCAAGGTGGAGCTGCCCTGGCCCACGCGGGTGGCCCTGACGCTGAACCTCTTCGTGGACAAGTACTGGTACGTCACCTTCGGCGGGCTGGCGGCCGTGGTGGCGGGCCTGTATTTCTGGTTTCGGACCGAGCAGGGCAAGGTGGCCCGGGACGGGTTTTTCCTGCATCTGCCCGTCATCGGCCTCCTTTTCCGCAAGGCGGCCATGTCCCGGTTCGCCTCGATCTTCTCCATTCTGCAGGCCAGCGGCGTGCCGGTCCTGACCACCATCGACATTCTGGTCGGCACCATCGGCAATGCGGCCATTGCCAAGGAATTCCGGCGGATCCAGGACATGATCCGCACCGGCCAGGGCCTGGCCGGCCCGCTTTCCCGGGCCAGGTACTTCACGCCCATGGTCGTGACCATGGTGGCCGTCGGCGAGGAGTCGGGCAACCTCGACGAGATGCTCGCGGCCATAAGCGAGCACTACGACGCCGAAGTCAGCTATTCGGTCAAGCGCCTGTCCGACGCCCTGGGGCCGATTCTCATTGTCGGCCTGGCCGGCGTGGTGGGTTTTTTCGCCTTGGCCATCTTCCTGCCCATGTGGGACATGTCGCAGGTCGCGTTCAAGCGCTGAGCCGGGAGCGGAAATCCATGCGGCGACATTTCAACGTGAGTCTGGCGGTCCTTGTGCCGCTCATCCTGGGCGGAGTGGCCGCGTTGGCCGTCCTTTGCGCCGGTTTCCTGCCGCAGTTTTTTCCCGGTCTCCGGAAGGCCGGAGACGCCATGGTGCCGGCCCTGGCCGCCGGCCTGTCGGTGGCGGCCGTGTCGGCCACCTTCGTGCTCCTGGCCCTGCGCCCCATCCGGCGCCTGCTCGCCACGGCGCCGCCGGGCCTGCGCCAGGCTTCGGCGCCGGACGGCCCGCCGCTTGGCGAGTTCGACCGCCTGGAGCTGGTGGCCGGGCAGATGGCCGAGGTCCTCGGCAAGCTCGACGCCCGGGCCCTGTTCCCGGAGATGGTCGGGGAGAGCCGGATCATGCGCGGCTTTTTCTCCCAGCTCCTCAAGGTCGCCGCCACCGACGCCACAGTGCTCCTCCTCGGCGAATCGGGCACGGGCAAGGAGCTGGCCGCCCAAAGCATCCACGCCAAAAGCGGCCGGGCGGCCGGGCCGTTCGTGGCCGTCAACTGCGCCGCCATTCCGGACGGGCTCCTTGAAAGCGAGCTTTTCGGCCACGAGAAGGGGGCCTTCACCGGGGCCGTGGCCCGGAAGATCGGCCGGTTCGAGCAGGCGGCCGGGGGCACGCTCTTTCTGGACGAGATCGGCGACATGCCGCTCGACACCCAGGCCAAGATCCTGCGGGTCCTGGAAACGCGCCGGTGCGAACGGGTCGGCGGCAGCAGATCGGTGGCCCTTGACGCCCGGATCGTGGCCGCCACCCACCGGGACCTGCCGTCCATGATCCGTCAGGGCGAGTTCCGCGAGGACCTCTTCCACCGGCTGAACGTCTTTCCGCTCCGGGTGCCGTCTTTGCGGGAACGCCGCGAGGACATCCCGCTTCTGGCCGAACGGTTTTTGGAAGTCCTGCGGCCCGGGGCGACGCTTTCGGTCGAGGCCTTGCAACGCCTGGTCGCCTCGCCGTGGCCGGGCAACGTGCGCGAGCTCAAAAACGCCATCGAGCGGGCCGTGGTCTTGGCCGGCAACGGCGACGACGTCTCGCGCCACCTATGCGGGGGTGTCGGGGGCGGGCCGGACCGGGCCGGCGCCGCCGGCGAGCCGGGTTCGCTCGACGACCGGCTGGCCTTTTACGAAAAGACCTTGATCGAGGCGGCCCTGGCCCGCACGGGCGGGGTCCAGTCCCGGGCGGCGGTGCTCCTTGGCATCAAGGAACGCAGCCTGTGGCACCGGGTGAAAAAGCTGGCCATCGATCCGGCTGTGTTCAAGGATTCCGGAGAGTGATGGTCGTTCCTCCATTTCTTGGTGGACGGGTCATCAAATTTTGGAGGACTGGGCCGCCGGCTCCCGGACCGGCAAGAGGCCAGATAGGCCAAGTTCTCTTCATTCCAAGATTTTTCTGTGGCAACGGTGTTGGCATGGACCATGCTTAGAGAAAAACGCCGCCCCGGCGGCATCAACCACCTATCGGAGGAAAGAAGAAATGGTTAAGACCCGCGACCATCGCAAAGGCGAGCAGGGCTTCACCCTGATCGAAATCATCGCCGTCCTGGTCATCCTCGGCATCCTGGCCGTGGTGGCCGTGCCCAAGTACCTCGACCTGCAGACCGAGGCCCGCAACAGCGCCGCCAAAGGCTTGATCGCCGCCGCCCAGTCCCAGCTGTCCATGGGCTATGCGGCCATGAAGCTTAATAGTGGCTTGGCGCTGAAGCCATCGACCGAGTGTGCAAAGGTAGCGATCAGTAACGGTACAAACAGCGGCAACGTCTCATGTACCGGGACAGCCGTCACTGATTGGAATGCAAACGTTACCATTAACGCGAATGTCAATGGCATGACGACCGATATTCAGGGTGTCTGGACCAGTCCTGAGGCCACAACTGGTACTGGTACTGGTACTGGTACTGGAACCGGTGGAACTGGAACGGATGGATAACTCATAAGAAAAAAGGTAACAATTCGTTCGAAAATTATTCTTCAGGCAATTATCTGCGTGCGCCCATCGCGAAGCTCTGTGCATCGCGGTGGGCGTATCGCAAGATAAGTTGATTAAAATATGACGTTTTTTTGTAAATATAAAGAGTTAGGCCAAAAAATCCGACGGCGATATAATTATGATCGCCTGCAAGGCGGTTTTACGTTAATTGAACTTGTCGCCGTCTTTGTTCTCCTGAGCCTCCTTTCCATTGTAGCAGTGCAATCCTATTTTTCTTTGTTGGACGATTCCAAAATACACGGAGCACAGACGCTGATCGCTTCGGCCCAGACGCAGCTCAGCCTCGAATTCGCCCGTCGGGCCACGGCCGGACTGGCCCTCGATACCGATTCCCAGCCCGTTTGCCAGTGGGTGGTCATCGACGGGGCCGGCGCGGCCGCCTCGATCCTTTGCGCCGGCAACCTGGACGCGGACGTTGCCATCACGGCGACGATTGACGGAAAAGATGTCGTCGGGGCCTGGGTCAGCCCTGTGTCGAGCGGTTCATGAGCCCGTCGCGGCCCGCAACGCGGACCTTGCGGCCAACCCTCTTGCCCGATCCGGCCGGGGCGAACGCTTCCGTCCCGCCGCATCCCCTGCGTGTGGCACCATGATGCAGCGCTTTGCCGGCTGGCGGTCCTGGCGGCCCTGGGCGGTCGCCCTTTTTTTCCTCGGCCTGGCCATACTCTGGGGCCGATGGCCCATCGTGGCCCTTGATTTCGACCTCTGGTACCACCTGACCGGCGGCGCCTATATCGTCCAGCACCTGCGCCTGCCGGACAGCCCTTTTTTCTCCTATCTTTCCAGCGACAGCTGGGTAGACTACTACTGGCTGTTCCAGGTGCTGGTCCACGGTCTGTATCAGGTCGGCGGCTACGTGGCCCTCGCGCTCCTGCGAGGGGCCGTCTTTCTGGCCACGGTCTGGATGGTCTACCGCTACTTGCGAACGGCCCAGGAGCAGGAGGGCCACGGCGCCTTCGTCCTCACGCTGGGGCTGACCTGCGCCTACGCCCTGGCCCTGGAGCCGCGCGACCTGCTCTTGCGGCCCCATGCCTTCACCTACCTCTATATCGTCTTCCTCCACTACGTGCTCAACCACCGCCAGCGGTGGGCCTGGTGGCTGCCACTCTTGACGGTGGTCTGGGCTAATCTGCACGGGGTGGAATATCCCGTCATCCTGCTCCTTTTGGGGGCCTATCTGGCGGAATACTTCGCGGCCCGGCTGCTTGGCCGGCCGGACGCCGGCCGGCTGCGGGCCGTGCGCTGGCCGGTGATCCTGTCGCTTTATGCGATACTCGCCACGCCGGCCGGTTTTTCCCTGCTGTCGAAGCCCTTTGGCAGCCCGCCCTTCCATGAGCTGACGGTCATCGAACTGGGGGCCCAGCCGCTCCAGAAGTTCCTGGGCTTTTTCCTGTATCCCGACGGCCGGCTGGTGGAAACCGCCACCAATCTGCTGGTTTTGGCCGCAGTCGGCGGGGCAGTCTGGCTGGCTGCGGCCCGGCGGCTGCGGCTGGGGCGGATCGTGCTTTTGGCCGGCGGATTGGTGCTCCTGCCCATGATGCGGCGGTTCACCTTTGAATTCATGCTGCTGACCCTGCCGATCCTCGGCGACGCGGCCGTTTTGCTGGTGGAGAAAGCGCGCCGGCCGGTCGGGGCGCGGGTGGCCGGGGCCGTGGCTTGCGGCCTGGTCGCGGTGACGCTTTGGACGACCATGCAATATCTCGGCAACCGGCCGGCCTATCCGGTGGACATGGCCCGCCTGCCGGTCGGGGTGTGCGATTTCCTGTTGCGCGAGGGGCCGGGCGGGCGCATTTTAAACGTACCGAATCCCGGCGGCTATCTGCAGTGGCGGCTGTACCCGAAGTATCAAATCGGCATGGACATGGAGACGATGCTTTTCTCCACCGCCAACCTCTATGCCAGCACGGCCGGCTTTGGCGACGCAACCGTCCTTGGCCGGATGCTCGATCGCCATGACCCCGCCTTCCTGCTGGTCAACGCCGACGACCGGAATTTCAAGAAGGTGGTGGCGGCCTTTCCCCGGTTCGTGCCGGTCTTTTTCGATGACATGCTCATGCTGTACGCGGATGCCGAGAAGAATCCGGAACTGGCCCGGCGGTATCGCCTGCACGACCTGGACCCCGCCAATTGGCAGACCGAGGACTTCGAGGCCATGGACGCCGCACGGCGCGGGAAGATCCAGGCGGAGTGCCGCCGCCTCCTCGACATCTACCCGCAGGGCCTGGCCGCCAACACCGTCATGGCCAAGATCCTGCTCGCCACGGGCGACACGGGGCAGGCCGCGGGCATCGCGGACATGCTGATCCGCCGCTACCCGGACCGCTATCTCGGCTATGCCATCAAAGGGCTGGCCGCGTTCAAGGAGGAGCGGTACGAGGAGGCGCTCGCCCTCTACAAGCAAGCCCTGACCCGGACCATGCCCCTCGAAGCGCCGGTGGTTTTGCGAAATATCTACGCGACCCATGTCCGGCTCAAGGATTTCGGCCGGGCCTACGCCACGCTGCTCTCGGTGGCGAGCCCCATGCGGCCCGAGACGTCGGCCAAAGACCTCTACGATCTGGCCCTGGCGGCCGTGGCCTCGGGCCATACGCGCGAAGGCGGGGCCCTCTTGGAGCTGGCCCGCCTGAAGACGCCGGAATCGGATGCCGCCCGACAGCGGGAGATCGCGGAAATGGAGGCCCTGGTGGCTGCGGACGGGAAATAGGTTTTCCGCTTTGGTCCGGCAGAGCGGATTGCGCTTTCCCGGACCGGCGACTTGGGCTAGGGGTGGAATCAAGGCAGGATACCGTATGCTGGCCAGACAAGGTACAAGACGCGGCGGACGGCGCGAAATGGCGGCCGTTTCCGCAGGTTTCACCTTTATCGAGGTGACCGTGGTGCTGGTGCTGCTCGGCTTGCTGGGCCTGGCCGCCTTCGGCCGGCTGGAGAGCGGCAACGTGCGCGCCCTGGCCCAGGCGGACGGCCTGCGGGCGGCCATCCGCTACGCCCAGTCCCGGGCCATGGCCGACATCTACACCTGGGGCATCACGGCTTCGGGCAACCAGTACCGATTGTATTCCAACAACCCGGACGCCACCAACGCGCCGTTGCCGGGGCAAGGCTCCAATACCTATGCCATGCCGGACGGCGTGGAGTTCGAGAGTCCGGCCACCGTCACCTTTGACTGGCGCGGCCAGCCCGTCACCGGCAACATCACCAAGGACACCCCCACGGCCGAGGCCCGGAGTACACCGCTTACCATCAACCTCACCGAGTCCTCGCAGGTCGTCACGGTCACGGTCACGCCGTACACGGGGTTTGTGCCATGAAACGAACACGCGCCGTCGGGGGATTCACCCTCATCGAGATCCTGCTGACCTTTGTGCTGTTCGGCCTCGTCGCGCTCATGGCGGTTTCCTATTTCGGCGTCGGCATGACCCGGACCGACATCGCCAAGAATCAGCTTCAGACGGACGCCAATCTGCAACTGGTCATGGAGAACATGATCGCCGATCAAACCAACAGATTCAATTCCAATCTGGTCGGATTCAATACCGCGCTTGGCAGTGTCGACGTCCCGCAAAGTACCTATGGAAGCGGATCAAGCTATCTTATCACCGAGAAAATCTTTGTCTGCCCCAGCGGCTCGACGTTTGTCGCCAATGCCGATTCCAACCAGTTTCTCCTGGTGACCATCAAGCCGGACGCCAATTCCGGCGTCAGCCTGACCTATCTTTTCAGTTCCAATCTGGGAAACTGCAATGTCGCGGGCGGCGGGAGCTGAAATGGTCAGACGGCGTTTCAAGAAATCATCATCCGCAGCCGGCTTTACGCTGATCGAGATGCTGTGCGCCATGATCCTTCTGGCGCTGGTCGGGCTGCTGAGCACCAGTCTTCTCGAAACCTTCGTCCGGGGCTACAATGTGGCCAAGAATTCCGACGCCACGGTCCAGAAGGCCCAGAATGCGCTGCAGCGGCTGACCCTGGAATTCACTTACCTCAACATGACGGGTACCACGGGGACAGCGAACAGCATCGCCTATAATTCGTCGCTTGATGATGGGGTGGCGGTGAATATTTTTCAGGAAGGCAACACCATCGTCTACAAAAGAGGCGACAAAAAATATATTTTGACGGATGGCGTAGGTACCGATTCTTTGTCTTTTCAGTATTTCAAAACTTACGATGGCACTGCGCTGGTTGTAGTTGACAAGGATCCTGAGATAAAGATGATCGGTTTTCAATACAATATGGTCGGCAGCGATCCATCTCTCGGCTTTTCGCAGACGTATGGAACCCGGGTAACCGTCAACAAGGTTCAATAGGGGGTTGGCATGCAACCATATACGAAGGGCCTTGTTGTGCAAAAGCTGCTGCGGGAATTGAAACGTTCGTCTGCCGGCGCTTCGCTGCTGTGGGCCATTGCCGCACTGGTCGTCGTCGGCGGCCTGGGGGCGGCGGTGGCGGTCATGAGCCCGTCGACGGTCCAGTCGAAGCTCGAACAGGAAGCGGCGATGCGGGCGTACTATAACGCCAATTCCGGGTTGAATTTCATTTATTCCATCGAGCGCACCAGTGAAGCCGGAGGCGTACCCTATGCCAATTTCTTGAATGCCGTGAACAGCGGGAACGTCGTCACCTATCCTCTTGCGGATGGCGGAGAGTTTTCGTTTCAGATCAATTCGCTTAATACGGATGGGAATAATGGGAATTACGCCATCGACAGTCTTGTGGGGACAGTGGATGATTCTAGCGGAGGGAAGCGATATTCGTATGTGATTTATGGAGGCGGGAAGGGGAGCAGCACGAACAAGCCGTATGTGCCTGTCAAGACCCAGAGTGGTGCCTCGAAGTATGTTCTTTTTTCACAGAATCAGGATGTTTCAGTCGCTGGTGCAGCGACTATTACAGGAAGTATTTATTCTAAGAGCTTTACTATAGAACAAACGACGTTAGATGGTGACATTGTGTCTCAGGGTGATGTGAAGTTGAATTATAATAGTAAAATTAAAGGGAATACGTGCGCCAAGAAAAGCGTCTACTTGGCTCAAAGTTCTGTGGTAAAAGGTGATGTTAATGCTCAAGACAGTGTATATATGGATACGGGGTGTTCAGTTGAAGGGTCTGTCAATGCGATCAATAATATAATTCTTGGTACGCCAGTAGATATTGATGGTTCAAAGAGAAGTGGATGTTGTTATGTCATTGGCAAAGATTTGAATGCTGGGGGATATATCGTTACTGCTGATCAAACTGTTATAGGAAAGGTTTCTGAGAAAACTAGTGATGGAAAAGTTATTGATATTTATTACCCTAGTTCGGTGCGAGCAGACGGGCGCATCCGGATTTGGGAGCACACAAAATTGGGTTCGGAAACAATGCCGGGAACGGTGTATTCATCTGGGCAGTTGGATATTGGTCAACAGTGCAACATTTTTGGAAACGTTTATTCCAATGCCGCTGCTAATGTGGAGCAGGATACAACGGTGTACGGTGATTTATATTTGGGTGGAAAATTATTTATAAAGAGTTGTCCATTTAAGGTTTCTGGCGTTGTTTCATCGCTTGGCATAGACGCTACCAGTTGCAGAAATAGTAGCGGTAACTCTTTTGGAAGGATATCTGGCGTGACCTCTTTCTCCTTACTTGCTCCTAACCTTCCATCTCCTTGTGTAAATGAAGAGGGCATTAAGATCACATCTTTTAGCGCTGGTTCAGCTAGTCCTAATATTAATAAAAAACCAATTCTACCCGACAAATATGGAGCATTAAAGCCAAATCAGAATTCATCTCTCTATTTTACGCACGGGAATTATTATTTTACTTCTATTGAGTATGCGTATGCTGTTAAATGGTATTTTGATGTTTCACAAGGTGATATTAATATATTTGTTGTCAATGATGCTTCAATAAATGATAGGATAGATGGGGGAGGGGGTGTATTCGTATCAACGGATGGTAGTTCATATAATCCTATGTTGAGTGTTGATAAAAAATTTGCTGCGAATATCTATTTAGAGGCGCATGGAAATATTGATTTACAATGGGGATCTAATTGGTTCGGAACCTTGATGACTACAAAGTCTTTCAGTGCTGGAGGAAAGAACACTATTATTGGTCAATATGCAACGACAGGAAATGGAGCCGCGATTAGTTGGTCAGCAAATATTGATTATGTGCCTTCGCACTACGCAATGAATAATTGGTAGCTTTAAATTATATTTCTATATTTGTGAGCATATATTATGCAATATCAGTTATAAACCCTTGTCAATGGAGTGAAAGAAGATAATATAAAAATGAGTTCACGGCAGGAACCAGAAAGACTGTTTCTCGTGGGCTAATTCTGCGGCTTCCGAGTTGTGCCGTATGAGCGATGATCATCTTACTGCCGGTGTTGTGCGCTATCGTGCGTGTGATCACACGCCCTCCGGCTTCTCCCTCCTCTATACCATTTTCTCCATAGTCGTCCTTTCATCCCTGGCGGCGGCCATTGCCTCGTTGGCGCCGAATACCGCCATGACCAATTTGACCGGCGAAAGCGAGAAGCGCGCCTATTATCTTGCCCTGTCCGGGCTCAATTTCTGGTCGAAGGGCAAAAGCGGCCTCTACCGGCTGGGCGAGGACGCCTTCTCCCTGGACCAAGCCGGGCCTGACGCGGCTGGCGACTACACCGTCACCAGCGTCGGCACCGTGGCGGCCGGGACCGGGCGCGAGACCAACGTCCGGCTGACCGTCAAGCGTCCGAGCGCGGCGATCATCACCTTTGAGGCCGACCTGGCCAGCTTTACGCAGCCGGTGCTTGGTCGGACCGAGAACAACGCCAACGCCGTTGTGGTTTTCAGCATCGACAGTCCGGAAGCGCCGGCCTCGTTCACCCTGGCCGACTGGACGGCCCTGTGGTCCGCGAACGTCTACCGCTATGCCAGCGGCTGGATCCGTCTGGGCGGCGGCGCCGCCCAGACCACCGGCGCGATCTGGTACGAGGGGAACAAGGGCTCCTGCGACAGCGGCCGGTGCGCCTTTGGCAAGGGGCTGCGGACCTATTTCCAGTTCGTGTTTTCCGGCTACGACATGAGCCTTGAATCCTCAGAGTTCGGCGACGGCTTCACGTTCACCGTCATGACCGCGGACAACGACCCGCGCTACGCGGCCGGCGGCACGGCCGACGGCCTGCGCGGCGAATACCTCGGCTATGCCGGCCCCGGGCCGAGCGGCCGGGGCATCGTCCCGCCCAAGATGGCCGTGGAAGTCGATGTCTATCCCAACTGCTACGACGGGGACCCGATGGAAAATAATTCGCGTCGGGACAGGAGCACCGCCAACCACCTGGCCGTCGTCTACTGGGGCGAGCCGGACACGTCCTATGACGACAATGTCCACGGCGTCGGCGCCGGCCCGGCCAATCCGACGGGAGGCGGGGAGGGCTATTGCGAGCGGGCCTCGCCCCTGGCTGGTCCGGCCTGGCTCGAAGACGGCCAGGAACACGCCATGCGCGTGGAAATAAGCCGCGAAACCGACGACACCCAGGGCGTCTATACCGTCCGGGCCTGGGTGGATCCGGCCTATCCCGGCATGGACGACGTGTCCGAGGACTATACGGCCGAAGCGCCGCTCGTGCGCCACACGGTCCGGCTGGCGGCCGCCGATCACGCCAGGCTCGACACCATTTGTTTCGGCTGGACCGAGGCCACGGGCGGCCACGGCCAGTCGGTGGCCATCCACGATTTCGCCCTGGCCTTTCGCCGCTGACCCGGGTTGCAAAATCCGCCCCGGCCGCGCACACTCCCTCCATGCGACTCCTTTTTCCCGCCGCGCCGTGGTGCCTTGCCGCGCTGCTCCTGGCCGGCCCGGCCCGGGGAGAGACCATCTACCAGTTCCGCGACGCCAAAGGCGGCATACACCTGAGCAACCGCAAGCTGGACGCCCACTACCAGCCCATGGGCTCCATGCGCCTGCCGGACGGCACCGACCAGGGCAAGGTCGTGCCCTTTATCCGCTACTACTGCCGCCGCTACGGCGTGGACCCGAACCTGGTCCGGGCCATGGTGGAGGTGGAATCCGGGTTCGCCGTGGCCGCCGTCTCGCCCAAGGGCGCGGCCGGACTCATGCAGATCATGCCCGGCACCGGCCGCGACCTGGGCCTGGCCGACGCCTTTGACGGCGCGAACAACCTGGAGGCCGGCATCCGCTACATGCGCTCGCTCCTGGATGCCTACGGCGACGCCCGGCTGGCGCTGGCCGCCTACAACGCCGGTCCCGGCCGCGTGCGCAGGGGCGGGGAGGTCCCCGACATCCCGGAAACCCGGGCCTACGTGGAGAAGGTGCTGGCCAGAAGCGGCCTGCGCTAGGCGCCCCCCTTGACCCTGCCCCGTATTTGCGACAGCACGGACATTCCGGGAGCGGTGGGGTCCGTGTTCCCGGCCACCGCCGCCAAGGCGGCACAGACAAGGAGGACGGCATGACCACGGATTGGAAAGGACTGCTCGGCGATGCCATGAAGGATTTCGGGGCCCTGGCCAAGGGCAATCCCAAGATCATGGAAGGCATCCAGGTCTTTGACGCGGCAGGCGCGGTCCACGGGGCCCTGGACGCCAAGACCCGGGAACTGATCGCCCTGGCCGTGGCCTCGACCACCCGCTGCGACACCTGCATCGCGGTCCACGCCAAAGGGGCCATCGAGGCCGGGGCCAGCCGCGAGGAACTGCTCGAAGCCCTGGGCGTGGCCATCGGGCTCAACGCCGGCGCGGCCTTTGTCTATTCTTCGCACATCCTCTCGGCCTTCGACTCCCTGGCCAAGTAATCGCGAAAAAAGCGGCGGGGTTGGCAGTGCCCGCCCCGCCGCCATGGACAAACGGGCTGGAAAATGGTTTCTTCGCGCCCGGACCGGGCCATGGCCCGGCCTGACGGTTCATCGGGAGGCGGAGATGACGGCAAAAACGGCGACAGCGTTCCTTCTCCTGACGCTTTTTCTCGGCGGCTGCGCCTCGCTCGAGACGACCGCGCCCAAGGCGGCGGCCGACCCGGCGGCCATGCCGCTCTCGGCCGAGAACGTGGGGCAGGTCCGGGCCGCCGTGGCCAAGGCCAAGGCCGCCGCGCCCAAGCCCGAGACCCCCGACGGCTACGCCCGGTTCGCCCGGCAGGTCTACGTCGCCCCCTTTCCCGCGGGCTACTCGCCCGCCGCCACCACCGACGCCGCCCTGGCCGCGGCCAAGGCCGGCAACGACGCCGCCCGGCAATACCTGACCGTCATGGTCTACGACATCCAGCTCCACTCGGCCATGGAAGGCACCAGCCTCTCGGCCGACGACTGGCGGGCCGTGTACGTCGGCTCGGGCCTGATGACCGACCGGGCCTACGCAAGTTATGTGGCCCTGGCCCGGGGCGGCAAGGTGCTGCCCTAAACCGGCCGGACTTTTTTCCCATGCAAGCATCCCTTTCCGTCCTGCCGCGCGTGGCCGCGTCCGCTGCCGCCGTGGGCGCCGTGGCCCGCGACGCGGCGCGCATCTGCCTGGATCTGTTCAAAGTCATGATCCCGATCCTGATCGGGGTGAAGATCCTCAAGGAACTGGGGCTGATCGTCTATCTGGCCAAGCCCCTGGCCCCGCTCATGGGCCTTGTCGGCCTGCCGCCCGAGTGCGGGTTGACCTGGGCCACGGCCATAGCCAACAACCTCTACGCCGCCCTGGCCGTGCACGCGGCCCTGGTGCCGTCCATGGAGCCCCTGACCGTGGCCCAGGCCACGGTGCTGGCCACCCTCATGCTCATCGCCCACAACCTCTTCGTGGAAGGGGCCATTGCCAAGAAATGCGGCGTGGGCTTCTGGGGCCAGACCGCCCTGCGGCTGGCCGGTGGGTTCGGCTGCGGCTTGGTGCTCCATGCCGTCTTTTCGGGGTTCGGCCTTTTCACCGAACCGGCCCCGCTCCTTTTCGCCCCCACCCCGGGCGATACCGGCCTTGGGGGCTGGGCTCTCGGGGAGCTCAAGAATCTCGGCCTCATCTATCTGGTCATCGCGAGCCTGGTCGGGCTCATGCGGTTTTTGAGCAGGCTTGGGGTGACGAAGCTCTTCGAAACGGCCCTGCTGCCTTTCCTGCGCCTCATGGGCATCGGCGGCGCGGCGGCCACCATCACGGTCATCGGGCTGGTCATGGGCCTGGCCTACGGATCCGGGCTGATCCTGCTGGACGTGCAGCAGGGCAGGGTGGAGAAGCGCGACGTCTTTTCGGCCATAAGCCTCATGAGCCTGTCGCACGCCCTGATCGAGGACACGCTTTTAATGTACTTGATCGGCGCGACCCTGTGGGGCACATTTGTCGGGCGGCTGGTCTTTTCCCTGATCGTGGTCGCGGTCCTGGCCCGGATCGCGCCTCGTTTCGCCCGGCCGGAGGCGGCCTGAGGCCGACGGTGGTTTTGACGATGCGAAAGAACTGGTGGCGCGCGGGCGCCATGCGTTGGATTGGCTGCGCCGTGGCGGTGGCGGCGTTGGCCGTCGGCATCGGGGCGGCCGTCCTGGCCGCGTCCACGGTGGATCCGGCTTTTGAGCCGGTGGTGCGGCGGCTGGTGGCGGACGGGTTTTCCGAAGCCAAGCTGCGGCGGCTTTTTTCCCGGGCCGAGATGGTCTTTTCCTCCAGGGCCATGGCCGACAAGCTGACGGCCCTTTACATGCGCAAATACGGCCTGAAGCTGGTGGCCGACACCCAGGCCCGGCTGGCCGGGCTCGGCTGGTATCCGGGCCCCGTCGACGGCCGCCTGGACCGGATGACCAAGTGGTCGATCAAGGCCTACCAGACGGCGGTCGGGCTTGCGCCCCGGCCCGAGGCCAGCCAGGCGCTGCTCGACGAACTGGCGCGCAACCCCAAGCCCGCCCCGGCCGACCTCGTTTTTCCGGAATTCAGGACCGAGGAAGTCCACGACGTGGTGCTCTCCCCGGAGCGCCTGGCCGAGGCCCGGGACTTTTACGCGGTCAACCGCAAGGCCCTGGCCCGGGTGCGGGAACGCTACGGCGTGCCCGAGGAGTATCTGGTGGCCCTGCTCGCGGTGGAGACCCGCGTGGGGCGCTACCTCGGGGACGAGGTGGCGGTGATCAACCTGTCGAGCCTGGTCGCGGCCGAGGATCCGGCCCGAGTGGCCTCGGCCTTCGCCTACGAGGGACCGGCTCCGGACCGGCAGGCCTGGCTCGACCGCAAGGCGTTGGAAAAGGGCGAGTGGGCGTATGGCGAGCTCAAGGCCCTGCTCAAGTACGCCGACGCCCAGAACATGGACCCGCTGTCCATTCCGGGCTCGGTCTACGGGGCCATCGGCATCTGCCAGTTCATGCCGTCGAACGCGGTCAAGTACGCGGTGGACGGCAACGGCGACGGCAAGGCCGACCTGTTTGAGACCGAGGACGCCCTGGCGAGCCTTGGAAACATCCTCAGGGTCATGGGCTGGAAGCCGCCCATGACCGAAGAGGCCATGCGCAAGGTGTTTTACGGCTACAATCACAGCCAGGTCTACGTGAATACGATCATGGGTGCGGCGGCCCGTTTGCGTGACGATGCCGCCTCTGGTACGATCAAATAAATATGACGCCGGGCCGTTGTCCGGCGTATGGCCGGCGGCGAGCACCTTGGACACTCGTCGCTTGGGAGGGTGCCCATGCGCGCCGCAAGGCTTTTCGCCGCCACCATCACGGCGGTCCTGTGCCTTCTCATGCCGGCCCTGGCGACCTTCGCCTCTGCCGCCACCATTCTCGTCTACCACACCTTTGGCGCGTCTTCCTCCATGTCCATCTCCATGGCGGCCTTCGAGGCCCAGCTCGACTACCTGGAGCAGACCGGCCACAAGGTCATTTCCATCGACGAACTGGCCCGGTGCGTGGACGAAAAGAAGAACCCGCCGGACGGAGCCGTGGTCATCGCCATCGACGACGGCTGGACTTCGGTCATGAAGGCCTACGAGGTCCTCAAGCGCCGCAACCTGCCGTTCACGCTCTTTTTGCCCATGGCCTACGTGGCCAATCCCGGCAGCAAATCCACCCTGTCCCAGGCCGACATCGACACGCTGAAGACTTATCCCAAGGTCACCTTTGCCAACCATTCCTTCAGCCATTCCCCGCGCCTGACCCGGGACGAGGCCTTTGCCCGGGAGGACGTCAGAAAGAGCGTGGAGCGGTTTCGGCAGGTGGTCGGGCGCGACACCACCTATTTCGCCTACCCGTACGGCTCCTGCAGCGAGGCCTATACGCGCATGCTGCGCGAGGCCGGGTTCACCCATCTGTTTGTGACCGGCTATCCCCCGGTTTCGGCCGCGACCAACCCGCTGACCATTCCGAGGGTCGCGGCCCACCGGCTGTCGCTGCCGGTTCTGGCTTCGGTCCTTCGCGACCACGCGGCGCTCCTGGCCAAGGTCAAATCCCCGGCTCCGGCGACGGGTCCGCTGCTCTCGGCCACGCCTCCGGCCGAGACGATTCCACGCAACGTGGAGTAGTTTTTTTCCCCTTCTCCCAATCGACCGTCGTCCTTTACGAAACGGTTCGACGAAAAAGCGCTCCACCGGCCTTGTTTCCAGGTCCGGTGGAGCGCTTTCAATCCGCCGTGCTCTTTTTTCGAAATCAATCGTTCTTTTTTGCGTTATCGCCCCCTTGTCGCGTCCTGCTGATCCCCTTTCCCCCCTTTCAGGGGGTCCGGGGGGGATGATCCCCCCCGGCGGGTCCAGGGCGGCGCCCTGGCGGGGTCCGGGGCGGCGCCCCGGCCGCCGGAGGCATTCTTCCCTCTTCCTCACCCTGCCACGCGGCGGGCGAGGTCGCGGTAGTCCTTGGCGCCGGGGGAGCGGGGGGCGTATTCGAAGATGGTCTTGCCGGCGGCCGGGGCTTCGGAGAGCTTCACGTTGTAGCGCACGGCCGGGCAGATGCGGTCGGGGTAGAGGGCGGCCAGCTCCTCGGCGAGGGCGGCCGGACCGCGCACGCGTTTGTCCAGGAACGTCGGCACGATGTAGGACAGGGACAACTCGGGCCGGAACCGGGAGACGGCGGCGAAGCTGCGCAGGAATTCGGAAAATCCCTGGAGCGACATGGCCTCCAGGGCCACCGGGGCCAGGACCTCGCGGACGTAGAAGAGGACGTTGACGGTGAGCGCGTCCCAGCCCGGGGCGCAGTCGACCACCACCACGTCGAACAGAGGGTCCAGCGGGGAAAGCGCGTCGTCCAGGGTCCGCTCGCCGCCGAAATCCTTGCGGGTAATGAGCCGTTTGAGCCCGGCCAAGCCCTTGCCGCCGGAGAGGAGGGTCAGATTCTCGCGGGCCGGGAAGAGGGCCGCCTCGGGGGTGGCCGAACCGTCGACCAGTTCCGGCAGGCCGACGGCGGGCGAGACGCCGAGGGCATAGGCGGCCTGGCCCTGGGTGTCGGCGTCGATCAGGAGCACCCGCCGGCCGTCCATGGCCAGGGCGGCGGCCAGGTTGACGGCGGTGGTGGTCTTGCCGACCCCGCCTTTGCTGAGCATGACGCCGATGCGCCGGGCCGCCTGGACGGGCGCGGCCGCCGGGGCCGGGGCCGGGGCCCTGGCCGGGGCGGCCGCGATCTGGCGGCGGATGGCCGACAGGGCGGCGGCCGCCGCCCGGTCCTCGGCGGCGTCGGGCTCGGCCAGGAGGGGCGGACCGAGGTCGTCGTCGGCCGGCACGGGCACGGACGCGGCGGCCACGGCGGCGGCCAGGGCCGGCTCCCGGGCGGATGGGACGGCCTGTGGGGCCGGCGCGGCCTGTGCGGCCTGAGGGTCGGGCGGCCGGGCCATGGTCGGCCGGTCGAAGACGCCGTGGGGCCGTTCGATGCGCAGATAGGCCGGACCGGCCTCGGCCATGGCCGGCTCCGGCCGTCTGGCCGCGAAGCGGCGATGGCAGCTCTGGCAGGTCGTGGCCGCAGTCGGGGCGGCGTCCGCAATCTCCTGTCTGGCGCGGCAAAAAGGGCAGATGGCGAGCATGGCGGGCCCTCCGGGAAAGGACTATTTCGGGGATGCGGCTGTGGCGGCCGGGGCGAGGTGCCGGGCCAGGGGACTGGCCCGGCCCGTGGCCTCGAAGCCGTCCAGGGCCAGGGCCAGGGCCGCTTCGACCAGGCCCGCCTTGGTGACCCGGGGTTTTTTCCCGGGTCCCGGAGCGGCCGACCGGGCCGCGGCCTCCAGGGCGTCCCTGGCCCGGTCCAGGCGATGGCAGGTCGTTTCCGTGATGGCGTGGGTGACCTTGCGCCGGGCCGGCCGAGTCGCAGCCAGGGTGGCGACGGCGGGCGGCGCGGACACGGCCCCGAGCGGGACGGCGGGGGCTTCGCCGGGGGAGGGGGCTGGCGCTGCGAAGGGCGCGGCCTGGGGCCGGGGGGCTGGCGTGGCGGCCTTCCTGGGGGGAGGTGGGCTGGCCGCCCGGCGGATCAGCCGCTCCAGGGAGTGAAGGCCCGGAAAGGCCTCGCCCGGGTCGGAGGCGCTGCCGGCGGCCGGGGCGGCCGGGCCGGAAAGCAGGGCGTCCAGGATGTCGACGGACGCGGCCGGGGTGTCGGATCGCATGGGCGCCTCCTCGGGTTTCAGCCGGTCGGGACAGGCCGGCCGCCTTGACGCGTAGCAAAAACTTTGCCATGAGCTCCATCCTTCCCCACAGCCTCCCGCGTCCGGCGGGAGGTCAAACCCGGTCCCCCGTACGGACCATCGAGGTCGCCTCATGCAACGCTGGCACGGCCCGGGCGGCTACGCCCAGGTGCTGCGGGTCGGCCTGCCGCTTTTGGCCGGCATGGGCTCCATTACGGCCATGCACCTGACAGACAGGCTCTTTCTCGGCTGGTATTCGGAAAACGCGCTGGCCGCGGCCATGCCGGCCGGAGCCGCATTTTTCCTTTTCACCTCCTTTTTCCTCGGCACGGTCGGCTATGTGGCCGTCCTGATCGCCCAGAACGTGGGGGCCGGCCGACCCGAGGCCATCGGCCCGGTCCTGTGGCAGGGCATCTACCTGGCGCTGGCCTCCTTTGCCGTGCTCGGCGGCCTGTCCCTGGCCTCGGACGCCATCTTCGAGGCCATGGGCCACCCGCCGGAGGTGCGCAAACTGGAGGCGACCTATTTCCGCGTTCTCATGTCCGGGGCCGGGTTCATGGTGCTCGAAGCGTCCCTGGCCGCCTTTTTCAGCGGCCGGGGCCTGACCCGGGCGGTCATGCTGGTCAATTTCGGCGGGACGATCCTCAACATTCCGCTCAACTACGTGCTCATCTTCGGCCGGTTCGGCCTGCCGCCGCTCGGCACGGCCGGCTCGGCCCTGGCTACCGTCGCGGCCTGGGCGGCCATGGCCGCGACCTACGGGGTCCTCATCTTCACCCGGGCCAATGACCGCCGTTTCGGCGTGCGCCGGTCCTTCCGGCCGGATGCCGCGATCTTTTCCAGGCTCGTGCGCCTCGGGGCCCCGGGCGGAGCGCAAATCTTCCTCGACGTGTTCGCGGTCACGGTCTTCATCCTCCTGGCCGGCCGGCTCGGCACCACCGAGCTTGCGGCCACGAGCCTGGTCCTTTCGGCCAATTCCCCGGCCTTCATGCCGCTCATGGGCCTCTCTTCCGGCCTGGCCGTGGTGGTCGGCCAGGCCATGGGCGCGGGCCGGCCGGCCGACGCCCGGCGGGCCGCCGGCAGCGCCATGCGGCTCATGGCTCTCTACATGGCCGTCATGGCCGCGATTTTTCTCTGCCTGCCAAACCAGCTGGCCGAGCTTTTCCGGCCCCGGGAGGCGGACGCGGATTTCGGCGCCGTGGTGGCCCTGTGCCGGCCGCTTTTCGCCTGGGCCGTGGTGGTCGGGGCCTGCGACGTGGTGCTCC
Source organism: Solidesulfovibrio carbinoliphilus subsp. oakridgensis (assembly GCF_000177215.2). NCBI lineage: Bacteria > Pseudomonadati > Thermodesulfobacteriota > Desulfovibrionia > Desulfovibrionales > Desulfovibrionaceae > Solidesulfovibrio > Solidesulfovibrio carbinoliphilus. Next base: position 1,614,432 of record NZ_CM001368.1, on the reverse strand, counting down.
ACACGGCTTTTGGCGTCCTTCGCGGGGCCGGGGACACGCGCTTTCTCATGCTCTCGGCCGGGGTGGTCTCGCTTTTCGGACTCATTGTGCCGACGCTTCTGGCCGTGACCTTTTTTGCCGTCACCGTCACCGGACTGTGGGGATTTTTCGCCCTGTACGCCTTCATCCTGGCCGTGGTCCTGTGGTTGCGCTACAGGGCCGGAACATGGCAGAACTTGCGACTGGCCGAACCGGCCCCACATGCCGACTGAGGCGGAGGACTCCATGAAAGACACCAAGGTGCGGCGGATGTTCGAGGACATCGCCTTTTCCTACGACTTCCAAAATAGCGCCCTGTCGCTTGGCATCGACATCTACTGGCGCAAGCGGTTCGTGGACCGGATCAGGCCCGGCTACGGGCTGGTCCTCGACGCGGCCACGGGCACGGGCGAGGTGGGGCTGGCCATCCGCCGCCGCCGGCCGGGACTCAAGGTCCTTGGCGTCGATTTCTCGCCGGCCATGCTGGCGGTCGCCCGGGAGAAGATCCGCAAGCGCAAGGTCGCGGGCTACGACCTGGCCGTGGCCGACTGCCGGGACCTGCCGGTTGCGGCCAACACCGTCTCGGCCGTGACCATGGCGTTTGGCATCCGCAACATCGCCGAGCGGGTGGCCGTCATGCGGGAGTTTCACCGGGCCCTGGTCCCGGGCGGGGAGATGCACGTGATGGAGTTCGGCCTGCCCCGAAACGGGCTCGGGGCCGCGCTCTACCGCTTCTATTTCGACCGCATCCTGCCGCCGGTCGGCAACTTCCTGTCGCGCACCGACTACGCCTACAGCTATCTGGTCGAGTCCGTGGACGCCTTCCCGAAAGACGCCGATTTCCTGGCCCAGATGGCCGAGGCCGGGTTCGCCGGCTGCACGGTGACGGACCTGACCTTCGGGCTGGCCCGGATTTTTACCGGCCGCAAGCCGTAGCCGGAAAAGAGATTATCCTTGACAGGGCCCCCGCCTGTCTGGTGCAACATGGCAGACTGATCAACCGAACGGCACAGAGGAATCCATGCAGGTCAACTGGCCCGAACGCTTTTATTGTCGCAGTCTGGTCCGCAAAATCGCCCAGTGGCGCGAAGTCTGTTATTTCCGGGCCACCCGGCCCCTGCCGCCCGGGGCAAAGGTCCTCGAGATCGGCTGCGGCGACGGCGGCGGGGCGGGCATCTTTTCCCGGGCCTTCGCCCCGGGCCTGTACCACGGCCTGGACGTGGACCCGGCCATGGTCAAGGTGGCGGCCCGGCGGCGCAAGGGGGCACTTCGCGACCAAAACGCCCTTTTCCTCCAGGCCGACGCCGAACGCCTGCCGTACCGCGACAACGCCTTTGACGCGGCGGTCAACTTCGGCATCATCCACCACCTGCCCGACTGGCGCCGGGGCGTGGCCGAGGTGGCCCGGGTCCTGCGCCCCGGCGGCACCTTTTATTTCGAGGAAATCTACCCGCCGCTCTATGCCAATCCCGTGTTCAAGGTCATGCTGGCCCATCCCCGGGAGGACCGGTTCCACGGGCCGGAGTTCCGGGAGGCGCTGGTCCGGGAGGGCCTGACCCTTTTGCCGGGATTTCACGAGTCCAACCTGTTCATTCTCGGCGTGGCCGTCAAAACCGCCCGTCCCTGACGGGTACGGGAGCCGCCATGGAATATTTGACCGACCCGGTGTTCCTGTCCCGGCTGCAATTCGCGCTGACCACGGCCTTTCACATCACCTTCCCCACGCTCAGCATCGGTCTTGGCCTCTACCTCGTCATCGTGGAGTGGCTGTGGCTGCGCACCGGGGATCTCGACTACTACCGGCAGTTCCGGTTCTGGTCCGGGCCCTTTGCCATCAACTTCGCCGTCGGCATCGTCACCGGCATTCCGCTGGAATTCCAGTTCGGCACCAACTGGGGCCCCTTTTCCGCCACCATCGGCAATTTCTTCGGCCACGTCCTCGGTTTCGAAGGGTCCATGGCCTTCATGCTGGAGGCGGCCTTTTTCTACATCATGCTTTTCGGCTGGAAGCGGGTCGGCCCGAAAATGCATTTCTTCTCCACCATCATGGTGGCCTTTGCCGCCTCGCTGTCCGCCTTCTGGATTCTGGCCGCCAATTCCTGGATGCAGACCCCGACCGGCGGGCACATCGAAAACGGCGTCTTCATCGTGGACGACTACCTGGCCGCCATCTTCTCGCCGGATTTGCCCTTCGCCTTCCTGCACATGCACCTGGCCTGCCTGGAGGTGAGCCTCTTCGTGGTCGGTGCGGTCTCGGGCCTGTGGATCGTGTGGGGCAAGAACGTCGCTTTCTTCCTCAAGTCGTTTCGGATCGCAGCCATCGCCGCCCTGGTCTGCGCACCGCTCCAGGCCCTGGTCGGCGACCAGAACGGCCTGGAGATCGCCCGCCTCCAACCGGCCAAGGTGGCCGGCATCGAGGCCCACTGGGAGACCAACCCCCCCGGCACCGGGGCCTTCTGGAATCTGGTCGCCTGGCCCGACACGGAAAACGAGCGCAACAGCTTTTCGATTCGCATTCCCTACATGCTGAGCCTGCTCGTCACCCACAGTCCGACCGGCACCGTGCCCGGGCTCAAGGAATTTCCCAAGGAGGACCGGCCGCCCATCATCATTCCCTTCTATTCCTTCCGGTTCATGGTCGGCATCGGTTTCGCCATGGTCGGCGTGGCCCTGTGGACGGTCTGGGAATGGCGCAAGGGCGGGCTTAGGCCCGAAAACGCCCCCGGCCGCGTCTGGCTGTTCCGGGCCTGGGGCGCCATGGCCCTCGGCGGCTATCTGGCCGTCATCCTCGGCTGGATCACCCGGGAAGTGGGACGGCAGCCCTGGATGCTCTACGGCCTCATCCGCACGGCCGACGGCCATTCGAACCTGACCGTCGGCCAGCTGTGGACCTCCCTGGCCGGCTTTGTCGTGGCCTACACGATCCTCGGCTGCGTCTTTGTCATCTTCATGGCCAAGCTCTTCAAGAAGGGACCGGACATGGAGGAACTGCCGCCGCCGGGCCACGCGCGTGGCAGGGTGACGGCGGCATAACGCCCGCGTCTCCGCCCGGGCGGGCGGCTTTCCGGCCGCGAGCCCACGGGACGGCGGCCGGCAACGGGTCAACGGGTACGACGAAAAAGGCGGCTGACATGGACGGACAGATAAGCCTCGCCGACGCCTGGTTCGGCATTCTCGCCCTGCTCCTGTGGCTCTACGTTTTCACCGACGGCTACGACCTCGGCGCCGGCATCCTGTGCCTGCACGAAGCCGATCCCGTGCATCGGGAAATCATGGCCGAGTCCATCGACGGGGTCTGGCACGCCAACCAGACCTGGCTGGTTCTCCTCGGCGGTGTCCTCTTCGGCGCCTTTCCCCTGGTTTACGGCACGGTCCTGGCCGCGCTCTACCTGCCGGCCGGCTTTCTCCTCTTCGCCATCATGGCCCGGGGCATCGGCCTCGAATACCGGATGAAGGCCGACAACAAGCTCCCCTGGTCCCGGCTCTTCGGCTGGGGCAGCGTGGCCGTGACGCTGGCCCACGGCTTTCTGCTCGGCGGGGTCCTGCAAGGCATGGACTTCGACGGCCTGCACCACGCCGGCGGCGCCTTCGACTGGTTTTCGCCGTTCACCATCCTGGTCGCGGCCACGTTCCTGTGCCTCTACGCCTTCCTCGGCGCGGCCTGGCTGGTCTGGAAGACCGAAGGCCCGCTCCAGCACCAGTCCCGGATCTGGAGCGTGCGCTACGGCGCGGCCACCGTCGGCATGCTGGTGCTTCTCGCCGGCTACATCGCCCTGGACGGCCGGCTCGGCTTCCTGGTCGGCCGGCCCGGGCAGGGCGGGCTTGGCGCGTTTTTCATCCTCTCGCTCGTGGTGGCCGTGTTCTGCGCGGCTTTCTCCATCCGGTCCATCGGCAAGGGCGGCGAGGTCCTGCCGCTGGTCTGGTGCGCGCTTATGCTGGTGGCCGTGTTCGTGGCCTTTGGCGGCAGTCTCTATCCGCTCATCGTGCCGCCGCGCCTGACCATCGAACAGGCCGCCGCGCCGCCGCTCATGCTCAAGATCATGCTCTGGACCGTCGGCAGCATGCTGCCCGTCATCTTTCTCTACAACGCCTACCACTTCCGGCTCGTTCGCGGCAAAGTCAGGCTGGAAGATGAGACCCACTGATTTGGCAACACACGGCTCCCCGCACCAGCCGGCCACGCCCGGCCGCTTCGCCCTGACCGTCTATCTGGCCCTGTCGCGCACGCCCCACGGCCTGCTCGATCTGGCCACGCCGTTTTGCGCGGCCCTCCTTTGCGGCGGCGGCCTGCCCTCGGCCGGCATCATCGCCCTCGGCTGCGTCACCGTGTTTGCCGGCTACACCGCCGTCTATGCCCTAAACGACATCGTGGACTACCGCTCCGACAAGAAGCAGATGGAGAACTCCGGCGAAGACGCCCGCTGCAACTACCTCGACGCGGCCTTTATCCGCCATCCCCTGGCCCACGGCTGCCTGACCCTGCCCGAAGCCGTTCTCTGGTTCGTCTTCTGGGCCATCGCCGCCTTTGTCGGGGCCTATTCCCTGAATCCCGTCTGCGCCTGGATTCTCATCGCTGGCTGCGTCCTCGAAACCGCCTACTGCCTGCTCTTGACCGTCACCCATCTGCGCGCCGCCATTAACGGCGTGGTCAAGGCCCTCGGCCCTCTGGCCGCCAGCTTCGCCGTCAACCCCCATCCCTCGCCCTGGTTCCTGGCCGGCCTTTTCGCCTGGGTCTTCGCCTGGGAAATCGGCGGCCAGAACATCCCCGCCGACTGGCACGACGCCTCCCGCGACGCCGCTTTCGGCGCCCGCACCATGCCCGTGGTCCTCGGCTACGCCAAGGCCAGCCGTCTGGCCGTCGCCTGTCTCATTGCCAGCCTCCTCCTCTCCATGCCGCTTCTCGCCCTTTCGCCGCTTGCCGTCTCCGCTCCCCTGTGGCTCGCCGCCGCCGTCCTCGGCGCCATCCTGGTCCTGCCCCCGGCCGCCAAGCTCGTGCGCAGCCAGAGCGACGCCGATGCCGCCGCCCTCTTCAACCGCGCCAGCTGCTACCCGGCCCTGGTGTTGGTCGTGCTCGTGGTGCATCTGCTGGTGCGCTGAGCCGTGGGGGGGAGGGAGAGGGAGCAGGGGGAGTGAGGGAGGGAGGAAGATGCCTTCGGCGGCCGGGGGGCGTCACGCCCCCCGGACCCCCCGAACGGGATGGGCGGGGGAATGGGAAGCGGGTGGGGGTGTGGTCGTTGGCGGGTGTGCGACGTGTTGCCGGAATCGGTCCGGCGATACACGCCGCAAAGCCGGCGAGCTCGCCGGACCGATTCCGGCAACACAGGCCCGTCGCCCGGAGGAACCGGGCGAGTTTAATGGAATTTGACGTACAGGATTTTTATGAAAAGTGGCGTGCTTCTGACGAAACGCCAAGAATTACCCTGTGCCACTCGATCTTCAGGCTACATGGAAGCTCTTCAGCGAACCCTGCGGCGATAGCCGCTGGCGCACCTTGTTGGCGGATTTCGGTTCGCGTGCTGGCTGGCTTTGCAGCCAGTGTCGCGGATCGAAATCCGCCAACAAACGTCGATGCCCCGCCGCCCGTCCCCTCCCGACCGCACTTCCGCACGCCCCGTTCGGGGGGTCCGGGGGGGATGATCCCCCCCGGCCGCCGGAGGCCTCTTCGCCTTTCGCTTACTCGTCGTGCGGCGGAAAGGTCAGGGCCGCGCCGAACCAGCCGATGAGGGAGATGAGCGGCAGGAGGGCCAGCACGACGAGGATGAAGCCGAGGTGGTCGCCGGGGTGGGCGAGGAGGTCGGGGGTCTTGAGCCGGGCGATGAAGGCCCACAAAACGGCCAGAAAAAGAACCGGGGTGGCGGCCAGTTTGATGAGCACGGGTTTGATGCGGGCGGCGGCGTAGTTGAGCCACCAGGTGAAAAGGCCGGTGGCGATGGCGACGGGGGTGAAGAGGACGGCCGCGCCGAGGATGACGAGCAGGGCGGCGTCGAAGCCGGTCCAGCCGGTGACGAGGGCCAGGATGAGGACCAGCGGGGCCAGGACGCAGAAGGCGATGGGGAAGTGGACGGTCATGGGATGCGGGTGACGCTTGAGCATGGGGAAGCGCTTCATGTACCGCGAGATCCAGGCCGGCACGCGGTCGGCCACGGGGTCGGGGGCGAGGGCCGGGGCATCGAGGACGCCGACGCGGGGGAAGCGTTCGAGCACGTCCGGGGCGTGGGGGGCCTGGGTCAGTTCGAGGCCCATGTCGCCGCCGGCGCGGTGGCGGTTCATGTGTTTGCCGGCTTTCCAGAGCTTGCTGCCGGTGACGTCATAGACCACGCCTTTGTGGGCCAGATAGACGGGCTTGCCGTCGGTGCCGTCGAAGGCGGCGAGTTCCTGGGGGGTGAAATGTTTGTCGGGTGTCTGGCTCATGGGTCGCTCCTTGGAGGCGGTTCTTGTGCGGAGTCGATGAGATCGAATTTGCGAAGTTCCTGGAGCACGGTTTCACTGGAAAAGGGTTTGGAGAGAAACGACATGGCCTGCCCCTGGAAAAACGCCCGGTACATGGTGCGGGCGTCGTCGAGGGCGGAGATCATGATGACCTTGGCGGCATCGGAGGAGGGCACGCCCTGGACGTGTTCGAGGTGCCGCATGCCTTCGAGGGCGCGGTGTCCGTCCATCCCGGGCATCATGACGTCGAGCAGGATGAGGTCGTAGGCCGGCCCCACGGTCAGGGCGCGGCGAAAGGCCTCGAGCCCGGCGTGGCCGTTGGCGGCGGTGTCGCAAATGGCATAGGGTGTGAGGATTTCCACCAGAAAACGGGTATTGATCGGGTCGTCGTCGACGATGAGTGCTCGTAGCATACGGTTCTCGGCTCCACGGGCAAAGACGGAAGGCCCTGGACGCAGGCGGACCCTACCACAACAACCCGTTGCGTCAACAGATTCCACTGCAATGGCCGGCATGGCGTCGGCCGGGGCCGGGGGAGGGCCGGGGAGGGAAAGCAGGGCGGGCCGTCCCCCGGCCTGTTCGGGGGCGGGGCCCTATTGCGCCGCCTCCGGTTCCGGTCGTCCGGCCAGGCCGCAGTAGCCGGTGCCCGGCCCGTCGGCCCGCCACATCATGCACATGGAGCCCTGGCAGAATTTGAGCTTGTCGTCGTGGGTCGTGAGCAGCGGACAGTATTTGAATTTGGCTTCGCTTTCACGCAGCGGCATGGGTCCTCCGGGGTTGGGGTGGGGCGGTTACGGCGATGACCACCAGGGTGACGTCGTCGTCCAGGGGGCGGGGCCCCCGGAAGGCGTCGAGGGCCGCGAACAGGGCGTCGAGCACGGCCTGTGCGCCCTTGGGCGCGGCCTGGGCCAGGATGGCCCGGGTGCGGTCCTTGCCGAACATTTCGCCGGCCTCGTTTTCCGCTTCCCACAGGCCGTCGGAGCCGATCAGGACCACCTGGCCCGGGGTCAGGCCGGCAACGGTGCCGGTTTCGTAGCGGGCTCCCTCGGCCACGCCAAGGGCCATGCCCTTGGCCGTCAGCTCGGTGACGCGGCCGGTTGCGGGATCGAAGAGAAAGGCCGGGTCGTGGCCGGCCCGGGCATAGACGGCGGTGCCGGCGGCCCGGTCGATCTCCAGGTAGAAAAGCGTCATGAACCGGCCGGTGCCGTAAGTGTCCCGGGTCAGTTCCCGGTTGACGTCGGCCATGATGGCGGCCGGGGAGCCCGGCGCGGCGGCCCGGGGGCGCAGGAGGGCCCGGGCCGTGGTCATGAGGAGCGCCGCTTCGAGGCCGTGTCCGGACACGTCGCCCAGGGCCACGCCGAGAAGGCCGGCCTTTGGGCCGTCAAAGGGCAGGAAATCGAAGTAGTCGCCGCCGGTCTCGTCGCAGTAGCGGCTCGTGCCGGCGAGCGCCAGGCCGGGGACGTCCGGCGGCTCGGCCGGCAGCAGGCTGCGCTGGATTTCGCTGGCCAGCGAAACCGTCTCGCAAAGGCGCATGTGGGCGTCGAGGCGCGGGGCGAGTTCGTTGAACACCCGGCCGAGTTCCCCGATCTCGTCCTGGCTCGGCTGGGAAACCCGGACGGAGAAATCGCCGTCCGCCAGCCGCCTGGCCGCCCGCGTCAGGGCCAGGATGGGCCGGGTGACGGCCCGGGAGGCGGAGAAGGAAAGAAAGGCCAGGGCGATCATGACCGCGACGGCGATCAGGGAGCCGAAGACGTAGAGCCGCTTGATGCTGGCCTCCACGTCGGCGGCCACGGCCCGGGCCTCGGCCAGGACTTCGGCCACGGGCGCGATCTGGAGCAGGGCCTCGTTGTCCGCGGTCCGGGCGTAGGCGGCCAGACAGTCCTGGCCTTCGTAGGTCAGGCGGCGCACGCCGGGGGCGCCGCCGGCCACGTCGTCGGCCACGGCGCGAAGGACGTCGGCGTCGGGCGAGCCGAGCGGGGAGGGCGTGACGTAGGCGCGCCAGCCATGGCCGTGCCCGTGGCTGCGCCGGACCTCGCCGGCTTCGACCAAAAGCGCCGGCCGGCCCGCACCGTCCGGTTCCGTGACCACGAGGTAGGTGCGTACGTCGCCGGCGATGTGCCCGGGCATGGTGACCGAGGCGAGCAGGTCGTCGAGCGGCGTGAAGATGGCCGTGGCCCCGGCCGCCGTGTTGTCCGGGCCGATCACGCGGCTTGAAACCGCAACCGACACGCGGCCGGTGCCGGGTTCGGGCTGGGGCGAGGTCCAGACCGGGCCGGGAAGGGCCAGGGCGGCCAGATACCAGGGCGCCTGCCGAGGGTCGAACGCGTCGGAGGCAAGGGCCTTGGCCGGATAGAGCGCGCCCAGGCCGTCGGCCAGGAGCGTGGCCTGGATGTGGGCGAGCGGTCCCATGTCCCGGGCGATGCGGCGGCAGGGACCAAGGAGCGTGGCCAGGGCGTCCAGGCGGGGCCCTGCCTTTTGACGGTCCAGGCGGACGGGCAGGTGCAGGGTGAGGCGGTTTTTGTCGATGGGCAGCGGCAGGGCCGTGCCGTCCGGGGCGACGCGGAAATAGCCGGGCGTGTCCACGAGCCCTTCGCCGTCCGGGCCGGGCCGGCCGTCTTCCCCGTCCAGGCCGCTCTCCGGGCCCCCGCCCATCATGCCCCGGCCCCGGCCCATGCCCGTGCCCGGGCCGGCGGGCAGGAGGATGACCCGGGCCGGGTCCAGGGGCGGGGGGGACGGATTGCGCAAGGCCTCTTCCACGGCCATGGCCTGCATGGACACGGCGAGGCCCAGGGCCTGCCGGCGGCTCTGGAGCAGCCGGGCGTGGTCCTCGACCAGCCGGCCCATGCGGATGCGGGCCTCTTCCACCAGATGCGCGCCCACGCGGGCGGAAAGCTTGTCCGACAGGCGGCTCAGCGCAAACTGGCTGTTGATCCGCAAAAGGAGAAGCGGAACCAGCGAAAGGGCGGCCAGGAGCCAGAAGAGTTTCCAGCGGATGCGCACGGCGTTTTCCGGTCCTTGCTTTACTTGGGGAGGCGGCGGCCCTAGCCCGCCAATGCCGCCACGGCGGCGTTGTAGGTGGCGGGCAGGACAAAGCCCGGCGTGGCCAGATAGGCAGGCAGGTTGGCTGCCGTGACCGGGAATTGGGTGGCGGCGCCCTGGCCCAGGTGATCGATGTAGGCGGCCTGGGTGGCCGGGTTGGTCAGGATGGCGCCGTACACGGCCTGCCATTCCTGGGGCGTGGCCAGGGTCTGGCCGTAGGTTTCGGCGTAGGCGTATTCCTTGCTCCAGGCGGGCGAACTCGATTGGAGGTCGAGGGTGTAGGTCGTCTCGTCCAGCAGGGAAGAGGTCCGGGTGTCGAAACTGTAGACCTGGTAGCCGGGGTTGTTGTCGAAAACCGGCGAGATCGAGGGGGCGATGCGCAGCAGGTTGGCCGCGCCCGAACCGTCGGTTACGAGCCGGAAGTCGTCGTTGTGGGTGTGGCCGGTGAAGGTGGCCTTGATGGTCGCGTCGTAGGCCAGCTCCAGGCCGACGAAAGCGGCGTTGAAGCCGTCGTCCAGGTTGCCCGAGTAGGCGATCCGGCCGGTCTGGTCGTAGGAAGCGACCACGGACGAGGCGTTGGCGCCGACCGGGATGTGGCCGACCACCCAGACTTTCTGGAAATTCTGGGCCGACTCGGCCAGTTCCGAGGCGAACCAGGACAGTTCCACCGCTCCGGCGGCGGGATCGTCGTACTCGGTGATCCAGAGATTGTCGTTTAAGACGATGTACTTGAGGCCCGTGGGGCCGTCGGGTTCCACGGCGTAATAGCCGCCCACGGCGTAGGTCGAGGCAAAGGCCGTGCGGTCCGTGTCGTTGTTGAAAAAGGCCTGGGCGAGGAGGGGGGCCGTGTCCGACAGATAGGGGTCGCCGGGCCGGGCCCCGATGCTGCCGCTCATGTTGTCGGTGTCGCAGTTGCCGTCGGCCACGAGGACCATGGCGTCCGGAAAGCGGCTGTCCACCTCCTGGACGAAAAAAGCCACGGTCTTCTGGGCGAAGGCGTCAAGGCCGGCCTGGCTCGTGTCGCCGGTCAGGGCGGCGTAGTCCTGGGGAAAATCGTGGGCCAGGATGTCGCCGGGGTAGAGGATGGTCGAGACGTCGGCGGCCCGGGCGGCCATGTCGTCCAGGGCCGATTCGAAGAGGGGATAATTGCTGTCGCTGCCGTAGGCGGCGTAGGCGGTCTGGCTCGACGAGGAGAGAAGGCCCGTCCAGGCGGACACGTCCGAGGCGGCCAGGGCCGGGACCAGGGACGGGTCGGCGAAGGGATCGAAGTGGACGTCGGAAAAAAGCAGAAACGTGCCTGGATTGCCTGTGTCGGCCATGACGGCTCTCTCTGGGGTTGCGCCCCGCTCGCCGCATCGAGTGCCGGCTTTTCTCGGCGGGAGCCTGTATTTTCCAGGGGCAAAACGCCCAAACGTCGTCCGGTCGAGGCCCGGCGGCGGCAGGCCGCACGGAGCAAGCGCCTAGGAAGCATCCTCCAATTCCAGGTAATCGGCAAGAATGACCTTGGGGCCGAAGTCCGGGAAATTGACGCGGTACTTGCCGCCGTCCAGGGTGGCGATGATCTTGCCCCGGCCGAAGATCTTGTGGCGGCAGTAGCCGAGGGCCCGGGCGGAACCATTGGCCGGCCCGGCGCCATTTCCCGGCGCCCCGGCCGGAGCCGGGCGCGGTCCGGCCCCGGGCCGGGGCGAGCCGGACATGGAAGCCGATCCGGCCGCGGCCCGGGGGGGCGCGCAGCCGGCGGCAAAGGTGCCGGAGCTCGACCCGCCGAGCCGCTCCCGGCGTTCCTTCAGCGGTCCCGGGGGAAGCTCGCGCAAAAAGATGCTCGGCAGGGCCGGCGAGCAGCCGCCCGTCGTCCGCTGGTACACGGTCTCGGGGGCGAAAAGGGCTAGGTACTCCCGGGCCCGGGTGCAGGCCACGTAGAGGAGCCGGCGCTCCTCTTCCAGGTCCTCGGGCCGGGACAAGGCATGGCGCGACGGGAAGCGCTCGTCCACGAGGTCGATGAGCAGCACGGCCGACCATTCGAGGCCCTTCGACGAGTGGACCGTGGACAGGACCACATGGTCCTCGCGGGTCTTTTTGCGGTCCTCGCCCGGGTTTTCGATGACCAGATCGGCCAGGAAGGCGTCGAGGTCGTGGTAGGCGGCCGCGATCTGCTGGAGTTGGTCCAGGCCGGCCTGGCGGCGGGGGTAGTCGTCCGGGAACTTCTCGGCCAGAAGCGGGGCATAGGCCTCGACCACCCGTTCGAGGAGGGCGGCAGGCACCGGCGGCAGGCCGCGCAGGGTGTCGAGGAACTCGATCAGCGTCTTGAATTCCGCGGTCCGGGCGGCCATCTTGCCAAGCACCCCCCGGTCCCCGGCCTGGATGGCCTCGAAGATTTTCGTCGCGGTCTTGGGGCCGATGCCCGGCACAAAGGCCAGGACCCGGGACCAGGCCGGGAAGTCGGCCGTGTTGCGCACCAGCCGCAGGTAGGACAGCACGTCTTTGACGTGGGCCGCGTCGGAAAACTTGAGCCCGCCGAACTTCTGGAACGGGATGCCGGTTTTGCCGAGCTCCACTTCCAGGGCGTAGGACTGGTAGCCGGCCCGAAAGAGCACCGCGATCTCGTGGAGCGGGTAGGTGCGGGACAGCTCCCGGACCTTGGCCGCCACCATGGCCGCCTGGGTCAGGTCGGAAAAGGGCCGCATGAGTTCCGGCACCGGGCCGTCCTCGCGGGTGGTAAAAAGGTGCTTTTCGAACTTGCGGCCGGCGTTGGCCAAAATGGCGTTGGTCAAGGTCAGGATCGGCTGGGTGGACCGGTAGTTCTGCTCGAGCTTGACGACCGTGGTGCCGGGATAGAGGTCCGGAAAATCCAGGATGTTGTCCACGGTGGCCCCGCGAAAGGCGTAGATGGACTGGGCGTCGTCGCCGACAGCCATGACGTTGCCCGAGGCCGGGGCGAGCAGGCGCGTCAGCCTCGCCTGGACCCGGTTGGTGTCCTGGTACTCGTCCACCATGATGTAGCGGTGGCGCACGCGCAGATAATCGGCCAGATCCGGGTTGCCAAGGAGCGTTTGCTCCAGGCGAAAGAGCAGGTCGTCGTAGTCGAGCAGATTGTGGTCGGTTTTAAAGGCCGTGTAGGCCTCGCCGAGCTGGCCGATGGCGTCGGCGTAGGGGAGCAAATGGAAGGCCTCGCGGGAGAGGACGTCGGCCACGGCCATCTCCTTGTTGCGGGCCTTGGACAGGAGCCCCAGGATGGCGCTGCGCCGGGGAAAGGACCGGTCGCCCTTGCCGATGCCGAGCTTGTCCTTGGCCTGGCCGAGGACGTCCTCGGAGTCGGCCTGGTCGAGCACGGTGAACCCGTCCGGGTAGCCGGCGGCCGCGTGGTAGCGGCGAAGCGTGGCAAAGGCGAAGGCGTGAAAGGTGCCGCCGGAAACGCCGGACACGCCGTCCGGGCCCATGGCCAACAGGAGCCCGGCCCGGGACAGCATCTCCTGGGCGGCCTTGCGGGTGAAGGTCAAAAGAAGGATGGAGGCCGGGTCCACGCCGCCGGCCACGAGCCGGGCCAGCCTGTAGACAATGGTCCGGGTCTTGCCGGAGCCGGCGCCGGCGATGACCAGGACCGGCCCCTCGGTGGTCAGGACCGCCTGCCGCTGGGCAGGGTTCAGATCGCGTTCGAGATCCATGCCGGCTCTTTGGGTTCGGGGAGGTTCAGGAAGCGGGCGACGAGCTGGCCGGCCTCGGTGGTCGTGGCCGGAGTTTCGCCGGCCGTGTCGCAAAAGATCGCGCCGTGGGCGGTGTGGCAGCCGGTGCGGCCGAAGCGGCCGAAAATCCCGGTGCGGTCGAATTTTGCCGTCAGCGAAAAGCCCGGCCGGCCGAGGCAGACGAGGTTCGGGGCCCGGCGAAGGAGCGGCCCTTCGTAGATCTCCTCGGCCAGATAGACGGCCTCCATGACCGGCTCGCCTTCATAGGCGAGGGTCAAAAGCTCGTCTCGCAACTCCCGGGCCAGCTTCTCGGCCACGTGCTCGTGGAAAACGCCCCGGGCGAACCGTTCCTTGATGTTGATGTAGATCCGGCCCGGGTCCAGGGCGAAGGCCGCGCTCTGGTGGGGCATGATGCGGGCGTCCCACTCGTTTTGGGCGCCCGGGGCGAGCTGGAGGAGCCCCTTTTGCATGAGCCAGACGTTGAGATCGACTTCGGTCACCAGTTCGGTGAACCCGTGGTCGGCCAGGGCGATCAGGCGCTTTTCTCCGGGCAGGGCCTCGTAGCGGTCAAGGACGAGCCCGATGGCCCGGTCCCAGTCGGCCAAGAGATCCAGGGCCGGGCCGTGCAGGGCATGCCCGGCATGGGCCACGGCCGGAAAGAAAAAGTGGAAGAGCCGGTCGGTCTCGGTCAAAACCAGCATGAAAAGGTCGAAGTCGCCGCCGGCCCAGAGCATTTCCAGGGCCGCCTTGCGCGAGGCCAGCGTGGCCCGAAGCCCCCGGGCCAGACCGTCGAAATCCGACGCTCCCTTGCTGGTGTCGGCCTCGATGCGATAGCCGGCCAGCTTCAGGTTCTGGGCGAACTGGGGCGGATAGGCGGCCCGGGCCAGGTCCGTTTCCGGGAATCCGGCCACAATGGCCCCGTTGAGGGGGCTGACCGGCGCGGCGCAGGGCAGGTTCACGATTTTGGCGGCAAGGCCGGCGGCGGTCATCCGGTCCATGAGCGTCGGCACGCGGATGGCCGAGGCGTCAATGGGTCCGAGCCTGTAGGCGGCCGGGTCGATGCCGACGAAGCCGAACACGCCGTGGCGGCCGGGATTCGTTGCGGTGATAAACGAGGTCCAGTTGACCGGGGACAGCTCCGGCAGCTCGGCCTCGATTTCCGTGGCCCCCATGGCCAGGAGCCGGGCGAGGTTCGGGAACCTGTCTGTGGCGGCCAGATCGCGGGCGAGGCCAAGCGGCAGGCCGTCGAGCCCGAGGACGACAAGTCGTTTGCGGTCGTTTGGCATGGGCGGGGGTGTAGCAGAATCATAGGGCGAAGGCTACGGCGCGAATTGACGCCAGGGGGGCAGATGAGGCAAGAGAACGTGTTCGGTGCCCGAGTGGCGGAACTGGTAGACGCCAGGGACTTAAAATCCCTTGTTCTTCGGGACGTGCCGGTTCGATTCCGGCCTCGGGCACCAATGATTTTAATGGGTTACTGGCGATGCCAGTAACCCATTTTCCGTTGTCTTGATTTTTTGCTCCAATTTTGCTCCACTCGCTCCAGAAAATGGCTCAGAAACTTCCTGTAAGCGCTCAACCAAAATGAGAAATCGTTTCAGGCAAAATGAGAAGGACCAGGCAGCGGTGTGCCCCCCCTGGCCCTTCTCTTTGATCTGCCTTTTTACCCGCAGTTTTCAGCCGCCGTTATCCGCCCGAGCACCCACCGCATGAGAGGAGGCGTGATGCCGTTGCCGAGGCACGGGGTCTGTCCATCCAATGGGCACCCCCATCATCCACTCGACAAACGACGGGGCCACGATAAGCCGATACGGCGGCCTGGGCTCGCGGTCCGTCAAGCCGTAGACCATTCCAAAGATCCGGGCCGTATGGTTGCCTGTAGATGGATTTCCAACTGACTTGCCCTCTGAGAGGACGAACGGATATGGGCGGTGCCGCTCATTTGGTTTCTTCGGGAGGGCAAATATTGCTGTAGCGCGACGCGTAGATTTGTACACAACGACATTTAGTTTTGAAGGTGGCCCGCCCCCCTGGCGGGGAATTAATCGAGGGGCGTGAGCCGCCATTTACTCGCCTGTTTTTCGTCGACGATCCCATACTCCCCATTCTCGGTTTGGATGAGGAATTCTTTCGGCCCGACGCGGCGCAGGCGACCGATGCTGACGTAGTCCGAGGCACGCGGCGGCTTGTCCGCTGCCTCGATTTGCTGGGTATCCAGGGACTCCCATACCTCGGCCAGGGACTCATATGTGGGGGCGTCCAACCACTCGCGCTCCCAGAACTCCTCCAAGGTGCATTTGGGCAGGGACCGAAGCCCCTGCCATGCGGCCTTGAGGTCTGCATAAAACCCCGATGATCCGTCGGAGAAATGGACGAACGGTCCGACTGCGGCGGGGGACACCCCGTCACCATCCACGCCGAGCAGCCCCAACCGGGACAGCTTGCCTGCGATCTGATCAATGCTCATGGGTGTCCCCCTCCTGTTTATTAGCCTATCAATGACATCATGGGCGGGACCGATCAAGCTCAGCCGCCATTATCCGCCCGAGCACCCACCGCATGAGAGGAGGCGTGATGCCGTTGCCGAGGCAGCGGAGTCTGTCCATCCAATGGGCACCCCCATCATCCACTCGACAAACGACGGGGCCACGATAAGCCGATATGGCGGCCGGGGCTCGCGGTCCGTCAAGCCGTAGACCATTCCAATGAGCCGGGCCGTCAGATTGCCCGTGGTTTTCCAGGTCTCCTCCCGGCGCAAGTATTGGCGCACGGGCTGCCCCTCGATCGCCGCCGGGGTAGGCAACAAGGATAACCCTCTCACGCAGGTGCGGGGCGCCAAAGGCTGCCGCGGGAAACACGTCCCACTCCGCATCGTACCCGATCTCGGCCAAGTCCCCAAGAACGCGGTCAATGCCCCGTCCGAGGAGGGCCTTGACGTTTTCCACGACCGCGAATTGGGGTCGTAGCTCGCCAAGGATTCTTGCGTATTCCGACCACAGGCCGGACCTTTTGCCGGTGATGCCGGCCCCTGCCCCGGCGCAGCTGATGTCCTGGCAGGGGAAGCCTCCAATGACGATATCAACCCGTTTGGCGTTTTGCGCATGGATGTCCCTCACATCGTGGAAAACGGGGACACCCGGCCAGCGCCTTTCCAGGATGGAACGGGCAAACGGGTCGCACTCGCAAAACCAGGCATGAGAAAGACCGATCGCTTCGGCGGCGATGTCGCCCAGGCCAGCCCCGCTAAAAAGACTTCCGACATACAATTTGATCTCCTGATGGGGCCTCTTTGGGCTCATATCCGGGGCTCGTGGCCCTCAGGAGATTCATGGTCCCGCATCGCGGGCATTTGATGGAGAGGTTTACAGCCTCTCCCTTAGCCAACAACCTGTTACACGCTCCGCATCGTATCTCCCTCATTCCCTTCTCTTTACAGGTTGCGCTCCCGCTGTTACGCCCCCCGTACCCCTGGTCGCCAGATCATGGGCAGGGAGCAGCCGGCGAAAGCTGGTGGGCCGGCGTTAGCGCGCCGGGCCAGTGGGACGGCTCCACCCGTCCCGCCTGCTCCACTTTAGGCCGCTGCCGCCTTCGGCAGCGCCATCTCGCAAATCTTATCCAGCAGCGCATCCTGGTCCGCGATCAGTCCCCGGGCGATGGCCTCCAGGGTGGCCAGGGCCGACTCGCCGGCATCGTCCATGGCCAGATCCCGGGGCAGGGCCGGCTGGAGCCGGATGGCCCGGTCTCCCAGGAGCGCCTGGCACTGGTGGGCGGCCGTGTCCGACTGGCCGTCGAACATGCAATCGAGTAGCGGCCGCACCCAGGCCGCCAGTCCCCAACCTTGGGCCGCCTCATATAAATAGGGCCGCGTCAGCTGGCCTGTGCCGAGCGACACCATGGCCACGTCGCCGATGCTGCCGGCCTTGGCCGCCTGGGCCAGGGCGCAGGCGGCCGGGTTGTTGGCGTAGATACCACCGTCCACCAATGTGGCCTCCTCGCCGGCCAAGCTGTTGATGCGGGCCGGCGGAAAATAGGTCGGCGCGGCCGACGTGGCCCGGCAGACGTCGCGGAGGTAGTAGTCCCGGCGGCTGTCGCTGGCCTTTGCGCTCTTAAACAAGACCGAGCACCGAGCCTCAATATCGTAGGCCGGGATGAGCAGATCCAGGGCGCAGTCCGAAAGTTTGCGGTCGCCGAAGACATCGTCCAGGGCTGCCTCGATGCCCTCGGCCCCGTACCGTGGCCCAAGCAGACCGAAGCCCGAAGCCAGCCGGTGCCTCCAGGAGCGCGAGAAGATGTCTTTGCCGCGCTGCCGGTAGAGGTCGACCACACGGCCGGCCGGGATGCCGGCGGCCACGGCGCAGGCGATGATGCCGCCGGTCGAGGTCCCGGCGACCAGGTCAAACAGCGATCCGGCCAGCCGTCCGGCCCGGGCCTCGATCTCGGCCAGGACGAGCGCGGGGATCAGGCCCAGGATGCCGCCGCCGTCGATGCACAGGATGCGGCGGGTCATGCGGCACCTCCGAAATCGATCGTGATGTCGGCCACGGCCTCGGGCGTGTCGGCCGCGACCACGGCGTCTTCCAAGGCTTGCCGCTTGCCTATGATGGGCCCGGCGATGGTCGACCACGCGGCGGCGTTGGCCAGGATGCGCCGGGCCAGCTCGGCCACCCGCTCCGCATCGGAGTCCCCCAGGCTGGGCCGCTGGGCAGCCATGGAGGACAGCAGCGGCACGGCCGCCGTCGCGTCGGCCGCGTAGGCGGTCGCCTCGGCGATCTGCTGCGGCCAGGACTGCACCTCCCGTTCGGGATAGGCCGCCGCCAGCGGGGCCAGGGCCATGTCGCAGGCGGCGCGGATTTCGGCCAGCTTGACGGTCTTGGCCTGGGCCAACGCCGCCGCCACCTCCTCCTCCGTCGGCTCCACGGCCGGGACCTCGCCCACGCGCCAGCCGCCGTCCAGCCAGGTCACGGGCTGGTCCGATGTCGGTGGGGCGATGGTGGTATGGGTCGTGGGCACGGGGGCCTTGTTCGGCCACTCCTGAGCTGCTTTTGTGAGCTTGTCGTATATGATCATGGGGGTATCCTTACGCGGCCTTGAGGTAGCAGTTGACGCCGGGTTTGGTGCTTTTAATGTTGGGCAGCTGAATCTGGGTCTGGGGGTCGTAATCAGACACGGTAAATACCGACATCGTGCCCACGCCGTCGAACATGAAAAGTTTGCCATCGGTATACGATATAGGGATTGCCACCGCGTTATTGTCCGATGCTGGCTTTTTAAAAGCGATGGGCATCCAGTTGTAACCATCGGCAGAAAATAAAGAACCAGATTGACCGATGATAAAATATCCCGCAGTGCACTGGTTTAATTCGGCCATGGCTCCTGGAGCTGGGCCTGCTGAGGTCATATCACTGAGTCCCCACTCACCAGGACGATAAAGAAGAGACGTGGTGGCATAAATCGCTGTACCATTAACGATTGTCGAGAGCACAGCCATAGTCTGGGACAAATTTGTTATGGCCCCTGTGGATCTGTTAGTTGTGCCAAGCCCCGAGAAAAGACTTGGGGTACTCCCATTCAATTGATATGGGCCGGCGGAACAAATTCCATCCGCAATGGACAGCCTAGGGTCGCTGCCATAATTGGACCCTGCGGCTATCTGCGTATTCGTTACTGTATCTGCGCAATAAAAGTCCATTGAGCTCGCGCCAAAACACTTCCCAAGAACATACCTTCCAGGAGCCGGCGTCTTGATCCCCATCAAATATCCCGCGGTGGTGTCTCCGCACTGGGTCCTTCCGACTTTTCCGTGGGTAGGTGACCGGATATGGTCCGCCCCGGGAGGGTGACCATGAAGGACACGGACCTGTATTCTCGGATTCTGGGGCTGAGTGACCCGTGGTTTGTTGCCGACGTCGAGTTGGACACGGCGGGAGGCCGGGTGGACGTCCATGTTGATCATGTTGCCGGTGTCCGCTGGCGCTGTCCGACCTGTGGTCGCGAACTGGCTTGTCGGGATCATGCCGAGCCTCGGGTATGGCGTCACCTCGACACCTGCCAGTTCAAGACCTTCCTTCATGCCCGGATTCCGCGCGTCGAGTGCCCCGAGCACGGCGTGCTTCAGGTGAGAGTGCCTTGGGCCGAGGCTAAAGGGCGTTTTACCTTGCTCATGGAGCGCTTGATCATCGATGTGTTGCGCGAGTGCGCCACCGTGTCCGGCACCTGCCGGCTCATGCGGATCAGCTGGGATGAGGCCTGGAACGTCATGGATCGAGCCGTCCGGCGAGGGCAAACCAGGAAGAAGACCACCCCCGCACGCTATCTTGGTATCGATGAGAAGGCCTTCCGCAAAGGTCACGACTACATGACCGTGGTCTGCGACCTGCTTGGCGGAACAGTGGAGTTTGTGGCCCAGGATCGCAAGACCGAGAGCCTCGAGGACTATTACCGGCAGTTCACGGCGCAGCAACTCGAGCGCATCCGGGCCGTGGCCATGGACATGTGGGAACCGTACTTCAAGGCCACGATCAAGCACGTGCCCGATGCGGCGCACAAGATCGTCCATGACCGCTTTCACATCATGCAGCACGTGGGCCAGGCCGTGGACAAGGTCCGCCGGCAGGAACATCGCGAACTGCTCCGCCAGGAAGACGAACGCCTCAAGGGCACCAAGTACATCTGGCTTTACCGGGAAGAGAATCTGCCGGACAAGCACCGACCGACCTTGGAAGCCCTGAAGGCCACGAACCTGAAGGTGGCCAAGGCCTGGGCGATGAAAGAAAGCCTGGCCGGATTGTGGAACTACCTCAGCGTCGGCTGGGCAAAGCGGTTCATGAAACGCTGGCTGACCTGGGTGAGGAAGTCAGACTTGCCCCCGATGCGCAAGGTCGGGGAGATGCTCTCTCGGCATCTGGACAACATCCTGACCTTTTGCCGGCATCGGATCACCAACGGCGCGGCCGAGGGACTCAACAGCAAGATCATGGCCATCAAGCGCAGGGCGTGCGGGTACCGCAATCGGGAGCACTTCAAGACCGCTATCTACTTCTTCTGCGGCGGCCTGGACCTCTATCCTAGACAGGCCTGAACCCGGGTACCCACGGAAAATCCGGAAGGACCATTATTCTATGGCTCCATCCTCTTTGGGAAACATGTGCGGCATCGACCGGCGTTGCGAAAAATATTGTGCCGGCGTGCTCCCAAGAGCATTCTTAAACATTGTGATGAAGGCATTGACCGACTCGTAGCCCAACTCGGCCGCCACATTCTGCACCGACGCGCCGCTGGCCAGTTCCCGAAGCGCGACAACAAGGCGTAACTGCTGCCGCCAGCGTCCGAACGTCAAGCCCGTCTCCCGGATCATCAAGCGGGCGAGCGACCTTTCGCTCATGGCGACACGCTTCGCCCAATCTCCCAATGTCCCCCTATCAAACGGTTTGGCCGCCAGGGCGTCGGCTATCGCTCGGATTTTCGGATCGTTCGAGATGGGGAGGTTAAATCTTTCACGTGGCATCTCGACCAACTCGTCGAGGACCACCCTTGCCAATCGGGCGGCGTGGCTGTCCGGCGGGTAGTCCGCCCCTTCCCGGGCCAATCGGTCGACGATTTCTTGAATCATCGGGGAGACGGACAGCGTGCAACACTCCTCAGGCAGGGTTGCCGCCCCTGGCTCCACGAAAAGATAGTTGAGCCGAGCGTTTTCGGTCGCCCGGGCGCTATGCGGCACTCCGCCCGGTATCCAGACTCCACAGTTGGGGGGGACGATCCAGATTTCGTTGTCCGCAGTGCAGGTGACCGCTCCGCGCAGTGCGAGGATCAACTGCCCCTTGCGATGCGCGTGCCTCGGCACCTCCGCCCCGTGATCCGCAAAGTCGAGTTGTCGGGCGACCGCCGGCCGATCCGTCAGATCGGGGTCGAAGGCAGAGACAGCCGAGAGTGAGACGGACATTGAGGACCTCGTTTGGCATTTTTTAAGTATTTATTGGCAAAATATCGAGTTCCTTTGAAGATGAAAAGCGGAAATGATGCCTCGCGTGAACATCATACTTTCTTCCAAGAGAGCGTTGACGAGAACCTGGGCCACCATCGCGCACACGGGGACTCGCCTCTTCCAGAGCCCTGCCTTGCAAGCGGACGCGGACGCGTTGTTCTTCTCGGTGAAAAGTTTCGCCGCAGCGATGTTGGCCTACTACCTTTCGCTACGCATCGGGCTTCCCAAGCCTTATTGGGCCATCCTCACCGTCTATCTCGTCTCGCAGCCCTCTGCCGGCGCGTCGCTCGGTCGCGGCGTCTATCGTCTTGCCGGGACGATGGCCGGCGCTGTGGCAACAGTGGCGATCGTCCCGAATTTTGTGAACAACCCGATCATATGCAGTGTGGCCATCGCGGGCTGGATCGGTCTGTGCCTCTACTTCGCCCTGCTCGACCGCACACCGCGAGCCTATGCCTTCGTTCTCGCCGGCTACACCGCGAGCCTGATCGGCTTTCCCAGCGTATTCAACCCTCATGCGGTCTTTGAGACGGCGTCGGTG
Source organism: Solidesulfovibrio carbinoliphilus subsp. oakridgensis (assembly GCF_000177215.2). Taxonomy (NCBI): domain Bacteria; kingdom Pseudomonadati; phylum Thermodesulfobacteriota; class Desulfovibrionia; order Desulfovibrionales; family Desulfovibrionaceae; genus Solidesulfovibrio; species Solidesulfovibrio carbinoliphilus. The sequence goes on along the minus strand of NZ_CM001368.1, from coordinate 1,592,744 downwards.
CGGGTCCAGGAAATCTCGCTCGGAATCCTTTGCACCATCCTCATGCATCGTTTCGTCCTGCCAAAGCGCATGGCGGGCCAGTTCCTCGGTAAACTGTCGGCGACCTTAAGGGATGCGCGACGGCTGGCAGGCGAGGCGCTTCTCGGAGGATCGGGACAACAGGTCCGTCACGCATGCAAGAAGCTCGCAGTGGACCTGCTCGGCCTTCAGGGGTTCGCGACACATCTGCCGTACGATCTGGCCCCTGTGAAGCCGCGCACCAAGGATCGGCGGTTGCTCCATGCCCGGCTTGCGCGACTGCTTCTGCTCGCTCCGGGGATCGAGGACCGGGGCAGGGCCCTCCAAAGTGGAGACCACGCCGTGCCCGACGAACTGGCCGCATTGCTGTGTGAGATTGAGCGGTGGATCGGGGACGGCGACACGATCGAAAAAGACGGTGTTGCCATACAACTGATCGACCGCGCACGATCGCTCCGGACACGTATCGCCGCGAACGCCGCAACGCCTGACGAGAGGCTCGCCGCCAACCTTGTTCGCCACCTCGCCGAGATGCTCGGCCTGCTTCACGACTGCGATCGGCTCGAACGAAACCTCACGCGTGGCGGTCGATCACGCGGTGCTGCTGCGTACCAATGGCTGAGCCGCGCCAGCGGCTATGTCTATCACCGCGACCACTGGAAGGCCGCCCGGGCTGCGCTGGGCGCCACGGTCGGCATCGTGGTCGGCTGTCTCGTCTGGATATGGTCGGCCTGGCCGGACGGCGCAATGGCCGTGTCGGTCCTCGGCGTGTGCTGCTCCTTGTACGGGACAGCCGACGAACCGGCACCACACGTCCTCCAATATACGGTCGGCACAGTCTACGGCGTGGCGATGAGCCTTGCCTACAGTTTCCTTATTCTGCCCCGCGTGACGGACTTTCCCGTTTTGGTCGCGGTGCTCGCGCCGGCATTCCTGTTCGCGGGTTCCCTCCAGGCGCGCGGCCGGACGATGCAGATGGGGTTTGGCATCACTCTCACGATTCCGATCCTCGCAGGGCTTGGGACCACCTATGCCGGCGACTTCGCCGGGTCTCTCAACACCATCATCGCACTGTTCGCCTCACTTATATTCGCCTTGGTGAGCATGACCATGCTGCAAACCGTGCCGGTCGACGCGGCGATCAATCGATTGCTTCGGCCAAGCCGGATGGATGTCAGGCGGCACGCCCTCGGCAAGGGAAATGCTGCAGCGCACTGGACAAACCTCATGGTCGATCGGATGGCACTGCTGCTCCCAAAGATGCGGTTGTCCAAGAATTCTTATTCGGACGCGCTCGATGATCCGTTGCACCATCTTCGCGTCGGCCACGCCGTTGGTCAACTCCGCCATGCGATCCGTCACGTCGGCGGCGACATCGGCGAGACAGCGCGCGAGCTTTTTTCGGCGATCGCCGCACACTTCGACACCAAGGGTCGGACGAAACCTGTCGCGCCCATTGAATTGACCCAGCGCATTGGAAAGCTAATGGCGCTCATCGCCGACAGTTCCATCCAGGACCGCTCGCAGTTGCTCGACCTGCTCATCGATCTTCAGTTCGCCCTCGCTCCGAGTGGCATCTCAAAGGAGACAGGCAGTTTATGATTGTCGATCTCAACATCGGAGGTGTCTTCATCCCCGGTCTGCTGGTGCTCGCGATCATCGCGCTTGTCGCCACTGTCGTGGTGATTGGCCTCCTCTACTTCTCAGGCCTCTGCCGCGTATTCACATACCGGCCGATCGTCGAACTCGCCACATTTATCATCATCTATGCTCTTCTCTTGCAGCATATACCATCAACGAGAGGATCATTTTAATGAAGTATACTTTATCACTGCTCGGCCGCTACGCCCTGACGCTTTGCCTTGTCGTAATCGCCTCTCTCGTTGCTCTGCAGGCATGGGAGCGATACGATATAAAGCCCTGGACCCGCGACGGTCGAGTAAGCGCACATGTCGTACAGGTCGGGCCGGAAGTTTCCGGTACAGTCAGCACCGTGCCCGTTGTCGACAATCAGTATGTCCATCGGGGTGACATTCTCTATGTGATCGACCCTGAACGGTTCCGGCTCGCCGTGGCGTCCGCAAAGGCCGATGTCGACGCCAAGCGTCAAGATATGATTGTCCTAGAAGCGGCCGCGCGGCGTCGCAGTCAGATTCCGGGGGTCATAACCCCGGAACAGATCCAGCAAGCGACTGGAGCGGCAGCTGTGGCCGCCGCCACCTATCAGGGTGCGTTGGCGGCTCTCGATCTCGCCAAGCTCAATCTCACCCGCGCCACCATCCGCTCGCCGGTCGATGGCTATGTCACCAATCTGAATCTGCGTCCCGGCGACTACGCGACAGCCGGCGTGACGAAAATCGCTGTTCTCGACGCGGCCAGCTTTTGGATCACCGGGTACTTCGAAGAGACGAAGGTCCGGCAAATCCACATTGGCCGCACGGTGCAGATCATGCTGATGGGTTTTGATCAACCTGTAACAGGTCATGTCGAAAGCATTGGACGCGGCATCGAAAATAGCAATGAGACGCCCGGCCATCTTGGTCTACCAAACGTGGAAGCAACATTTAGTTGGGTGCGACTTGCTCAGCGTATCCCGATCCATATCCATATCGACCAGGTGCCGCCAGGAATCGAACTGGCGGCAGGGATGACGGCGGCCGTCGAAATCAATCACGCCAGTGCAGCGTCCGAGCAAAAGACGGAAACGATGGTGGCCCGATTAACCAGTTTTTGGACTGATTTCATTCGTTCGCCCATGGTGCAACATCATTAATCCGCTCCGGCGTTGCTCCATATTGGCGTCCGCCGCCAAAACGGATGAGGTCTTGCTCGAGAAGTCTCCGAGGCGTCCGCCGGGCACTCTGGTGGCCCAGGGCACCAAAAGATTCAGCAGGAAGGACGGTCCTGATTTTCCCGAAGGATGGTCAGCGCGTCAGGCAATGCATCAAGCACCTTCAAAAGGTTGGTCACGGCCCGACTGGTCAGGGCGTCCCCCTTCTCGTACTTGGTGAACGCCTTCGGGCCGCCGCCGATGAGGTCGCCGGCCGCCGCCTGGGTCAGCCCGAGCTTTTTGCGGATGCGCTTGATCTGCGGGCCGTCCAACAGCCCCTCGCACCTCGCCTTCATGGCGTTTAGTGCCCGGTCGGAGACCTTCATGTCCGCACGGGTATAGAGACCTTCCCCGCATTTCGGGCAATACCATCCGGGCATGGCGACAGTCATCGTCTGTCCCTTGTAGGAAAATTCCACCGGCCTCACGTCACGAACCATTTCGGTTCCGTCTTCGTGGCACATGGGATGTGTTTCCATGCTATTTCTCCTTGAAAGAGAGCAGATCAAAGGCCGAAATCCTTCCAGCCATAAATTTCACGTACAAAATCCCAGCGGATGTCGGCACATGATACACATCCTGCCAAGCCGCGTTGTCCGCGTAGGCGGTCATGGATTTATAGGTCCTTCCGACTTTTCCGTGGGTAGGTGACCGGATATGGTCCGCCCCGGGAGGGTGACCATGAAGGACACGGACCTGTATTCTCGGATTCTGGGGCTGAGTGACCCGTGGTTTGTTGCCGACGTCGAGTTGGACACGGCGGGAGGCCGGGTGGACGTCCATGTTGATCATGTTGCCGGTGTCCGCTGGCGCTGTCCGACCTGTGGTCGCGAACTGGCTTGTCGGGATCATGCCGAGCCTCGGGTATGGCGTCACCTCGACACCTGCCAGTTCAAGACCTTCCTTCATGCCCGGATTCCGCGCGTCGAGTGCCCCGAGCACGGCGTGCTTCAGGTGAGAGTGCCTTGGGCCGAGGCTAAAGGGCGTTTTACCTTGCTCATGGAGCGCTTGATCATCGATGTGTTGCGCGAGTGCGCCACCGTGTCCGGCACCTGCCGGCTCATGCGGATCAGCTGGGATGAGGCCTGGAACGTCATGGATCGAGCCGTCCGGCGAGGGCAAACCAGGAAGAAGACCACCCCCGCACGCTATCTTGGTATCGATGAGAAGGCCTTCCGCAAAGGTCACGACTACATGACCGTGGTCTGCGACCTGCTTGGCGGAACAGTGGAGTTTGTGGCCCAGGATCGCAAGACCGAGAGCCTCGAGGACTATTACCGGCAGTTCACGGCGCAGCAACTCGAGCGCATCCGGGCCGTGGCCATGGACATGTGGGAACCGTACTTCAAGGCCACGATCAAGCACGTGCCCGATGCGGCGCACAAGATCGTCCATGACCGCTTTCACATCATGCAGCACGTGGGCCAGGCCGTGGACAAGGTCCGCCGGCAGGAACATCGCGAACTGCTCCGCCAGGAAGACGAACGCCTCAAGGGCACCAAGTACATCTGGCTTTACCGGGAAGAGAATCTGCCGGACAAGCACCGACCGACCTTGGAAGCCCTGAAGGCCACGAACCTGAAGGTGGCCAAGGCCTGGGCGATGAAAGAAAGCCTGGCCGGATTGTGGAACTACCTCAGCGTCGGCTGGGCAAAGCGGTTCATGAAACGCTGGCTGACCTGGGTGAGGAAGTCAGACTTGCCCCCGATGCGCAAGGTCGGGGAGATGCTCTCTCGGCATCTGGACAACATCCTGACCTTTTGCCGGCATCGGATCACCAACGGCGCGGCCGAGGGACTCAACAGCAAGATCATGGCCATCAAGCGCAGGGCGTGCGGGTACCGCAATCGGGAGCACTTCAAGACCGCTATCTACTTCTTCTGCGGCGGCCTGGACCTCTATCCTAGACAGGCCTGAACCCGGGTACCCACGGAAAATCCGGAAGGACCATAAAGTTGGGTCGCCGCCTAGCCTGGCAGGTGGAGTCCGTCGACGCTTGGATCGACGACAAAGCCGCCCAGGCCGATATCAAGGCTAAGAATAGCCTCGGTCATGCTCTGCCTCCTGCCAGGCGACGCGGCAGACCAACAAAGGCGGAACAGAGCGACAGAGGTGGCAAATGAGCGGCAGGCCCTCAGTCTCCTCGCTACCCTGTGCGCATCAAGAGGTCCCTCCGGATGATCCCATTGGCCTCAACCTCAAGGAGTGGCCCCAATTCTCGTTTGACGCCTGCCCGGGCATCCTGGGTGAATTTGTGCGGCTGGCGACGCGCAACAGCGAAGCCGACCCGGCGGCGGTCTGCATCACCGCGTTGGTGCGCTTCGGGGCGGAAGTTTACGGCTACGCGCCCAACCGAGGCCCGCACACCTTTGTGGACGAAACCATCCATCTACGCCTACGCCTCCTCCGACAGCGTCAGCATTAACGTCAACGGCGTCCGCGCCGCCGCATAGGAGGAAATTCGCATGGGCCGCAACAACTCCGACATCCAAAACCTCGGCGGTTCCTTGGGCGCAGCCATGTCGCTGCCCATTGGCTCCATTGTGGAATTGGCATCCTCCAGTCCCCTGGTCGAGGACACCTACCTGCTTTGCGCCGGCGGCGTCGTGAACAAGGCCGATTGGCCGGAACTTGAGAATTATGTTCCGCCGTTTACCAGCGTATCTTCCCTTTCTCCGACTGACCCCCAAAAGATTTTTCCTTTTTTATATCCCATAGGATTGGAGTTTTTTAATAACTTCTATTGGATGCTCAATCCTTATGCCCTTTCAAAGAGTGCTGATGGGGTTAACTGGCAAGTTGTGCTAAGGCCGTCTTCGGGCAAAAGCTTCACTAAATTCAAAATATCTGGCGACAACACAAAGTTGATTGTTGTTTGCACTGATTATTTTCAATATTCATCCGATGGCAATTCGTGGCAAACATGTGCAACAACTTTGACAGATGTTGACTTTAACGGCTCTCGTTGGGTCAAAGTATCTGGAACAGGCGATTACTATTCGGATGATCTTGCCAATTTGACAGCTTCTACGGCATTTTCATATACAAAAACAGCGATCATATACTTTTCCCTCTCTTCAAGGTGGATTATTTCAACAAATATAGGTTCAACGCAAACCGGGTGCTTTTTATACGGGACAGATGGGATAACATTTTCTGAATCTACCGCAATAAACTCAACATATGGATCATCTTTTTACAAAATGCGGCGAGTCAAAGATTATGTATTCTGCTCGTCAGACAACCAAGACGGTACGTATTACTTTTCTGTTTTTTCAGCTGACGGTGTATCATGGTCTCAGCTGCCAACATATCGATATATTGATGCTGTTTATGATAACGGGCTATACTACGTCGCCCAAAAGACGACTGATTCAGTCTCTATTCTAATCAAGAGTGGCACATCCATTCAAGCCGCCTCGACTCTTGTTGCATCTTTAAGCAGGCAAGGCTCTTATGTAAATTCTGAACACTACACCACTTTTGGCAGATTAGCGGCGAACCCAACGACAGGAGATCTTCTTTTTTCTGACAAGCATTGTCTTATGAAAAGAATCGGCGGAACAATTTCCAATATGGAAATAAGTCCTGTCGCTGTCAGTGAAGATTTTACACCCGAGGGAAAGCATAGTTTTTCCTCGGGCAGAATTAACGGTATTCTTGGATTACACTTCATTGATTTTTCTCAAGGACTTTTTACCTTAAATGTAGGCATATTTACATCAAATTGTTACAATATGGCTTTTGACAAAGTCTTTGCAGGCAATTCCCCTCATTTCTGGTGTGGTGGTATGGATGCAAGTAAATATTATGCTTATGCTATGAAAATAACTGTTCAAAACAACAACTGCATCCTCACTCCCGGCAATCAGTGCGGGGTCCTTCCGGATTTTCCGTGGGTACCCGGGTTCAGGCCTGTCTAGGATAGAGGTCCAGGCCGCCGCAGAAGAAGTAGATAGCGGTCTTGAAGTGCTCCCGATTGCGGTACCCGCACGCCCTGCGCTTGATGGCCATGATCTTGCTGTTGAGTCCCTCGGCCGCGCCGTTGGTGATCCGATGCCGGCAAAAGGTCAGGATGTTGTCCAGATGCCGAGAGAGCATCTCCCCGACCTTGCGCATCGGGGGCAAGTCTGACTTCCTCACCCAGGTCAGCCAGCGTTTCATGAACCGCTTTGCCCAGCCGACGCTGAGGTAGTTCCACAATCCGGCCAGGCTTTCTTTCATCGCCCAGGCCTTGGCCACCTTCAGGTTCGTGGCCTTCAGGGCTTCCAAGGTCGGTCGGTGCTTGTCCGGCAGATTCTCTTCCCGGTAAAGCCAGATGTACTTGGTGCCCTTGAGGCGTTCGTCTTCCTGGCGGAGCAGTTCGCGATGTTCCTGCCGGCGGACCTTGTCCACGGCCTGGCCCACGTGCTGCATGATGTGAAAGCGGTCATGGACGATCTTGTGCGCCGCATCGGGCACGTGCTTGATCGTGGCCTTGAAGTACGGTTCCCACATGTCCATGGCCACGGCCCGGATGCGCTCGAGTTGCTGCGCCGTGAACTGCCGGTAATAGTCCTCGAGGCTCTCGGTCTTGCGATCCTGGGCCACAAACTCCACTGTTCCGCCAAGCAGGTCGCAGACCACGGTCATGTAGTCGTGACCTTTGCGGAAGGCCTTCTCATCGATACCAAGATAGCGTGCGGGGGTGGTCTTCTTCCTGGTTTGCCCTCGCCGGACGGCTCGATCCATGACGTTCCAGGCCTCATCCCAGCTGATCCGCATGAGCCGGCAGGTGCCGGACACGGTGGCGCACTCGCGCAACACATCGATGATCAAGCGCTCCATGAGCAAGGTAAAACGCCCTTTAGCCTCGGCCCAAGGCACTCTCACCTGAAGCACGCCGTGCTCGGGGCACTCGACGCGCGGAATCCGGGCATGAAGGAAGGTCTTGAACTGGCAGGTGTCGAGGTGACGCCATACCCGAGGCTCGGCATGATCCCGACAAGCCAGTTCGCGACCACAGGTCGGACAGCGCCAGCGGACACCGGCAACATGATCAACATGGACGTCCACCCGGCCTCCCGCCGTGTCCAACTCGACGTCGGCAACAAACCACGGGTCACTCAGCCCCAGAATCCGAGAATACAGGTCCGTGTCCTTCATGGTCACCCTCCCGGGGCGGACCATATCCGGTCACCTACCCACGGAAAAGTCGGAAGGACCAGAATAATTATGACCGAGGACTTTGACACGACCAGAGATTTGTTTAAGGCTGGCGGAAGCGTGGAGAGGGAAATTTTTGCTCCAATTTTGCTCCACTCGGTCTGGGAAATCGTGCATTTTTATGAAAATTCTTGAGTGCTCATCTATCTGATATTATTTGAATATTTGTGGTAACATGTGGTTAGAGTTGAGCGATTTTTGAGACTTAAAATCCCTTGTTCTTCGGGACGTGCCGGTTCGATTCCGGCCTCGGGCACCAAGAAAATCAGCTAGTTCTAGCTGCTCAAGGGGGCAGGCAGAACTAGCTGATTTTCTTTTTGCTCCACTTCTGCCCCGGTATAGCTCCGGTTTATTTTTCCTGTCTTCCTCCCTTTTCACTGGTTCCACCAATTTAGGTCCACCACTTCGGGAAAATCAGGACCGTCCTCCCTGCGGATGCTTTTTGTACCGGTGTGCTGTAGTGGAGCCGAGAGCTCTAACGCATCGGCGCCTTGAGGCCCATGGTTGCCACTCTGGCGCGTTTCGAATCTCTTCACGCCCATAAGGAGATTTTCCACAGTGGACATTCCACGGATATTCACCATCACGGAAAGCGCGCACCGTATCCACAACCCGTTCACCCCAGAAAAGCTTGCCACTCTTGGCGCGGCGCTGCGTCTGGAATCGGGGGACCGGGTGCTCGACCTCGGCAGCGGTTCGGGGGAGATGCTGTGCACCTGGGCACGCGATTACGGCGTCATCGGCACCGGTATCGACATGAGCCGGTTGTTCACCGAGCAGGCGAAGCGCCGTGCTGTGGAACTCGGCGTCGCCGATCAAGTCCAGTTCATCCATGGCGATGCTGCCGGCTATGTCTCTGACGAGAAGGCCGGTGTGGCAGCCTGTGTCGGCGCCACGTGGATCGGCGGGGGAGTTGCCGGCACTACCGCGCTTCTGGCGCGGAGCCTGCGCACCGGAGGGAGCATCCTCATCGGCGAACCCTATTGGCGGCAGTTGCCGCCGACGGAAGAGGTCGCCAAGGGATGTCTTGCCGGCGCAAGCTCCGACTTTTTCCTGCTTCCGGAACTTCTCGCGTCTTTCGGCCGCCTTGGCTACGACGTCGTGGAAATGGTTCTGGCTGACCAGGACGGCTGGGACAGATACGAGGCGGCCAAATGGCTCACCATGCGCCGATGGCTTGAAGCCAATCCCGACGACGAGTTGGCGAAAGAGGTTCGAGCCAAGCTGGCCTCGGAGCCCGAGCGCTACGCCACGTACACGCGTGAATACCTGGGCTGGGGTGTGTTCGCGCTGATGCCGCGGTGATCGGTCGTTGCCGGGCGCCGAACTCCCGGCCGGCGCGGTCGCTTGGCGGCGGCAACCGCCTCCGGCCCCAGGGTGCGATGGGGGCCATGGCCGCGCCGCGAGGCGCGCTGGTCAAGGCTCCGGCGGGCCGGCAGGCGTCTGAAGGGCGGTGGGTTGCGCCTGGACCAACTCGAAACCGATGAACCCTTCGCGAGGGCGCAGTTCCGCGATGGTTGTCAGGGCGGAAAGGATATCGGCCGGCGTGCATGACTTCAGGCGCAGCGCGTGCCCAAAGCCGCCCTTGACCCGATCAAGCAGACGCGTGCAGGTGGAAACGGCAATTTCTCCCCCGGTCAACACGGCGTTGGCAAAGGCGTTCCAGTCCTCACCGTGGTGCGTGATGGTGCAAACCCCGATATCGGTGGTCACTTTGAAAATGTACATGGGGCCTCCCTGTGCCCAACGGCACTTGCAAACCATGGGCAATTTTTTGATACCACGCCTCGTTTGCGACGTCATGAACTGCGTGGGCTTCGGGGCCAGCCGTCGCCGCCACGGGGATCGCCTCGTGCGGCGGCCACGGCCGCAGGTCAGTCCGGCTCCCCCTCTCGCCATTTGTCCTCACGGCCGGCTCCGGGATGGTGACCGTGCCGGGCCCGGTCGACTCGGCTATGGCCGGGTACAAATCCTTGTCCCCGTTTGCGCCCCTTCCTTTGCCAGTAAAGAATTCTGTACGGCAGCAAGCGCCTCCTTCCCGGTGGAACAGGGAGGTGTTGATGTCTAACATCCTGTCATAGCATCTAAAAAAATATATATAACGGCCGAAGTCCCTTTGGCACGACTCCTGCTTTATAGAAAATATCCTTCCTCTGAATCGAACATTTTCGAAAAAGGCTTTTTGGGTGGCTCCCAGAAAGCCTTTTTCATTTGGTGCTTGCCAACGCCGGTGCCGGGCGGCTGTTTCCGCCCTTTTCCGGAGCGTGTCGCCGGCGCTGCTGCTCCCGGACGGCGGCCATGCTTTTTCCCCTGGCCCGTCCCGCTCTTCCTGGTCCGGTATAAAATCCTGTACAGGCCTGGCAGGCAGGCCCCCCCGGCCGAGCCTTGCCCCGCAATCCAGGCCTTTCCGCTACAGCCCCGGCATGGAATATTTGTCTCCTCGAGCTTTACAAGGAGGCAGGAGGCCTTAACTGTAGAGTGGAAGGTGACCTCGAAGGAGGGAGCCGACGCCGCAACTCCAGATGGAGGGTTGAAGCCGATGTGCAACGAAACTCCATATCAGGCGAAATGAGTCGCCCAGCAGGAAGGCCTGTACGGTGGACGCACCAAGGCCGAAAAGCGATACGGCTTTCCCTGTCGCTGACCATGCGGGAAGAACCGGCGAACTGTCGGAACGAACCGACGCAGACACTGTAGAGAGTAGCTGGAACAGACTGCGGAAACGCTGGAAAATGACAGAATAACGACCTCGCTTGGCTGTAAAAAGGCCCGGCGAGGTCTTTCTTTGTGCACTTGATGGAGAACGGAGCGGACATCGTCCCGGCCGCCCTGCCGGCCCGCCTCTTGAAGCCCGGGGGAGAGCGAAGCGATTTCTGCCAGACGCAAGAAACGGCCCCCGAATCGAGGGCCGTTTCAAAAGGAAGCTGTTCCCTACCACCGCGGCGGTGGCGGCGGATAATAATACCCGGGAGGCGGTGGCGGATAATAATATGCGGGCGGCGGCGGGTAGTACGCCGGCGGCGGTGCCACGTAAACCGGCGGCGGGGGAGCGTAATACGGAGCGGCCAGCAGGCCGCCGACCACTCCGCCCACGATGCCGGCACCGAGGGCCACGCCGACACCGGGACCCGGGCCGTAAGGCCTTGGCCCCCAGCGCGGTTGGGCAAAAGCCGCGCTGGCCGACAGCAGCAGGCTGCACAGACACAAAGCTAAAATTTTCTTCTGCATAGAGCGGTCCTCGAACCGTATCCGATCAGGTTGGATGGTGGCCCTCCTGTGAAGGCCCAGTGTTTTGATATAAGCATTTTTTCCAGAATAGCCATGATGACGATGCCTGTCCGCAAAAAAATGAAGGGGCGCAACGCGGTCCCTGTGCCTCAGGACCAGGGCCGCCCATGCACCGGTGCGGCAAGGCCGCGACGGGTTTGCCGTTCGCTTGGGAAGGGTTGCCTGGTGTCCCCTCGGGGCTGCCCGCAGGTCCCCGGCCGTACCGGTCCGGGGGCATGCCAGCTATTTCGGGATGTTTGTGAGGCCGACGAAGACGAAGGAATAAAACGACAACACGAGCATGCCCACGGCCAGGGGAAGGATGAAGGGCAGGCTGCGGTTGGCTCCCTTGGAGAACCGGGCCAGCACCATGCCGGCCATGGCCCCGATGGGGAAGAGGTAGCGGCCCTGGGCCTGGAAGTCGTTGACCCAGGAGTGCCAGGTGGACTGGAAGACGGTCAGCCCGGCGAACAGGAGAAAGGCCAGCACCGCGGACAGGCCGCCCGGACCGCCCTGGAGGACCAGGGACACGGCCAGGGCCCCCATGACCGTCCACAGCAGGTAGCCGATGTAACGGTAGTAGACGAAGGGCGCGTAGATTTTCAGGTAGTCGTAGACGCCAAAGGAGGTGCGAAAGCTCCAGATGTGCCAGGTCCAGAGGCTGAAAAGCTGGGGATAGGTGAGGCCTTGCTCGCGCATCCGAAGGCCCCAGAACTGGGTGCCGGCCTCCTGGGCCGAGGGTTTGTAGTCTTCCTGGGCGTATTTTTCGGCGTTTTGCGTCGGCACTTCGGGCCTGACCGTTCGGTTGACGTAGACGTTGTAGCTCCAGCGGCCGGCAAAAAGGACCCCGGCCAGGAGGAAGACCACGGCCGCGTTTTTGGCCGCGGCCCGCAGGTCGTGGGCGGCCCGGCCGCAGACCCAGAAAAAGGCCAGCAAAAAGCCCGCAAACACGTAGTAGTTCTGCTTGGAAATGCAGACCAGCCCAAGGAGGACGCCGAGCCAAAGCAGGCGGCGCATGTCGCGGTTGTGCAGGGACAAGGGCAGTGGGCAGACCGGTGGATCAAGGCGGGCGACGCAGTAGACCATGCAGAAGGTGAGGAAGAAGGGGAAGGCGTCGCCGTTGAAATAGCTGAAGACGTACCAGACCTGGGGCGTGATGAAAAGCGGCAGAAAGGCGATTTTTTTCTCGTCCGGCAGACGCAGGAAGAGGACCATCAGGATGGCGAAGAGAAAGACGTTGAAAAAGCGCAGGGCCAGGTAGTCCTGTCCGGCCAGGGGCAGGACGAGCCGGGCGAATTTGCCGGCAAAGAAATAGACCACATCGAGCTGTTGCAGGTAGGTGACGCCGTAGTTGCTGAAGGTATGGGCCAGCCGCGGGTCGTCCATGGCCGGAAAATCCCAGTACCGCATGAAGTACCGGCCGGCGTTGATGTGGTCGAGTTCGTCCGGGTGGACGTTTAGGCGGCTCGTTACGGCCATGGCGCTCATGGCCGCCAGGATGGCGGCGGCCACGAGGCCGAGCACGAGATTTTTGAGCGCGGTTTTGGACATGCGTCAGGAAACGGTTTTGTACACGGCCTCGAGCACGGCCTTGGCTCCCATGGCCAGGACGGACTCGGCCAGGCCCTGTCCCAGGGCCCGGGCCTCGGACCGCTTGCCGGTGACGTTGCCGCGAAAGGTCTGGCCGGTTTCCGGGTCGGCCACCAGTCCGTCGAGGGCGAGGGCGTCGCCGTCTATGGTGGCGTGGGCGGCGATGGGCACCTGGCAGCCGCCTTCCAGCCGGGCCAGGAACCCGCGTTCGGCGGCCACGGCGTCGCGGCTTTCCGGGTGGTCGAAAAAGGCCAGCATGGCGGCGGTTTCCGGGTCATCGGTCCGGTATTCGAGGCCAAGGGCCCCCTGGGCGGCGGCGGGCAGGAATTCCGGCGGCCCCAGGCGCACGGCCTGGGGGGCGGTCAGCCCAAGGCGGTTGAGCCCGGCCGTGGCCACGACGATGGCGTCGAAGAGGCCGTCCAGGAGCTTGCCGACCCGGGTGTCCAGGTTGCCGCGCAGGTCGATGATGGAAAGATCGGGCCTAAGGGCCATGAGCTGGGCCTTGCGGCGCAGGCTGCTGGTGCCGACCCTGGCCCCGGCCGGCAGGGCGGCGAAGCCCGCGTAGGCCACGGACAGGAGCGTGTCGCACGGGTCCTCGCGCTCGGGCACGATGCCGACCACAAGCCCCTGCGGCTGCTCGGCCGGCACGTCCTTCATGGAGTGGACGGCCAGGTCGGCCCGGCCGTCGAGGAGGGCTTCCTCGATCTCCTTGACGAACAGGCCCTTGCCGCCGACCTTGGCCAGGGGCACGTCCAGGATCTTGTCGCCCTTGGTTTTGATCGGCAAGAGATCGACCACAAGGCCGGGATAGGTTTCCCGCAGCCTGGCCGAGACGTGGTTGGCCTGCCACAGGGCCAGCTTGCTGCTTCGGGTGGCGATGACGAGCTTTTCGCGCATGAAATATCCGGGGCCCAAGGGGCTTTGGTTGGCCCCGGCCCGGTGGTCGGCCTTGGGCCGACGGCCGGGCCGGTTGGCGTTGGAACGGGAGAATGCCTCAGTGGCAGGAGGCGCAGTTGCCGCCGGCGCAGCCGGAACAGCCGCCGCCCGAGGACGACGCGGCCGTACGGGCCCCGGTCTGGCCGGGCCCGGTGCGGGTGCGGCAGGCGGACATCAGCTTCCTGGTGTCCGGCGAGGCGCATTTGGGGCAGGGCGGCGTGGTGGTCGCGGTGCTCGAAACGATCTCTTCAAAGCATTCCCCGCACTGCTGGCAGGTGTATTCGTACATGGGCATGGGTGAAGACTCCTAGCTGGAATAAGGGACGGACGCCGACCGGGGTCCTTACCGTTCTTCGAGGTCCGGGCCAAGCTCCATCACGGCTTCGAACAGGTAGTGGTCGGTCAGCTTGCACAGCAGATGGCCGATGGCGATGTGCACTTCCTGGATGAAGGCGGTGCGGTCGTGGGGCACGAGAAGGGCCATGTCGCAAAGGGGCACGATGGCGCCGTTTCTGCCGGCAAGGCCGACCGTGGCGCAGCCTTTTTCCCGGGCCGCGGCCAGGGCGGCCAGGACGTTGGGGCTGTTGCCCGAGGTCGAAAGCCCGACCACCACGTCGCCCGGCTGGCCAAGGGCCTGGACCTGTTTGGCGAAGATCAGGTCGAATCCGTAGTCGTTGCCGATAGCGGTAAGGATGGAAGAGTCGGTGGTCAAGGCCAGGGCGGGGAGCGGCGGCCGTTCGAGTTCGAAGCGGTTGACGAATTCGGCGGCCAGGTGCTGGGCGTCGGCGGCCGAGCCGCCGTTGCCGCAAAAAAGGATCTTGCCGCCCCGGGCCAGGGCCACGGCCATGGTCCGGGCCACCGTGTCGACCAGGGCCGCGTTTTCCGTGAAAAACCGGGAACGCAGGGCGCAGGCTTCCTCGGTGTAGGCGGCAATGAGCCGCATGGTGCTTTCCGACATGATCCCCCCGTCCGGTGGTTCGTTGGCGCGGCCTTGCGATCGCGTGTCTTCCCTCTTCTAGCCAAAGGCCGGCCCGCTGACAACGCGTAAGGCCGGGTTTGAATTCCGGGCGAAAAAGGCTAGGGTGCGCCTCACCGCCACGGCGGCAAGGCGCGGGCACATGCAACCATCCTTACTTGGCCGGACTTCCGACGAACGCTGCGTCAGCC
Organism: Solidesulfovibrio carbinoliphilus subsp. oakridgensis; assembly: GCF_000177215.2. NCBI lineage: Bacteria > Pseudomonadati > Thermodesulfobacteriota > Desulfovibrionia > Desulfovibrionales > Desulfovibrionaceae > Solidesulfovibrio > Solidesulfovibrio carbinoliphilus. The sequence goes on along the minus strand of NZ_CM001368.1, from coordinate 1,577,731 downwards.
TGATCGGCATGGCCGGAGCCGGGAAATCGACCCTGGCCGCCCTGCTCGCCCGGCGGCTCGGCTGGGCCTGCCTGGACACCGACCGGCTGATCGAAGCCACCTGCGGGGCGCGGCTGGCCGATCTGCTGGCCCGGCTCGGGCTGGAGGCGTTTTTGCGCCTGGAAGAGGACGTGGTGGCCGGGCTCTCCGTCAGGCGTTGCGTGGTGGCGACCGGCGGGTCGGTCATCTACGGGCCCCGGGCCGTGGCCAGGCTCAAGGCCAGCGGGCCGGTGGTCCACTTGGACATCGACCTGCCGACGTTCCTGGCCCGGGTGGGCGACCCCGGGGAGCGGGCCTTCGTGGTGCCAAAGGGGCTCACGCTGGCCGGCGTCTACGCCGAACGGCAGCCGCTCTACGCCGCCGCCGCCGACCTGACGGTGGTCAGCTGCGGCGTGCCGCCGGACGCCTGCGTCGAACAAATACTGCAAGGAATCAAGCCGTGACCCTATCGTTTCCGGCCTCGCGCCTGCGGGCGACCCTCAAGAAGCTGGCCGCGCTCTATGCGGACATGGACAAGGCCTACACGGCCGCGGCCTCGGCCGCCGGGCTCGACTGCGCGGGCTGCGCCGAGAACTGCTGCCTGAGTTTTTTCCAGCACCACACCCTGGTCGAGTGGCTCTACCTGCAAAAGGGCCTGGCCGCCCTGCCCGAAGACCGCCGGACCGGGTACGAGCGGCGGGCCAGGGAGTATGTGGACGCCGCCCGGGAGGCCGCCTCGCGCGGCGAGACGCCGCGGCTCATGTGCCCGGTCAACGACGACGGCCTGTGCGGCCTGTACGAACACCGGCTCATGATCTGCCGGCTCCACGGCGTGCCAAACGTGCTCCTCGGCTCCATGGGCGTCCGCGAATTCCCGGGCTGCGGGCCGTGCCAACGGCTGGCCGACGGCCGGGAGCTCAAGGCCATGGACCGCACGCCGCTCTTGCGGCGGCTGGCGGGCCTGGAGATGGAACTGTGGGGCAGCAAGCCCGGCCGGCCGCCCAAGGTCGACCTGACCCTGGCGGAAATGATCGTGGCCGGGCCTCCGGGCAAATGACGCCCCGGGGCCGCCGGAAGGAGGGGGTATGACCGTGACGCGCGCTGTGGCGATCCGTCTGGGGGCCGTGTCGGTGGCCGTTTTCGCGCTGGCCCTGGCCGCGGGCTGCGCCAGCATGACCGTCGCCCACCTCGAATCGCGGCCGATCCACACCGGCCCGCCGACCACGCTGGCCATGCAGTTCTGGCGCTTCGAATTTTCGGGCGTCCGCTCCGGCGGCGCCTACCGCATCCGGGGCCGGGCCACGCCCGTGACCGACGACCTGCCGCCCTGGGTCGATCGCCTGGAATCCCTGACCCTGACCGCCTATTTGCGCGATCCGGCCGGCCATGTCCTGGCCTCGTCGGAAAAGACCTACAAGGGCATGCCACTCACGCCGGGCGCGGCCATTCCCTTTGAATGCAACCTGTCCCCGGCCGGCCAGGCCGCCGGCGACTACGGGATCTCGTTCGGCTACAAGGCCGTCTACGGCTCGTCCAAGGTCCGGGCCGCCCTGGACGCCAAGGGGCCGCCTCCGGCCGGCGCGGTCTTTTTCGCCGGCGAGGGCGCGGTGCTCAAGCACTGAGGCCGCCCGGTCATGCGCCGTGAACCGGCCGGGGCGCGGGTGCAATCCCAAGCCCGCGCTCCGGCCCGCCACTCCTCCAATCCTCTTGCAGCGACGCCCCGTGTCACCGGCTGCGGGAAACCTTCGACACCACCATGATGAAACGCCTGCTACGCCTTTTCGGCATTGTCCTCCTCGTGGCTGTCCAGATCGTGGCCGTCTGCTACCTCGTGGACTTCTTCTTTCGCCGCTACGAGAAAAACCACGTCTATTCCTACGCCACCCGGGGCGCGCCGTCCTTTTCCCTGGAGGCCATGCTCCTCAACGACGTCCACGGCCAGGTGGCCGCCCAAAAGCCGGGAAAAGAGTACCGCATCCTGGTCTTCGGCGATTCCTTCACCTATGCCGTGACCAGGCCCGAGTACGGCTTTTGCGCCGTGTTGGAGCAGCGCCTGAACGCCCTTGGCCTCGACCGGCCGGTGCGGGTGGTCAACCTGGGCTTTCCCTCCATCTCCTTTCCCGAGTACCTGGAGCGGTTCTATTTCTGGAACCAGGCCCTGGACTACGACGCCGTCATTTTCAACGTCTACGCCGGCAACGACTTCAACGACGTGCGCAAGACGCCCTACGACCCGAAGGCCCTGGCCGAAACCCTGGCCCGCGTCTGTTCGCACGGCCTGGCCTTTGGCCCCTACACCCTGCTGCCCCACCAGTATCCGTTCCGGTTCCTGGACTTCGTCAAGGCGCAGGCCCTTTTCAGGCTCCAAAGCGACAAGTCCCTGCGAAAGCTGCTCGGCCTGCCGGACCTCGACAGCCTCGGCGTCCTGCCGGACAAGGCGGACCAGCGCTACCGCTCGCTTTTGCCGCTCTCCCCCGACCAGATGGCTTCCGAGATGCGCTCGCACCTGAAGCCCTATTTCAAGGACACCATGTTCGCCTACGAAAACGCCCTGCCCTGGTACCAGCTCTTCCTGGCCACGGCCGCCCGGGTGGCGCAATCTGGCAAGCCGGTCCTGGTCATGGTCTCCCCGCCCCTTTGCGCCGTCTCCCCGGCCGTGGGGGCCGAAGCGGCCAAGGCCCTCGGCCAGGACCCGGCAAAGCTGGACAAGGGCCTGCCCGGCCGGGTCACCCGGGAACTGGCCGCGTCCGTGGGACTCCCGGACGACGACATCCTGGACCTCACCCCGTGCCTGGCCGAGACGACCCCGGACGGCCACGGGACCTATTCCGGCCGGGACACCCACTGGAGCCCGGAAGGCAACGCCTGGGTGGCCGACATCCTGGCCGGCCAGCTTGCGGCCCGGTGGTTCGGCCGGCCCGGGGACGCCGCTTGCCAGGCTGTCCAGACGCCGGCCCGGGAGCCGGTCCCGGCCGGCCGGCTCCTGCCGGTGGCCGCCGCCAAGGCCATGGCCGACGCCGTCGTGGCCGGCTGCCCGGCCCAGTGATCCCCGGCCGGCTCCCGGCCCCGGCCGCGGCGCCCGGGACCGGGAGCCGGCACCTTCCCCCTTTACCGACGCCGCCGGATGAGGTAGCGGCCGTAGGGCCGGGAGCCTTGGGCCAGCCGGCGTGCCCGCATGATCATCCGCATCGCCCTGCGAAACCTCCTGCACGACCGCGTGCGACTGGCCGTCACCCTGACCGGCGTGGTCTTTGCCGTGGTGTTGATCGCCGTCCAGAGCGGTCTTTTCGTCGGCTTCACCCAGGCCACCTCCTGCGTCATCGAAAACACCGAGGCCGAGGTCTGGGTCGGTTCGCGCGGGGTCCGGAACTTTGACGTCACCTATCCGCTGCCGGCCCGGAAATTCCACCAGATCCTCGGCGTTCCGGGCGTCGCCCGGGCCGAGCGGTTCATCGTCCGGTTCGCCAACTGGAAAAAACCGGCCGGCGGCCAGGAATCCGTGGAAATGGTCGGCTTTGACATCGGCTCGGGCCTCGGGCGGCCATGGGGCCTGGTGGCCGGGAGCCTTGCCGCCCTGCGCCTGCCCGATACCGTGGCCGTGGACGAGCTCTACCTTTCCAAGCTCGGCGTCGCCGGCCTGGGCCAGTCCGTCGAAATCGGCGACCGTCGGGCCCGGATCGTGGCGCTCACTTCCGGCATCCGGTCCTTCACCACCTCGCCCTACGTCTTCGCCTCCTTCGAGAACGCGCTCAAATACACCAATCTTCTGGACGGCGAGGGGGCCTATATCCTGGTGCGGCCCGTGCCCGGCCTTGCCGCCGAGGCCCTTCGCGACGCCATCCGGGCCCGGGTGCCGGATGTCGATGTGTTCACCCGGGAGGAGTTCGCGGGCAAGACCCAGTATTATTGGATGTTCACCACCGGGGCCGGCATGGCCTTGCTCATCGCCGCCTGTCTGGGGCTGGTGGTCGGCGGCGTGGTGGTGGCCCAGACCCTTTACGCCACCACCATGGACCACCTGCCGGAATTCGGCACGCTTCGGGCCATGGGCGCGCCGGGCAGCTACATCCATCGCATCATCGTCACCCAGGCCGTGGCCGCGGCCCTGGTCGGCTATGGCTGCGGCATCGTCATCAGCTATTTCCTGGTCGATCTGGCCGCGCGCGGCGGGGCGTCCATCGTCCTGACGACGCCCATGGCCGTGGGCCTTTTTTTCCTGACCGTGGTCATGTGCGTGGCCGCCGGCCTTGTCTCCATCCGCAAGGTCACGACCATCGATCCGGCCATGGTCTTCCGGGGAGCGTAACCTGTGGCCGCACCCGACATCCTGCTCCACGCCGAGGGCATCACCAAGACCTTCACCCTGGGCAAGGTCGCGGTGCCGGCCCTGCGCGGCGTGGACGTGGCCGTGGCCGCCGGCGAGGTGGCGCTTCTCATGGGCCCCTCCGGCAGCGGCAAGACCACGCTCCTTTCCATCCTCGGCTGCATCCTGGCCCCGTCCGGCGGCACGGTCACGGTCATGGGCCGCCAGACGGCCGGACTGCCCGAGCGCGAACTGGCCGGGGTGCGGCTGGCCCATATCGGGTTTATTTTCCAGGGCTACAACCTTTTTCCCACGCTTTATGCCGAGGAGAACATCCGGGTGGCCCTGGACCTGCGCGGCATAACCGGCCACGAGGCCAGGGACCGGTCCCGGGCCGCCCTGGACGCCGTGGGGTTGTCCGACAAATACCGTGTCCTGCCCCGGGACCTGTCCGGCGGCCAGAAGCAGCGCGTGGCCATTGCCCGGGCCCTGGTCGCCGAACCGGAAATCCTTCTTGCCGACGAACCGACGGCCGCCCTTGATTCCGAAACCGGCCGGTCCGTCATCGGGCTTTTGCGCGATCTGGCCGTGACCCACGGCCGGTGCGTGGTCATCGTCACCCACGACGCCCGCATTGCCGCCTTCGCGGACCGGGTCATCCGCATCGAAGACGGCCACATCGTTCCCAATGGGGGAAATGGGGCCAACGGAGAGAAAAAGACATGATGCTGCGCCTGGGCGTCTTGGCCGTGGCCCTGGTCATGGTCCTTGGCGGCATATTCATGCTGCTTCGTAGCGGCACCAAGGGCCATGACCCGGCCCCATCGACACGATCGGCCCCGTCTGCCGTGACCCGGCCCGCGGCCCCGCCCCCGCCCGTCCCACCCGCCGGTCCGGACTGGATCGCCGCGCCCGGCCGGGTCGAACCCGTGTCCGAGGAGATGCGCCTTGGCTTCGACATCGCCGGCAAGATCCGCGAAGTCACGGTCGAGGAGGGCGACGCCGTGCGCCAGGGACAGGTCCTGGCCCGGCTTTCCGCCGACGAACTGACCGCCCGGGTCGACGCCGCCGAACAGACGCTGGCCGCCCGCCAGGCCGCCCTGGCCAAGGTCCTGGCCGGAGCCCGCGACATGGAGCGCAAGGAGGCGCAAGCCGCCGTGGAAGAGGCCCGAGCCGTCCTCGACGTGGCCAAGGTGGAACACGAACGCCGCCGCCAACTCCTTTCCAAGGAGGTCCTGTCCAAGGAAGAAGCCGACCGGGCCGAACGCGAATACAAGGTGGCCACCGAACGCCTCGACGCCTCGCGCCAACACTTCCGCCTGGTCGACGATCCGGCCCGCGAGGAAGACATCAAGCGGGCCATGGCCGAGGAAGCCGAAGCCCGGGCAAGGCTGGCCGAAGCCCAGGCCCTGGCCGAAAAAGCCTCCATCCGCTCGCCCATCGACGGCGTGGTCCTGCGCAAGCACCGCCGGGCCGGCGAAATGGTGTCCGTCTCCTTCGACACCCCGGTCGTCACCGTCGGCGACATCAGCCGGCTGCGCATCCGCGCCGACGTCGACGAACGCGACATCGGCCGCGTGGCCGTGGGCCAGAAGGTCCGCCTCATGGCCGAAGCCTACGGCGATCGCACGTTTACCGGCACCGTCAGCCGCATCGCCAAGATCCTTGGCCGCAAGAACATCCGCACCGACGATCCGGCCGAGAAAAACGACACCCGCATCCTCGAAACCCTGATCGACATCGATCCGCCCGCCGAGCTGCCCGTGGGGCTGCGCATGGACGTGTTCATCCTGCTCGGCGAAGACAGCGAAGCGACATTGCCGGCGTATCGGCCGTAGGAGCGAGTGGGAGTTTTTTAAGATGCCTCCGGCAGCCGGGGGCCTCGTTTTACCCTGCGACCGTGTACGCTCCCTGGTAGAACGGCAGCCCGGCCATGTCCTCGACGAACCGGACCCGGCCTGCCGGGACGAGGCGTTCCTCGGCCGCGATGGGCTGGCCGAGGCCGGCGCGGCTGACGGGGCAGGGCGGGGCCAGAAGTGGCGTATCCCGGGCGACGAGCCGCCAGATCGGGCTTTGCTGGTACACGGGCAGGCAGTGGGCGGTATTGGCCGTGGTCACGTAGCGGGGCGACCAGGTGTGGTCCTGGGCGGTGGGGTTCAAGAAATGGAGCTCGGCCAGATCGATGGCCAGGCGGGCGGTGAAGAGCGGCGGTTCGGGTTTTTGGAGGAGGAGCAGGGGGGCGGTCGGATCGGCCAGGAGGTCGGGGCCGAGCCAGTCGAGGAAAGCGGCGACATCGGCGTCGGTGGCCGTGGCCGGGGCCTGGACGAACCAGGGGCCGTGGGTCCGGGTGGCGACGGGCGTCTGGGTGAGGCGGGCCCCGGCGGCCAAGCGGAGAGCCAGGTCGAGGTCGGCCGGGGTATCGATGTCCACGGTCTCCTCTAGGTCGATACGGAGGCGGTGCTCGCGTTCGCTCAGGCGGTAGCCCAGGCGCATGGCCGTGCACTGGGGCGTCTCGCGCCGCCAGAGCATGTAGCTGGTGGAGGAGAAGCGAAGGAGGGTGGGAAAGCCGGCGAAGACCGGGGCGAAGCCGCCCCCGTGGGGGAAAAAGTAGTCCTGGTCCCAATGCTGTTCCGGGCGCACGGCCTGGACGCGCAGGGGATAGCCGGTGTGGATGGCGGCGGCGGCTTCGACCAGGCGGCCGGCCCGGCGGAAGGGGAAGGTCGGCATGAAAAGGCCGCCCCAGTGGAGCCGGGGCCGGGCTTCCATGTAGTGGTCCGCGACCCGGGCCAGCGGCGCGTCGTCGCCGGCGAGGCTGTCTGGCCGGATGAGGACGGCAACGTCGCCGGCCGGGTAGTGCTCGCGGACGACGGCGGCCACCTCCTCGCTTTCGGTGGAGACCGTGACGTCGCAAAAGACGTTGCTATCAAGCAGCACGTCCAGGGTGCGGCACAGGAGCGGCCGGCCGTGAAAGGGCAGGATGTTCTTGCGCGGCAGCCGCCGGGACCCCAGCCGGGCCGGCACCAGGGCGCCGATGTTCATGGGTGTTTCTTCCTTGCGTCAAAAAAGGGTTGGTGCCGGTCGAGGCTGGCCCGGACCTCGGCCAGATACCGGTCGCGGCCCAGAACGGCCCGGTTGCTTCCGTGGCGCCGGTAGCCGCCGAGGAGCCGGTCCACGGTGCGAAGGCGCGCCAGCTTGAAAAACCGCAGCCACAGGTCGAAGTCGCCGGCGAGCCGGAAGTCGTTGCAAAATCCGGCCCCGGCCGCTTCCCACAGCTCGCGCCTGAAAAAGGTGGACTCCTGCTGGATGAAGGCCCGGAAATCGCCCTTGTAAAAGACGTCCGGGGACCAGTCCGGCAGGTCGGGCCGGACCCAGGTGACCCGGCCTGAGGCGTCAAAGGCCGTGGGCCGGCCGGTGATCCACTGGCTGCCCGGGTCTGCGAGAAAGGTGTCGGCGACCTTCATGAGGGCCAGGGGGTGGAGCAGGTCGTCGGCATTGAGCCAGCCGAGGATGGGCGCGCCGGTCCCGGCAAAACCTGCGGCCACGGCCGGGTAGTGGCCGCCGTCCGGACCGGACCGCCAAGAGTGCAGATGCCGGGAGGCCCGGCGGACGATGGCGGCCGAGCCGTCGGTGCTGCCGCCGTCGTGGACCACGTATTCGAGCGCCGGGTAGCCTTGGGACAGCACGCTGTCCAGGGCGGCCGGCAGGAAGGCGGCCTGGTCGAGAGACGGCGTGACCAGCCGGATGGCGGGAAGCTTTTTCCGTACCAGGATGATCGGCAGGGCCAGGGAGGCGGCGGCGTCCGCGCCGAGAAGCGTGACCGTGGCGTGGGCCGCGTCCTCGCAAGGGGGCGGCAGCTCTTCGGCCGTGAAAAAGAGGTTCCAGGAAAAGGCCCGGCCAAAGGCGTCAAAGGGCTGGCCGGTCACGGGCCGCCAGTTGCGGTCGTAGGCGGCCTTTCCCAGGAAATGCCAGTCCGGGTCGCCCTCCAGGCCGGCAAAGGGGGTCAGCTCGTCGCGGCGGCCGAGCAGCGACAGAAGATAGGGCAGGAAGCCGCTGGTCCAGGGACCGTCCGGCCGGGCCACCACGTCGAAAAGGTGCAGGTGGAAGGAGCCCGGCCGGCCGAGACGGGACAGGTCGTCGGCCAGCCCGCGCCAGACGGCCGGGTCTTCGGGCACATGCTCCAGGGCCGAGACGGAAACGACCGCGTCAAAGGACCGGTCGGCCAACTGCGGGGAAAAGTCGCCGAGCGCCGCCCGGACCAGCCGGCCCGGCGGCGCGGCCGCCGGGCCGGTCGGGCCATTGCCGGCCCCGGCCAGGGGATCGAGGTTGGTGTAGTCGAACCGCTTGGCCAGCACCCGGCCAAGGGGCGAGTCCCCGCCGCCGATTTCAAGAACCCGGGCGCCCTCGGGCAGGCTGGCGGAGAGGACATGCCAGGCGAGCAGGTGCTGGTAATATTTGAGGTCGGCCAGGCCGGCGTCGCGAAAGGCCAGCTCCGGCGGCGGGGTGAAGGCGGCGAAGTGGCTCTTGCGGGAGATGCGCCAGGGGAAAAAGTTCCGGCCCGAGGCATAGGGCGGCGGCAGGAGGGCGGCCCGGAGGGCGGCCGTCTTTCGGGCCTCGTGCATGGCCTCGGGCAGGGCAACGGCGAAAAATCGCCGGCCCGGCCCGTCCAGGGAGAATTCCGGCTGCCGGGAAACAAGCGCCGGGTCGCGCAGGAGCCGTTCATAGGCGTCCACATAATACGCCACCCGGCTGGCGGCGCTCCAGTGTTCGACCAGCCACTCCCGGCCCAGGGCCCCGATGTCCGTCGCGGCAAGAGGATCGGCGTGCAGGGCCAGGAGGGCCGGGCCGGCGTCCTCCAGCCGGACGTTGACGAACGGGCACTTGGCCGTGCCGGCAAAGGCGGCCAAAAGCTCCAGGCACCGGCCGTCGAGGTAAGACAGGACCGGCTTGGCCATGGACAGGCCTTCCAGGCCCGTCAGGTGGTAGCTGCCGGAAACCAGGTCGTCGACTACGAGCCTGGCCCGGCGTTTGCGGCCAAGGGCCTCGGCCAGGGGCACGCCGGTCGCGATGTCGGCCGTGACCCCCTGGCGCCGGTGGAGGTCGGCGAGCAGGGCCGTCACCTCGGGCGCGGCCTTGGTGTTCCACCGGTCCTCGAAGGCCCCGACCGTCTTGGTGTGGCTGAAAAAGACGTCCACATCCGGCGGCCCGGCGGCCGGCCGGTAGGCGTCCTCGTCCTCGGGCACGAAATTGGGCACCACCATGGCCCGGGGGTACAGCCGCTCCGGGTACTGGGCAATGACCAGGGACGGCAAGGGATCGGCGAGCAGTGCGGCCGTGGGGATGCCCATGGTCCCGGCCACCAGCTCCGGCGTGCTGTGGAACTGGCGGAGGACCGCCGCGCCGCGCCGGGCCAGGGCGGCGAAGTCGATGGGCGCAAACGCGGTCGAGGCCAGCCCCAGGTAGTTGTGCAGGCAGATGACGTCCGCCGCCTCGGCCAGGGCCACGGCCAGGTCGGGGGTCTCGTCAAAGACCACGTCCTGGCCGAAAAGCCCGAACCGGGTGGCGTCCACGAGCCGGGCGTCCAGGCCCCCGTGCCGCCGCAGGGCCGCCGCCAGCCGGACCGGCATCCCGGCCAGGGGGGTCAGGGAAAAGTGGACGATGCGCATGGGGAACATGCCTCCGGCGGCCGGGGGGGATTTTCCACCCCCCCCGGACCCCCCGGGCGTGGTGGGGATGGGACACGTTTTCTGTTCATGGGACCGATCGCACTTTTGCCGCCTTGGGAGAGGGGGACGTTTGTAAACCGTGGAGGGGCCCGGGGGAATCATTCCCCTGGCGGGGTCCGGGGTGGAGTCCCGGTTTCCTGGGCGAAGGCCTTGCGTATTCTGCCTGCCGGGTCGGCCAGGGCCAGGCGGCGGGCGAAGCGGGCGTCCTGGCCCTGGCGCGCGGCCGTGGCCCCGGCCAGACGGATTTCCTCCAGGCCCGCCTCCAGCCGGAAAGCCTGCAAATTGGCCAGCCCCAGTTCCAGGCCGAGCGACCAGTCGTCGGGCTTGTGGAGCGTCAAACGGGAGAGAAGCCCCACCCGCGTAACGGACGTGCCGGGCAGGCGGCGCAGGAGCGCTTCCAGGCGCCGTTCGATCTCGAGATCCCCGGGACAGAGGTCCCGGGCCGCGAACAGGCACTGGGCCGCATTGTCCGGCAGGTGGATTTTCGGGTCAAAGACCATGCCTGGCGCGGCCAGGAAGCCGGCGGCGGCCAGGGTGTCGGCGAAAAAGAGCAGGTAGTCGCGTTCGCCGGCCAGCCGGGGGGCATCGCGCCGGCCCGTGGCCCCGATCACGGCCACATAGGCCCGCTTGGCTACCTCGACTTCGCCCAGGCGGCAGGCGGCCAGGGCGCAGGCCGCGCCCACGACCGGGTCCCGGGCCAGCTCCGGCCGGGACAGGCACAGCCCGGCCAGCCGCAGCACGGCCTCGCGGTCGCCGCCGGTGAGTCCCATCTGGATGCGGGCGGCCATGATCTCCGGCGTGTCCGGCGCGGCTGACAGCCGCCGCCAGACCATGTCCCGGGGCAGGGCCAGGTGGCCGGCCCGGCGCAGGTGGTAGAGGGTCAGGGCTTCGGCCGCCCGGGCCTCGGGGCCGCGCGCCCCCGTGGTGGCGGTTTCGGCCAGGGCCCAGAGGCTCTCCGCCCGGTGTTCGGGCAGGTGGCGGGCGTTTATGGCGGCATGGGCGGCCCGGCCCATTTTTTCGGTCAGCCCGGGGTGGGCCAGGGCGAAGCGGAGGCGGTCGTCGAGTTCCAGCACATCGTCGTAGTAGAGGGCCTCCCGGTCCGGGACGAAGAGTTCGGCCACGGCCTCGGGCTGGCGTTCGGACACGGGCAGGCAGCCGCTGGAGGCCGCCTCGAAGAGCCGCAGGTTGATCTCGCCGGCGATGGATTCGTTGGGCCCCAGGCGGGCGGCGTCGTAGACCGCGGCCAGGGCTTCGCCAAAGGCGTCCTGGCGCACCGTCAGGCCGAAGCGGGCCAGGTGGTCGGCAAACCAGCGCCGGCGCGGGCGCTGTCGGCTGAGCCGGCCGACGAAGGCCAGGGGAGTGGTCCGGCCGGAAAAGGGGGCCAGGGGCCGGGCCCGGCCATGCCAGGGCACCCAGGCGGTCCGGCCCGGGCAGGCCTGGGCAAAGGCTTCGGCCAGGTGGGGTTGGGTGGTGGCCACGGCGGAAAAAAGCCGGGCATACGGGCGTTGCCAGAAGAAATTGAGGTGCGGGTCCAGGGCCCAGAACAGGGTGGGGCAGGGCGCGGCGTCGAGATCGGTCAGGACCAGCCGGCAGCCCAGGTTTTCCTGGTGGAGGACCAGGTCCGGCGGTTCGGGGAGCGTGGCCAGGAGTTCGGGCAGGCTGGCCGCGCCCTGGGGCGGGGAGAGGTGCATGACCCGGGCGCCGAGGCGCTCGAAGGCCGGCCCGAGGCCGGAGTGGATGCAGCAGACGGTGGGTATCCGGGGGGCCATGCGCGGGTCCGGGGAAGGGCCGCGAGGCCAAGGCTCCGCGTCGGCGGAAACCGCCGCAAACGCCCCCGAAATCCGCTGACGCGGCCGTCCGCGAGGGTCGGCCGGCCGTGCGCCCGGGAAGATTCCCTCCTCTTGCCGTGCGCGGGCACGCGAAGGGACTTCTCGCTTGCCGCGAAAAACGGGCGTTTTTCGCGAAGGCGCGGTTCAGACCGTGATCACGGAATTCTCGCAGTCGCCAAACGGGCTGAAGGCGTACTTGTCCGCCTCGGGGTCGCTGATCCAGATCTCCCCATCGATCAGGTACCGAAACTGGTATTCGCGGCCGGTCGGCAGGTCAAGGGTGGCGGTGAAGGAGCCGTCTTTCTGCTTGCGCATGGCCGCGACGCCCACTTCCCAGCCGTTGAACTCGCCGACCAGATGGACGTTGCTCGCGTCCCTGGCCTGTTCCTTGGACAGGACGAAGGTCACTTTGCAGATGGGCTTGCTTTTCAGAAGCTTTTTTTTCAGCGACATGAAAACCCTCCTTTGGGAATGGCCTCGCGCCTTTGGGGCGCGTGGCGCAACAGGGGACCATAGCCCAGGGGTATCCGCTCTTTGTGGCGTTGTAAAATCCTTTTTGAAAAAAAAGGAGGAGAAACCGTGTCAGATCAACCCCAAGGGCCAGGTCAAAGGAAGGTCCCGCGTCCAGGGCTGTCCGGAAACGCTCCAACCCGTCGTGGCCGTTGTCCTCCCAGGCGCATGCTCCGTAACGCGACCGGGTGGCGACAGGGTGACGCGTGCACGAGGATCGTCGTCGACGAGGCCTCTTTTCATGGCACGCCCTTTTGCGTCCGGCCGCGAAGCCGGGCCGCCGAAACGGGTGTTGCCAAAAAAGAAAAACCGATGCAAGGCTGGCGGCAGGGCCGGAAAGATCGCCAGGCCCGCCGCGAGGCTGGATTTTTTCAGCCGCCGCCACTACTATGCGAAGCCGCCCGGCCTTTTCCCCCGGCCGGAGCATGGAAGACACGGAAGAAGACAGCATGATCCGATCCCTTCTTTTTACGCTCTGCGTGGTGCCCCTGACCTTTTTTTTCAGCGCCCTGTGCTGGCTTTTCGCCCGCGTGGGCTCGGACGGCCGTTTGTCCCACTGGTGCGAGTGCCAGTGGGCCAGGGCGCTTCTGTGGTGCGCCGGGGTGCGCGTCGAGGCCGATCTTGCGGCCCTGGACCCGGAGGGCGTGTATATTTTCATGGCCAACCATCAGAGCCACATGGATATTCCGATTCTCTTTGCCGCCCTTTCCCGGTACAACTTCCGGTTCCTGGCCAAGGAAAGCCTTTTCGCCATCCCCGTCTTCGGCCCGGCCATGCGCCGCATGGGGCACGTGGCTATTGACCGGCAAAACCGGCGCAAGGCCATGGAGTCGATCCAGGAGGCCGCGGATTTGGTCTCCCGGGGCATCGGGCTGCTGGTTTTTCCCGAAGGCACGCGGTCCCTCGATTATGCCCGCCTGGGCGAGTTCAAGACCGGTGGCATGATCGTGGCCCTCAAGTGCCGGGCCAAGGTCGCCCCGGTCATCGTCACCGGGTCCGGAGCGCTTTTGTCCAAGCACGGCCGCCGGGTCCGGCCGGGTGTCGTGACCGTGCGGGCCCTGCCCCCCTTCGATCCTCACGCCTCGTACACGCTCAAGGAGCGTGAAGCTTTTAAAAACGACCTTTGGGCCCGCATGGATGGGGCCTACCAGGAGATGCGCCCATGAATCAAACGTCCGCCGTGACCCTCTATCCCCTCGGCGGCCTCGGAGAGATCGGTCTCAACTGCATGGCCCTGGTGTCCGGCGATTCCATGATCGTCGTGGACTGCGGCCTGATGTTTCCGGACGATTCCCTGTTCGGCATCGATGTGGTCATTCCGCGCTTCGACTTCATCCTGGCCAACAAGGACAAGCTCAAGGGCATCATCCTGACCCACGGCCACGAGGACCACATCGGGGCCCTGCCGTGGCTCATGCGGTCCTGCGACGCGCCGCTTTACGGCTCGAAGTTCACGCTGGCCCTGGCCGCCAAGAAGCTCGACGAGCACAGCCTCAAGGAATTCACCCGGTTCGAGCCGGTCTCCGGCGGGCAGACCCTCACGCTTGGCGATTTCAGGATCACCTTCTTTCCGGTCTGCCACTCCATCGTCCACGGGTATGCCCTGGGCATCGAGACGCCGGCCGGCCGGATCGTCCACACCGGGGACTTCAAGATCGACCGCAATCCCATGGACGGCCACGCCACCGACCTGCCGGCCATAAAGGCCTTTGCCGAGCCCGGCGTCCTGCTCCTCATGTCCGACTCGACCAATGCCGAGCGCGACGGGTTCGCGCTGACCGAACGCGAGATCAAATCCGCCCTGGCCGACATCTTCACCGACGCCCCCGGGCGGATCGTGGTCACGCTGTTTTCCAGCCACATCCAGCGGATGCAGGAGGTCTACGACCTGGCCCACGCCACGGGCCGCAAGGTCGCGGTCTCGGGCAAGAGCCTTTTTTCCAATATCGAGATCGCCCGCGACCTGGGGCACCTGCGCGTGCCCGAAGGGACCGAGGCCAGCCTCGACGACCTGCCGGGCCTGCCCGACCACCAGGTGGTCCTGCTCGTGACCGGCTCCCAGGGCGAGCCGCTTTCGGCCCTCTCCCGCCTGGCCTACGGCGAGCACCGCCAGATCAAGGTCCACAAGGGCGACACGGTCATCCTGTCCTCGCGATTCATCCCGGGCAACGTCCGGGCCATAACCAGGCTCATCAACCGCCTCTACAAGCTCGGGGCCGAGGTCCTCTACGAGCGGGTCCAGGCCATCCACGCCTCGGGCCACGCCCACGGCGCGGAACTGCGGCTCATGCTCGAAACCGTGGCCCCCAAGTTCTTCATCCCGGTCCACGGCGAATACCGCCACCTGGTCAAGCACTCCCGCATCGCCGTGGACTGCGGCGTGGCCCCGGAGCGGGCCCTGGTCATCGAGGACGGCCAGCCCGTCACCTTCAAAAACGGGCTCATCCGGCTCGAAGACCCGATCCCGGTCGAGCACATCTACGTGGACGGCAAGGGTGTCGGCGACGTCGGGGTGACGGTGCTCAAGGAACGCCAGCTCCTGGCCGGCGAGGGGCTCGTCATCGTGGTCATGGTCGTGGACGAGAAGTCCGGGGAACTGACCTTTGGCCCCAACATCCTGTCCAAGGGCTTCGTCTTCGAGCAGCACTACAGCCACGTGTTGGAAGACGCCAAGTGCATCGTGCTCGACATCTACGAAAACGTGCCTCCGGGCCAGTCCGACCTGCTCAAGGAACGCATCCGCTCGGCCCTGCGCCGCTTTTTCCGCAAGGTCCTGGAACGCGATCCCGTGGTCGTGCCCCTGGTCATCACCCTGTAGCGTCCTCGAAAATGCGCCGGGTTTTGGGAGAATAGGTGTTGTTCTTGCCCGGGTTCGCGAAAACATGTCTGCGCGAACGCTGGGAACACGAAGCTCGAGCGGTTCGCGGGCGGCCCGGAGGCCGCCGCAAGGAGGCCCTGGACCATGAAAGTGCTGCGTGTGCGCCGGGGCGGGGCGACGTTTTACGGACAACTCCTGTTGGAGGAGGCCGCGGTGCGCTGCCTGGACCGGTCGCTCGGCCTGCCGGACCCCATTCCCCTGGCCGAACTCCAGGTCCTGCCGCCGGTGTCGCCGTCCAAGGTGGTCTGCGCGGCGGGCAATTTCCGCAGCCGGTTGCGGGAACTCGGCCGCGACCCGTCCGACGCGCCCATGCTTTTTTTGAAGCCGCCCTCGGCCGTCATCGGCAGCGGCCAGGGCATCGTGCTGCCCCGGGCGGCCGGCCGGGTCGAGGCCTTTGCCGAGCTGGCCATCGTCATCGGCCGGACCTGTCGTAACGTGGCCCCGGAAAACGTGTTGCGCTGCCTTTTCGGCTACAGCTGCGCCAACGACGTCACGGCCGGGGACCTGCGCGGCCTGGACGAGCCCCTTGGCCGGGCCAAGGGGTTTGACACCTTTGCCCCCATCGGCCCCTGGATCGAGACCACCGTGGCCGACCCGTCTGACCTCGGCCTGCGCCTTCGCATCAACGACCGTCTGGTCCAGGAGGAGGGCACCGGCGACATGGTGGTCGGTCCCCTGGCCCTGGTGAGCTTCGTCTCCTCCATCATGACGCTTTTGCCCGGCGACGTGGTCCTCTCCGGTTCCCCGGCCGGCGGCGGGGCCCTCTCCCCGGGCGACGAGGTCCGGGTGGAAATCGACGAGGTGGGCGTGCTCATCAACGCCGTCCTGGCCGAGGCCGAGGCCGCACCCCTGCAATAGCGGGCCGCCTCCCGGCCGTTTCCTCCCGACGCCGCCCGCCTTGCCGGCTGCCGCCCGGTGCCGGGCGGGTGGATTTTTCCGAGGTTCGGGGCTTGCCTTTTTCCCTGAACCGGACTACAAGCCGCTGTTCGTCAAACACACACGCTTCGCCCCTGACTTGGGTGCCGGACGGTCCGGTGGCTCGCCGGCGAAGCGGAGGGAAAACCCAAGGAGTCCCCATGCCTTACGTGACCATGAAACAGCTTCTGGAGACCGGCGTCCACTTCGGGCACCAGACCCGCCGTTGGAACCCCAAGATGCGCCCGTTCATTTTCGGCGCCAGAAACGGCATCCATATCATCGACCTCCAGCAGACCGTCAAACTCTACCAGAAGGCCCACGACTACGTGGCCGACATCGTGGCCGGCGGCGGCCGCGTGATCTTCGTCGGCACCAAGCGCCAAGCCCAGGAGTCGGTGAAAAAGGAAGCCGAGCGCGCCGGACAGTTTTTCGTCACCAACCGTTGGATGGGCGGCATGCTCACCAACTTTCAGACCATCAAGAAGAGCATCGACCGCCTGAAAAACCTCGAGCGCATGTTCGAGGACGGCTCCATCAAGAAGTTCCCCAAAAAGGAAATCGTCATGATGGGCCGCGAGGTGGAGAAGCTCAACGCCACGCTTGGCGGCATCAAGAACATGGACCGCCTGCCCCAGGCCGCGTTCATCATCGACCCCAAGCGCGAGGAGATCGCGGTCCAGGAATGCCGCAAGCTCGGCATCCCCATCGTGGCCGTGGTCGACACCAACTGCGATCCGGACGTCATCGACCACGTCATCCCGGGCAACGACGACGCCATCCGGGCCATCAAGCTTTTCGCCACCAGCATCGCCGAGGCCTGCCTCGAGGGTGCTGCCCAGAACAAGGATGCGGAGCCGGATTTCGACAAGGACCAGCTGCCCGAGTCCGAGCCTGAGGCCGCGACCGCCGCTGAAGCCCCTGCCGCGCCCGCCCCTGCGCCGGCCGCTCCTGAAACCGCTTCCGAAACCACCGAAGACTAGGAGGACCTCCCCATGGCCGATATTACCGCCAGTTCCGTGAAAGCCCTGCGCGACAAGACCGGCGCGGGCATGATGGATTGCAAGAAGGCCCTGGCCGAGTGCGGCTGCGACGAGGAAAAAGCCGTCGCCTGGCTGCGCGAGAAGGGCCTGTCCAAGGCCCAGAAGCGGGCCGGCCGCGCCACGAGCGAGGGCGTCATTGGCTCCTATATCCACTCCACCGGCAAGATCGGGGTGATGGTCGAGATCAAGTGCGAGACCGACTTCGTGGCCCGGTCCGAGCGGTTCCAGGAGTTCGCGAAAAACGTGGCCATGCAGATCGCGGCCGCCAATCCCGTCTGCCTCGGCCCGGAAGAAGTCCCGGCCGACATGCTGGCCAAGGAAAAAGAGATCTTCAAGCACCAGGCCATGGAAGAGGGCAAGCCCGAAGCCATTGCCGAGAAGATCGTCGATGGCCGCGTCAAAAAGTTCTACAAGGAAATCTGCCTGCTCGACCAGCCGTTCATCAAGGACGACAAGGTCTCGATCAGGGATCTGTTAAACGAGCTCGTGGGCGTTCTCGGCGAGAACGTCCAGATCGGGCGCTTTACGCGCATGGCCCTGGGCGAGGACGCCTAGGCCGTCGCGCACCGACCGGAAAACGGGCCGAAAGGCCCGTTTTTTTTGGGGTACGGTGTCGGCCCGCCGGCGTTCCCCCTGGTTTCCGTCCACTCCTTCTCACGAGGTGCTCCATGTCGAATTTGCGGTTTTCCCAGGTTTTGCTTAAGATAAGCGGCGAGGCGTTGGCCGGGGGGCGTCCTTTCGGGATCGACAACCAGACCATCACCAATTTCGCCCGGGAGATCGCCCAGGCGGCCGCGGCCGGGGCCAGGATCTCCCTGGTCATCGGCGGCGGCAACATCTTCCGGGGCGTCTCGGACCAGGCCGCCGGCATGGACCGGGCCTCGGCCGACTACATGGGCATGCTGGCCACGGTCCTAAACGCCCTGGCCGTGCAGGAGGCCCTGGAGAAGCAGGGCATGTCCACCCGGGTCATGTCGGCCATCACCATGCAGGAGGTCTGCGAGCCCTACATCCGCCGCCGGGCATTGCGGCACCTGGAAAAGGGACGGGTGGTCATCTGCGCCGCCGGCACCGGCAATCCGTACTTCACCACGGACACGGCCGCGGCGCTTCGGGCCATGGAACTCAAAACCGAGGCCATCCTCAAGGGAACCAAGGTCGACGGCGTCTACGACAAGGACCCGGTCAAGCACGCCGATGCCGTCAAATTCGACGAACTGACCTACATGGACGTCCTCGGGAAGCGGCTTCGGGTCATGGACGCCACGGCCATCACCCTGGCCATGGACAACAACCTGCCCATCGTGGTCTTTAACATGTTCACCCCGGGCAACCTTACCCGGGTGCTGGCCGGCGAACCGGTCGGCACCGTGGTCAAAGGAGGCGAATGACATGCGTGAAGTACTTACCGAAGCCGAGGACCGGATGAAAAAGGCCTTGTCGGTCCTCGACAAGGAATTCGCGCGCCTGCGCACCGGCCGGGCCACCACCAGCCTGCTCGACGGCGTGCGCGTGGAATATTACGGCTCGGTCACCCCGCTCGAGCAGATCGCGTCGGTCTCGACCCCGGACAGCCGGACCATCACCATCCAGCCCTGGGACCGCAAGGCCTTCAACGACGTGGAGCGGGCCATCCTCAAGTCCGACCTCGGCCTCACCCCGGTCAACGACGGCAAGATCATCCGCATCTCGATTCCGCCGCTGACCGAGGACCGCCGCAAGGACCTGGCCAAGGTGGCCAAGAAGTACGCCGAAGAGGCCAAGGTCGCCATCAGAAACGTCCGCCGCGACGCCAACGAGGCCCTCAAGAAAAAGAAGAACGACAAGGCGATCAGCGAGGACGACCAGCACAAGGGCCAGGAAGACGTGCAGAAGCTGACCGATGGCTACATCGCCAAGACCGATGAGGCCTTTTCGAAAAAAGAAAAGGAAATCATGGAGATCTAGTGGCAGACAGCCAGACGCTTCCCCGCCACGTGGCCATCATCATGGATGGCAACGGGAGGTGGGCCACCATGCGCGGGCTGCCCCGCAGCGAAGGGCACCGGGCCGGCACCGAGGCCGCGCGCGGCGTGGTCACCCGCTGCCGGGAACTCGGCATCCGGCACCTGACCCTGTACACCTTCTCCAAGGAGAACTGGGGCCGGCCGGCCGACGAGGTCAAGTTCCTCTTCGACCTGCTCGTGCGGTTTCTGACCCGGGAACTGGACACGCTCCTGACCCAATCCATCCGGTTCCAGGTCCTTGGCGAAATGGCCGACCTGCCGCTGGCCACCCGCAAGGTGCTGGCCCACGTCATCGCCAAGACGGCCCACTGCACCGAGATGACCCTCAATCTCGCGCTCAACTATTCCGGCCGCGAGGAGATCCTGCGGGCCTGCCGCAACCTCGTGGCCCAGGGCGTGGCCCCGGGCGACGTGACCGAGGAGCGGCTTGCGGCCGCCCTCTACACCGCCGGCCAGCCCGATCCCGACCTCATCATCCGCACCAGCGGCGAAATGCGCCTGTCCGGCTACCTGCTGTGGCAGTCGGCCTACAGCGAATTCGCCTTTCCCGACACCCTCTGGCCCGACTTCACGCCCGCGGAACTCGACGCCGTGCTGGCCGACTACCAGACCCGCTCCCGCCGCTTCGGCCTCACCGGCGACCAAGTCGCCGCCGGCCGCTAGGGGGAGGAAGACTGGGGCGCTGCCCCAGACCCCGTCGGGGGGGATCATCCCCCCCGAACCCCCTGTCCTGGAAACGCGAACGGCCGGTCCTAACAAGGACCGGCCGTTCGCGTTTCCAAGTCGGGGGGGCCTGGGGGGAATCATTCCCCCCAGCGGGGTTCGGGGCAGCGCCCCGATTCTTCTCCCCTACTGGAACAGCTTGGCGTACTGGCCGTAGCCTTCCTTTTCCAGGTCCGCCTTGGGCACGAAGCGCAGGGCGGCGGAGTTCATGCAGTAGCGCATGCCGGTCGGCGGGGGGCCGTCCGGGAAGACGTGGCCCAGGTGGGAATCGGCGTACCGGCTTCGGATTTCGGTCCGCTGGGAAAAGAGGTGGCGGTCCTCGCGCTCGACGATGTTGCCCGGCTCAAGGGGCCTGGTGAAGCTCGGCCAGCCCGTGCCCGAGTCGTACTTGTCCTTGGAGCTGAAGAGCGGCTCTCCGGACACGATGTCCACGTAGATGCCGTCGGCCTTGTTGTCCCAGTAGGCGTTCTTGTAGGGCGGCTCGGTCCCTTCGCGCTGGGTGACCTCGAACTGCATGGGGGTCAGCCGTTTTTTGAGTTCGGCCGGGCCCGGCTTGGCAAAGGTTCTGGGCGGGGGCACGGGGGACGGCCCGGCCGGCGTGGGCGTGGCCGGGTCGGACTTGGCGGCCGCGGCGGCCGGGCTGTCGCCCCAGGTCTTTTTCAGGAACTGGTCCCGGCCCGAACCCCAGCGGTAATAGCGGTAGCGTACCGGATTTTTGGCGGCATAGTCCTGGTGGTAGTCCTCGGCCGGATAGAAGCTCTCGTAGGGCCGGATCTCGGTGACGATGGGCTTGGCGCCAAAGACGCCGGAGGCGGCCAGCCGCTTTTTGGAGGCTTCGGCGATGCGGCACTGCTCGTCGCCGTGGCAGAAGATGACCGAGCGGTACTGCCTGCCCCGGTCCACGAACTGCCCGCCGGCGTCGGTCGGGTCGATGTGCCGCCAGAAATATTCGACCAGGTCGGCGTAGCTGACCTTTTTGGGGTCGAAAAAGACCTGTACCGCCTCCTGGTGGCCGGTCTTGCCCGCGGAATTTTCCTCATAGGTCGGGTTGACCTCCTTGCCGCCGGAAAAGCCCGAAATGGCCCGGATGACGCCCGGGACCTTCTCGAAATCGGCCTCCGTGCACCAGAAGCAGCCGCCGGCAAAGGTGGCGACCTCTTCCCCCTGTCTGGGTTTCAGGTCTTCGGCCGTGACGGCAAAGGCCCTGGCCGCAACGAGCCAGGCGCAACCGCCGGTCAGGAGCAAAAGCAGCCAGTAGGCCAGGGTGCTGCGCATGGACGTTCCTCCTTGTTGAGGGGCCCGGCCGCAGGGCCGGACCCCCGGCTGGAGTTGGGCAGGGTGATGGAACTCCTGTCTCGGGGGCCATGCTCCATTCCTGCACCAGAGTGCGGTCCATTTCCATCCTTTTTTTGCCTGTGCCGCTTCCTCTCCATGTCCGAGCCGGACCTGTGCGTCCGAGTCCCGTGGCCCTGGCGGGCCGAAGTGGCCTGTTGCCAGGGCCATGGCATGGGCGTGGGGCCGCGTTTCCACACGCGGTGGCGCTGGCCGGTTCTAGGAGCCGGCGCCGCCCGAGCTGCCGCCGGAGCCGGAGGTGGTGCCGCCCCCGCCGCCGCCGACGCTGCCGCCGATGTTGCCGTCGCCGGTCACAGGCTGCCCGGAACCGCCGCCGGCGTTACCCGTGCCGGTGACCGTGCCGGAGCCGCCGCCGCTGTCGCCCTGGGTGCGGTTGGGGTTGGACTTGCCGTCCATGTTGCGCATGTCGCCGGGCACGCCGGACGTGCCGGGCTGCTGGCGGGAAGCGCCGTAGCCGGAGCCGCTGCCGGTGGTGTCTTGCGTGCCGCTGCCCGAGGTGCTCCAGGAGCCGCCGGGCTGGTTGTCGCTGTTCAAGGACGGACGGTTGGCATTGTCGCCACTACCGCTTATCGCGGCTGTGGGAAGGGCCAGGATGAGGCCAAGCGCTGCTGCCGCCAGTGCGCAAGAAATGGGGTAGGTGCGCATAGTCAGTTCTCCTTTTGTAAAACAACAATGAAAAGAAGGGTTAAAGGGTTGAATAAGAATCTGACGATTGCATAGTGCCAGAGTTTGTGGAAAAGGCAAGAGTCAATTCTCTGGAATTTACAGTGGAAATTATTTTTTCTTTTTTTGGTATAGAAGGACAGGAGGCATGACTGTTTGAATGAAACGAAACCGGAAAACCGTCAGACGCGCCCGGAAGCCTGGAATGATTATTGCTTCACGAATACTCCGTCAAAGAACGCGGAGCCGGCCCGAGCGGCCCGGCCGGTGGACGGACGGCAACGGATGTGGGAATCTATGGTAGCAAGACCTCGCGACGGCATTGAACTGCGGCAGACCATCCGCATCCGGCGGTCGACCCTGCTCGACGCCAAGCTCGACAAGCTCGACCGGCCGAGCCTCAAGATAGCCGAAACGACCGACGAGTACGTCCAGGCCTTCACCCTGCTCCACAACGTCTACCTCAAATCCGGCTATCTGGACCGGGAAGACCCGTCGCGGCTCCATTTCGGCATCCACAACCTGCTGCCGAAGACCTGCGTCTTCATTTTCAAATCCTACGTGAAGGTCCTGGCCTCCATGACGTTCATTCCGGATTCGCCGGAGTTCGGCCTGCCCATGGACGAACTCTACGGGACCGAGCTGCGGGCTTTGCGGAAAAAAGGGCGCAGGATAGCGGAGATCGGGTCCCTGGTCACCCGTCTGGACCGGCGGGGACAAAACATCGTCATGTTCCTGGCCAAGGCCATCTTCCAGTATGCGGTCCTGGCCGACATCGATGACCTGTGCATCACGGTCAATCCCAAGCACGTCAACTTCTACCGCTCCATCTTCCTTTTCGATTCCCTGGGGGAGGAGCGGTTCTACGAGAAGGTCGGGGCACCGGCCGTGGCCCTGCAGGTCGACATGCGGCGCATCGGTACGGCCTTGCAGGAAATCTACGGGGCCTCCGATTTCGACACCAACCTGCACGCCTTTTTCACCCGGGGAAACCTCCATTCCCAGGCCACGGGCCTCCACCGCCTGCGCGCCCAAAAGACCGCCGCCCTTCCCGACGAGCTTCTCCAAAAGCTTCTGGAGGCCCGGCCGGACCTGTTGCGCGGCCTTTCCCGGGCCCAGTACGCCGTACTGCGCTACGCCTACCCCGGATTGGACCTGCCCACCCGCTCGTCCGCCGCCCCGGGCAGGCCGATGCCGTAGCGGCCCCGGGCCAGGATGTCGCACGGGTCGAGAACGGACTTGAGCCGGGACAGGGTCCGGCCCATGGCCGGATCGGGGTGGCGCAGGCCTTCCATGCCGAGGATCGAGGATCGGTAGGTGGGGATGGAGCTGGCGGCAAAAGCGGCGCGAAGGGCCTGGTAGAGGGCGTGGGCCCGGGCCTTTTCGGCCTCGTCGCGCCTGTTGAAGACGATATTGAGGATGCCGACCAGCCGCTCGGCCGTCACCAGCGTCAGGGTGAGCGGCATCTCGAAGCCGTGGGCCGCGAAAAGGGGTCCGGCCAGGGCCGCCAGGCGCCCGGCCGCGCCGTTTGTGGCCGGAACCGTCGGCGCGAACCAGAGGAGCCCCAGGTCCTCGGGCCGGGCCACCCGCCACAGGATGTTGCGGTAGGCCTCGTCCGAGGGCACGCCCTGCATGAGGGCGTGGATGTGCCGAAAGGACTCCAGGGACTCGCGGATTTTTTCCGCCCCGGACAGGCCCAGTGCGCCAAGGCCGGCCATGGCCCGATCGAGGAGCGCCAGGCGGGCGTCGCTGAAACGCCTGACCGTGGCCACGCCCCGGAAGGCTTCCTTCAGGCGCTTGCCGTGGGCCGCGACCACTTTTTTGAGGCCATAGAGGCCGCCGGCCGCGTTCCAGTAGCCGACGGGCAGGAGCCGTGAGGACATGATCCGCATGGCGTCAAGATCTCCGACGACCCGGTCCCGGAACTCCGGCGGGCAAAGCCGCGACGACATGAGGTAGCGGACCGGGTTGGCCACGTGCACGCAGCTTCGAACCACACCCTCCTGGCGCAGACGGCGCAGGATCTCGATCATGGGCCCGAGGCCGTCCGGGGCGTCGCAGCGCAGGACAAAGGATTCGAACCGCTCGGGCTTGGGCAAAAGCGGGATGCGCACGGCCGTCACCACGCCGAAGTTCGACTGCACGAAAAGCCCCTTGAGGTCGGGGCCGAACCCCGGGAACAGGCCGGTGCGGATGCGGTCGCCGTTGCCGAGGACCACCTCGGCGTCGGTGAATTCCTCGCGGTGGTTGCCAAGGGGCGTGTGGCCGAATCCGCCCTCCAGGGCGTTGCCGACGATGCTGGCCTCGCGCCCGGCCCCGGTGGCGTCCATCCAGTAGGGCGCGTGCTCCCGCACCAGAAAATCGTAAAGATCCTGCTGGGAGACGCCGGCCTCCACCACCACGGTCCCAAGCCTCGGGTCGTAGTCGCGGATGGCGCGCATCCGCGACAGCTCGAGGAGGACCTGGCCGGGGAGAACCGGACTTCTGTCGCCGTAGCCGACATTGCGGCCCCGGCTGACGGGATAGAGCGGCGTGCCGGTCGCGCAGGCCAGCCGGACGAGGGCCATCACCTCCTCGGCCGTGGCCGGGAAGACGGCCGCGGCCAGGGGACGGTGCAGGCCGAGGGTGTTTTCCGCAAGCGGCCCGAGCGCGGCCGCGTCGTCGAGGACGTGCCCGGGGCCGACGATGCCCGGGGCTTCCCGGAAAAAGGCGGCCAGGTCCGGTGGTGAGGAAACCGTTTCGCGCATGGCTTCTCCTTTTGCGAAAGCGGCGGCCTGGTGGAGCGGGGGAGGCGGCGCGCCGCAATAAAAAAGGGGCTGCGCGAGGCAGCCCCGGTCAAAGGATGTCGGCCGGAACTAGCAGCTGCGGGCACGGTTGCGCCGGCGCATGACGGCGGCACCCAGGGTGCCAAGGCCCATGAGCAGCATGGTACCGGGTTCCGGGGTGGCGGCGATGCTGAATTCCCCGCCGTTGGTGAAGTTCGCATTGATGATGGGATTGTTCGGGTCACTGCCGTTGATCGAGGAACTGGTCAGGTTGATATGCCCGGCCAGCTCCGCCCGCACGATATAGCCGTCGGTCAGGTAGGAGGCAAGGTCGGTTCCGTCAGCGGACTTGAAGATGCCGGAGGTCAGGGTGTTTATGTCCGCGAAAAGATGGAATGTGCCGGTGTTGAACACGCCGTTGATCGAGTCGCTGTTGAGGCCGCCGCTCGGGGCGATCAGGGTGGCAGTGCCGATCTGGGTGCCGAGCGGGATAGAGGGGTTGGAGTAGATGATCTCAATGCCGGAAGCCGGGACGTTGTAGAGATAGTAGAAGGAACCGGGGGTCCCGCCGCTCGCGGTCAGGACACCCGTCAGAACGGGAGCCTTGATGGTGAGCAGTTGCCCGCCGCCGAGGGTGACGGTGAATATGTTGGTCAGGGCGTCGGTATAGCCCGTCGAATAGTCGGACAGGGCGGCCTGGGTGAACGGATCTCCCACGGACAGGACGCCGTCGGCGCCGAGACTTTGCGAAATCGTCGAGGATGTCGCAAAGGAGACGCTGCTGAGCGGGTCGGCACTGTTGACAACCGATCCTCCCGTGAACTGGCTGAAGTCCAGAATAAAGCTCGCCTGGGCCTGGGCCGCCATGGCAAGGACCATCACCGCTACCAGAAACTTGAAAATGTACCGCATGATCCACCTCCTGCGTGTTGATGCTCTCTTGGCCCCTAGCAACTAGTGTGCCGAGATTATTGGTTTGTTTTTATTGACTTTATTTGAAAATAAAAATTTCGGCCGCCTTTCTTGTAAGGCCGCTCGACGGCTGGTTGCCTTCCTTTACACTCTTGAAGCCTTCCTGGGGGCTCGGCCCCGGCCACAGCGGGGAAAGACCCGCAGGGCGAGGCGGTCGGCGGGGGTGGGAGGGCTGGGAAGCGGGGAGTTCCCCGCAGGGGGGATGGGGGCAGGGCCCCGCCGGGACCCTTACCGGCTCGCGGCCACGGCGGCGGTCGGGAAGGATGGGGACGAGGACAGGGCCGGGGGCTGACCGGCCAGGGAGACGAGGTGGCCGGCGAGGAGCAGCCGTTCCCGGTCGTTGCCGGCGGCAAACGGCAGCCAGGGGGCCACTTCCGGGGCGCGCCCGGCGATGGCCGCGATGTCGGCCCGGGAGCGGCCGGCCAGGCCGGCGCGGAGGTCGTCCGGGCCGCCGACGGCGTGGCAGGGGCCGCAGGCCCGTTCGAAAATCGCTTCGGCCTCGGTGGGCCGGCGGTCCGGGACCGGCCGGACCGCCGGCCAGAAAAGGTGCCGGCCCCCGGCCGCGGTCTCCCATGCCGCCGGGCGCGTATCGGCCGGTTGGGCGGCGTAGACGGCGTGCGCCCGGCGGCCGGGCGCGGCCAGGAATTCCCGGGCGCGCTCGAATCCGGCGGTCAGGGCGAAGGCCGCGATGAGTGCCGGAACGACCACGGCCCTGGCCAGGGCCCGGTCGCCGGCGAGATTGGCCAGGGCCAGGAGAAGGATGAGGCCAAGCCCGGTGGCGACCGTGGCCCAGAAGACCCGGGCATAGGCAGGGTGGAAGGCGAGGGCGGCGAAGAAGGCGTCGGCCCGGGCCTGGGCAGGGAGACTGCCGCAATAGGCGCGTACCGCCAGGGCCGCGGCCACAGTGGAAAGGAGGAGCCCCAGGCCGTGGAGACGCAGGGCATCCGTCCGGAAGTCCCGGCCCGCGTCCGAAGCCCGCCCCCTGTTCCAGAGAAGGAGCCCGGAGACGAGGCCGGCCCCGAGGGCCAGACCGCCGAAAAGACGGACAAGGATCCGGGGCCACAGGCCGGGGTCGAGAAGGGCCTGGCCGAGATCCTGGCCGCGAGGCCACCGGCCCGGCTCCGTCGGCGGCCCAAGCGGGCCGGCAAGCAGCCAGGCCAGGACCAGGCCGGCCGCCGGAACGGCCAGGAGGGCAAAGGCGGCAGGGAGGACCCGGCGTTTCGTGTGGCGCACGGCCCGCCACGCGAGGCAGCCGGCCAGGAGCAGGGCCGCCTCGGCCACGAAGGCGATCCAGTTAAGGAGCCAGGGCCAGAAATAAAGACGCAGCATGGCGGCCGGTGGCCGGGGCGGGGCGGCTCCGCTGGCGAGCCAGATGCCGGCTCCGGCCACCACGCCGCACCCGCCGAGGCCAAGGGCGGTGGCCAAGGCGGCGTCGGCCGCGAAGCGTTCCCACCGTGGGTCGCCCCGCAGGGAACCCGCCAGTCCGGTCAGGACGAGGCAGAAGAAGACCCCCGTGGCGATGCCGTGGCCGAGAAAGGCGTGGATGGCCGCATCGAGCCCGGCGAACAGGCCGTGGGCCGTCAGGAAGGCCTGCCATTGCGGAAAGTCCATGAAGCGTTCCTCCTCATCCGGCGGCGGGCCGGTCCGCATCCGCGTCGGCCTATGCCGTCCCTCCTCCGGCAACGAGGGAAGGGACTCGTATCGTGCATACACCGGCCGGCGAAAGAGGCAATGCGTTTTTTTCGGATAGCCGGTCCAGGAAAAGGCAATGGGGAACGAGAAACCGCAATTTTTCCAAATGGGGCTTGAGCGGCCCTGTTTTCTATTCTATAGAGGAAGAAGGGTGCGTGCTCCGGCTGTCCTGTCCGTACGCTGCATTTTCACGTCCCGGGAAGGAGGCGATGCAGTGCCGTGTCGCCGGCCCAGGTGGATTTCCGAGAGGGAGGCTCAAGAAACCCGCCTCTCCCGCTACCGTTTTTCGTCAGGCTGCCAGAGGCCAAAGGCCGGTGCCTTGGACAGGGAGGCCTTTGGCCGGGCATTTGCATGGAGCGGCACCGAGGCGGGAACCATCGGCCGCAGAACCGGTGGGGAAAAAAGGGCGCCGGCCGGGAGGCGCGCAAAGGGCTCGGATCTATGACGGCGGCATTTTGTTGTTCTCAGTGGGGCGGAAGGAAGGTGTGAAACAATTGGCCACGTAGCGCAGGCGAGAGCCGCAAGGGAGATGGTCCATGAATACCGGCGGGAAGGGCTTTACATCGGAACAGATAAAAGCGCTCCAGACACTCAACAGCAAGGAGCTGGTGCCCTGTACCTACCCCTGGATCAGGCTGACCGAAAAGGACGTCACCGGCGAGTACACGTTCTGCGCCTGGCTCGACAAGGACATCGGCACGGTGGACAAGGAAAACACCAGCCGACTGCTTGACGTCTGGAACTCGCCCAAGGCGCTGCAGATCAGGCAGGACCTGCTGGAGGGAAACCGCTCCAGCTGCCATCGGGACTGCAAGGTCGCCCACTTCCCCCTGGACACCTTTCTCGGCTATGAGGACTGGGAATACGAGGCGTTCGAAGCCCCGTTCCTGGACAATCTCCAGCAGGCCGTGGCGGACCTCGCCAACCGCAGGGCCGAAAGCACGGCCAAGCCGCTGAGCCTCGCCCTTTTTCCGACCAATGTCTGCAATATCCGTTGCCGGATGTGCAAGATGGAGAAGCGCTACGACGGCGAGGTCGATCCCTGTTATTTCGAGGGAATAAAGCCCCTGCTCCCGTTTCTCCACGAGCTGTTCGTGGCCGGCGGGGAACCGTTTTTCTGCAAATCGAGCCGCAACATCATTTTCAGCGATGCGGTCAAAAGCCAGCGCCACCTCTACCTCTCGACCATCAGCAACGGCACGGTCCTGACCGAGGCGGTGCTGGAAAAGCTGG
This sequence comes from Solidesulfovibrio carbinoliphilus subsp. oakridgensis, assembly GCF_000177215.2. Lineage (NCBI taxonomy): Bacteria > Pseudomonadati > Thermodesulfobacteriota > Desulfovibrionia > Desulfovibrionales > Desulfovibrionaceae > Solidesulfovibrio > Solidesulfovibrio carbinoliphilus. The sequence continues at coordinate 1,549,105 of NZ_CM001368.1, read as the reverse complement.
CGGACCTGCGGCTTGGCCGGGTCATCTTCTCCCTCGACGGCGTGACCCCGGAGGTCTACAACGCCGTCCGCCGGGGGGCCGATTTCGAGAAGGTGCTCGTCAACATCAAGCGGTTCGTGGCCCACCGCGACGCGGGACGCCTCAAGGTGAAGATCACGGGCTCGAATTTCGTCATCCAGGCCCTCAATTACCGCCAGATCGAAGGCTACGTGGAACTGTGCCATTCGCTTGGCATCCGGGCCTCCTGCAACCTGGTTTTCGGCACCTCGGAACTCGCTCCCCACATGGACGACGTCCAGCAAAACGTGGCCAAGGCCCTCGAGCGGGCCGTCGCGTTGGACATGGACTACACGGCCACGAGCCTGCAGACCGTGCTGGAAAAACTGCCCGCCTACCGGAACAGGGTCCGCAAGCTCGCCCGGATGCAGCAGGTCTTCGGCGAAAGAAACACGGCCCGGATCCGGGGAGTGTTCGACCGGCACGAGACCATCAAGAGCGTGGTGAAAAAGTTCATTTCCGCCTAGGGCCACGACCATTGAAAATAAGCATCTTCGCTGGTTATTCCTGAAAAGGAGGTGCTTTCCCCTGGTCGCGACGCGAGCCGGCCGGCGGGTCGGGCTGGCCTGCCGCCCTTGGACGGAGGCCAAAAAAGTGGCCCCCGCCGGGGAAGCGGGGGCCGATCAAGGAGGGAGGAGAGAGTTTTGTGGGCCGTTCTGGCGTGGTGCGCGCCAAACCGGCTCAGGGTGGCGGCAGGGAGCTCGAGGGGAAGCCCCGTTTGCCGTTGGATAACAGATAGGGCGGGATCATGGAGTGGGCATGGCCGGTGCATGAATTCTGGTTAGGAATGCCCGATTCCCCTTTTTCCCCTGGCCAAATGAGAGCCCCCGCCGAGGCGGGGGCTCTGTCCGAGGAGGGGTGACCACAGCGTGGGCGGGAGGAGGACCGCCAGGCCATGGGTATCGGCAAAGGGGCGGGTGACGGCCCGGCCGGAGGGGGAAACAGCCGTTTCGCCGTCGGAAGGGAAGATAGCCCCCTCCCATGAAGCCGGGATGGCCGCTCCATGAATTCTGGTTAGGGAAAGACGCCGGGTCGGAAAACAAAAGCCCCCGCCGGGGAGCGGGGGCTCTGTTCAAGGAGGGGGAGAGCGACCTTTCAACCGTTTCGGACGGGAGGGACCATCCGGGCGGCAAAACGAAAAAGAGGGAGCTGACCGGCTGATGGCGTCGCGGCGGGCCGTTTCGCTTCAACCGATGGATACGTGATAGAAAACGATCATGGAGTCGGCCTTGCCGGAATATGAACGAAAATTTAACTTGCGCCGGTTGCCGCGCCGTCCTTCGACGGGCCGGACAGGGGACGGGCCGATGGTCGAGAAAGGCCGCGATCCCGGGCAGTTGGGAGGTTGGGGCGCGGACTCAGGCCGGAGCCGGCGGGAAGGCCAGGGTGATGCGAAGGCCCGGGTGGTTGTCTTCCAGGCGCAGCTCGGCCTGGTGCAGGCCCGCGGCCGCGGCCACCAGGGACAGGCCCAGGCCGCTGCCCGGCGTGTTGCGGCTCGATTCCAGGCGGGCAAACCGTTCGAGGACCACGTGGCGGTGTTCGGCCGGAATGCCGGGCCCGGTGTCGGCCACGGCCAGTTCCGGGCCGGTCGAGGGCGCGCCGAGGGTCACGGTGATGGCGCCGCCGGCGGGCGTGTACTTGACGGCGTTGTCGAGCAGGTTGGCCAGGGCCTGGGACAGGAGGTGGCGGTTCCCCGGCACGGTCACGCCCGGGGCCAGGGCCACGTGGAAGGCGAGGTCCTTTTCCTCGGCCAGGGGCTCGTAGAGTTCGGCCACGTCCCCGGCCAGGCCGGTCAGGTCGACGTCCGTGAAGTCCTGCCGCCTGGCCCCGGATTCGGCCTGGGCGATGGTCAAAAGCGCGTTGAAGGTCATGAGCAGCCCGTCGATCTCGGCGATGGTCTGCTCGAGCACGGCCCTATATTCCTCCTCGGTCCGGATGCGGGCGAGCGACATCTCGAGGCCGGAGCGGATGCGGTTTAAGGGGCCGCGCAGGTCGTGGGCGATGTTGTTGGAGACCTGCCTGACGCCGTCCATGAGCCTGACGATCTGGTCGAGCATGGCGTTTAGGTTCTCGGCCAGGCGGTCGAACTCGTCGCCGGCCCCCCGGGTCGGGATGCGCCGGGTCAGTTCGCCGTGCATGATCTCGCGGCTGGCCTTGTTGATGACGTCGATGCGCTTGAGCATCCAGCGGCTGGTCAGGAGGCCGCCCACGCCGCCAAGGACCACGGTCAGAGCCAGGCCCCAGACGAGGGCGTCCATGATCAGCCGCTCGACCTTGACCCGCTCGGACACGTCGCGCCCGACCACCATGTGGTAGTTGCCGGGCAGCAGGAAATAGCGCATCCGCACGCGCCTGGGCTCGAAATTTTCCGTGTCCTCCAGGGTGGCGTCGAACCAGCCCGAGCCCGTGTCCTTGAATTTGGGCCATTCGCCGAGGTTGCCGGCCAGGGGATTGAACTTCCAGTCCGTCAGCAGATAGACGCTCGATCCGGCCTTGTCCTTGGCCACGCGCGACTTGATGACCCGGATGAGGCCTGTCAGGCCAAGCTGGCTGTACTGTTCGGCCAGGCCCTGGATCTCGGCGTTGATGGTCTCGTCGGTCTGGCGTTCCATGAACCCGGCCGTGGAGGTGTAGATGAACCCGAGCAAGACCAGCACCGACAGGCCGAAGGCGGCCATGTGCAGGATCGACAGGCGAAGGGTCGAGGACCGCAGGAGCTTAGTTGGAATCACGCAGGCTGTATCCGGCGCCGCGGATGGTGGAGAGCAGCGGCTTGTCCTGACCTTTGTCGATCTTCTGGCGCAGGCGGCTGATGTGGACGTCGATGACGTTGGTCTGGGGATCGAAGGAGTAGTCCCAGACGTTTTCGAGAAGCATGGTTCGGGTGACCACGTGGCCGGCGTGGCGCATGAGGTATTCGAGCAGGGCGAATTCCTTGGGCTTGAGCTCGATGGGCTTGCCGCCGCGCCGGACCGTGCGCCCGACCAGATCCATCTCCAGGTCCGCGAGTTTAAGCGTGGTGTCCGGGGCGTCGGCCCGGCCCCGGCGCAAGAGCGCCTCCAGCCGGGCCAGGAGCTCGGCAAAGGCGTAGGGCTTGACCAGATAGTCGTCGCCGCCGGCCTTGAGCCCCTTGACCCGGTCGTCCACGTCGCCAAGGGCCGAGAGGATCAGCACCGGCGCCAGGTTCCCGGCCGAGCGCATGGTGCGGACAATGGTCAGCCCGTCGACGCCGGGCAGCATCCGGTCCACCACCACGGCGTCGTAGGCCTCGGCCGCCACCCGGTACAGGGCCTCGCGGCCGTCGGCCACATGGTCCACCACATAGCCCGATTCCTTGAGCCCCTTGACCATGTAGGCCGCGGCCTCCAGGTCGTCTTCCACAATCAGCACGCGCATGGCTGCCTCCGGTTGCGTCCCGTCCGGCCGGGCCGGGTCCCGGCCGCGAAATCAGGCATGGCCGCCGCCGGGATGTCTGGCCTCGGCCCGGGCGATGGCCTGGCCGAGGGCCGCGTCGAGGCGGCGCATGTCGATGGGTTTTGAAACGTAGCCGTCAAAGCCGGCCGCAAGCATCTGTTCCCGGTAGCCTTTGACCGCGTGGGCGGTCAGGGCCACCACGGCCGTGGCCGCGGCCTCGCCGAACTCCCCGGCGTCGCGCAGCCGGGCCAGGGTTTCGAGGCCGCTTATGCCCGGCATCTCCACGTCCATGAGCACGCAGTGAAACGGCTGGGTCCGCAGGAGGTCCAGGGCGGCAAAGCCCGAATCCACGGCCGTGACCACGTGGCCGCGCCGTTCGAGGAGCCGCTTGGCCACGAGCTGGTTGATGAGGTTGTCCTCGACGAGCAGGATGGCCATGGGAGGCGGCGGGGCCCCGGCCTGGCCGTCCTCGCCGGCCCGGGATTCGGGCCGGACGGGCCCGGGACCGGGCTGCTCGAAGGTGGCGGTGAAAAAAAACGTGCTGCCCCGATTGGGCTCGGATTCGACCCAGATCCGGCCGCCCATGAGCGCCACCAGGTTCCTGCTGATGGACAGGCCAAGGCCCGTGCCGCCGGCCTCGCGGCTGAGGCCGGCGTCGAGCTGGGTGAAGTAGTCGAAGATGTGGTCGTGCTTGTCGCGGGGAATGCCGATGCCGGTGTCGGAGACCGAGAAAAGAAAGGTGGCGGCGTGGCCGCGTTCCGGGCCAAGCGGGCAGTGCAGGGGGGGGGCCGTGTCCACGGTCACGCGCACGGAGCCGTCCCTGGTGAATTTGAGCCCGTTTGACACCAGGTTGGCGATGACCTGGGACAGGCGCCCGGCGTCGCCGACAAGCCCGTCGGGCGCTTCCTGGGCCACGGCCAGACGCAGGTCGTTGCCCTGGCGCGCGGCCAGATTGTCGAAAAGCCGCAGGCACGAACCGAGGGTCCGGCGCAGGGAAAAGGGAGCGCGGGCCAGTTCCATCCGGCCGGCCTCGATGCGGGAGAAATCGAGGATGTCGTTTATGATGTCGAGGAGCGACAGGGCCGACTGGCGGGCCAGATCCAGGTACTCGCGCTGCTCCGGGGTGAGATCGGTCTGGAGGGCCAGTTCGGTCATGCCCATGACGCCGTTCATGGGCGTGCGGATCTCGTGGCTCATGGTGGCCAGAAACTGCGTTTTGGCCCGGTTGGCGGCCTCGGCCGCCTCCATGGCCCGGGTCAGGTTGCGCCGGGTCCGCATGAGCTCGGTGACGTCGACCATGGCCTCGATGATGTAGGGCGCGTCCGGGAGCTTGTGGGCGGTCTTGTACATGATCCGTTCGCCGAACCGGGTCTTGACCGCGCATTCCCGGTCGCGCACCACGCCGGATTCCGCGGCCAGGGCCGGACAGACTTCCTTGTTGCACAAAAAGCCCTTGCAGGACCGCTCCAGGGCCTCGTCGCCGAAAAGCCGCGCGGCGGCCGGGTTCTGGTAGACCAGGACCCGGTCCCCGTCCCCGGTCACCCGGACCTTGACGATGGGAATGGGAGCACTGTCAAGGACGGTCGCCAGGTCCTGGCGGGCCAGCACGCCCTCGGTCATGTCCGTGGCCACCATGCGCAGGGAGGCGGCCCCCAGGGGGTCGAACGGCGGCTTTGGTTCGGCCGAGAGTTCGGCCCACACCCGGGCGCCGTCCGGGCGCAGGAGCCGTATTTGCAGGGTGCCGGCCCGGCCGGTTTCCCGGATGCGGGCGAGGTAGGCGGCAAAGGCCGCCCGGTCGGACGGGAGGATGTGGTCGGAAAAGGGATTGCCCGGCAGGGCGTCGCGCTCCCGGCCGAGCATGGCCGCGCCTTTCAAGTTGGCTTCGAGGACCGTGCCCCGGGCATCCAGGGTGAAGTAGCCGGCCGGGGCGAAATCGTAGAGGTCGGCGTAGCGATCGCGGGTATGGGCCAGTTCGGCCTGGGTCCGGCGCAGCTCCTCGTTTTGCAGTTCGAGTTCCACCTGGCTGACCCGCAACTCATGGATCAGCCGGGCCATTTCCTCGCGGGACAGAAGGCAGGGATCCCCGGCCGCGGTGCCCGCCAGCAGGGACTCGGCCCGGCGGCGCAAGGGGAGGGTCTCGTCGCCCGCGACGGAGGCGTTTTTCATGGCCGGTCCTTTCGGGCGCGGAAAAAAGAAAACAGCCGGCTGTCCCGCATCCCAAGGCGAAAGCATACGGTATTGCTCGGCCATTGGGAAGGGGAGCCCCGAAGGAGGGGGCTGGCCGGTTTTCTTTTGCCCGCTTTGGGAGTAGGTACGGAAAAGCGCGCGTTGCGCATTTTTCCCGGGCCAGGCCCGGGGCCAAGGAGCGGACATGAAGGGGCATGGGAACGGCTGGCAGTGGCGAAGTGGCATCCGGAGCGGACGCGTGGCGGCGGCCTTGTGCCTGATGATCGGGCTGGCGGCGCTGGCCGGCCCGGCCATGGCCCAGAAGGGGACGAGCCTGGCCTTCGGGGCGCTTTTGCCCCTGACCGGGCCCCTGGCCGAGCGGGGCAAGACGGCCAAGGCCGCCCTGGACATGGCCCAGGCCGACATCAACGCCTATCTGGCCGCAAGCGGCGGCGGCCAGGCGGCCTTTGCCGTGGAAAACACGGCCGGCAATCCGGCCCAGGCCGTGGAAAAGCTGAAGGCCCTGGCCGGTCGCGGCATCCGGGTGGTCATCGGCCCGGCCTCGGACGACGAGGCCGAAGCCTGTCTGGAATTTGCCGACAAAAACAACATCGTGCTCGTCAGCCCGTCGAGCGCGGGGCCGTTTTTGTCCAAAAAGGGCGACAACCTGTTTCGCCTGTCCCCGTCCAACACCTACCAGGCCGAGGCCGTCACAAGCCTCATGCGCCAGGAGGGGGTGACGGTCATCCTGCCGCTGTGGAACGGCGACCGCTACGGCGACGACCTGACCGTGCACGTCAAGGCCCGGTTCAAGCAGCTGGGCGGCGAATCCCTGCCCGGGGCCCGCTTCTCGCCCGACCGCAAGGACTTCAACGCCATCCTCGACGACATGGCCAAGCAGGTGGGGCAGATCCGCCGCGACCGCAAAAACGCCAAGGTGGCCATCTATTTCGCCGGCGGCGACGAGATCGTGCCCATCCTCAAAGGGGCCTCCAAGCGGCCGGAACTGGCGGCCGTGCCCTGGTACGGCTGCGACGGCACGGCCATGTTCGACCCCATCGCCAAGGACCCGGAAAGCGCGGCCTTCGCCATGAAGGTCCGGCTGGCCAGCCCCCGCTACGGCGAGGGCGGGGCCAACGTCTACGCCCTGATCGAGAAGCGCATCCAGGAGAAGGCCGACACCTTTCCCGACACCCAGAGCGTGGCGGCCTACGACGCGGCCTGGGCGGTCTTTTTCACGGCCCAGGCCGCGGGCGGGGCCGGGGATTTCGCCCGGTTCAAGCAGATGCTGCCCCAGATCTGCGAGCGGATGTACGGCGTGACCGGCTGGCTGGCCTTAAACGAGCACGGCGACCGCCGGGAGGACTGGGATTTCGATTTCTGGGTGCTCAAGCACGACGACGGCAAGTATTTCTGGGAAAAGGCGGCCCGCTACCAGTTCGAGCCGGGCACGGCCAAGGAGCTTTTCATCAGTTCCGGCAAGAAATGACGGCCCTTGCGGCTTTTGCGCCAAACGGCCCGTTGCGAGGAACTCGCAACGGGCCGTTTGCCTTTCAGGACGTGGCGTCCCCGTCCGCGTCCTCGTCCACCGGCAGGCTGACATAGACGTCCGTGCCCTGGCCCGGCCGGCTGTCCATGCAGATCGTGCCCCCCATGAGGCCAACCAGCCGCCTGGCGATGGCGAGCCCCAGGCCAAGGCCCCCGAAGCGCCGGGTGGACCGGGCGTCCTCCTGGGTGAAGGGCTCGAACACGTATTCGAGCTTGGCGTCGGTCACGCCGGGGCCCGTGTCCGTGACCACGGCGAGCAGGCGCCTTGGCCCGCCGGGGACCCGGGCGGCCGGCACCAGGGACAGGAACAGGGCCGCCTGGCCCTGTTCCGTGAAGCGCACGGCATTGGCCAGCAGGTTGCCGAGGGCCTGGGCCAGGCGGGCGGGATCGCCGGCCAGCCGGGTCGGCATGTCCGGGGCCACGTGGGCGGCCAGGCCCACGCCCTTGGCCTTGGCCTGGGCCGCGAAACGGCCGGCCAGGTCCATGGCCAGCTGGCGCGGGGAAAAGGACTCCCGCCGCAGGATCACCCGGCCGGCCTCGAGGCTGGCGTAGTCGAGCATGGCCACGATGACGTCGTGGAGGGCCGTGCCCGCGGCCAGGGCCTGGACGAGGCCGGCCCGGGTGTCCGGCGGCAGCGCCATCCCTTCCAGGTGGTCGAGGATGCCGAGGATGATGTTGAGCGGGGTGCGCATCTCGTGGGAAAGGACGGCCAGAAATTCCGTCTTGGCCCGGCTGGCGGCCTCGGCGGCCTTGCGGGCCCGGGCCAGGTCGTCGGCCCGTTTGTGTTCGGTGATGTCCATGGCCAGGCAGACCACCCCCTCGACCCGGGCCCCCGGGCCGCGAAGAAGGGCCACGGACACGAGCACCGGCACCGTGCGGCCCTCCTTGCCGAGGAGCGTCTTTTCCAGGCCCGTCATGCCGCCGCTGGCGAGCAGGTCCTGGACCGGGGCGCTGTCGAGGAAGGCGCACAGCGGGTCGCCCGGCGGGAAGAAAGAGGCGGCCGGCCGGCCGGCCGCCTCGCCCGGGGCATAGCCGAGCATGGCGCAGCCGGCCCGGTTCAGCATGGTCACCCGGCCTTGCCGGTCCACGGCCAGGATGGCCTCGTTCATGGTGGCCAGGATGTTCTCGAGGGACCGCTTGGCCTGGGTCAGCTCGTCGCGCGAGGCGGCCAGGCCCTCGGTCATGGCGTTAAACGCCAGGGCCAGGTCGCGGGCCTCGGCCGGGCCGGCGGCCCTGGCCCGTACGCCCAGGTCGCCGCCGGAAACGGCCCGGGCCGCATCGGCCAGCCGGGCCAGGGGCCGGGCGATGCCGCCGGTCCACCACAGGGCGGCCAGGGTGGAGAGGAAGGCCGCGGCGGCCGCGATGGCGGCCACAAGCTGGCGCAGCCGGCCGATTTCGGCATCCACGGCCAGCCGGCGGGGCAGGGCCACCAGGGTCGAGAGGCCGTATTGGCCGACCGGGGCCACGGCGAGGAGCGAAGCCTCGCCGGCAAAGGGTTCGAGCAGCACGGTTTCCTTCTGGTCGGCCAGGGCCCTGGCCAGGGACGTGCCCTGGCCGGCCCGGTCCGGCAGGCCGCGCAGGCTCTCGGCGAAAAGCAGGGTGCCGGCCGCGTCGGCCAGGACCGCGATGCCGCCCTCTTCCAAATGCAGGGTGAGCAGGCCCGGGGCAATGGCCCGCAGCGGCAGGGCGGCGAGCAGGATGCCCATGTCTTGGCCAAAGGGCGTGCGCCGGGCCTGGGCCATGGCCAGAAGCGGCGTCCCGTCCCGGGGGGAGTTGCGCAGCCCCCAGACCGTGCGGCCGGGCGCGGCCAGGGCTTCGGCCACGATCCGGTCGCGGGACAGGTCGAGGCCCCGGTCGGTGTAGCCGGGGCCCGAGGCGGCATATTCGCGCACGCCCTTGGGGTTGACATAGGCCAGGGAGGTGAAGGCCGCCCGGTAGCGGTCGAACAGGGACTGGAGCAGGTGGGGATTATGGCTCTGGCAGAACTGTTCGAACTGCGGGCTCGAGGTCAGAAGGGTCAGGGTGGCTTCGCCGTGGCTGGCGACGAGGGCGGCCTCCCGGGCCAGCCCGGCCGCGAGCAGCCGGATTTTCTCCCGCGCCTTGGTCTCCAGGATGTTGGCGGCCACGTGGAACACGCCGCCGCCGAGGGCCACCGTCAGCAGGACCACCAGCGCGAGCTGGCCCATGAACATCTGGGTCTTGATCGAGCGGTACATCACATCAGGGGGCGGCCGGTCTGCCGTCGCCGGGCAGGCAGCCGAATTGCGCCAGGAGGGCGCGGGCGTCGGCCTGGCCAAGGGCGGCCAGGAACCGGGCCGCCGCCGGTCCGAGCGGCGGTTTGTAGGCCAGGGCAAAGGGCACGGACAGGGGATAGGCCCCGCGGCCGAGGTTGTCGGGGGTGGGGGCCACGCCCTCGAAGGCCAGGAGCCGAAGCGGCGTCCCGGCCATGGCGGGCAGGGTGAAATAACCGATGGCGCCGGGGTAGGTAGCCACGAGGCGCACGGCCTCGGGCGTGGAGTAGGCCACGGCCTGGTCCCGGCAGTCCAGGTCCGCGAAGCCCGGGATGGCGGCGTCGAGCTTGTCGCGGCTGGTTTCGGGCGTCTTGCGGCAGACCGGATAGATCGGGCCGGGCGCGCCGCCGAGTTCGGACCAGTCCCTGACCCGGCCGGAGAAGACGGCCAGGGCCTGATCGGCGGTCAGGCTGTCCAGGCCCGTGACCGAGAGGTTGACCGCGAAGACGATCGGGGCCATGGCGAAGACCGTCTCCGCCAGCCCGGCCGCCTTTTCCTCGTCGCGCAGGGGCCGGGCCGTGCGGGCCAGTTCGGCCTGGCCCGCGAGCACGGCCTTGAGGCCGCCCATGGTGCCGACGGAGTCGGGCACCTCGATGGCCGTCTGCGCCGCGTCCGGGTGTCGCCGCAAAAAAAGCGCCGCCATGTGGCGCAGGAGGGCCTCGCTGTCGCCGGTGCCCGTGACCACCAGCGGTCGGCCCTGGCCGTCGGCCGCGCGGACCGGGCCGACCGCCAGGATCAGGCAGGCCAACACCGCCCACGGCAGCCACGTCCCCCGCCGGCCTTTGGACCTGCCCATGCCTTCCCCCCGCCTCGCTTCGTCTGTTCAGCCGGGCCGGGTCTCCCGGCCAAGCAGGTTGCGGACCGTCCGCAGCAGCCACCAGACCGCGGCCGTGGACAGGACGGCGAAGGCCACGATGCCGACGCGTTCCCGGGCCAGGCCGGCCAGGGCCGCGTCATGGAGCCTGGCGACGGGCGTGATGTCGAAGCGGTCCCCGAACCGGGCCTGGTAGTCGGCCACCAGCTCCCGGTACTGGGCGTCCGGGTCGCCCCCGACCGGCGTGTCGTAGGGCCGAAAGTCCTTGTCCACGGCATTGGCCCACAAAAAGGCCAGCTGGAGCCGCTCGGCCGCGATCCTGGCCGGGGTCGGCCAGTCCGCCGCGGCCGCGCCCGCGGCCACGGCGAGCCAGGCCAGGGCCAGGAGGCCGAAGAGCCGGTCGCGCGGGAGGCGCGGCGTCATTTCCGGCGGCGTCTCGATCCCTTGCGCCGGGGAGCCGGCGCGGCAGCCGGCGATTCACCGCCCTCGAGAAGGCCGAGGTCCACGGACAGCCGGCCCATGTCCACGTTGGTGAGCTCCACTTCCACGGGCTGGCCCAGGCGGAACCGCCGGCCGGTCCGTTCGCCGACCAGTTCGTGGCGTTCCGGGAAGTAGGTGTAGTAGTCGTCGGAGAGCGAGGACAGGCGGACCATGCCTTCGGCCATGACCTCCTTGAGTTCCACCCAGAAGCCGAAGTCCGCGATGGAGCCGATGACGCCGGTGAACTGCCGGCCCACCTTGTCGGACAGGAAGTGGACGGTCACGCGTTTGAGGATCTCGCGCTCGGCCTCCATGGCCACCCGTTCGCGGCGGCTGATGTGCTCGGCCACCTTGGCCAGCCGGGCCAGGCCCTTTTCCGAGGGGGCCTTGCCGGCGAAGACGCTTTTGAGCGACCGGTGGACCACCAGGTCGGCATAGCGCCTGATCGGCGAGGTGAAGTGGCAGTAGCAGGTCGAGGCCAGGCCGAAGTGGGGGTCGAGCTTGGGCGAGTAGGAGGCCTGCATCATGGTGCGGATGGCCAGCCGGCTGACCAGGAAGTCGAGGTCCGAGCCCGAGGCGTCGCGAAGGACCCCGGCCAGGTCGGAGGCGCCGGGGGTCGGCGGCAGTTTGAGGGCCAGGTCGGTGGTGGCCAGGAGCTTGAAAAGCGCCTCGAGCTTGGCCGGATCGGGTTCGGGGTGGACGCGGTAGAGCACGGGCGCGTTTTTCTCGGTCAGAAACCGGGCCACGGCCTCGTTGGCCGCGATCATGAATTCCTCCACGATCTGGTGGCCGAAGTGCCGGACCTTGCGCCGGATGTCCTGGGTCTCGCCCTGGAAGTTGAAAAGGATTTCCGGCTCGGGCAGGTCGAAGTCCAGATTGCCCCGGGCCGTGCGCACCTCGTTTATGGCCCGGGCCAGCTTCTCGGCCGTCTCCAGCATGGGCAGGACCTTGGCCATGCCGGCGCGCTCGGCCTCGTCGCCGAGCATGAGGGCCCTGTTGACCTGGGAATAGGTCAGCCGGGCCTTGCTTTCGATCACGGCCGCATAGAAGTCCGTGCGCCCGGGCAGGCCCTTGGGCGTGAAATCGATTTCCGCCACCATGGCCAGCCGGGGGACATCGGGGTTTAAGCTGCAAAGCCCGTTGGAGATCCGTTCCGGCAGCATCGGCTCGACGGACTGGGGGAAATAGTAGGAGTTGCCGCGCTCGAGGGCCTCCTCATCCAGGGCACCGCCTTCGGGCACGTAGTGGGAGACGTCGGCGATGGCCACCCACAGGGTGTAGCCCCGGCCGCGTTTTTTGACATACACGGCATCGTCGAAGTCCCGGGCCTTGGCCCCGTCGATGGTGACGAAGTCGAGCTTCCTGAGGTCCTTGCGGCCGGCGAAATCGGCTTCGCCCGGCACGTCGGGCAGGGTCTCGGCCTCGCGCAGGGCGGTTGGCGGAAAGGGGCCGGGAATGGAGTGGTTGAGCTTGACCAGCCGTTCCTGGACCGACACGTCGCCCTGGGCCCCGAGCAGTTCCAGGCCCTTGCCGGAATAGACCTTGTAGTCGAGCTTTTCCCCGATGCCGACGTTCATGATGTCGTCGTTGTTCGGCTCGGGGTCGTTCGGCGTCGGGGGCAGGTAGTCGACCATGAAGCTCATGCCGTGGCGGGAATCGGTCGGCTGGCACAGGAACAGGTCCTTGGCCATGCGCTTGATGATCCGGCAGGGCAGGGTCTTTACGCCGCGTTCGATGATGCGGGCCACCCGGCCTTCATGGTTTTTGTCCTTGCGCTCCCGGGTCACGGCGGCCACGACCTTGTCGCCGTGCCAAGCGTCGCCGATATCCTTGGGATGGATGAAAATATCCTTGCGCCGCTTGTCCTCGGGCAGGACATAGCCGACGCCCGAGCGGCTTATTTCCAAAATGCCCGTCACCAGGCGCATGCTTTCGACCAGGCCGTAGCCGCTCTGGACCCGGATGAGCTTGCCGGCCTCCTGCAGATTGTCGAGCAGGCGGTGGACGGCCTGAACATTGGCCTGCGCTCCAAGTTCGCGCAGTATTTCTTTTTCGGACAGGGGCTTGCCGCTGTCTCGGAAGATCCGCAGCACGGCGGCCGCATCGAGCCCGGCGCCCTGTCCTTTGGGGGATTTTCCCCGTCTTCTTCTTGCTGCCATGTATCCTCCCGGTGTCACGCTCCTCCCTCTCTATCCCCCGGGGCGGCGCGGCACAAGCCCGTGGTTGCGTTGCGGGGGGCCTTTGGGCCATGCTACCACCCTTTTACGAGATCCTTCGGAGGCGGTATGCACCAGTCGCCGTGTCGCCTGCTTGGCGAAATACGCTATCCTGACGAATATTCTTACGAACGCGTGGGCGAGATCGAAAGCGAGGCCGGCGAGGCCTTGGCCGGGGCCGTGGCCGGCCTGGACGTGGCCCACCTGGAGGTGACGCCCGGGCCCGAGGCGTTGTGTTTCGAGGTCTGGTGCGAGGCCTGTCCGCCCGAGGAGGGGGCGGCGGTCTGCGAAGGGCTGCTCGCCATCATGGAGGACGGGCCGCTCGGGCGGCTGGTGGTCGTACGCGGGGCGGACGCGCCGATCACGGTCTTTTATTTCAGCGGCGAGAGCCTTGACGAGGTCACGGTGGATCGGCCGTAGCCGCCGTGCCGGCCAGCCACAGGGGCAGGTAGTGCCGGGCGGCATTGAGCCGCGCGTCCAGTTCCCGGCAGCCCGGGATGTGGCGTTCGAGCACCGCCCAGAAGCGGGGGGAGTGGTTGAGTTCGACGGTGTGGCACAGCTCGTGGATAAGGACCAGCCGGCACAGCTCCCACGGCAAAAAGGCGATGGTGTAGTTGAGGCTGACCCGGCCCCGGGCCGTGCAGCTGCCCCAGCGGGTGCGCTGGGCCCGGATGGTGACGGCCGTGTAGGCGAGCCCCGTCTCCCGGCTGGCCGCGGCCAGGGCCGGCCGCAAAAGCTCCCCGGCCTTGTCCCGGCAAAATCCCGCCAGCGCGGCCGCGACCGCCGCGGGATCGCCGACCGCCCCGGAAACCACCAGCTCCCCCGGGCCGCGTGGGGCAAGCGCGCACCCGGGCCGGTCCTTTAGCAGGTAGGAAAGCCGCCACTGCCGGCCAAAGGCCGTCAGCACCAGGCGCTCGGGACGCGGCAGGGCCGGCGCCTCCCCGGGCACGCCGCCCTCGGCGGCCAGGCGCTCGAACATCCGCGCGATCCAGCCCCGCCGGGCCTCCACGGCCTGGGCCAGGAACTGGACCGGCACCCCGGCCGGAGTCACCACCTCGAGGCCCTGGCCCGGCAACATGCGCAGCACGATGCCCTTGGCCCGGGGGCTCACGCGCACCGAGACCGGCAGGGCCGGCGGCAGCCGCTCGCCGAGAATCCGGGCCGTCTCCGCGGTGTCGAGAACCGTCTTTCGCTGCATTGCCGCTCCCTTTCAGTCGCAACCGGCCGTGTCCGGACTTGTATTCGGCCGCGCGAGCGTCTACCCTCCCCGGGACCGGATAGTCGGTGGCCGCGCCGGCCGTCAAGCCGGCCCAAGGAGCTTTCCCCTCATGAATCGGATTCCCCTGCGTCTGCGAATACTTCCTTTTGTCCTGGTCCTCTTCGTGGCCTTCGGCTGCGCCAAGCCGCCGCCGTCCGTCCCCCTGGCCCCGACGGCCAAGCCCGTGGGCAAGGGCGAGGTCGAGGACCTGCGCGTCCTGCCCCAGGACCTTGCCGCCTACCTGCGGCCGGACACGGCCGACCGGCCGCTCATTCCCAAGGAGCAGGTCGGCATCCGCATGGAAGGCTTCCTGGCCGAGTGGACCAAGCCCTGGAAGATGACCAGGCCCGGCTACGGCCGCAAGGCCGTCGAAGACATCTTCCGGCGCTTTGAGAAATCCCCGGGGTATGGGGCCGGCAACCGGCCCAACAGTCCGGGATTCGCGGCAACCCTCCACGCCGGCGCCAATCTGGGCACCTATCCGAACATGGTGCGCCAAGCCGTGACCGTCAAAAACACCAATCTTCGCGGCATGCCGACCCAAAGCCCCCGGTTCTCCGACCCGAGCCTGCCCGGCGAAGGCTATCCCTTCGACTACCTGCAGCACACGGCCCTGCCGCCGGCCACCCCCATTCTGGTCACCCACGCCAGCCGCGACGGCTCCTGGCTCCTGGCCGAATCGGCGCTCACCTTCGGCTGGCTGCCGGCCTCGGACGTGGCCTTTGTCGACGGGTCCGTGACCCGGGAATTCATGGCCGGCAAGCTGGCCGCCGTGGTCAAGGACCAGACCCCCGTCCCCGAAGCGGGCCTGGCCGCGGATGTCGGCGCGGTCTTCCCCCTGGCCGGGCCGGCGGACGGCTCGGGCGTCGCCGTGCTCGTGCCCGTGCGCGGGGCCTCGGGCCTGGCCGAACTGCGGCGGGTGCGCCTCCCGGCCGGGTCGGCCGCGCCCATGCCCATGGCCATGACCCCGCGAAACGTGGCCGCCGTCGGCAACCAGTTCATGGGCAAGACCTACGGTTGGGGGGGCCTTGACGGCAAACGCGACTGCTCGGCCCTGACCCACGACCTCTTCGTGCCCTTCGGCCTCTACCTGCCGCGCAATTCCGCCAGCCAGGCCGCCTACGGCGGCTCCATCCCCCTTGGCGACATGGCCGGCGAGCAGAAGGAAGCCACCATCATCGAACAGGGCGTGCCCTTTGCCACCCTCGTCTGGATGCAGGGCCACATCCTGGTCTACGTCGGCCAGTACAAGGGGCGGCCCGTGGTCTACCACGACATCTGGGGGCTGCGGACCTTCGGGGAGAACGGCCGCGACGGCCGGTTGGTGCTCGGCCGGGCCGTGGTGACCACGCTTAGGGCCGGCGAGGAAGTGCCGGCGGTCGGGCCGAGCCACATACTCCTGAACCGCGTGCGGACCATGTCGATCCTCACCAGGCCCTACTAAGCGCCGTCCCGGCGGCGTCGCAGCGAAAGGAGGGGAAGGATGCGCAACTTTTTCGGGTGGACGAGCGTCTGCTTTGCCGGCGGCCTGTTCGGCGGCCTGGTCAACAGCCTTTTCCTCTGGATGGCCGGGGCCTACGGCTGGACCGCCGCCATGGGCGTGGCCATCGCCCCGGCCTGGACCCTGCCCTGGCTCTACCCGAGGCTCGTCTGGGGCGGCATCTGGGGACTGCTCTTCCTGCCGCGCTTCATGCCGGATTCGCTTTTCTGGCGCGGGCTCATCCTCAGCCTCGGCCCGACCCTGGTCCAGCTGCTCATCGTCTTCCCCACCCAGCTCGACAAGGGCCTGTGGGGGCAGGACCTCGGGGCCATGACCCCGGTGCTGGTCCTCGTGGCCAACGCCGTCTGGGGCTGGGCCGCCGCCCTGTGGGTGCTTTTGGCCGCCGACGAAGGCAACGGCTCCGCCCGCCGGCTGCGTTAGACCGTTTCTCCGGAGGATTTTTCATGAAACTCGCCCTGGCCATCGCCTGCGCCCTGTGCCTGACCCTGACCGGCACGCTGTTCGCCTTTTCCCGGAGCGCTTCCGGCGATGCCTACGCCGCCTTTGCCGACGCCGCCGGGAACGCCACGTCCTGCGAGATGGCCACCTGCGGCTGCATGGGCATGCGGTGTTCCTGCGCCGAGTGCGGCGGCGGCAAATAGCCGGGCCGCCTCCTTTCCCGTAGCATGGGCGGCTTCCTCGCCTTTCTCCTGTCCCGGGCCACCGGGATGGACGCCTTTGCCCTCCTGCAGGCAGGCTACCTCTTGCTGGGCCTCACCGGCTTGGCCGTGGTCCTGGGGTTCACCCGGCGGGAACTGGCCGGCAACCCCGACCGGGGCCGCTATCTGCTCGTCTTTCTGGCCAGCCTGCCTTTCGGCCTGGCCGGGGCGAGGCTCATCCCCATCGTCCAGGACGCCGTGGCCGCCGGCCGGCTGACGCCCGGCATCGTCCTCACCGGCGGTCTGGTCTTTTACGGCGGGGCCTTGGCCATCCTGTTGGCCATGCGCCTTTGCTGCCGGCTCCTTGGCCTGTCTCCCTGGCCGCTTCTGGACGCGGTCTGCCTGTATGCGCCGCTCGGCCACGCCTTTGGCCGGCTGGGCTGCTTTTTCGGCGGCTGTTGCTTCGGGAGCGAGACGCAATGTCCCCTTGGCGTGCGCTTCCCGGCCGGCTCGCCGGTCTTTTTGCAGGAGCGGCTGGCCGGGCTTTTGCCGGAAGGCGCCGTGGCCTCCCTGCCGGTGCACCCGTCGCAACTCTACGAGGCCGTTGGCAACGTGGCCCTCTTCGGCATCCTGTCCCTGTTCTCCAGGCGGTCCGGCGGCCTGCCGCCCGGGCGCCTGGCCACGGCCTATCTCCTCGGCTACGCCGTCTTGCGCTTCTGTCTGGAATTCTGGCGCGGCGACGCACTGCGCGGCGTCTACTGCGGCATTTCCGCGTCCCAGTATGTGGCATTGGCCGTAGCGTGCGGCGCGGCCACGGTCCTGTGGCGGGCCAGGCGTCCGGCGCCTGGCCCGCTTCATTCGGCCTGAACGGCCGATCCTTTCGCATTTAAGGGAAATTTCGTCACAAAGCGGCTTCGCCCCTAGGCAGGGTCGTGGGAATCCTGTATTTGACGGGGCATGTCCCATGTCGTGGCGCGTGTGCTCCATTCTTCGGCCCTTGCCGTGACCGGCTTGGCTTGCGGCCTCGCTGTCGCGTTGCTGTGCGGCCTGGCCCTGGCCGCGCCGCTTAAAGAGGCGGCGCTCATCCCGCAATGGGAGCCGCAGGCCCAGTTCGCCGGCTACTACGTCGCCCTGGCCAAGGGGTTCTATGCCGCCGAAGGCGTGGACATGCGGATCCTGCGCGGCGGGCCGGGCTCGCCGCCGTCGGTGCTGCTGCGGGAGGGACGGGCCCAGTTCGGCACGTTTTTCCTGCCGACCGCCATCCGGGATCGGGCGGCCGGCCTGCCGCTCGTCCATCTGGCCCAGTTCGTGTCCCATTCCAATCAGCTGCTTATTGCCCGCAAAGCCGACGGCATCGCCTCTCCGGCCGATCTGGACGGCCGGCGGGTCAGCCTGTGGGGCCCGGAATTCCGGATCGCGCCCGAGGCTTTTTTCAAGAAATACGGGGCACGGGTGACGGAAGTGCCCCAGGGCTACACCGTGGACCTGTTCCTGCGCGGCGGAGTCGCGGCCTGCTCGGCCATGCGCTACAACGAATACCACGCCATCGTGAATTCCGGCCTCGACCCGCAGGAGCTCGCCGTCTTCGCCATGGCCGACCACGGCCTGGATCTGCCCGAGGACGGGCTCTACACCCTGGAGGCGACCTGGAAAGCCGACCCGGACCTGTGCCGGGCCGTGGTCCGGGCCACTATCCGGGGCTGGCAATACGCCTTCGACCACCCGGACGAGGCCCTGTCCATCGTCATGAGCCACGTGTCCGCCGCCCACCTGCCGACCAACCGCATGCACCAGAAGTGGATGCTCGAACACCTGCGCCAGGCCATGGCCGCAGGCGGCGGGGAGCTCGGCGCCTTTGCCCGGGACCGCTACGAAGCCGCGGCCGGCCTGCTCATCGCGGCGGGGCTGATCGGGGCCGCGCCCGCCTACGAGGCCTTCCATGCCGAAAGCCGCTAAGCCGACACCCGGCCGTGGCCTGGCCTTCCGGCTGGCGGCCTGCATCCTGACCGGCGCGACGCTTGTTTTCGGGGCCGCCTTTGCCGACTACTACGTCTCCTCCAAGGACATGCTCCTGCGGGCGGTGCGGGAAAACGCCATCCATCTGATCCGGGGAGCGGCGGCCCGTCTCGATGTCCAACTGGCCGGCGTGGAGCGCGTTCCCCGGTTCCTGGCCGCCGCCTACGGCCGGACAACCCCGGCCCGGGCCGACCTGGAGCGGGATCTGGCCGGGTTCCTGGCCACCAACCCGGACGTCTACGGCGCGGCCGCGGCCTACGAGCCCGGGGCCTTCGCGCCCGGGCTGGCGCATTTCGCGCCCTATTTCTGCCGCAAGGACGGCTGGATCGCCCAGGTCTCCCTCGGCTACGAGGAGCGCTACGAGCTGGAGAACTGGTACCTCGTGCCCCGGGAGCTCGGCCGGCCGGTCTGGAGCGAGCCCTATTTCGACGAATCCGGCGGCGACATCGTCATGACGACCTACAGCGTGCCGATCTTTCGGACCGAGGGGGCGCGGCGCGCCTTTCTCGGCGTGGTCACAGCCGACGTGTCCCTGGACTGGCTGCGCGGGCAGGTGGGCCGGATCTCCATGTTCCGGTCGGGCTACGCCTTTGTGATCAGCCGCGTCGGCGTGTACGTGTCCCACCCCGACAGCCGGCTGGTCATGCGCGAAAGCGTCTTCAGCCTGGCCGAGGAGAAGGGAGGGCCGGAGCTTCGGGCCATCGGCCGGGACATGGTCAAGGGCCGCGAGGGGTTCGCCCGGCTGCCGGATTTCGTGCTCGGCAAGCCGGCCTGGCTGGCCTACGCGCCGCTTGCCGCCACGGGCTGGTCCATGGGGGTGATCGTGCCGGAAGACGAGCTTTTCGCCGACCTGCACCGGCTCGGCCGCGAGGTGGCGACGCTCGGGGCCGGCGGCTTCGCCGTGCTGCTCCTGGTCATCGCCGCCATCGCCACCTCGGTCACCCGTCCGCTCTCCCGCCTGGCCGCGACCGCCGCCGAGATCGCCACCGGCAACCTCGACGCCCCGGTCCCCCAGGGCGGCTCGCGGGACGAAGTCGGGGCCCTGGCCCGGTCCTTCGAGCAGATGCGGCTGGCCCTCAAGGACTACATCGCCGACCTGACCGCCACCACCAAGGCCAAGGAACGGCTGGAGTCGGAACTCAAGATCGCGCGCAGCATCCAGATGAGTTTTCTGCCCAAGCATTTCCCGCCCTTTCCGGAGCTGACGGCCTTCGAGCTCCACGCCAGCCTGGAGCCGGCCTGGGAAGTCGGCGGCGACCTGTACGACTTCTTCCTGCTCGGGCCGGACAAGCTGCTGTTCCTGGTCGGCGACGTCTCGGGCAAGGGCGTGCCCGCGGCCCTGTTCATGGCCGTGACCAAGACGCTGGTCAAAGGCATCGCCGAGCAGGAAACCGACCCGGCCGAGATTCTCACCAAGGTCAACCGCGAGCTGTGCGTGGACAACGAGTCCATGCTCTTTGTCACCATGTTCCTGGCCATCCTCGATTGTTCCACGGGCGAGCTGGCCTTTTCCAACGCCGGCCACAACCCGCCGGCCCTCATTGCCCCGGACGGCGCGGTGTCCTGGATGACGCTGCCGCGCGGGGTTTTTCTCGGCATCATGGAAGAGGCGGTCTACAAGACCACCCGGATGCGCCTGACGGCGGGAACGCGGCTTTTCGCCTTCACCGACGGCGTCAACGAGGCCATGAACACGGGGCAGGAACTCTTCGGCACCCGCCGGTTGGTCGAGGCCCTGGCCGCCGGAGCGTCCCTGGCGCCGGAAGAGCTCGACCAGGCCGTGATGGACGCTGTACGGGCCTTTGCCGGCGAGGCCGACCAGGCCGACGACATCACGGTGCTGACCATGCTTTACCGTGGTTCCGAGGCAGGGTGAAGGCACGGCCGGGGCCGGACACGTCCGGCTGTCGCAACCCGTAACTAGTGGCTGTATGAAAGGCTTTCCGTTTGTTTTTGAATTCAGTTGCAATTATGCGCTGGCTTACTTATACGTAGTAAAAGTCGTCATCAGGAGAGACCAATGGAAGAATATTTGAAAGCAGCCTTGGAAATCGTCAAGGCCCAGGCGTCGGTCCGGACCATGACCGATGAAGAAATCACCTCCATGCTGCGCAACGTGGCCGCCGGCATTCAGGCGGCCGCCGAAGCGGAGTCCGTTCCGGCCGAAGCGGCCGCCCCGGCCATGGATCCGAGCAAGGCGGTGAAGGAAAGCAGCGTGGTCTGCCTGGAATGCGGCAAGGCGTTCAAGGTCCTTACCAAGAAACATCTTGGGGCCCATGGCCTCACGCCCGAGGAATACCGGGCCAAATACGGCTACAAAAAGGGCGCGCCCCTGGCCGCCAAATCCCTGCAACGGGAACGCCGCAAGAAGATGAAGGACATGCGTCTTTGGGAACGCCGCCGCAAGCCCGTTGCCGCTGCCGCCACCGAGTAGCCGGCGCCGCCTGACCGATATTCCGGCCGCGCGCCGCCCCGTCCGGGGCCCCCGCGCGGCTTCGGTTTTCCGACAGCCCCGGCGCGGCGGCCCCGGACGCGCCCTCGATGCGTCCGGCCGATCGCGCCGGGACGGACGTCGCCGGCCCGGCGCCGCCGCCCCTTTCCGGGGACGGCCGCAAAGCCCCGGCCCCCGCCGCCGGCTTCAGTCGCCGCTCGGCACGATGACCTTGACCGGGTCCGTGACCGGATCGTAGCGGGCCAGCTTGGCGATGTGGGCCAGGGAGACGCTCGAAAGCGCGTAGCCCTTGGGCAGGACCTTCAGTTGCTGGCCGCCGCGCGTGACGAACATGTCCTCGGCCAGGATCATGTTGTCGCGAAGGCTTTTCACCGCCACCGGCACGATGACGTATTTGCCTTCCTCGCCGAGCACCTCGCCAAACGCCACCACCACGTCCGGATCGTAGAGTCCCGCGCCCTGCTTGATGGTCTTGTAGGCCTCGGCCTTGGCCGCGCCGGCCGACACCAGCCGGTCGAAGTCGAGCAGGACCCGCAGGATGCGCGCCCCGACCGGCAGCTCCTTGCCCCGCACCGCGTCCTGCGGAAAGCCGGTGCCGTCGAAATTCTTTTCCTGGTAGGCGATGGCCTTGGCCACCCCGCCCATGCGCGGGATGTTGGCCACGAGCTTGGCCGCCACCTCGGCGTGCTGTCGGTAGGTGGCCGCGTCTTCGGCCGAAAGGGTCCGGCCGCGCTCCACCCGGGAGATGACCGCGTCGGGCAGGATGATAAATCCCATCTGGCACAGCATGGCCGCCGCCTCGGTCTGCCAGGGGCTCGGATCGCCGCACAGGCGGGAGAGCGGCCGCACATAGGGCGCGATCCGCGAGATGCGGCCGTAGATCTCGGGCCGCAAGAGCGACAGGACTTCGGACAGCATCCTGAGGCTGCCTCGAAGCGTCCCTTCAAGGAGCTCCCGCTCGGCCATGACCAGCCGGTACTGTTCCACGGCCGCGGTCAAGGCGCCGACCAGATAGCTCGTCTCGCACGGCTTGGTCAGGAATCGGAAGATGTTGCCCTCGTTGACCGCGCCGATGGCGGCCTCGAGGTCGGCGAATCCGGTCAGCATCACCCGCACCGTCTCGGGCCGCATCTCGCGGACCTTGGACAGGACCGCGACGCCGTCCATGCCGGGCATGCGCAGGTCCGAGACCACGACGGCGTAGGCCGGACTTTCCCTGACCTTGGCCAGCCCGGCCTCGGGCCCGACGGCCGTGTCCACCTCGAAGGAGCCGTGGAGGTTGCGCCGGAATCCGGCCAGGATCCGCTCGTCGTCGTCGATGAAAAGCACCCGGTTGTTCACGGGCATCTCCTTCCGGCAGGTTCCGGGGACCATGCGGCCAGACAACCCCGGCCACGGCACGGGGGCCTTGGCCGGGAAAGACACGGGAACGCCTTTTCGGACATGGTAGCCTATCCCGGGAGAAAGAAAAAGAACCGGGCCGGGCCGGGCGGATAGCCGCCTCCCGGCCCGGCCGCGACCGGCCGCCGCGCTCCTTGCCAGAAGTCCGACGGGCGCGGTATCCGGGAAGCATCGCCGCCTGGCGCGGCACTCCCGCAAAGGATGACCCGTGGAAAACGAAGCCGGAAAAGATTTCGACGTCATCGTGGTCGGCGGCGGGCCGGCCGGACTTTTCGCCGCCCATTACCTCTCCCTGCACTCGGACCTGTCGGTCCTGCTGCTGGAGAAGGGCAAGGCCGCCGGCAAACGCCGCTGCCCCATGCAGGGCCGCAAGGACTGCCTCAAGTGCAAGCCCTGCAACATCCTGGCCGGCATCGGCGGGGCCGGGCTTTTTTCCGATGGCAAGCTCAACTTCATCCCCAAGCTCGGCAAGACCGACCTGACCCAGTTCATGTCCCTGTCTGCGGCCACGGCGCTCATCGACGAAACCGAGGCCCTTTTCACCGAACTCGGCATGGACGGCCCGGTCTATCCCACGGACCAGGAAAAAGCGCGAAACATCCGCAAGGAAGCCCGAAAGCTCGGCATCGAGCTTTTGCTCATCCGCCAGAAGCACCTCGGCAGCGACCATCTGCCCGACCACATCGCGGCCATGTCCGCCGGCCTGGCCGGCCGGGGCGTGGTCATCCGCACCGGCGAGGAGGTCAGGGACGTGGTGGTCGCAGCCGGCCGCGTGGCCGGCGTCACCACGGCCAAGGGGACCTACGGGGCCCCGGCCGTGATCCTGGCCCCGGGCCGGGTCGGGGCGGAGTGGATGGGGGGGCTGGCCCGCCGCCATGGCCTGCCCTACAGCCAGCGCGGCATCGAGGTCGGAGTGCGGGTCGAGGTCCACAACGAAATCCTGGCCGATCTGACCGACGTCATCTACGACCCGACCTTTTTCGTGCGCACCCGCAAATACGACGACCAGACCCGGACCTTTTGCACCAACCAGGGCGGGTACGTGGCCCTCGAAAACTACCAGGACTTCGTGTGCGTCAACGGCCACGCCTACATGGACGCCAAGTCCGACAGCTCCAACTTCGCCTTTCTGTCCAAGGTGGTGCTGACCGACCCGGTCTCGGACAACCAGGCCTACGGCGAGGCCATCGGCCGGCTGGCCACCATGATCGGCGGCGGCAGCCCCATCCTCCAGCGTTTCGGCGACCTGAAGCGCGGCCGGCGCAGCACCTGGAGCCGCATCCGGCGCGGTTCGGTCGAGCCGACGCTGACTTCCGTCACCTGCGGCGACATCGCCATGGCCCTGCCCGAGCGCATCGTGGCCAACCTGGTCGACGGCCTGGAGCAGCTAAACGCCGTGGTGCCGGGCGTGGCCAACGACGAGACCCTGCTCTACGCCCCGGAGATCAAGTTCTTCGCCACCCAGATCGACACCACCCCGGACTTGCAAACCGCCGTGGCCGGCATGTACGTGGCCGGCGACGGCCCGGGCGTGGCCGGCAACATCGTCTCCGCCGCCGCCACCGGCCTCATCCCGGCCAAGGCCATTTTGCGGGAACGGGGCAAGGGGGAGGGGTAGGGGCAAGAGGTAAGGGGAGAAGGGCAAGGGGATGCCTCCGGCGGCCGGGCGGGATCATCCCCGGACCCCCTGGAAAGTGGGCGCGGTCAGGCGGGCAGGCTGCGGGCGGCCTGGTTCAGGGCGGTCGCGCCCACGGTGTTGCCCACGGCGGCCAGCCGGGCGGCCAGGGTGGCAAGCGCCGGGCCTTGGCGGCGGGCGAGGTCCCGGCGCGCGGCCGGGGACCTGGCGGCGCGCTCGGCCATGACGTGTTGGTAGAGGTCCCGGTAGCGGGCGACCATGGCCGGCAGGCCGTAGGAATCCCGGGCGGACGGGGCGTTGGCCGCCAGCGTTTGGCGCAGGTCGCGGTCGGTGATGAGCCGGGACAGGGCCCGGGTAAAGGCTTCCGTGTCGCCCGTGAGCGTCACCAGCCCGTTTTCGCCGTCGCGGACGATCTCCGGCAGGGCCCCGGCGTCGAACGAAACCACCGGCAGGCCGCAGCAGAGCGCCTCCAGGGCGACCAGGCCGAAGGTGTCGGCCAGGCTCGGGTAGGCGAACACGTCCGAGGCGGCGTAGGCCGTGGCCAGCCTGGCCGCGTCGAGGGAAAACGGCAGGTTGACGATGGGCAGGCCGGCGTCCTCGTAGGTGCCGCCGATGTTTAAAAGGACCACCTCCGGGTGGCGCTCGACCAGGGCGGCCAGGGCCGCGACCAGGTGCGCGCCGCCCTTCCAGGAATTGGCCAGGCCGCCGTGGGCGCAAAAGGACAGGATGGTCGCCCCGGGCGGCAGCCCCAGTTCCCGGCGCGCGGCCTGCCGGTCGCGCGGGGCGAAGGTGTCGGTGTCGATGCCGTTGGGGATGACATGGACGGGCAGGTGGGCCAGAAAGCTTTCTTCCACCTGGCGCTTAAGCCATTCGGACGGCACCGCGATGTGGGCGTCCAGGGCCTGTCCGGCCGTGGCCTTGTCGCGCCACAGTTCGGCTGTGGTGTCGGTGGCGAGGCCCGGATAGACGCGCAAGTCCGGGCAGTCGCCGCAGCCCGTGCGCCAGCCCGGGCAGGCGAAGGCGTGGGCGCAGTTGCCGGTCAGCCCCTGCATGTCGTGGAGCGTCCAGACCAGGGGCTTTCCCACGCTCCAGCCGGCGGCGCTCATGGGATTGCAGTAGCCGGTGTGCAGGTTGTGGCAGTGGACAACCTGCGCCTCCTGAAATGCCCGCCGCTCGGCCAATAAGAAGGTGCTGGCCACGTTGTAGTCGGGAAGGCCCATTGCCTCGGCCGCCGCCTTGGCCGGCCGGTTCTTGTCCTCCTGGCCGATGGTCTCGATCCAGTAGTCGGGCAGTTTCTTTTTCCAGACGAAATACGTGAAGTCGTCGGGCCCGGCATTGAGGCTCCGGCCGAGGTCAAGCGCGATGCGGGCCGCGCCGCCGTAGGCGTCGAGTTGGTTGACGAGCACGCCCCGGATGCCCGGCACCCGGCCGAGGACCCGCTTTTGGAAAAAGGGGTCGCCAAGCCGCATGTTGCGCGCGGCCGGGTCGGGCCGGCCGAGGAGCTCCCCCTTGAGAAGGCCGATCCGCCGGCGGTAGCCGGGATCACGGGCCAGGGCGGCCAGCCCGTCGGCCGGGTAGGGCTCAACCGCCAGCCGGCCGGCCGCGATGTCGCCGAGCATGGCCGCCACCTGCTCCGGGTGGTCGCCGGTGTACGACTCGATCCAGCCGGGCTGGTCGCGCACGGTGAAGAGGTTGAAGGGGTCGGCCCGGCCGAGGAACTGCTCCTCGCACCACCGGGGCAGGTCCCGGCAGTGGGGAACCTCGGTCCAGGCGGCGTAGTAGGCGGTCTTGTCCCGGACCTGCTTGGGAAAGAGCAGGGAATAGTGGAAAAGCCGCACGTCCATGGCCTCCAAGGCCTCGGCCGAAAGGGGCCGCAGGCTCAGGACGTCGAGGCCCCGGTCGTCGAGGATCGTCGGCGGCCGGTGGCCGGCATAGCGGTATCCGGGACCCCAGCGGAAAAGCCGCCGGAACGCGTCGCCCCCGGCCAGCAGGTACGAGCTGCCGTTGACGATGCCGGGCGAGCCGAAAAAGCTCCACTGCCGGAAGACCGCGCCCGTGATCGACGGGTCCCCGGCCAGGAGCGAGCAGACCAGCTCCATATCCCGGGTCCGGTAGAACTCGTCGATGTCCACCTGCCACAGCCAGTCCCCGGTGGCCCGGGCGGCAAAGGCCGCGGACATGGCGTCCTTCTCCTCCCACGGCCCGTCCTGGGTGACGACGACAAGCTTGCCGTCCGGGTCCTCGTTGGCCTTGAAATCGTAGAGCGTCTCCAGGGTGCCGTCCCGGGAATGCCCGTCCGGCCGGGCCTGGCCCATGGCCCGTCCAACCGCGCCCTCGACCACCACGATCTGGTGGGCAAAGGGGTAGAGCGCCCGCAGGCAGTAGCGGGTGAAAGGCTCGCCGTTTAGGACGATGACGCCGAAGGTGATGCGGGGCAGGGCGGCCATGGGAGATTACGGGGCGCCGTGGCTTTCGACCGTTTCGTCGCGGAATAAGACCTCCGCGTCGAAGGGATCGAAGGGGATGAGTTTTCCAAGCCCCAGCCGGGGGCGCATGAAGACGGTCGCCCGGTCGTTTTGCATGGCGGCGGCAAAGGAAAAGGAGCTGTTGGAGATGGCCAGCCCGTCGGCCCGGGTCAGGACGTGGAAGTCGGGATAGCAGGGGCACACGGCGTCGATCGTGCCGAGGTCCCCGAGGTCGGCCCGGGAGGCCGAAGCGTAGTCCGCGAAGTCCGGGAGGACCTTCTCCGGCTCGTCGCTGGCGATGTAGAGGAGCGGGTCGGGGAGGTGTGGCCAGACCGCTGCCAGCCAGTCGCGGTACCAGGCGGAGGGGGCCACGAAAAAGTGGCCGTAGCCGTAGTCCCCGCGCCGCAGGTGCAGGGCGACCAGTGTGCGCCGGCCGGCCAGCAGGCGGTCGAGGGCCGCGTCGAGGGGGGCCTTGATTTCGGGCACGGGCGCAAAGAGGCTTCGGAAAAAGGCCTTGTCCGCAGCGTAAAAGCTGGAATGAAATTGGAAATAGCCGGACAGGTCCACGTTTCTGACCGGCGGATCGGCCCCGGCCACGGCGTCCGTGGCCGGGACCGGGGAGGTCTGGCGCACCAGCGGCAGGGCCCGGGGCGGCGGCGGATCGGCCGCGCCGAAAAGGAAGTTCCCCACCCAGGCCGGGACCTGGGCCGTGAGACGATGGCGGGCGGCGTGGCGCCTTAAAAAGGCGTACTGGAACAGCTGGTTGGCGAAGCGGCCGTTTTGCCCCAGGTCGGCCATGCTGAGGATCGATCGTCGGACGTAGAGGGCGTCGCCCCAGCTCGGATCGTAGGGACACACGGCCGCCTCGCGCACGAAGCCGAAGCCGGCGAGGAAGGCGTCGAGCTGGTGGGACAGGACGCAGCCCTGGTAGAGCTCCCGGTAGTTGATCTCCGCATTAATGGCCTCGATGCGGGGGAGCGTGGCCGCCGCGCCCCGAAGGGCGACAAGCTCCGCGCCCTGGATGTCGATGTTGATCAGGTTGAAAGCGGCCGGGTCGAGACCCAGCCGGTCGAGCAGGGCGTCCAGGGACACGGCCGGCACCGTGATCGCGTCGGTCTCCACGATGCCGGGGTAGAGGGCGAGGTGCTCGCCGAGCGGCAAAAGCGAGCTGCTCTGGTCCATGCTCGTGACGTGGAGCGTGGCGGTTTCGGCCGCGCCGTCGGTGGCGGCGCAGACGGCCACGAAGACGTCCGGCTCCCCGGCCACGTTTCGTTCAAGCCGGGCGGCCACGGCCGGGTTGGCCTCGATGAAAAGGACGGGCGACGCGCCCATGGCCCGGTAGGCGGCCAGTTCCCGGCCCTCGTGGGCCCCGATGTGGATGACGCCCCGGGGCCGGATGCCCCGGCTCCGAAGTTCGGCCCCCAGGTCCAGCATGGCCGGCGGCCGGCCGAGAAACCAGCCGGCAAGGCGGCGGTGGACGGCCAGGTAGTTGGCGTAGGCGTAGTCCTCGAGCCGGTCGGACCACGTTTCCACAGGCGTGAAATCTCCGTCCGCCTCGGTAAAAAGCACGTAGTCCCGCAAGGCCAGGAAGTCGAAGGCGGAACGCAACGTGGCCCGGGCGTCGGCAAAGGTGCCGCCGTACTCGAACTGCAGGGCGTCCACGGCCCCGGCCGCCAGCAGCCCGGCCGCGCCCCGAAGGACGGCCGGCTCCGCGCCTTCCACGTCGATCTTGAGAAAATCGATGTGGAAGATCCCCTCCGTCCGGCAATAGGCGTCCAGGGTGTCGCAGGCCACGGTCAGGACCTCGGGCGCGCCGACGCTCCCCCTGGCCTCCTCGCCGCGGCGCCGGAAAAAGCCGCTCCAGGTGGGGCTTTCGCGGTAGTGGTGGAACCGCAGCCGGCCGGCCATGTCGGCCAGGGCCAGGTTGCGGAGGCGCGCCTCCGGAAAATGCCGGAGGATCGTGGCCCCAAGGGCGGCAAAGGCCCCGGGCAGGGGCTCGAACAGATGGAGGGCGACAGACGGGACGCCCTCGGCCACGGCCAGGCTCCAGGCCCCCCGGTGGGCGCCCACGTCGAAGACCACCGCGCCCGGGCGCACGAACCGTTTGGCCGCCCGGTATTCCGGCCCCTGCCGGATGCGGGCCGCGGCCTCGCCCAGGCGCGCGGCGGCCTCCGCGTCGGGGCTCGGCCGGCCGGCCTCGGGCATCGGCCGCAGGGAGGAATTCGGGCCGGCCGTCCGGGAAGAGGTCGTCCCACAGGCCGGCCCCGGGGCGCGGGATGGCGGGGAGGATGCCGTCGCGGAGGGCCGCGTCTCCGGGGTGACGCTTCCCATGGAGCTTCCTATTTGAACTTCAGTTGCAGGTGGATGGTGACCGGGCCGTCGTCAAAGCTGATGTTTTTGAACATGGTTTCCCGGTCGATGGAGTAGGTGTCCGGCGAGTGGATGTCCACGCGCAGCACGTCCTTGCGGCCAAGGGGCAGGGCGACTTTCTTCCCGCCCACCTTGAAGATGATCTGTTCGCCGTTTTGGTACCAGAAAAAATAGGTCCGGCTTTCGGTGAAGAAGTAGGGCTGGTCGGTGGACCAGGTGTCCCGGGCCAGCGGTTTTTCGAGGCTGACGTCCAGGCGGTAGATCTCCGGCGCCACCCGGGACACGTTGATCGAGGTCATGGCGTAGCGGCCCGAGCTTTCGGGATCGCCGGTGCGAAGCATGGCGTAGCCGGCCATGACCTGGAAATCGATGGGCTGGCCCGGCAGTTCGCGGGTCTTGCTCTGGAAAAACCGGGACAGGGCGGCGGTGGAATCGTCGGTGGCCCGGCTGGCCGCCTGCGCCGGCCAGGCCGTGGACATGCCCGCCGCCAGGGCGCAGAGGAGGGCGAGCAGCGCGCCGCATGAAATCCGTGACATGACCGGCCTCCGACGGTCCGCCGCCCTGGCGGACGGCGGGGAAAAGGGGTACAGGGCTTCCCACCCCATAATGTTCGGACCGTCAAATGCTACCCCGGCAACGCCATGAATGCAATGACACCCCCCCCGGGCGATGATATCGCCGCCATCCTGGACAAGGCCCGCTCCCGCCAGCGCCTGACCCCCGACGAGGCCCTCATCCTGGCCGTGGCCGCGCCGCTGCACGACCTGTGCGCCGCCGCCATGGACGACAGGCTGGCCCGGCACGGCAGGAACGCCTACTACGTGCACAACGTGCACGTGAATTTCACCAACGTCTGCGTCAACGCCTGCCGGTTTTGCGCCTTCAGCAAGACCAAGGGCGCGCCCGGGGCCCGGACGCTTTCCGCCGCCGACATCGTGGCCGATCTCGACGCGCGCGGCGACGCGCCCATCCGGGAGATCCACGTGGTCGGCGGGCTCAATCCCGAGCTGCCGCTGGAATACTACCTGGACATGCTCCGGGCCATCGCCAAGGCCCGGCCCGACGCCGGCATCAAGGCCTTTACCGCCGTGGAGGTGGCCCATCTGGCCGACACCCGGGGCGTCTCCGAGTTCGAGATCCTCTCGGCCCTGCGCGAGGCCGGGCTCATGATGCTGCCGGGCGGCGGGGCCGAGGTCTTTTCCCCGGCCCTTCGCGCGCGGCTGTGTCCGGAGAAGATCACGGGCGAGCGGTGGCTGCAGATCCACGCCACGGCCCACGGCATGGGCCTGCCCACCAACGCCACCATGCTGTTTGGCCACATCGAGAGCTGGGCCGACCGGGTGGCCCACCTGTCCGCGCTTCGCGACCTGCAGGACCTGACCGGAGGGTTCACCTGCTTCATTCCGCTGGCCTACCAGCCGGCCAACAACACGCTCGGAGCCAAGGGGCCCGACGGCGTCACGGTCCTGCGCCTGATGGCCCTGTCCCGGCTTTTCCTGGACAACATCCCGCATCTGAAGGCCTACTGGGCCATGCTCGGCATCAAGGCGGCCCAGATGGCCCTTTGGGCCGGGGCCGACGACTTCGACGGCACCATCGTCGAGGAGCGCATCGGCCACGCCGCCGGGGCGGACAGCCCCAAGGGCCTGACGCTCTCCGAACTGCGCCACGCCATCGAGGCGGCCGGCATGGTGCCGGTGGAACGGACGCCGGATTTCAAGCCGCTCGGCTCGTCGCGTCCATGAAAAAAGGACATACTTCTTTCATGAGTAATTACCTGCGATGATTGTTTTTTTTTTTTTCTTAAAGAAGACTGGCGTATCCTTTAAGGATCGCAACACGGGGCGGCGATTTCGCCGGATCGGGCTGGCTGCAAGTGCGCCACGGGAAACGGGCACCTGTCAGCCCCGCATCGCGTAAACGTCGCCCCAAAGGCCGCCATCCCGCCTCCCGAGATCCCCTGCCAAGGTCTTGACCTCCTCCCCGGACAGCCATTCGGGCAAGGCCAACGCGTCGTGTTCGGCAAGACCGAGATTGAACTTGGTCATGCCGATGGACTCCAGATGTTCCAGGCAACGCCCCATGTTCTCGATGAATTCAATGGTGAATTCAAAGCTCAAGAGCCCGATCGGGCGTGACAAACCTGAAAGAACTTGCCGTTCGAAGCCCTCCACATCAATCTTCATGAAGCGGGGAGTGCCAAAAAAATCCATGGCCATGTCCAGGGTAACGGAGGGCACTTGAACCTTCTCGTCCCAGAGGTATTGCTTGAAGCGTCCCGTGAACCACTGCGGGTTGCAGGTGGAGAGGACAGGGGATTGCGTGCAGATGTTGAGCGTGACGATTCCTGGCCTGTCGGCAACGGCTTTGTTCTCGATGAAGGCCTGGGGAGTGGCGGCAAAACGGCGGCACAGCGTGGCGGCCAGCCGGGGATTTGCTTCAAAAGCCACCACGCGCGCGCCAAGATCCAGATAGTGTTGCGTGCTCTTCCCGATGTTCGCCCCGACATCGAAAACCAGGTCCCCAGGCTGGAGGAAGTCCTTGAGAGCGTGCGCCATGATGTTTCCTGCGACGGGTGGGTTTCAATTACGATGGAGACTGCCGTTGCCAAGACAAGGTCCGTGCCCTGCGGCCGGCGTCGCCGGTGCGGTGTAGTGCGGGCGGCAGCCGGCCGGCAACCTTTTTGCGAGCCTCGGAAGCCGCCTGGGGCGGTGGATTCCCGACCGGCAGGCCCAGGGACTGGACCTCCCGGAAAAGCCCGGGCCGCCTTTTCCATCGGGAATGGCGGCCTTTTTCGTGTCCCCGGGCGCGGACGGGCAGCGGCGGAAAACAGGCGAGGGCCGCTTCCTCCGGGGGGAAGGAAGTGGCCCTCGCGTTATAGGCGGGAAGTGTTTCCGGGGGAGGCGTGCCCGTCGCGGGGCGTATCCGCCCCGCGACGAGGGCCCGCGCTGCTCCGAATCCCCCTTCGCCGTTTGGCGACCTCTGGCGGGGTCCCGGCCGTGCCGGCACCGTCGCGGAAGGGAAAGCAATCCCCGTGCCGCTTTCGCCCCCGGTCCGGCCCGGTCGGAGGGCAAGTCGTCAACATGCCGGAATTCCAAAAGAAAAGGATGAGAGTACGGCAAATGGCCTTGCCCGCGGTTCCGGGCCGGGACCACCAATCGTGGACAATGGCCGGATTCCCGGTGGATCGTTCGAGGAGCCGTGGGAGGGAGGACGGTGGGATCAGGGGGCCAGCGTCTTGGCCATGAGGCAGACCGGCAGGGACACGCCGCCGGGCAGGGGCCGGTTGGCCAGGCGAAGGACGGCGTAGCCCTGGGCGAGGTAGAAGGCCAGGGCGTTTCGGGAAGCATTGAGGGTCAGCCCCTCCAGCCCGATCTCCCGGGCCAGGGACTCGACGGCGCGAAGGAGCCGGGCTCCGGTACCGGGCGCGGCCAGGGGAGCGGTGTAAAGAAGGCTCACCTCGCAGCCGCGCAGCCCGGCCAGTCCCGTGAGGCCGGTCGGCCCGGGTCCCGCCTCGGCCACGAAGAGGTTGTGGTCCGGGTCCTCGACCATGGCCGCCAAGCGGTCGGCCGATCCCCGGGCGATCCAGGCCGCCCGTTCGCGCGGCCCGTAGCTGCAGGCGGCCTTGCCCTCGATGGCGGCCGCGAAAACCCGGGCCATGGCCGGGGCGTCGTCGGGCAGGGCCGGGCGGATGCGGTCACGGGCCGGGACGGTCATGCCGCGCCCCTCGTGCCGGAGGCCGGCTGCGGCGCGAGTCGCCGGGGCGGGGAGGCGAAGGCCGCGCCCACGGCCCGGGCCACGCCGCGCAGCATGCCGGCAAAAAGCAGGTGGTGCGGCACGAGGAGCGCGTACCAGTAGACGAGCCCGGCCAGCCCCCGGGGCAGAAACCGCGATTGGATGGTGATCTCCGTGGCCTCGGCCCCGGCCGGAGCCAGGCGGAATTCCAGAAGCGCCGCGCCCGGGGTCCGCATCTCGGCCAAAAGGACCAGCCGGCGGTTTTCCTTGATCGCCAGCACCCGCCAGAAATCCAGCGGGTCCCCGACCCGAAGCGCCTCCCGCCGGATGGTCACCCGCCGCAGGCCCACGCCGCCGACCAGCTGGTCGCAAAAGCCCCTGATCCGCCACAACACGTTGCCGTAATACCAGCCCGTGTCCCCGCCGATGGCGGCAATGGCCCGCCAGACCGCCTCGGGCCTGGCCCTGACCACGGCCCGGTAGGCGCACTCGTAGGCCGCGCCGCCGGCATAGGGCGCATCGCCGCAGGCCGTCCATTCGGCCGGGGCCACATACCCGGCGTCGGCGCAGGTGGATTCCACGGCGTTCTGGCGGATCTTGCCCAGGGCCCGGGCGATGGCCTCCCGGCAGGTCAGGCGCTCGCGCGGCAGGATGTCCAGGATGCGGCTGTCGCGGCAGACGACCTCGTTTCGGAGGCCCTCGACCAGCGGCACGATGAGCGAGCGGGGCAGTGGTGTGATGAGCTGCATCCAATAGGTGGACAGCCGGGGGCTCAAAAGCGGCACCGGAATGATGATCCGGCGGGGGAGGCCGGCCACCCGGGCGTAGAGGGCGAAAATTTCCGCGTAGGTCAGGACATCCGGCCCGCCGATATCAAAAGTTTGGCCCACGGTGCGGGGCTCGGCCAGGCAGTCCGCCAGATAGCCGAGCACGTCGGTGACGGCGATGGGCTGGCAGCGGTTGCGCACCCAGCGGGGAGCCACCATGGCCGGCAGCCGGTCCACGAGGTAGCGCATGATCTCGAAGGAGGCGCTGCCCGAACCGAGGATCATGGCGGCGCGCAGGTGGGTGACGGGCACCCGGCCGTAGCCGAGGATCTTGCCCACTTCGTGGCGCGAGCGCAGATGCGGGCTCAGGTTGTCGGAGTCAAGGCCGAGGCCCCCGAGATAGATGATGCGGGAAATCCCGGCGTCGTCCGCGGCCCGGGCCATGACCATGGCCGCCTCGCGGTCCTCGGCGGCGAAATCACGGTTGCCCGGATGCATGGAGTGGACGAGGTAATAGGCCGGGCCGCAGCCGGCTGCGGCCCGGCGCATGGCCGGCAGGTCGCGCATGTCGGCCTCGGCCAGCTCGACCCGGGGATGGGCGGCAAAAGGACGCGCGGCCAGCTTGTCCAGGGAGCGGCCCACGGCCCGGACACGGTATCCGGCGGCCAGGAGCCTGGGGACAAGCCGGCTGCCGACGTAGCCGGTGGCACCGGTGACAAGGACAGGCGAATCGGGCATGGCGCGGTCCTTTGTTGCGGGATCATTCCGGATAGCAGGCCGTGCCCGGACTGGCAACCGGACGGATTTTTTGCGGCGGATCGAAAAATCCGCAAAATTTCGATTGACAAAATCCGGTCCCAAATCTAGGTTTCGGCTCCTTCGCGTCGGGATGTAGCGCAGTCTGGGAGCGCACCTGAATGGGGTTCAGGGGGTCGGAGGTTCAAATCCTCTCATCCCGACCAAAATTTCCCTAGAATTAGGGCCGGTTAACAGAAAGTTAGCTGGCCCTTTTTCTTTGGCTGTCAACCTCCTGGTGAACCTTGTGTAGCGCGACGCGTAGTTTTGTACACAACGACATTTAGTTTTGAAGATGGCCCGCCCCCCTGGCGGGGAATTAATCGAGGGGCGTGAGCCGCCATTTACTCGCCTGTTTTTCGTCGACCACGCCGTACTCCCCATTCTCGGTTTGGATGAGGTATTCTTTCGGCCCGACGCGGCGCGGGCGACCGATGCTGACGTAGTCCGAGGCACGTGGCGGCTTGTCTGCTGCCTCGATTTGCTGGGTGTCCAGGGACTCCCATACCTCGGCCAGGGACTCATATGTGGGGGCGTCCAACCACTCGCGCTCCCAGAACTCCTCCAAGGTGCATTTGGGCAGGGACCTAAGCCACTGCCAAGCGGCCTTGAGGTCTGCATAAAACCCCGATGACCCGTCGGAGAAATGGACGAACGGTCCGACTGCGGCGGGGGACACCCCGTCACCATCCACGCCGAGCAGCCCCAACCGGGACCCCGAGTGGTGGGGGCAGATCGACGGCATCCAGGCGACGTTCTGGATTTTGGAGGCTTCCATGGTCAAGGCCGCGAAGCCATTCAAATCGCGGTAGTCCTGAAACCAAGTAGAGGCGGGGAAAAATGCCTTCCAGGGATCGCGGGAGCGGCGTTCACCCCTTGCTATCTTCGTCTGTCGGCGTTATATTAAAATATAACTTTCTTGGAGGCGTCCTATGCACACCACCAACCTGCGAAAAGTCGGCGGCTCAGTAATGCTGGCCGTTCCACCCGCCATCCTCGACCTTCTCCATTTGCAGGTAGGGGCAACTGTCGGCTTGGCCGTGGACAACGGTCGTTTGATCGTCGAACCGGCACAGCGCCATCGCTACACCCTGGAAGAATTGCTCACCCAATGCGACCCCGCCGCCTCAACCAGCGAGGAAGACCAGGCATGGCTCGATGACAGGCCGGTCGGAAACGAGTTGCTGTAATGGAGCGGGGCGATATCTATCTGGTCTGCCTGGACCCGACCTCAGGCCACGAACAGCAGGGGACACGTCCCGTGTTGGTAGTATCTCCCTCGGCCTTCAATCGGCTGACGCGTACGCCCATTGTGGTACCGATCACAACCGGCGGGAACTTCGCCCGCACCGCTGGCTTTGCCGTGTCCCTGGACGGGGCTGGAACAAAGACGACAGGTGTTGTGCGTTGCGACCAGCCACGCGCCCTCGACTTGGCCTCGCGCCACGGACGCAAGTTGGAGAGTGTCCCGCCAGCGATCATCGATGATGTTCTGGCCAAGGTCGCAGTTCTGTTCGAGTAATGGAGGCTTCTTGTCCGACTTCGTCAGGGATAAGGGAGAGTTGACCAATTATACTGTTGCGATACGGTTCAGATCCGAGTGGCTTGTCCCCTTGAATTCAGATAGGATAGCATTGTTCTGATTCACAGGCATACACGCCGAAGGGGTACTTCATGAGCCAGCAGTACCAGCCGCCCTTTTCCATCACCCCGGCCATCGTCAACCTTGTCGGCCAGATCAGCGAAGCAGTGGGACGGTTGACCATTCTCACCGAGCGGGCCAAGTCGCTTCGGTTCCGGCGTATCAACCGCATCCGCACCATCAGAGGGTCGCTGGCTATCGAAGGGAACACGCTGAGTGAAGCGCAGATCACCGCTATCCTCGACGGGCAACGGGTCATCGCTTCTCCTCGGGAAGTCCAGGAGGTTCGCAACGCTCTCGCTGCCTATGACCGCTTCGATACCTGGAATCCTGGAGAGGAAAAGGACCTGCTGGAGGCCCATTGTATCCTGATGTCCGGTCTGATCGATGCGGCCGGAAGCTACCGGACTGGGGGCGTGGGTGTGATGGACGGTTCTCGTGTCATCCATATGGCTCCTCCGGCGGATCGAGTCCCTATGCTTATGGGCGACCTGCTCCGCTGGTTGAGTACCAGTGAAAACCATCCGCTGATCGCCAGTTCGGTCTTCCACTACGAATTTGAGTTCATCCATCCTTGCGCTGATGGGAACGGTCGCATGGGGCGGCTATGGCAGAGCCTGATTCTGGCCCGCTGGAGCCCCTTGTTTCCCGACATCCCCGTGGAAAGCTTGGTTTATGAGCATCAAGCCGAGTACTATCAGGCTTTGCAGGAAAGCACGCGGCAATCGGACTGTGCCCCTTTTATAGCGTTTATGCTCACGATGCTTCTCGAGACCATCGTCACCTCCACCCCCCAAGTCGCCCCCTCAGTCACCCCCCAAGTCGACCAACTGCTCCTGGCCATGGCGGGTGAAGTCTCCCGTGAGGAGTTGCAGGATATCCTCCGGTTGCAAGACCGGAAGTCTTTTCGGGAGCGATATCTTAGACCGGCCCTGGCGGATGGACTCATCGAGATGACCATTCGTGACAAGCCCAATAGCCGCCTGCAACGGTATCGTCTCACGCACAAGGGACGGCAGTGGCTGCAATTGCGTGGTGTCCGATAAAGTTACGTCCAGCGAGGAGGTTCCATGGCCCGTATGGCGTGTTTCGCTGCATCCCGCGCCCAGTCGCGCCGTTTGCTTCTGGTGGCGGGCAGTTGCGTTGCCGCGCTTTTGCTGACGACCTTCGCCTGGGGGCAGCCCCTGCGGCCGGGGCAGGTGGCGGTGAGCGTCGATAACGGGAACAATCTGCGCACGGCAGGTGGCCGGGACCATAAGACGGCCAGGATTCTCGGCACGCTTGACGCCGGCGATTGGGTGCGCGTTCTCGGCTTGGAAAACGCCTGGGCCGAGGTGGAGCGTTACGACGGCAAACGGGGTTTCGTGCATGTGAAATGCCTGGTTCCGGTCGAACAATATATCGCCGCGCAAAAAGATCCGGGAGAATTCCGTTGTTCCAGGGAGATGCCGCGTCGTTTCGAGGCGGACCTCGGGGGCGGGGCTGGTCGTGGCGTTGTCGCCCTGGAGGATGTTCCCGACCTCTTTGGCGGCGGGGCAAGAATTCGGGTGCTGTCCGCCTCGGGCGACACTCTCTGGCTGGGGCCTGTAGGCGACGTGTACGACGTGCGCGGGCCTGCGAACCCCCTGTATTTCTATTGCCACCACAGCGGCGTGTCCTGGCCGGAACTGGTCGGCAACCTCGACGGCGGCGCGCAGGTGGAAATACTGGCCCCCATCGGCCAGTCGGATGTCTCCGTCAGCGCGTTTAACCGCCTCCGCTGGAACGGGAAGGCCTTCGAACCGGTGTTTGCAGGCCGGTCCCTTGTGGAATCCCCCAAAGGCTCCGGGCGCTTCGTCTTTGAACGGTACGAGGGGAATAGCCTCGGGGTCCGCTGGGTCATGGCGTTCGTCAAGTGGCGCGGCCCGGGGGAAGCGGAGGCGGCGATAGACGAATATGTTCAAAAGGGGGACGGTACGGAATTGCTGGTCGGCAAGGCCGTCCTGCGCTTCACGCCTGAAGGGGCACGGCTTGTGAACTGGATCGAACCCCTGCGCGCCGCCCCATGACAGGGGCGTGGCGATGCCGGGCCTTCTCTCACACGGTTGTGGGGCTTTCAGGAGCCCTTCTTCAGGAAGGGACGGGGGAGATGCCTATTTCCGCGCAGGAGTTTGTACGCTTCGAACCACCCGACGCTCGCCACGCCGGCCAGCAGGCAAAGGCCGAGGTCCAGGGGCCGCAGGGAATGCAGGTGAAGCAGGCTGCGAAGCAGGGGAACATGGAGCACCAGGCCCAGCATCGCCGTTGCCCCGCCGAGTATCCACCACAGCACCGCGTTCGGTTCCTTGAACATGGCGACGATGGTGCGGCTCCAGGATCGGTTGGTCATGATCAGCGCCAGATTTGCGAGGACCAGTGTGGCAAAGACAAAGGAGCGCCGGGAGTTCTCCTGGGGCTGGCCGAGCACATCCGCCATCCGGAACATGAGCAAGACCGCGGCCAGCACGAAGCCTCCCTGCAGCAAACTGATGCCCAACACCCGCGTGTTGAAGAGCCCCTCGTCCGGCCGGCGCGGCGGGCGACGCATGATGTCCTTTTCGGCGCCCTCGGCCTCGAAGAGGAGCGAACAGGCCGGGTCGATGATGAGCTCAAGAAACACGATGTGCACCGGCAGCAGCATGAGCGGCAGATCTGCAAAGAATACCGGGACAATGGAAAGCCCGGCGATGGGCACGTGGATGGCCAGGGTGTAGCCTGCGGCCTTCTTGATGTTGTCATAGATGCGGCGGCCCAGGCGGATGGCGTTCACGATGGAGGAGAAGTCGTCATCGAGCAGGATCAGGGCCGAGGCCTCCCGGGCCACGTCCGTGCCGCGTCCGCCCATGGCAATGCCGATGTGCGCGGCTTTGAGGGCCGGGGCATCGTTCACGCCGTCTCCTGTCATGGCCACAATCTCGCCGTTGGCCTTGAGGGCGTTCACGAGGCGCAGCTTCTGCTCTGGCACCACCCGGGCGAACACGTCGACATCCGGTATGCGCCGCGCAAGCTCCTCGTCGTTCATGGCCTCCAGCTCCGGTCCGGTGAGGACCCCGGTGTCCTCCCCCTGGGGGGCGCGCAGCCCGATCTGTCCGGCAATGCTCCGGGCGGTCGCCGGGTGATCGCCGGTGATCATGATCACCCGGATGCCCGCCGTGTGGCATTCCTGAATCGTTGCCGGAACGGTGGGACGAATGGGATCCTCCAGGCCGACGAGCCCGAGGAATTCGAAGGCGAAATCCTGCTGCCGGCCGGGCAAAGGGGCGGGGGAAAGCGTTCCCTGGGGCCAGAGGGCCCGCGCAACGCCGAGCACGCGCAACCCTTCCCCTGCCATCGCGTCGACCTGGGCGGTCATGGCGGCGGTCCGCCTGGCATCGAGGTGGCACAGCTTGGCGATGGCTTCCGGGGCACCCTTGGTGGCAACCACGAGACCCTCTTTCCCTGTCGCGCGCCAGACATGGGACAAGGCCAGCAACTCCGGAGACACGGGGTAGTCGCGCACCATTTCCCACTGCTCGTGCCAATGCTCGGTCTGGCGCAAGTGGTCGTCGCCCAGTTGGCGCAACGCACGCTCCATGGGGTCGAAGATCTCCTTCTTGCTGGCCAGCACCCCGTATTCCAGGAGCGCGTGGAAAACCTCCGGCAGCGTTGCGCCTTCCCGGGCAACAAAGGTCTGGTCTCCTGCCTGAAGCTGGCGGACGGCCATCCGGTTGCGGGTGAGGGTGCCCGTCTTGTCCGTGCACAGCACGGTCGCCGAACCCAGCGTTTCTATGGCAGGCATGCGCCGGGTGAGCACACGGCTGCGGGAGATTCGCCAAGCCCCCAGGGCCATGAAGATGGTCAGGATGACCGCGAACTCCTCCGGGAGCACGGACATGGCCATGGCGATGCCCGCCAGCACGGCCTGGCCCCAGCTCTGCGGCGTGTTGCCGCGTGTCAGGCCGTAGGCCGCGATGACCACGGCGCAAAGGGCCAGTCCCAGGGCTGTCAGCCGCCTGACCACGCGGCCCGTCTCGCTCTGCAGCGGCGTCTTCGCCGGCTCGATGGACTGGAGCGCCTTGCCGATCTTGCCAAGCTCCGTACGCGCGCCTGTGGCCACCACCTCGGCCAGACCCTGCCCCCCGGTGACGAGCGAACCCGAAAAGACTTCCGGCCGGTCCCCCCCGCCGGGCTGGCCGGCCTCCGTGACCGTCCGGGAGCTTGATTTCCTCACAGGCAGGGACTCGCCCGTGAGCAGGGATTCGTCGGCAAACAGATTGAGGGCGTGGCGCAGCACCGCATCCGCCGGCACACGGTCGCCTTCCCCGAGCAGGACCAGATCGCCCCGGACCACCTCGCGTCCGGCGATGCGCCGTTGCTGGCCGTCGCGAATGACCAGGGCGCGGGGACTGGAGAGGTCGCGTAGCGCCTCCAGGGCTCGTTCCGTACGGCGTTCCTGGATGACGGTGATGCCCATGACCACAAAGACGAAACCCAAAAGCAGGAGCGCGTCCGACAGTTCGCCCATGAGCAGGTACAGACTGCCGCAACCGACCAGGAGCAGGAACATCGGCTCGCGCATCACCTCCAGGGTGATGGAGGTCACACCACGCCTGGCGCCCTGGGGCATCTCGTTGAAGCCCTCGATCCGCTGCCGGTGGACGGCCTCGGCTTCGCTCAGGCCCGTGGCCCTGGCGGGATCAAATGGGGTGGGCTCCATGGGGGGGCTGTCCGGTGGAATCCCGGCCGGAAGCTAGGCTTTTTTCAAGAAGCAGGTTTTGAGCACCAGCCCCTTGACCTTGTCGGCGTTGCACTCGATTTCCGCCGGGTTGTCGGTGAGGCGGATGTTTTTGATCAGCGTCCCGCGTTTCAGGGTCACGGAAGAGCCCTTGACCTTCAAATCCTTGGTGAGCGTGACGTTGTCGCCGTCCTTCAGAATGGTGCCGTTGCTGTCCTTTGCGATCACGTCGTCCATAGGATGACTTCTCCGGTTGCTGTTTGAAAGAAATGTCGGGGCCCGAAGCCCGACTCGTACAGGCTCGCCCGCTTCGGGGCAAGTCGCCTCGCCCTTGTCCGTGGGCAGCGGCGAGGGCGGCAGGTCAACCCCCGGTAGCCAGGCGATCCTCGAGGGCCTGGGCGGCCACGAACGCCCGGACCTTTTCAGGAAGCCATTCGCTCCGCCGGGGACTGCGAACGGCAGCTTGGCGGGGGAGGGGGGGCTTTTGATCGGGGGATGGCCAGGCCGGCTGGACCGGCAAGAGATGGCATAACGGACTCCTCGGGGGCTCTCGGGGTTGGCGCTGTAATGCGCTAATATATATTGATGTTTTATTCTTTGCCAGGCAGGCCATGGCGGGGGTCTGTTGTCAGACCAGCAAAAATAAATAATGATTGCGGCAGATAGATTTGGGACCTGCCCGAGGGGCGGGGGGCTGATTCGAATATCGAGGTGGTATCGTGGACTTTCAGGTGCTGGCCGATCTGATCGAGAATGGGCTGCCGTTTCAGAAGCTGCTCGGCATCCGCGTGGCCGGGATCGAGGAGGGCCGGGTCAGGCTTTTCATCCCCTTCCGCGAGGACCTCATCGGCGATGCCCGCCGACCGGCCATTCATGGCGGCGTCATTTCCACGCTGGCCGACGTCTGTGCCGGGTTTGCCGTCTGGACCCGTTGCCGCCTCGACGACCGCATCGCCACCATCGACCTGCGAGTCGATTATTTGCGGCCGGCCACGGCCCAGGACCTCTATGCCGAGGCCACGGTGCGCCTGCTCGGCAACCGGGTGGGCAACGCCCAGGTGGTGCTGTGGTCGGACGGAAGCCCGCAGGAGCATGTGGCCGAGGGGCGCGGGGTGTACAATATCCGGCGCAGCCAGTGACCAGGGCGAATGGACCTTCATCCGGCTGGAATCTTCTGGCGCAGGGAGGCCAGGATGGCCGTGAAATCGGCGTACCACGCGTTGGCAGACGGCCCAAGACGACCGGCCTTGGCCGCCTCGTGAAAGCGTTTGAACAGGTCCGGCCCGGGATGTTTCCAGACCGCGGCCGCTCCGCAATTGGCCTTGTCG
The DNA here is from genome assembly GCF_000177215.2 of Solidesulfovibrio carbinoliphilus subsp. oakridgensis. Classification (NCBI taxonomy): domain Bacteria; kingdom Pseudomonadati; phylum Thermodesulfobacteriota; class Desulfovibrionia; order Desulfovibrionales; family Desulfovibrionaceae; genus Solidesulfovibrio; species Solidesulfovibrio carbinoliphilus. The sequence goes on along the minus strand of NZ_CM001368.1, from coordinate 1,507,383 downwards.
TGACCGAAAAAGACGGGATTTTCCCTGACGATGGCCGCAGGGGGGAGGCTCAGGCGGAGGGTGATCCGCCGATCGGCCGTGAAAAAAACGGCAACCATGGCGAAACGCAGGTCGCAGACCTCAAACTCGCTGTACTCGGGATAGATGACGGCGGAGCCGCCGGTTGGGAGGGGCACGACCTCGGCCAGCCCGGCTTCGCCACCCCCTCCGTCGGCCACCTGGGCCTGGCCTGCGGCCAGGGCCGCTCGCTGGGCCAGGACCTCGGCCCTGGTGACGACGCCGTTTCGGGGGAAGGCTTGCAGGGCTTCCACGGTCACAGACAGCGTCGCATCGCCGGGATGGGCGGGCTTTCCCGGAAAGACAGCGATGTCCGGGGCCACGCGAAGGGTGAGACCCGTGCCCGGGATGGAAACGTCCCGCGTCTCCCCGCCGCCCGCCCCTTGGGCTGGAACAGTCGCCAGCAGACAGCATAAGGCCGCCACAGGAAGCCAGCAGGATGGGCTACGGAACATGACGACCTCCTCGCCAGATTGATCGGGCAAGGACCATGATAGGGGGGAAATGCTCCACAAATCCAGACAAATATTCCCCGTGTCTCAATGGCCCGTCGCCATCGGCACCGATACGGCGGCGTGTACCATGGCAGTGCATCTTTTACGGAAGGAACCCTCATGAACCTTGCTCGCTCGATTTGCGCAATGACTTTTGCCGTTGTTGCGCTCTGCCCGGCCGGCCTCCTTTCCCCCAATGCCCTTCAAGCCAAGGACATGAAACCGATCGCCTTCGCCACCGGAGCCAACAGCGCCAGCTTCAAGGGCGATATTGAGGGGATGGATCGGGACATCTACCCCGTTACCGCCAAGGCCGGGCAGACCATGAAGGTCACCGTCACCAACAAGCTGAAGCTCGTGCTTTTCCACCTCCAGTTGCCTGGCAAGGCAGGGAAGTACCTGCCCGGAGCCGGTGAGGACGATGACGCGACCACGTGGCAAGGAACCTTGCCGGAAAGTGGAACGTACAAGATCATTGTCGGGGCGATGCGCGGAAAAGACACCACCTACACCCTGGACGTGGCGATTACGAACTGACCGGCGCCGAGCGTTGCCGGGCGATCTGCCGGGGGTGGCGAAAACGCCCTGTCCACCGGACAGGCAGGCCCCCGGGAGGCGCCTCCAGGGAGCCAAGACCTCTGGCGCGTTGCGCAAATCCGCCGCGGCCGGGAGGAGGGGGCGCGAGGCCCGTGGACCGTGGGCCGGGCCAAACGGCGGGTCCTCCCCGGCCGCCGGGCCCGGCGAGGCCTCTACAGGGTGACCCGGACTTTCGAGGCCGTGGCAATGGCCTTGCGCCTGGCGTCCTCCACGTCGTTGCCAAGGGCGAGCGCCACGCCCATGCGGCGAAGGCCGTGCACCTGGGGCTTGCCGAAAAGCCGAATGGCCGTGTCGGGCTCGGCCAGGGCTTCCGGGGCGATGTCGTAGCCCGGGGCCGTGGAGTCGCCTTCGGCCAGGATGACGCGGGAGGCGGCCGGCCCGTACTGGCGGATGGCCGGGATGGGCAGGCCCAGGATGGCCCGGACGTGCAGGGCGAATTCGGACAGGTCCTGGGAAATGAGCGTGACCATGCCCGTGTCGTGGGGCCGGGGCGACACTTCCGAGAAGAGCACCGTCTCGCCTTTGACAAAGAGCTCCACGCCGAAAAGCCCCCGTCCGCCAAGGGCCGCGGTGACGGCCTGGGCCATGCGCCGGGCCTCGGCCAGGGCGGCTTCGCCCATGGGATGGGGCTGCCAGGATTCGCGGTAATCCCCTTTCTCCTGCCGGTGGCCGATGGGCGCGCAAAAGCTGGTGCCCCCGGCGTGCCGGACGGTCAGGAGCGTGATCTCGTAATCGAAGTCCACAAACCCTTCCACGATGACCCGGCCCGCCCCGGCCCGTCCGGCCGTCTGGGCGTACTCCCAGGATTTTTCGGCCTCGGCCTCGTTTCGGGCCACGCTTTGCCCCTTGCCGGAAGAGGACATGACCGGCTTTATGACGCAGGGGAAGCCGACCGTCCGGCAGGCGGCCAGGAATTCCTCTTTCGTGCCGGCGAAACGGTAGGGCGAGGTCGCAAGGCCCAATTCCTCGGCGGCGAGCCGGCGGATGCCTTCGCGGTCCATGGTCAGCCGGGCGGCCCGGGCCGTCGGCACCACGGTTGTGCCTTCGGCTTCGAGGGCGAGCAGTTCCTCGGTGGCGATGGCCTCGATTTCCGGCACCACGAAGTCCGGCTTTTCGGTTTCGATGATCCGGCGCAGGGCGGCGGCGTCGAGCATGCTGACGACGTGGGCGCGGTGCGCGACCTGCATGGCCGGGGCATTGGGGTAACGGTCCACGGCGATGACCTCGACGCCCAGTCGCTGGGCCTCGATGGCCACTTCCTTGCCGAGTTCGCCGGAGCCGAGCAGCAGGAGCCGGGTCGCGGACCCGGTGAGCGGCGTGCCGATGTTCGCCATGAAAACCTCCTTGGCAGGCGGATAACGGGAGGGGCGAAGGTACAGGGGAGGAGCCGCCAGGACAAGCCTTTCAGGAAGGACCGGCGGCCTTTGCCTCGCCTGTGCCGGGGCGTCCCGTCCGGAATCCGGTCCCTTGGGCGCGGATGACCGGGGGCGATGCGCCCCAAGGGGCGGTACGGGAGCCACTCCTGGCGCTTCCATGAAAAAGGGGATATCGTCGAGCCAATATGAACGCCCGATTCCCGCAAATTCTCGGACTCCTGTTTGCAGGCTTCTTCACGGTCCTGGCGATAGCGCCTGTCTCCAGGGAGGTCTGGTGGGCGGAGAATATTCCGGTCATGGGGATGTTTTTGCTCCTGGCCTTCACCTACCGGAAATTTCGCTATTCCAATCTGGCCTATGCGATGATGGCCGTCTGGCTGTTTTTGCACACCATCGGCGGGCATTATACGTTCGCCAACGTCCCGTTCAGCTGGGTCACCAACCTTTTCGGCTTCGAACGCAACCATTTTGACCGGGTCGCCCACTTTGCTGTCGGATTTTACGCTTTTCCTCTCGCCGAGTTGCTGTGGCGAAAACGTCTCGCCCATCCGGCGGTCCTTCTCCTTTTCGGCCTGACGGCCATCATGGCCGTGGCCTGCGCCTACGAAATCATCGAATGGGGCTATGCGGTCCTGGAAGGGGGCGAGGCGGGCGTGGAGTTTCTGGGCAGCCAGGGAGACCCCTGGGATGCGCAGAAGGATATGCTGGCCGACACCCTGGGCGCCGTTTTCGCCATGATGGTTTTTACCATCAAGCAGGGTTGGCACCGGAAAAAGGTTTCTTGGACTGGATTCCCCCGCTGATTCCCCCCTGCTAATCGGAAGGCCTTTCCGTATGGGGCGGCCCTGTACCGCCCGACTCCCGGTGTCTGCCTGGCTCTGGCCGGCGACGGAAGGGATCGATTATCCTTGCCATAAAATGAGTCATACTATATTAAATAGGAAAACTTGTTTTGGCGTTGGCCCTGATCGGGCGGCGCGCGGGAGGCGGGATGGGAAAGAAAGCAGCATCGGACGGGCCGTGGTTCGCCCACAGCCGGGAAGGGCAGCCCCAGTCGGCGTGGCAGGGGTTGGCGGCGCATTTGCACGGCGTGGGCGCTCTGGCCCGGGACTTTGCCGATCGGTTCGGCGCGGGGGAGTGGGGCGCGTTGGCCGGACTCTTCCACGACGCCGGCAAGTACACCGAGGCCTTCCAGCGGCGGCTGGCCGGGGACGGCCAGCGGGTCGACCATTCCTCGGCCGGGGCCCGGCTGGCCGTGGACCGCTTCAAGGGGCCGGGCAAGCTCCTCGCCTACTGCATCGCCGGCCACCATGCCGGGCTGCCTGACGGGCGGGACAACGACCTCGCCTGTCTGGCGGCGCGGCTCAAGGCCGCCCTCGTGCCCGAGCCGGCCCGAACCCTGGCCGACAGCAGGCAGGCGCCCGAAGCCTTTCCCTTCACCCCGGCCCTCGGCCGCACCGGTTTTCAATGCGCCTTTTTCATCCGCATGCTCTATTCCTGCTTGGTCGATGCGGATTTTCTCGATACCGAAGCCTTTCTGGACCGGGAGAAACACGCCCATCGCGGCGGCTATCCGACGCTGGAAACCATGCGGGAGCGTCTGACCGCCCATCTGGCCCAATTTGCCGCCAAGGCCGAGCCTTCGCCCGTCGATCCCTGGCGGGCCAAGGTGCTCGGCTGGTGTCTGGGGGCGGCCGGGGACGCGCCGGGCCTTTTTTCGCTCACCGTGCCGACCGGCGGCGGCAAAACCCTGTCGTCGCTGGCCTTTGCCCTCAACCACGCCATTACCCATGACCGTAAACAGGTCATCTACGTCATTCCCTATACCAGCATCATCGAGCAGAACGCCGACGTGTTCCGGTCGGCCGTCGGGCCGGAAGCGGTGGTGGAGCATCACAGCAATTACGATCCCAAGCGTCGGACAGATAAGGACGCGGCCGAACCCGCCGGCGACGAGGGCCTTGGCCGGCGTCACGAACTGGCCGCCGAGAACTGGGACGCGCCCCTTGTCGTCACCACCAGCGTGCAGTTTTTCGAATCGCTTTTCGCCCACCGCTCCTCACGCTGCCGCAAGCTCCACAACATCGCCAAGAGCGTGGTCATCCTGGACGAGGCGCAGATGCTGCCGCCGACCTTGCTGCGGCCGTGCCTCGAGGCCCTTCGCGAGCTTTCCGAGAGCTATGGCACGACGGTGGTTCTATGCACGGCCACCCAGCCGGCGCTCACCCGGCGCGAGGGATTTGCCTTCGGCCTGGAGCCGCCCCGCGAGATCGTGGCCGACGTGCCCGGGCTTTTCGCGGCCTTGAAACGGACCCGCGTCGCCCATCTGGGCAAGCTCACCGACGACGAACTCGTCAAGCGGCTGCGGGAGCACGAGCAGGTCCTGTGCGTGGTCAACACCCGGGCCCATGCCCGGCGGCTCCACGGCCTGCTTGGGCCGGGGGCGGGGGTCTTTCATCTGAGCGCCAGCATGTGTCCGGCCCATCGCTCCGAGAAGCTGGCGGCCATCCGGGCGGCGCTCAAGGCGGGGCAGCCGTGCCGGGTGGTCAGCACCCAGCTCATCGAGTGCGGCGTGGATGTGAGTTTTCCGGCAGTCTATCGGGCCGAGGCCGGGGTGGACAGCGTGGCCCAGGCGGCCGGGCGCTGCAACCGCGAAGGGGAGCTGGCCGAGGGCGTGGTCTATGTTTTCGAGGCCGAAGCCGCGCCGCCGGCCGGAGAGCTGCGCCGGGCGGCCGAGGAGGGGCATGTGGTGCTGCGGGCCTTTGCCGATCCGTTGTCGCCGGAGGCGGTTGCGGCCTATTTCGAGGCGCTTTACTGGCGCGTCGGCCCGGACGGCCTGGACAAGAAAAACGACCGGATCGCGGGAATCTTCGCCGCCCTGCACGCCGGGGCCAATACCCTCGATTTTCCGTTTCGCCAGGTGGCTCACGAGTTCCAGATGATCGAGAGCGCGTGCGAACCGGTCATCATCCCCTGGGGCCAGGCGGGGGAGGCCATTGTCCGGGGGCTCGAACACGCCGAGCATACCGGCGGTCTGGCCCGCAGCGCCCAGCGCTACACGGTGCAGGTACCGGCCCGGGTGCGGGCGGCGCTGGTGGCGGCCGGCGACGTGGAATGCGTGCAAGAGCGATTTTATGTGCTGCGCCGGATGTCGCGCTACGACGACGAAGAGGGCTTGTCCGGCGACGCGGCCGGCGTTTTTCGGGGCGAGGACTGGATAGCGTGACAACGCGGTCCCCTCTGCCGCTTCGGCCGGCGGGGGGGCTTAGTGTCTCATATCGTTTGTCTGTTTTATTTATGCAAATGTTTATTTTCTTGTTGATTTAAAATTCAGTTAATGTTAAATAAAGAACGACTTTCAGGTGAGTCTCGTCGCAAAAAGCGGCGAGAGCTGCCGGAAAGCGGATTGAAACAGTTATTGTTAGATAATTGCAAATAATCCTGTCCGCCAGGGCAGGGGAAAGGAGGTCTGCCAACTCAGAGAATAACACGCGGCAGTGGCCACGCTCCATCGCACACCAGCAAGGAGGTTGGCATGTCCTTTGGCGTCAGGCTCAAGGTCTGGGGCGATTTCGCCTGCTTCACGAGACCTGAAATGAAGTCCGAACGCGTCTCCTACGACGTCATTACGCCGTCGGCCGCGCGCGGCATCCTGGAAGCCGTCTATTGGAAGCCCGGCATCACCTGGGTCATCGACCGCATCCACGTTTTGCATCCCATCCGTTTCACTGCCATCCGCCGCAACGAACTCGGCGGCAAGATTCCCTACGGCAACATCAAGTCCGCCATGAAGGGCGGGACGCCGCCGCCGCTTTTCACCGAAGACGACCGGCAGCAGCGTGCCTCGCTCGTGCTGCGTGACGTGGCTTATGTCATCGAAGCCCATTTCGAACTGACGGGCCAGGACGACAACGCCGCCAAACACACGGAAATGTTCAAGCGCCGGGCGCGCAAGGGCCAGTGCTTCAACCAGCCCTATCTGGGCTGCCGTGAGTTCCCGGCCTTCTTCGAACTGCTCGACGGCCCGGCCCCGGCCTCGGCGCTGGCCGACCAGGACCGCGACAAGGACCTGGGGTTCATGCTCCACGACATCGACTTCGCCCACGACATGACGCCAAAGTTCTTCCGGGCCCGGCTGGCCGGCGGCGTCATCGACGTCCCCCGGTTCGAAGCGGCGGAGGTGCGGGCATGATCCTCTCCTCCCTGGCTGCCTATTACGACCGCCTGAGCCGGGAGCCGGAACCGGTGGTGCCGCTCTCCGGGTTCTCGCGCCAGAAAATCCACTTCGCCCTGCACATCGACGCCGACGGCCGGCTGGCCGAGCCGCCGGTCTTCGATCTGCGCCAGACGGACGGAAAGAAGGCCACGCCCCAGGAACTGGTGGTGCCCGAGGCCGTCAAACGGTCGGTGGGCGTTGCCGCCAACTTCCTGTGGGACAACACCGGCTACGTGCTCGGGGCCGACGACAAGGGCAAACCCGAGCGCACGGCCAAGACCTTTGCCGCCTTCAAGGCCCGCTGCCACGCCATCGGCGACGGCCTGGACGACGCCGGCATGGCCGCCGTGTTGGCTTTTCTCGACGCCTGGGACCCGGCCGACGCGCCGGACCTGCCCCGCTGGGAGGAGATGGTCAAAGGCTGCAATCTCGTTTTCCGGCTGGCCGGCGGCGGCCTGGGCTACGTCCACGAACGCCCGGCCGTGCGCCAGGCCTGGCTGGATCATCTGGCCGGCGCTTCCAAGGAACGGCGCGGCATGTGCCTCGTCACCGGGCAGGACGCGCCCATCGCCAAGTTGCATCCGAAAATTCAAGGGGTGCGTGATGCCCAGTCGGTCGGTGCATTGTTGGTTTCCTACAACCAGCATTCTTTTGAATCTTACGGCAAGGAACAGAGCTACAACGGTCCGGTAGGGGAGCCGGCTGCATTCGCCTATACCACGGCGCTCAACCACCTGCTGCGCAAAGGCAGCCGCCAGCGGGTCCAGATCGGCGACGCCACCACGGTCTTCTGGACAGAACGCACGTCCGAGGTCGAAGGCTTGCTCGGCTTCCTGTTCGATCCCACGGCCGACGACGGCAGCCAGGCCGAGGTCCGACTGTTCCTGGAAGCCGTCCGGGACGGCAAACATCCCGCCTTCGATGCCGAGATCCTACAAAGCGGTTTTTTTATCCTGGGGCTGGCCCCTAACGCCGCCCGCCTGTCCGTGCGCTTCTGGCACCAGGACACCGTGGACGGCGTGTGCCAGACCGTGGGCCGCCATTTCGCGGCCCTGAACCTGGAGCGGACCTGGGACACCGAGCCCGAGTTCCCGGGCTTGTGGCAGCTCCTGCGGGAAACCGCCCCGCAAAACGACCTCAAAAACGTCAATCCGGCCCTGGCCGGGGCCCTCATGCGTTCCATACTGACCGACGCACCCTATCCGGCCAGCCTGCCGGCAGCGGTCATCGCCCGGATACGGGCCGATCAGACCGTCAACTACCTGCGCGCGGCCATGCTCAAGGCGTATCTCGTGCGCAACACCCCAAAGGAGGTGTCCGTGAGTCTCGATCAGACGTCCGCCGATATCGGCTACCGGCTGGGGCGATTGTTCGCCGTCCTGGAAAAAGCCCAGCAGGAAGCCATACCCGGCGCCAACACCACCATCCGCGACCGTTACTACGGCTCGGCCTCGGCCACCCCGGCGGCGGTTTTTCCGCAACTCATGCGGCTGGCCCAGCACCACATCGAAAAGGCCGAATACGGCGGCGTCTCCGACCGGCGCATCGAGGAAATCCTGGGCGCCGTCCAGACGTTTCCCAAGCACCTGTCCCTGGACGAGCAGGGCATGTTCGCCATCGGCTACTACCACCAGCGCCGCGAGAACTACAAAAAGACCGCCAAGACCAAGGGGGAGGACTAGACCATGCGCCAGATAATCGCCAACCGCTACGAGTTCGTGTTCCTCTTTGACGTGGAAAACGGCAACCCCAACGGCGACCCCGATGCCGGCAACATGCCGCGCCTGGACCCGGAAACGAGCCACGGACTGGTCACGGACGTGTGCCTCAAGCGCAAGATCCGCAATTTCGTGGAGCTGGCCAAGGGCAACGCCAGCCCCTACGAGATCTATATCCGCGAAAAGGCCGTCCTCGGCACGGTGCAGGGCCGGGCCTATGCCGCCGTGGCCAAGGACGGCGGCAAGAAAGCCGATGCCATCAAGGAGGCCCGGGACTGGATGTGCGCCAACTTCTTCGACGTGCGCACCTTTGGCGCGGTGATGTCCCTTAAGGAAAACAACTGCGGTCAGGTGCGCGGCCCGGTGCAGCTCAACTTCGCCCGCAGCCTCGAACCCATCGTGCCGCTCGAAGTGAGCATCACCCGCATGGCCGTGGCCACGGAAAAAGAAGCCGAAAGCCAGTCCGGCGACAACCGCACCATGGGCCGCAAGCACATCGTGCCCTACGGCCTGTATCGGGCCGAAGGCTTCATCTCGGCCCATCTGGCCGCCCAGACCGGGTTTTCCGCGGACGACCTGGAGCTGTTGTGGCAGGCGCTCATGGTCATGTTCGACCACGACCATTCGGCCGCGCGGGGCAAGATGAGCGCTCGAAAGCTCGTCGTCTTCAAGCACGAGTCGATGCTCGGCAACGCCCCGGCCCAGAAGCTCTTTGATCTGGTCGGCGTGTCGCGGGCCACGGACAGGAGTTCGCCGGCCCGGGCCTATGCCGATTACGCCGTGGCCGTGGACGCCGCCAACCTGCCGGCCGGGGTGGAGCTGATCGAAAAACTCTAGCGGAGACCGCCATGTTCACCGAGGACGAGCTGCTCCCGATCTCGGCCCTGCAACACCTGCTCTTTTGCCGGCGGCAATGCGCGCTGATTCATATCGAGCGGGCCTGGGCCGAAAACGTGTTCACGGTCCAGGGCGGCATCCTCCACGAACGTGCCCACGAGCAGGGGTACGAATCCCACGACGGCGTGCGTATCGCCCGGGCCGTACCCCTGCGCTCCCTGGAACTGGGCCTGACGGGCGTGGCCGATGTGGTGGAGTTTCACCCGGCCGCCGGCGGCGGGGAGATTGCCTTTCCCGTGGAATACAAACGCGGCAAACCCAAGCCCGATGTCTGCGACACGGTGCAACTGTGCGCCCAGGCCTTGTGTCTGGAGGAGATGCTGGGCCGGCCGGTACCGGCCGGGGCGCTTTTTTACGGCCGCACCCGCCGACGCCTGGCCGTGGCCATTGATGCGGCGCTGCGCCAGACGACGCGCGACGCCTGCCTCGATCTCCACGCCTTTCTCCGGGCCGGCCGCACGCCCGAGGCCGTGCACGACTCCCGCTGCGCCTCCTGCTCCATGGAAGGGGCCTGCCTGCCGCGGGCCTGCACCGGCAAACGCTCGGTCCGGGCCTATTTGCAACACGCGCTGGAGACGCCATGAAGCGACATCTCAATACCCTCTACGTGACCACCCAGGGCGCGTATCTGTTCAAGGACGGCGAAACGCTGGCCATAAAAGTCGAGGAGACGGTGCGCCTTCGCCTGCCCATCCACACCCTGGCCGGGGTGGTCTGTTTCGGGCAGGTGTCGGTCAGTCCCTTTTTATTGGGGCACTGCGCTGAAAACAATGTGGCCGTGAGCTTTTTGACCGTGAACGGCCGTTTCCTGGCCAAGGTGCAGGGAAACGTTTCGGGCAATGTCCTTTTGCGGCGGCAGCAATATCGCATGGCGGACGATCCTGCCGCCAGTACGGCGGCGGCGCGTTATTTCCTTGTCGGCAAGCTGGCCAATGCCCGTACCGTGCTGTTGCGGGCCATCCGGGACCACGGGGAGAAGATCGATGTCCCGGCCGTGCGTCTGGCCGCCGACCGGCTGGCCCAGCACGGGACGGGCCTTGGGACGCTAAACGACCTGGACGCCCTGCGCGGCCTGGAAGGCGACGCGGCCCATGCCTATTACGGCGTGTTCGACCAACTCATCGTCTCGGGCAAGGAGGCCTTCCGGTTTGACGGCCGCAATCGCCGTCCGCCGCTTGACCCGGTCAATTGTCTCCTTTCGTTTCTGTATACGCTGCTGGCCCATGACGTGCGTTCAGCCCTGGAGACGACGGGGCTCGATCCGGCGGTGGGGTTCCTGCACCGCGACCGGCCGGGCCGGCCCGGACTGGCCCTGGATATGATGGAAGAGTTCCGGCCTTTTTTCGCCGACCGGCTGGCCTTGACCCTGATCAATCTGGGGCGGGTGCGGCCCAAAGGTTTCACCCGGGCCGAGACCGGTGCTGTGCTCATGGACGAGGCCACGCGCAAGGAGGTGCTCATTGCCTATCAGGAACGCAAGCAGGATGTGGTCGAACATCCGTTTCTGCGGGAAAAGATGCCGCTTGGATTGCTGTTTCACATGCAGGCGACGCTCTTGGCCCGCTATGTGCGGGGCGATCTGGACGGCTATCCGCCGCTGTTGTGGAAGTAGGCCATGCTGGTGCTGGTGAGCTATGACGTCGCGACGTCCGATGCCGGCGGTCCCGGCCGCCTGCGACGAGTGGCCAAGGCGTGCAAGGATTATGGACAGCGCGTGCAGTTTTCGGTGTTCGAGTGCGTGGTGGACCCGGGCCAGTGGGAGCGCCTGAAACATCGTTTGCTCGGTCTGATCGATGCGGACAAGGACAGCCTGCGATTTTATTACCTCGGTTCCAACTGGCGGGGGAGGGTGGAGCATGTCGGCGCCAAACCGGGCGTGGACCAGGAAGGCCCGCTCATCGTCTGATGCGCGAACCGGCAGCGCCCGCCAAAACCCCGGGGGCATCGCGCTTTAAAAAAGTTCAATGATAATAAGTAAATGATTTCGCTATGCTCTTTGACAAGAGAGTACGTGTTGTGAAAAGAAAGGAGGTCCGCGGCCAGGAGTCCCTGAAGCCGCATACATGCTCGGTCGCGAAAGCGACAGTCGCCCCCTGCACGGGGGCGCGGATTGAAACCCCCGGGAGGGGCGGGAGTCCGGCGGCATCGTCGGTCGCCCCCTGCACGGGGGCGCGGATTGAAACCTGGACGAGGTGGACCTGTACCGCCAGATCGCCGGTCGCCCCCTGCACGGGGGCGCGGATTGAAACTTAAGTCCGTCAGGTCGAGGTGCCAATTGACAAATTCGCGTCGCCCCCTGCACGGGGGCGCGGATTGAAACTTAAGGGTCTCGATCCTGGCGGAATTGATCTCCCGTCGCCCCCTGCACGGGGGCGCGGATTGAAACTCACGTCCGCGTTGAATCTCATGGCGACGACGACCGTCGCCCCCTGCACGGGGGCGCGGATTGAAACGACTCGCAGCCGGTCGCCTGCGTGGTGCTGCTTCGGTCGCCCCCTGCACGGGGGCGCGGATTGAAACTCCGCGCCTTCGTCTGGCAGTCGCAGGGCCTGCCGGTCGCCCCCTGCACGGGGGCGCGGATTGAAACAGGTGCAGGTTTCGGAAACTGGCCTCGGCCGAGGGTCGCCCCCTGCACGGGGGCGCGGATTGAAACCCCTCCTGGATTACTGGTTTGCCGTGATGGTAGAGTCGCCCCCTGCACGGGGGCGCGGATTGAAACTTTGCACCTGCGCTCCCGGGGTGGTTACCGCTGGTCGCCCCCTGCACGGGGGCGCGGATTGAAACAACCATCGGGTGGTCGCGGCCGAAAAGGTCCACCTGTCGCCCCCTGCACGGGGGCGCGGATTGAAACTCTGGAGGAGAAATTCCGAACGCCGGGCCTGGGCCGTGTCGCCCCCTGCACGGGGGCGCGGATTGAAACTCCACGGACTCCATGCCGGTGAAGGTCACGTTGAGTCGCCCCCTGCACGGGGGCGCGGATTGAAACGACCAACCCGGCCATGGCCGGATTGTTGGCCCAGAGTCGCCCCCTGCACGGGGGCGCGGATTGAAACCGGATCTGGCGCATCACGCGGGCCGGTACACCTTGTCGCCCCCTGCACGGGGGCGCGGATTGAAACATGGACATGGGGACCGGCAAGTCGCGGACCCTGCTGGTCGCCCCCTGCACGGGGGCGCGGATTGAAACGTAATGATCGCGACCATTTGTGTGGTTGAATGCGGTCGCCCCCTGCACGGGGGCGCGGATTGAAACCTCTGTTGGGGAGCCGCCGCCGTGTAGGGGGAGGTCGCCCCCTGCACGGGGGCGCGGATTGAAACGTTGCCATGAAACACGTCACCCTGGGCCACGGGTGTCGCCCCCTGCACGGGGGCGCGGATTGAAACAGCCGTTCGTCCACCATGTCCTTGAAGTGGCCGGGTCGCCCCCTGCACGGGGGCGCGGATTGAAACGGTCGGACAATCTCAAGCAGCGGCCCCTTGGCCACAGTCGCCCCCTGCACGGGGGCGCGGATTGAAACCCTTGCCGTTTCGCGACCGGCCCCAGAACACGAAGTCGCCCCCTGCACGGGGGCGCGGATTGAAACCAGGGGATGTCCAAGGACGAGGTCGAGGCCAAATAGTCGCCCCCTGCACGGGGGCGCGGATTGAAACACGTCTGTCCATGGGGATGAATTATCTTATTGGAGTCGCCCCCTGCACGGGGGCGCGGATTGAAACATCCGCCAGTTCTGCGACCCGATCTGGACCATGGGTCGCCCCCTGCACGGGGGCGCGGATTGAAACTCGTCCTTGTTGACGAAGGGGATGAGCACCTTCTGTCGCCCCCTGCACGGGGGCGCGGATTGAAACTCAAACCCCTCGGCCGGGTTTGATATCGAGACCTGTCGCCCCCTGCACGGGGGCGCGGATTGAAACAGCCAGGCCCTGGGTTTTCTGGGGGGCAGTGATGCCGTCGCCCCCTGCACGGGGGCGCGGATTGAAACACGCGTTGGTAGAACCGCTTCGTTTCGTGGTCGTAGTCGCCCCCTGCACGGGGGCGCGGATTGAAACACCGCATTGGCCGCCGTGATGACCGTGGCCAATGTCGCCCCCTGCACGGGGGCGCGGATTGAAACGTCTATTCCGTGCTGGCCCATGCCGTGCGGCCGGGTCGCCCCCTGCACGGGGGCGCGGATTGAAACGACTCAGCACCTGGGACAGCATTGATCCAGGGAGGTCGCCCCCTGCACGGGGGCGCGGATTGAAACATAGCATTTTCCCTTCAACGCGGGGATCGCCCGCAGTCGCCCCCTGCACGGGGGCGCGGATTGAAACGTCTGCAACCAACTTTCGGCGGCATCAGGACCTCAGTCGCCCCCTGCACGGGGGCGCGGATTGAAACCACCGCTACCGGGTCATGCAGACCTGCCTAGACATGTCGCCCCCTGCACGGGGGCGCGGATTGAAACCGCGAAGAGTTCCCCAGCCCGGACCTTGGCGCCGGTCGCCCCCTGCACGGGGGCGCGGATTGAAACCGACATGGAAGCGGCTGTGCGTCTGCATCCTGAAGTCGCCCCCTGCACGGGGGCGCGGATTGAAACACGATGCCGAACTATGACATTTCCACTTCTCAGGGTCGCCCCCTGCACGGGGGCGCGGATTGAAACCACAGCACGCTGCACAGGGCCTCGTGATACACAAGGTCGCCCCCTGCACGGGGGCGCGGATTGAAACTGTTCCGCCTTCATGAGCTGGAAAGAACCGCACAAGTCGCCCCCTGCACGGGGGCGCGGATTGAAACCTCCTGGCTGCTCGGTCTGACGTTCGAGCCAGCGGTCGCCCCCTGCACGGGGGCGCGGATTGAAACTTTTTTGTTTCTCTCGCGTACCCGTTATAAAGGTCGGTCGCCCCCTGCACGGGGGCGCGGATTGAAACCGGTAGTGTTTTGATCGGCGCTTTTCTCCCCGGCCAGTCGCCCCCTGCACGGGGGCGCGGATTGAAACCTTCGCAACGACACGAAACTTCGGGTCGGATGTTGTCGCCCCCTGCACGGGGGCGCGGATTGAAACTGCCGCCGCTATCAGGGCCGTTGTGCGGGTGGCGTCGCCCCCTGCACGGGGGCGCGGATTGAAACCCCCTATACTGTGTAACAATAACATCTCCTCCGGGTCGCCCCCTGCACGGGGGCGCGGATTGAAACCTGATCGTTCATGTCGCAACCGGCCAAGACGGAAAGTCGCCCCCTGCACGGGGGCGCGGATTGAAACACCTTGTCGTGGAGCTTGACCTTGCGGCTCCCCCGTCGCCCCCTGCACGGGGGCGCGGATTGAAACTCGGACATCCGCAAAGCGGCCACGTTCGGGGCTAGGGTCGCCCCCTGCACGGGGGCGCGGATTGAAACCACCCGTACCACTCGCCGAAGCGGTACAGCCGGGTCGCCCCCTGCACGGGGGCGCGGATTGAAACTGAATCGCTTCGGAAACTGACGTTTTTTGAAGGAGGGTCGCCCCCTGCACGGGGGCGCGGATTGAAACCCCGATGAACCGCACCGCGCAAAGCAGCTTTCCGGTCGCCCCCTGCACGGGGGCGCGGATTGAAACCCCGATCCGATCTAATGCTTCGGCATGAGCACCGGTCGCCCCCTGCACGGGGGCGCGGATTGAAACTTCGGCACTGCCGATCATGAAGAAAGCCCTGAAGGTCGCCCCCTGCACGGGGGCGCGGATTGAAACCGATGATACCCCCCGCAATGGCGCCCGCCACCTGGTCGCCCCCTGCACGGGGGCGCGGATTGAAACATGGACTGGAACGCGGACCGGAACCGCCCGTATGAGTCGCCCCCTGCACGGGGGCGCGGATTGAAACTGCATCCAGTCGAACATGCGGTTGATGCAGTCGAGTCGCCCCCTGCACGGGGGCGCGGATTGAAACCTTTTCGCCGCGACCTTCGGCCTGCCCCTCCGCCGTCGCCCCCTGCACGGGGGCGCGGATTGAAACCCCCGGGCGCGAGACAACAGCCTGCACCGGGATAGGTCGCCCCCTGCACGGGGGCGCGGATTGAAACTGCCGCCAAGTCGGCATAGGTCGCTCCGGCCGAAGTCGCCCCCTGCACGGGGGCGCGGATTGAAACCGTCTCCTTCGTTGCGCGGGTGCTGGTGTCACAGGTCGCCCCCTGCACGGGGGCGCGGATTGAAACAGTGCTTTCCATTTTGGAAACAACTGGCGCGGGGGTCGCCCCCGCACGGGGGCGCGGATTGAAACCCGAACTCGCCGAAAAAGATCCCCGGGGGCCTAAAGTCGCCCCCTGCACGGGGGCGCGGATTGAAACCGGTCTTGCTGACGTGGACCCCTGGGACAAGGTGCGTCGCCCCCTGCACGGGGGCGCGGATTGAAACAAGGACAAGCTGGCCGCCGCCGACAAGGCCGGGACGTCGCCCCCTGCACGGGGGCGCGGATTGAAACACCTCCCAAAAGCCGCCCGCTTCATCGTTGGGCGTCGCCCCCTGCACGGGGGAGCGGATTGAAACACCATCCGACTATGATCCCAAAACACAAATACAACGTCGCCCCCTGCACGGGGGCGCGGATTGAAACGGTCGCAGCATGGTGTCGCTCCTTACATGTCGGTTTGTCGCCCCCTGCACGGGGGCGCGGATTGAAACCAAGAGGCCGAGGCGCAGGCCAAGCGTGAGGCGGGTCGCCCCCTGCGCGGGGGCGCGGATTGAAACTTCATGATCAACGGCGCGGACGTGGCCCCGGACGCCATGTACGAAGAGGTGAAAGGGCAGCGAGGGGCGGCGGCATAAAAAGGCCTAAGGATGCCATTGAAGGGAAGATCGCTATTATGAGGAATGGGGTCGATGGTGCTGGATCATCCCCGCGCCTGCGGGGAACACGCCGACAAGAGCGGCTTCACCCTCGGCAAGCTCGGATCATCCCCGCGCCTGCGGGGAACACACACCCTCTCCCCGGCGGCCGCACGGATGTGCCGGATCATCCCCGCGCCTGCGGGGAACACTCCTCCATCTGCGCGAGGATGAGGGCCTGGACCCGGATCATCCCCGCGCCTGCGGGGAACACCAGGGCGTGCTTGTTCACCGGATGCTCGTTCTCGGATCATCCCCGCGCCTGCGGGGAACACTCTGTCTCCGCTTCGAACCTGGAAACCATGTCCGGATCATCCCCGCGCCTGCGGGGAACACGAGGTCAAGGACGCTCCGGACCTGGGACGGGTCGGATCATCCCCGCGCCTGCGGGGAACACCTGCATCAAAACGGCCGCCTGTGGTGTCATGACGGATCATCCCAGCGCCTGCGGGGAACACACGCTGCAATGGCGAGCAACTATGGCATTGACCGGATCATCCCCGCGCCTGCGGGGAACACGGAGGGTTTTCGGCTCAGGCATTTTTGGCCGCCGGATCATCCCCGCGCCTGCGGGGAACACTTTATGTGCGCGGCCGTCGTGAACTGGGAAAACGGATCATCCCCGCGCCTGCGGGGAACACGCCCCCGCTGAAGTTGGTTCGGCGGGGGTTAAAGGATCATCCCCGCGCCTGCGGGGAACACGACGCGGTCAACCATCCGAGCCACTACACGGCCGGATCATCCCCGCGCCTGCGGGGAACACGGAGACGGCGAGGAGGACGGGGGAGCCCATGGCGGATCATCCCCGCGCCTGCGGGGAACACATCAAATCCACCTCCCCGGCCGCGACGTCGGCCGGATCATCCCCGCGCCTGCGGGGAACACCACGGTTTAATGGGTACTACTGGGCATTGGGTCGGATCATCCCCGCGCCTGCGGGGAACACTCATCTGGTCCGACGCAACGCAGCGTCGAATTCGGATCATCCCCGCGCCTGCGGGGAACACTGGCCCACGGAAAAGAACGTGGTAAGCTGCGACGGATCATCCCCGCGCCTGCGGGGAACACTTATAAAATAAACAATATCCCGTTAAATGATTCGGATCATCCCCGCGCCTGCGGGGAACACACAGTCACCCTGCCGGCCACGGCCACAGCGGGCGGATCATCCCCGCGCCTGCGGGGAACACGAGCAGTTCCCCCGCGAAAATGATCGGGTAGCCGGATCATCCCCGCGCCTGCGGGGAACACAGGCGTTCCAACTGGTCGCATTCGGCTTCCGCCGGATCATCCCCGCGCCTGCGGGGAACACATGTGGGGTCGGGAAAACGGCGCAACAATTGACGGATCATCCCCGCGCCTGCGGGGAACACCGGGCCAAGTCCCGGGAGATCTCCCCATCCACCGGATCATCCCCGCGCCTGCGGGGAACACGCCGGGGACAGCGCGGCCGTTGTCGTCGCCGTCGGATCATCCCCGCGCCTGCGGGGAACACGCACACCGGCTTCGGCAGAAGACCTGGTCCACCGGATCATCCCCGCGCCTGCGGGGAACACAGAGCCGTCCCGCTTGATGGCGACAACGATCACGGATCATCCCCGCGCCTGCGGGGAACACGAACTTCTTCCCGTCGTCGAGGACATCCAGGATGGATCATCCCCGCGCCTGCGGGGAACACGCAAATCGCGGACAAAGAAGTCCTGGGCTCGCCGGATCATCCCCGCGCCTGCGGGGAACACTCGGTCTACGCCGACGAGGGCACGGCGGCGCACGGATCATCCCCGCGCCTGCGGGGAACACCACACGCAGGCAAAGCCGGGGTCAACGTTGCACGGATCATCCCCGCGCCTGCGGGGAACACTGCTCGGTCTGCTCGGTCACGGCCTGCTGACGCGGATCATCCCCGCGCCTGCGGGGAACACGTCAACGGCTGGCCGATGCCCTGGCCGTAATACGGATCATCCCCGCGCCTGCGGGGAACACCTGGTCGGCCGGCTCTCCTTCGACCCTCTGGCCGGATCATCCCCGCGCCTGCGGGGAACACGGGGCCGCATGGGACTTGCGCAAACCACCCGCCGGATCATCCCCGCGCCTGCGGGGAACACGACCCTAGATTTTGCCGTGACTCGCCCGTTGCCGGATCATCCCCGCGCCTGCGGGGAACACTTTGCGGCCTCACTCAACACGGAAGGAGCCGACGGATCATCTCCGCGCCTGCGGGGAACACTAGGGCTGCGGCCGACCCGGGCCGTGCGTCGCCGGATCATCCCCGCGCCTGCGGGGAACACCACCGAAACAGAATACCACAAGTTCCAGGTCGCGGATCATCCCCGCGCCTGCGGGGAACACTGTTTCAAATAGCCACGCGATATCATCCCTACCGGATCATCCCCGCGCCTGCGGGGAACACTGGACGCCCACCGCTTACGTGCGGGGAGATGACGGATCATCCCCGCGCCTGCGGGGAACACCTCCCGTCCAGCCGGCGTTCCAGCCGAGCCAGCGGATCATCCCCGCGCCTGCGGGGAACACCCCTCCGCCACCTCCCAAATCGTGTCCGCGATCGGATCATCCCCGCGCCTGCGGGGAACACTCAGGTCGATGCACGCAAATTCCATTATCCGCCGGATCATCCCCGCGCCTGCGGGGAACACCAAAATCATCCTTGCTTCGCCTGGCGAGAGGACGGATCATCCCCGCGCCTGCGGGGAACACCAGTGACGACGACGGGCTCGGGACATTCGGCCCGGATCATCCCCGCGCCTGCGGGGAACACATGGAACCGACCATCATAGAAGGCGACATGATCGGATCATCCCCGCGCCTGCGGGGAACACGCGTTCCCCGTGGCGCTGTTGGGGTTTTGTGACGGATCATCCCCGCGCCTGCGGGGAACACATAATCGGGATTTCCAGCTCCACGGAAATGATCGGATCATCCCCGCGCCTGCGGGGAACACGTCTGTACCTCGGTCGTCGTCGCCAGTTCGACCGGATCATCCCCGCGCCTGCGGGGAACACGGCCGAGATCTTGATGAGGCGGAAAGGCTGGTCGGATCATCCCCGCGCCTGCGGGGAACACTGGCCAAGCCTACCTCGACGAGGTACGGCAGGCGGATCATCCCCGCGCCTGCGGGGAACACATCAGAGAAATCAGATAACCACGGGGTTTCAGCTCGGATCATCCCCGCGCCTGCGGGGAACACCCGGCCGGCTTGGGGCTATCTCGCCACATGCCCGGATCATCCCCGCGCCTGCGGGGAACACGCATAGTAGTTGACATCATCCCCGGTGATGCTCGGATCATCCCCGCGCCTGCGGGGAACACGACATGCCAACGTAGTCTGCCGCTGCGGCAAACGGATCATCCCCGCGCCTGCGGGGAACACGGCCTGGATGGCCTCAAGAGAGATAGATAGATCGGATCATCCCCGCGCCTGCGGGGAACACCGGATGCTTTGGAATGATTTGCGATATGCAGACGGATCATCCCCGCGCCTGCGGGGAACACGGGCAGCCCCGGAAGACGTGCCGGACCGAAATCGGATCATCCCCGCGCCTGCGGGGAACACTGGTATGGCAGTATGCTGATTTTACCGGCATTTTTCAATGCCCTGAAATCCACCAGAATACACTTTCTGAATTGTCAATGAAAAAAGTGGGTTAGGAATTGCTTTCAACCGACTCCAGAGGGAGAAAGGAAACCAAGCTCAACCCGTCAAAATCAATAGGCATTCGCCGATTGGCCCCGAGCGTGCGAAACTCGAACCCCGATTCGCTGCGCGCGCTCCACGCCATCACCGCGTTGCCGTCCTCGAGACCGTTTTCCACGGTGTTCCAAATCCTCTCCCGAACCTTCACCGAATAATCCCCGACATACACCCCGGCCCGGATCTCCAGCAGCCACACGGCCAGACGGCCACGTAGACGGGGCGGCGCATTCTCAAGAACGATGACCATCATCGCCAAGTCCCTCCTCGTCGGCAAAGGCCGGACCAATCGCATCCGCCGGGGCCTGCGGCATGGGAATGCCGCCAGCGGACAAGACTTCCTCAATGTCCGGGATGATGCGCTTTAAAAGCTTCGATTCACGAAACCGATCCCGGCAGGCCAGACGCACGGCACGTTCCGGTTCGGCAGCATTCTGTCCCGCTACACGAAAAGCTTCCGGTACGACCATGTCAAATTTGTACAGATCGGCAATGTCGTACACGAAACTGCGCGGCTTGCCCGTATGCAAGAAGCCAATGGCCGGCGCGTACCCGGCCGCCAGGATCGCCGCCTCGCACAATCCGTGCAGACAGGCTGTGGCCGCGCTCAGGCAACGGTTGGGCAAATCGCCGCTGCCCCATTCCCGGTGATCGTATTTCCGGCCCGACCAGGGGACGCGGTATTGCTTGGCGAGAAGCTTGTACATCTCGCGCACCCGCGTCCCCTCGATGCCACGGAGTTGGTCCACACTGCGCCGCGACGGCGGCTCCTCGCCAAAGCGGACGGCAAACATCTTGCGCACCACCCTGGCCCTGGCCTCCTCGTCAAGGGCCAGGGCCGCTTGGTACAGCAGCTTGTCGCTTCGCGCCCCGCCGGGTTGGCCGGAGGCGTACAGACGCACCCCGGCCTCCCCGACCCAGGTCAAAAGCGTGCCCGCCCGCGACGCCAGTGTCACCGCCGCGTGCGTCACCCGTATGCCCGGTTCCAGCATGATGCAGGCCACCCCGCCAACGGGGATGTGCGTGCGCACGCCGGTTGCGTCCACCAGCACGAAGGAACCGTCGAGCACGTCCAGATTGCCTTTTTCCAAAAAGACCATGGACGCCCGTTCCTTGAGCGCCAAAGGCGTCAGACGGGGCAGCACGCCTACGCCCTCCGGGCGAGCACAAGCCCGCAGCCGAATCCCTTGGCAGGACCGATGCCGTTTCGCAGGGCATCGAGCGCCTTGTCCGCATCACAAACCTCGGCGAACCCGGCGAAATCCAGGGTGCCGAATTTGACTTCGTGGCCGTCGCGCCAATACCGGCGCAGCGCATAGCTTTCGACCACAAGACTCGAATCCTCGAAACAAAGTCCCAGGTCATCCTGGCGCTTGAGCAGCCAACGCGTCCCGTATTCCTGAGCGAGCCAGGCACGCGGCGGCGGCTCCTCGCCGCGTTCCTTATAGGGTTTGCGTGCGTCCTGGACCACGTCGAAACGGTCTTGCTTGCCGTCGGCCCCCTTGCGCTTGACCACGGCATTGGCCCGCAGCGAGACATAGAGCCTGTCGCCTGCGGCCAGTTTTGGTGCATACGGTTTGACGGCCATGCGCCACACGCCCTTGTGGTCAACAGGTTCCCGGGCCGAGAGGGCCAGATAGTTCTCGGCGTCGATTTCCCGGAACAGGAAATCGCGCTTGCGATCCGGCCTGTCGGCGAAAAGCTCCCACAGGGCCTGATGCGCGTCGTAGACGTTTTTGAAAATGGCCTCTTTGGAACGCAGTTTGAGCTTAGTGAGGAACATGGCCGGCCTCCTTGTCCCTGCCCCGGGGCGCGACAACGCCGGGCGCGGTCACGCCGCAAACGCCCCGGCGTTCTTCAAAGAGCCGGCGGCCGTGCTGCACGGTGCGGTCCCGCACAAGAGGCCGGCTGGTCACCGTGGCGGGGGTGATTGCTTCGTCCTCGTCAGCAAAGACGACGGCCGGATCGTGGGGTTTGAGCCCGGCCGGGAAAGCCAGTTTCTCCAGCGGATAATCGGCCAGCGCCGCTTCCAGGCTGTCGTATTCCCCGAGGCGCGGATGGAAGGGGAGGGACGGCGGACAGCTTTTGCGGCCGAGGTAGGGGGTCAAGACCGGCCGGCGCAGCGCCTCGGCCAGTGCTTCCAGCGTATGCGGCGGGGTCGCGTCGGTCGGGGGCGCGGCGGCCGGGGTCAGACAGGCCGTGAAGTGGGCGTCGCAGAGATAGCCCCGCCGGGACAGGACGGTATAGGGCGGTTCGTCGATGCCGAGCAGCCCGCCCAGTTCGTCGGCGCGGGTGCGGTAGATGCGTTTGCTTTTCTCCGGCGGCGTCTGGATGGTGTGGTAATCGAGCAGCGACGTGCCGGGCGCGTCCACCCGCACGGCCAGGGCATAACCGCCGGACAGGGCGGCCAGCCGCGCCTCCTCGTGGCGGCGAATGCCCAGGCAGGCGGCCAGCAACCCGAAGACAGCCGAACGCGTGGGGTGGCCGGCGCTTAAACGCACTTCACCCACGGCCACGAGTCCGTAGGCCGCCAGCATCCCGTAGAGTTGGAAGATGAGGTATCGGGCCATGGGCTACTCCGCCACGAAGGCAGCCAGTTCGGCCAAGGTGCCTTTTCCGTCGAAGACGTTGAAGGAGGTATCCGCAAGGGTCTGGCCGTAGACCTTGTCCATTTTAGCTTTGGTTTTGAGTAATTCGGCGATGGCTGTTTTGCCGAGATGGCCGTCGCGTTCTTCTTCTCTCTCGCCCACGGGCTTGAGGAAGGCCAGGGAGAGGTTTCGCGGCGTGTCGTCGCCTTTTTCGGCCAGGGCGAAGCAGGCATAGGCCCGAGAAGCGTAGCTGGCCTGTTTGCCGGTGGGGGCGACGGTGCAGGCGGCGGTGGTGAGCGCCGTCAGGGCCTTTTGGACCAGCGCCTCGTCGCCCCCGAGATTTTCGGCCAACAGCGCCCGGTCGATGCACAGATAGAGGTAATAAACGCCGGCCCCGAATTCCGAGACGCCCATATGGCCGGCTCCGGCGTCGTCGCGGTTGAGGTCGTCGACGGCGGTAAAAAAGTCGTCCTCGGCCACGGCCCGGTGCACGGTGACGGCGTGGGCCACCTGGACGGCGGCCTCGACGTTAAAGCGTGCGCTGGCGGCCAGCATGCGGCCGAACATGGCGATGTCGGCGGCCTTGGCGTCGCTGCGAAGCAGATTCAGCGCGTTGGCGTCCGGGGCTTTGCCCGCATCGCGGCAGGCCTCGGTCAGTGCGGCCACGGCGCGGCGTTCTTCCTGGCTGACATGGGCCAGCTGTTCGATCTCCAGGGAGTCGAGCAGCTCCTTGCGTTTTTTGACCGGGTCAGCGTCCTTTTCAGCTTTGGCGTCGGCTTCCTTTTTGATTTTGCCGAAAACCCCGGCAATGGTCCGGGCGATTTCCGCCGCTGTCTTTTCTTTGAGCGCGGCCAGGGTGCCGGTGGCGTCGGGAGCATCCCACACGGCGTCGAGGCTGGCCCCCTGGGTCAGGGCGCAAAAGACCTTGCGGCCGAGTTCCTTGGTGCGCACCCCGAGGTGGTCCGCGCCAAGCGTCGCCTTGAAGACATCCGAGGTGCGCCAGGCGCGTTTGAGGCTCTGGGAGGAAACGCGCAGGCGATTGGCCTCGCCAAAGCGCATGGATTTGGGCGCGCCCAGGTCGTCGCGGTTGAGATTGGCGGCCGGGTAGCTGGTCAGGATATGGAGCTGGATGAATCGGGACATGGCGATTTCTCCCTTATTTTTTGGCAGAGCGGTTGACGTAGTATTGGATGGCCCAGGCGCGGCGGGTCTTGTCGGTCCAGTCGGACGCTCCGGTCACGAGACTGCGCAACTCGGCCGTGCCGCCGAGATAGGCGACCAGTCGGCGCAGCATGAGGAACAGGTCGTCCGGGTCGGTGGTGGCAAGGAGCTTTTTAAAGCGCGGGTCGCGCACGGATTCCTGGCCCGGGTCGGCCGGGGCAAGCTGGCGGGCGAAGTGCCCTTCGGGCAGCAGCGTGCGTACATGGGCGAGCACGCCCACGGCCCGGGCAAATTTGGCGGCGTCTTGCGGCGTCAGCTCGATGCCGGCAGTTTTAAGGAGCGGCAGCAGGCTGCGCTGGTAATCCGGCGAGACAAACACCTCGTCCGGGGTCTTGGCCCGGCGCAGTCTGGCCCTGGCTCCCCGGTTGGCGTCGAGGCTCTCCCACCATTTACGCAGCACGGCCCAAAAGGCGGCGCTTGGCGGCTCGGTGCCGTAGAGCAGGGATTTGAGCGTCATCACGATTTCGCCTCCTTTTGGGTTGCGATGCCAAGGATCTTCGAGCAACTGCCAAAGGTGTAGCCCCGCATCCGGTTGAGCGCCGCATAGATTTGCCGGGTCTTTCGCGGCGTCGTGCCACCGTCCTCGGCCACGGCGGCGAAGATGGCCCCCACGGCGTCAAGGAGCGTGCGGCGCCAGCCGAGCGCGATTCCCAAGCGCGCCTCCTCGTCGTCGTCGGATGCCTCCAGAATCGAGCGCACAGAGGTGTAAAACGCAGTCTCCGTCTCGGCCCAGAACCGGGTTTCGACCAGGGCCAGCAAGGTTGCATCGGGTTTGGGCTTTGGGCCTTTTTCCGAAAAGAGCGCCTCATGGACGGCTTTGCGCAGATTGTTGCATGCTTCTTCCGCCGCCTTGACCAGCGGCGCGACCTCGCCAATGAAACGCTTGGCCTCGCGTCCCTTGAGGTCGAGGATGGGATACTCGCCTTCACACCAATTGCGGGCCTTCATGTTGTCCATGTCCCAGCCGAACGTGCGCAGCCGGGCGGGTGTTTCCTGCCCGGGCGGCGAACCTGTCCGGTAGTGGGTCACGACCCGGGCCGGGATGACGGGCTTCTTGTCGTCCGTGGCTCCGTAGACGAAGCCGAGCCATTGGTTGTAGGCCCGCCCCTCGCTTTCGCCTTTGATGGTAAGCGCTTCCTTGCCCGGCCCCTGGTCGCGGTAGGGGGTGAGAGGATGCTGCCAGCCTTTGCCGTAGTTGTTCCCGTAGTTTTTGGTCCGGTATTGGCGCACGAAGACATTGCCTGGCTGGCCGCACACCGGGCAGGCCGACGGTGTTTCGTCGGTTTCGGCATCGAGCACGATGCGTCGGGGCATGGCCCAGTAGTGGTGCAGGAAGTGCATCCCTTCGCGGTGGACCTCGCTGCCCTTGGCTGTGCTGTCGCGGGTGACGGCCAGCCAGGGGAAGACCGCACCCGGGAGGGCGGCGGGATTGGCCGGCAGGGCTTCGACATTGGCCGCATCGAGTGGCAGCACATTGGCCCAGACAGTTTTCCAGAGCGAGTCGTCAAGCATGACGAGGGTCGTGAGCGGTCCCCCGCCGCGCAGGGAGACGCGGTGGCCGGCTCCGCCGCTTGGCGCATAGGTTTGCAGGGCATGGAGTGCGGCTGCGGCGCAGGCCGGGCACAGGCGGTCGGGCGGCTGGTCGCGTTTGATGAAGAAATCGCTGTTGAACTTGGTGGCGTTTTCCCCGGGCGAATCCATGAGCAGCGCCGCGATGGGAGAGGGCTCCTTGGCCTCGGCTTCGGTCAGCGTCAGGTCTTGCAGGAAGCGCGGCCGGTCGCCGAAGAGGTTGAAGAAGGGGGTGAGCGGCGCAAATGCGGTCTTGAGGGCGGCGGGTGCGTAGTCCGGTGGGGCGAGATGTGGTTCGTTGGTCGTGTTGGCGCTCAAGCCGAGTCGCCATTTTCGGTTATCCGTGGGCGGCAGGGCGGTCTGGACGAAGCCGATGAGCAGTTCGAGCAACGCCCCTTTGAAGTCGGGGCGCGGCGTGTCGATGTCGGCGATGGCCTGCCCGGGCGACCCGTCCCCGGGATCGGTGATGCGCCAGGGCGGAATGCGCAGGCGCGTCCCATCGACCCGGCGAACCGGAATCCAGTCTTGCGTCAGAAGATTGAACGATGGCATGGGTGTTTCGCTCCATGAGTTTTGTTTTTCTATAAGAGTACATGAGAATCAAGACGGATGCCAGCCCGAACGGCAAAACGAGCGTGCCCGTCCGGGCTGGCGGCGGTTAGAGCGCTTATGAAATGAGGATCAGGATCAGACTGAAGTCGTCAGAAATGAGAATCACAATGAAAAGATCTCGTGCTCTCCGGTATGCGGTCATGTTTTTCTCCCATGACGTTTAGCGCAGCCAAATTGACTTCGCCCGGAGATGGCAATATGAGGAAGTTACCACACTATCCTCGGATTAGCTCCGAGCGGAGACGCCTTCCACCGAGCGCTTTTTGGTGGAAGGCGTTTTTCGTATAAGGCTATTTTCTGGGAACACGCAAGATATTTTTATTGTTTAAGTAACCCTAGCTACCTTTGAATCTCTAATCCCCAATTTCTTGGGGAACTTAAAATAATCCTTTGTCTTCGACGCCCTTGCTACCGGGCCATCCCCACGCTTGTGGGGAACGCATTTCCCGAGATCGGCGGTGAGAGTTCACCTTGTTCCTGTTGATCTATAATAATTTAGTCATATAGGGGGTAGTTGTCAACTATTTGTATTCATTTGTATTAGCCATAGTTTAACCCTCCCTCCCGACTATACACCGCCGTCGTCCCCGGCAGCGCGCAGTGCCAGACGCCGGCCGTCTCCGTTTCCACAAAGGGCACCAACCGCACCCAACGCCCCTTGTCCGGCAGGGTCGCGGCAAAGGCGTCCAGCCGCTCCTGCCACGCGTCCGTGGCCGCCAGGGCATCACCCCGGTGCTTGGGCACCGACACTTCCGAGCGGGCGCAGGTCGCTGCGTCGAGCCCTTCCCCGGCCCACAAGGCCAAGCCGTCGTCCACCACCCGCAC
Source organism: Solidesulfovibrio carbinoliphilus subsp. oakridgensis (assembly GCF_000177215.2). Lineage (NCBI taxonomy): Bacteria > Pseudomonadati > Thermodesulfobacteriota > Desulfovibrionia > Desulfovibrionales > Desulfovibrionaceae > Solidesulfovibrio > Solidesulfovibrio carbinoliphilus. The sequence goes on along the minus strand of NZ_CM001368.1, from coordinate 1,480,659 downwards.
CAGCCGCAGCGTCACCCGCTCCTCGCCAAGGCGCGTCGGCGTCTCGCGGTCGTCGTGCCAATGCCCGGCCGCCGCGTCGGTCCCATAGCCTTGGGAAAATTCCAGACCATTAAACAGGGCTAAACTTTTTTCGGCGCTGGCCTTGCCCGTCTGCTTGTCCTCGGCCGACTGAAGGGCTGCCGGCGTGGGTAAAGCGTCGGCATCGTACGCGCCCTCCACCAACTCCCGGGCGTCCCGGGGCAGCTCGACACGCTCCCACCGCGCCAAAAGCTGCGCCGTGCGCCAGAGCACGTCATGGCCGGGATAGACGAACAATCCCTTGCCAAGCTCGGCCTCGCCCCAGCCCGGCCCCGGCTCGTCCACGGCCGGCGGGGAAAGAACCAGCACGGCCGGCCCGACAAATCCCGCCGGCCGCCATTTGCGGTTATGGCGCTGGCACCGGCCGGCCCGCTGGAGGACAAGCTCCATGGGGGCCAGTTCAGTGACCAGAAAATCTGCGTCAACATCAAGTGATTGTTCAATAACTTGTGTGGCAACCAGAATTTTCCCGCGCCGTATTTCTGTCGTGGAGCCCTTGCCGAAGATGGCCAGCACGCGCTCCTCAATGGCCAGACGATCGCACAAGGCAAAGCGGGCGTGAAAGAGCAGCACATCGGCCGGGGGCAGGCGCTCGGCCAGCAGGTTTCGCGCTGCCATCGCCCGGTCCACGGTGTTGCACAGCAGGATGGCGCAGCCACCGGCAGTATGGACGGCGACCAGCCGGTCCAACGCCTCGGCCGGATCGTGGCACAAGGTCACGGCCACGGACAGGGTGCGCGTTTGGGCAAGCGGCGTTTCCGTAAAAACGCCGTTGGCCAGCCGCGTGGCCAGGGGCAGCGGATCGGCCGAAACCGCGGGCACCGGATAGCCGGCCCCCCGGCAAAAGGCTGCGGCCAGTCCTTGCTTGATGCGCCGGGGCAGGGTGGCCGAAAGGAGGATGGCGCAGCCGCCAAGGCCGGCCTGAAAGGTGAGCAACGTTTCCAGCAGGCGCGTGGTATAGGGATCGTAGGCGTGCACCTCGTCGGCAATAAGGACGTTGCGGCCAAGGCCGAGCAGGCGCAGACATTGGTGCTTGGCCGGCAAAACGGCCAGCAGGGCCTGATCCAACGTCCCTACGCCGCACGGGGCAAGCAGGGATTTTTTGCGGTTATCCGCCAGCCAGGCGGCGCAAAAGGCACCGCTATCCGGCTGCTCCCCGTCCGCCGCATCACTTTCGCCGTCCCGGCCGCGCTCCAGACCGATACTGTGCAAGAACGCGTCCTGAATGCCACGCGCCCCATGGGCCAGCATGAGCGACGGTACCACCGTGTCGGCGTCCATGAAAAGCGCCCGGTACGATGCGGCCATTCTGGCATACATGCCGTTGGCCGTGGCCATGGTGGGCAGACCGATATAAAAACCGTGGGCCTCGCCGCCGGCCATGACGGCATGGGCGGCGAGCAAGGCCGCTTCGGTCTTGCCGGCCCCGGTCACGTCCTCGAAAATGAAAAGACGCGGCCCGCTGTCCCGCCCGGCGACCTCCAAGGCATACGCCTGCAAGGGCGTGGGGCCATATTTTTGCTCGATATGCGGCAGCAACTCGTGAAACCCGCCGCCCTGGCGCGGCAGCGGAGACACCATGCCGCAATCGGCCACAGTGGCCCGGGCCTGGGGCAGGGCGCGCTCGTTCCAGTAGACGGCCAGATCCATAGGCGTTTCGCAGTAGGCAAAGCCTTGGCCCGAGGCGAGCCAGTCAGCCACCACGAGCAGCCCGGCAAAGAACCAGGACACCGGCCGAAACGCCTGGTTCGCAGCATCGCCGCCCGGCAGCGTCAGTGGGCCGGGCAGAAACCGGCTGCAGACCTCGCCCATGAACTGTCGGATGGCCGCCGCAGTGGAGGGAGGGAGACGGAGGTTGCTGTCCGAGAGGTCTTGCGGCGGCTTGCCATGATGCCCAAAAGCGGCGTCGGTGAGCGGCGCAAGGATGTCCTTATGCGGCCACCCGTCGCGGCAGAGCAAGGAGGGCTGCCAAGCCACCACAATATCCTCGTCGAAAAAGATGGCTTTGCCCAGATGGCTGTGATGGGCGTTGCAGATGCGCTTTGCGGGCGGCCCGTCGAGCTTGTCCACGATGTCTTGCCGTTGTTGCTGGAAGGCTGGGGCGAATTTGCCGAGATCGTGGAGCACGGCGAAATACAGGAGCAGGGCGTCGAGGTCCGCCGGGGCCACGGCCGGGGCCAGGGCATGCAGACGCTGGTGCAGGCGCTTGTCGGCGTCGAGAAGGGCGCGCAACGTCGCGGCGACGTCAAGACAGTGGTAGACGAGCAGGTGATGGGCCGTACTGCCTTTGGCGGCTTTGCCCCAATAATGGTACATGGCACCTCCCGGGGGGCGGTTGAGCGGCGGCAACTCCCGTTCATGCCAGCGCGGCGCAGCCTGCGGCTCAGGCTTTCCCGTCGACCGTGTTGCGGTTTTTGAGTGGACATTGGCCCTGTCCCCTGGAGCGATGCCCTTTCCCTATATCATAAGACAGATTGGCCTGAAAGGGCGCGGGACTCGGCGTTGAAAATCGCCAAGGCGGTCCGGAGGTATTCTCGCTGTCGGTGAGGAATGGGGTATCAAAAAGAAAAAGGGCCTACGGTGTTTCTACCGTAAGCCCTTGGACTTCCTTGGTTGCGGGGGTGGGATTTGAACCCACGATCTTCGGGTTATGAGCCCGATGAGCTACCGGTCTGCTCCACCCCGCGTCACTGGAGAAACGGTTCTAGGCGCATGCCCCCTTCCCGTCAAGCGAAAAATATGAAAATATCGGATTTGTTCCTGCGGTTTTTTAAAAACAAAATAATATTAGTAGGTTGTCCAATTGGATGCGCGAATATTTCTGGCGGGCGCGGGTTTCCTGCTGTTGGCCGCTTCCCTGGTGGCCGGAAAAAGGGCAGGGTGGGCCGCTGTGGCCGGCGGGGCCGCGTTGGTGGGCCTGGCGGCCTGGGAGTCCGACCCTCTTCTGGTTCTGGGCGCGTTCGCCTTGGTGGCGGTCCGGTTCGTCCGGCCGCCGCAAAAGGACTCTCCCGGGCAATCGACGCCGGGGATGGAGCGCCTCGCGGCGCCCGCGGCATCCTCGGGAAAACGGCCTTGACGTGACCGCGTTTCGTGGGTATTGAAGGAAATTCATCACAATTTTGGAGATCATGCATGAGCAAGAAGACATACCAGCCCAGCAAAATTCGCAGAAAACGCACCCACGGCTTCCTGGTCCGCTCCAGGACCAAGAACGGACAGGCCATCCTGCGCCGTCGGCGCGCCAAGGGACGCAAACGTCTGGCCGTCTAGGCTTTCAGCCGGCGCACAGGATCCTGACGCAACGGGAATTCGCGGCCTGCTTCGAGGCGGGCCGCCGCTATCACGGCAAGATCTTCCTCGTCTTCGTCCTGCCGCGCCGGGACCGGGACGCCCCCTGGCGGCTCGGCATGGCCATCAGCAAAAAAGTCGGCAACGCCGTGGCCCGCAATCGCGTCAAGCGCGTGTTGCGGGAGTGCTTCCGACTTGCCGCCCCCGGAGCTGTCGGTGCGCTCGACATCGTGGTCGTTGCCAAGAAAAGCCTGGACCCGGGTCTTTTGACGTTCGACCAGGCCTGTCGTGACTTGCTGCCGCTTTTTGGGCGCATGGCCAAGGACTTCGAACGCCCGGTCCTGCCGGGAAGCGTGACTCCATGCGAAGCGCCGTCATCTGGGCCATAACGTTCTATCGGCTTGCCCTTTCGCCTTTGAAGCCGCCCTGTTGCCGCTTCCTGCCCACCTGCTCCGAGTACGCTCTGGAGGCGGTGGCCCGTTTCGGCGTTCTTCGGGGCGGTCTTTTGGCGTTGTGGCGGCTTGTGCGCTGCCATCCTTTCGCCCGGGGCGGTTTCGACCCCGTTCCACTCGCATTCTGGCCGCGCCTCAGGGCGCCTCGCAACGCGTCCTCTTGCCGACGCACCCACACCTATCGATGGGATTTGAAGGACAATGGAAAACAAACGCGTAATCCTGGCCGTGGTACTCTCGCTTGCCGTTCTGGTCGGCTGGAATTTCCTGTTTCCGGCCAAACCCCAGGCCCCTAAGACCGACACCCCAACGCAGACAGAGGCTCCCACCGCCCAGGCACCGGCTCCGGCAGCCCAAAGAGCCGAGACCCTCCCGGCCTTCGCCCCGACGCCCGGCCGCAAGGTGACGGTGAACACACCGCTTTACACCGCGGTTTTCAATTCCGCCGGCGGCGTGCTGGAACAGTTTTCCCTCAAAGGGTACCGCCAGACCATTGCCCCCGATTCCCCCCTGGTCGATCTCGTCAACGCCAAGGCCCAGCTCAAGGCTCCCCTCGGGCTGATCGTCAACGGCACCCCCACCTGGCAGAACGTCGAGTGGTCCGTCGAGGGCGGTGATCTCAAGCTCGATGCCGCCGGCGCGGGCAGCCTGTCCTTCACCGGCCGCCTGGGCGACACCCTGATCCGCCGCACCCTGACCTTTTCCGGCGCAAGCTATCTGATCGACGAAAAGCTTTCCCTGTCCAACACCGGCGCCGCCCCGGTCAAGGACCGCCTGTCCCTGACCGTGGCCGTGGACCGCCTCTCGGCCGCCGACGACAGCTACAATCCCACCCAGGCCGCCTTTTACGACACCGGCCTGGAACTGTTCTCCAACGAAAAAAAGCTCGCCGAGGGCATGACCGACGAAAAGCCCGTGCAGTGGGGCGCGGTCATGAGCAACTACTTCCTGGTCGGCATCATCCCCGAGGCCGAGGGCCTGCGCGGCAAGGCCAAGTTCGAGGACGAGATCTTCCGTGTGGCCCTGGACAAGGACGGCATCGAGATCCCGGCCGGCGGCCGCACCGACCTGGACGTGCGCTACTACCTCGGACCCAAGGACCCCAAATTTCTGGCCCAGGCCCCGCACAACCTGGCCGCGGCCATCGACTACGGCTGGTTCGATTTCATCGCCAAGCCGCTGCTCAAGCTCCTGCATTTCTTCTATGACTATGTCGGCAACTACGGCGTGGCCATCATTCTCCTGACCGTCCTCATCAAGGGCCTGTTCTGGCCCCTGTCCCACAAAAGCTACAAGTCCATGGAGCAGATGAAGCGGCTCCAGCCGCTGCTCACCCAGCTGCGGGAGAAGCACAAGGACGATCGCCAGAAGATGAACGAAGAAATGATGCAGCTCTATAAGACCTACAAGGTCAACCCGGCCGGCGGGTGTCTGCCCATGATCGTGCAGATCCCGGTCTTTTTCGGGCTCTACCAGGCATTGCTCCATTCCATCGAATTGCGTCACGCCCCCTTTATCGCGCATCTGCCGTTCACCAACATGATCTGGCTGGCCGACCTGTCGGCCAAGGACCCGTACTATATCACCCCCCTGGTCATGGGGGCGACCATGTTTCTGCAGCAAAAAATGACGCCGGCCCCGGGCGATCCGACCCAGGCCAAGGTCATGCTGCTGATGCCTGTCATCTTCACCTTCATGTTCCTGAATTTCCCCTCGGGACTGGTCGTCTACTGGCTGGTCAACAACGTCATTTCCATTGCCCAGCAATACTGGATGCTCAACAAGAAGTCCTGACGCCCATCGTCAGAGAGCATCCCTTGCCCCGGGCCTGCGAAGGAAGTGCAATCAAGGAGCGAGTATGAGCGAATTTAGGACCTTTAGCGGCAAGACCGTCGACGAAGCCATGGAGGAGGCCTGCCGGTATTTCGGCGCGCCACGCGAAAAACTGGAAGTCGAAATCCTTTCGGGCGGCTCGTCCGGCATCTTCGGACTGGTCGGCAAGAAAAAGGCCGAAGTGCGGGCCCGGATACGCGAGGAAATAAACCTTCTCCAGCAGGACAGGAACGGCCAGGGAAGGCGTGAAAACGGCTCCCGCAACGACAAGCCGCGCGCCCCCAGGCCGCCTCGGCAGTCCGCTCCGGCGGAAGCGCCGACGGAGGCTCCGGCGGCCGAGGCCCCGGCTCCGGCCGCCGTATCCGAAGCCCAGGCCGCGCCTGCGGAGCCTGCCGGCATCGAGGCTGCTGCGGCCGACACGGTCGAGACGCCGCCCCCGTCGCGCCCGGAACCGGCCGCCCGGCCCAGGCCGGCCCCGGTCGCCCCGGTCGCCAAGGACGAATCCCTGGCCGAGGAAGACGACTTCGACGAGGACTTCGACGAGGACCAGGCCGAAACGTCCGCTGCCGGGCGGCGGGGCTCCCGCCGCGAGCCCCGGGCCCCTCGCGAGGAGCGTCGCCCGGCCGCCCCGGAAACGCCGCCCCAGCCCATGACGCCGGAACTCGAAGCCCTGGTGCGCGAAGTCATGGTGCAGATGCTCGACGGCATCCTCGGCCAGTCCCCGGAATTCGAAATCACGGGCCACAGCGAACGGGTGTCTGTCCTCATATTCGACGAGGAAAACTCGGGCCTTCTCATCGGCCGCGAGGGCCAGACCCTTTCCTCCATCCAGTATCTCGTCAACCGCATCGTCATCCGCCGCCACGGCAGCCCGGTCAAAGTCCAGATCAACACCGGCGAATACCGCGAGCGGCAGGACGACAACCTGCGCAAGATGGCCATTTTCCTGGCCGACAAGGCCAAGACCCTCGGCCGGCCCCAGTCCACCAAGCCCCTGTCCTCCTACCACCGCCGGGTCGTGCACCTGGCCCTGCAGGAGGACGAATCCATCTCCACCCGATCCAAGGGCGAAGGGCCGCTCAAGCGCGTGCTCATCGTCCCGCGCGGCGGACGCGGCGGCGAAACGCAGCAAAGTAACAACCAGCGTTCGCAGTAGCGGACAGGAAAACGTGAAGAGCCTCCGGCGGCCGGGAGGGGGCATCCCCTCCCGGACCCACCCGAAAGGGGCTTTTCCGCTCTCCGCCGGCCTGCCGTCCTCGTTTTTCCCTTCCAGGGGGTCCGGGGGGGATGATCCCCCCGGCCGCCGGAGGCTTCTTCCCTCCTCCCTTCCACGGAGTACCCACACATGCGCGACGCATCACTCCGGGCCGACGGCCTGTGCCTGGTGACGGCCCTTATCTGGGGACTGGCGTTCGTGGCCCAGCGGATGGGCATGGACCATGTCGGGCCCATGGCCTTCAACGGCATCCGGTTCGCGCTGGGAGCGGCGGTGCTGGCCCCGTTGGCGGTGCGGTCCATGCGATACCCGCCGCCGGCGCCGTTTCTGGCCGGCAGCCGGGACGGATTCCCGTGGCTCGGCGGCCTGCTGGCCGGCGGGGTGCTCTTTGCCGGGGCCACGCTCCAGCAGGTGGGGCTCCAGTACACCACGGCCGGCAAGGCGGGGTTCATTACGGGCCTGTACGTGGTGCTGGTGCCGCTTCTGGGGCTTTTTTTCAAGCAGCGGCCGGCCCGGGGCGACGTGGTCGGGGCCGTGGCCGCCGCCATCGGCCTGTATTTCCTGTCCGTGACCGAGGACTTCACCCTGGCCCCGGGCGACGGGCTGGAACTGGTGGGTGCGGTCTTCTGGGCCTGCCATGTGCTGGTCATCGGCTGGTTGTCGCCGCGCACCCGGGCCTTGCCCCTGGCCATGGCCCAGTATGTGGTCTGTTCGGTCCTGAGCCTGGCCTGCGCCCTGGCCTTCGAGGACCTGACCTGGACGGGCGTGCGCGGGGCGGCCTGGCCGATCTTCTACGGAGGCCTTTTGTCCGTGGGCCTGGCCTACACGCTCCAGGTGGTGGCCCAACGCGACGCCAAGCCGACCCATGCCGCCATCCTCTTGAGCTTCGAGACGGTCTTCGCGGCCATCGGCGGGGCCGTGCTGCTGGATGAAAGCCTGGGGAGCAGGGGGCTTTTCGGCTGCGCCCTGATGTTTGGCGGCATGCTGGCCTCCCAGCTGTGGCCCAGGCGGAAGGCGGGGCACGGCTGATTCCGCCGGGAATCGACCCGGCAGGGGAAGACGGCCGGCCTGCGGCGGATGGCTTGTTCCCCGGAAAATCGGTTTGCGCGGGTTCCCGGAAGACGGGACTCCGCCGACCGGGATGCCGCCGAAACCGGTGTCCCGACGAACAATGAAAAAAGCCCGGCCGAAGCCGGGCTTTTTTTAGGCCCTGTGCCGCCAGGGCTACTGGCAGAGCTTTTCCTTTTTGGCGCTTTCCATGAGTTCGCAGTCGCCGAGCGAACAGGCCTTCTGGTAGTCCTGGCACATGGGGCCGTACTGCTTGAGGTGCAGGTAGGTGAACCCGCGGCCCTTGTAGTAGTCGGCCTCGCCGGGACCGAAGCTGATGGCCTTGTTGAAGTCGTCGATGGCCTGGGGATAGCGGCCGGAGCGGGTGTAGCTGAGGCCGCGCATGGAATAGGCCAGGGCGAAGTTGGGATTTTTCTCGATGGCCTTGGTGTAGTCGTCGATGGCCTTGGGGTACTGCTTCATGTAGTAGTTGGCGTGGCCCCGGCTGGCGAAGTAGTCGGCCCGGTTGGGGTTGAGCTTGATGGCCTTGTCGAAGCTCTCCACGGCCTTTTGGAACTTGTTCTGCTTGCCGAGCTCGATGCCCTTTTCAAAGGAAGACTCGGCGTCGGCCATTTCGCGGCTTTCGGGCATGGCCGGCGGGGCTTCCGGTTCGCTGGCCCGGGCGGTCTTGGACGGACGGGTGGGAGCGGCTTCGGGTTCGGCCACGGGTGCGGCCACGGGCGCGGGCCGTTCCTCGGGCTCCTCGGCTGCCTTGGACGCGCCGAGCGGCACGATCAGTTTTTCGCCGGAATGGAGTTTTTTGCCCATATCCGGATTGAGCCGGGCCAGTTCCTTGGGCGTGGTGTGGAAGCGGCGGGCCACGGAGCTCACGGTATCGCGCCGGTGGGCGGTGTAGGTGGAGGTCTGCTCCTGGGGTTCGTGGGATTTTTCCGCCTTGTGGGACGGCTTCTCCGTCGGTTCGGCCTTGGCGGCCGGGGCGTTCCCGGGCAGGACCAGCTCCTGGCCGATCTTCATGCGGCTGAGGCTCAACCCTTTGTTGGCTTTGACGATGTCGTTGACGCTCAGATCATGTTTGGCGGCGATGGAGCCAAGGGTGTCGCCTTTTTTGACGGTGTAGGTGCCCGCGCTTTTGGCGGACGACTTGGCGGATTCCTTGCGTTCCTTTTCCCGGTCACGGGCCTCGGCGGCCCGTTCCCTGGCCGAAGAAGCGTCCGATTTCCTGTCCGCCTTTTCGCGGGAAGGCTCTTTGTCGGAATGCTTGCTGTCGCTCTTGCCGGAAGACGATCCGGGGATCGTCAGCGAGTCGCCCGGGTGCATCTTGCTGGGCTTGAGGCCCTTGTTGGCCTTGAGCAGCTCCTCCACCGAGAGGTTGTGCTTTTTGGCGATGGATTGGGGCGTATCCCCGGATTGGACGGTATAGGCCTCGGCGGAGGGAGTATGGGCGGCTGCCAGCAGGCTGAGGCATGTCAATACAACTACGAGGCGAGACAATCGAGGCATAGCACCACCTTAGCTCTGTCGGGTTATGTGCAGAGTCGTTACTTGGGCTCAAGTCAGAAGGCGCGAGTCTAGACTACCTCGGCCGGGGGGGCAACGATTTTCCAAATGCGAAAGATTACAGTATGATGAAATGTTTGTTCATGTTCGGCCCCGGCTGACGGGGATCGGCCGGCTGCCATCGAAAACGCAGGCCCCGGGCCGGCTTTCGCCGGAGGGCCGGAGGAGGGCAGCCCCGGCCCCCGGCGGCATTCCGGTCTATCCCTCCCGGGGGGTGAAAAAGCGCAGGCGCAGGGCGTTGGTGACCACGGTGAAGGAACTGAGGGCCATGGCCGTGCCGGCCAGCATGGGGTTTAAGGTCGGGCCGCCGAAGATATGGAGGACGCCGGCCGCCACCGGGATGCCAATGGTGTTGAAGGCAAAGGCCCAGAAGAGGTTCTGCTTGATGTTGCCGATGACGGCCCGCGACAGGGCCAGCGCCGCCGGCACGCCGCGCAGGTCGTTTCGCATGAGCACCACGTCGCAGGACTCGACGGCCACGTCGATGCCCGAGCCCATGGCCATGCCGAGGTCGGCGGCGGCCAGGGCCGGGGCGTCGTTGATGCCGTCGCCGACCATGGCCACCTTGCGTCCGGCGGCCTTGAGGCGGTTTATTTCCTCGGCCTTGCGCTCGGGCAGCACCCGGGCGATCACTTCGGTGATGCCCAGCTGGCCGGCCACGGCCCGGGCGGTCCGCTCGTCGTCGCCGGTCAGCATGACCACGTCGAGTCCCTGGCGGAGAAGCGAGGCCACCACGGCCGCCGCTTCGGGCCGGGGCGTGTCGGCCACGGCCAGGACGCCGGCGGACCGGCCGTCCACGGCCACGCGGATGGCGGTCTTGCCCGAGGCGGCAAGTGTTGCCTCGGTGGCGTCGGCGTCGGCATCGGCCGGAATGTTTTTTTCGAGCAGATAGGCGGCCGTGCCGACCAGAACATCGCGGCCGTCCACGCGGGCGGCGACCCCCCGGCCGGGCGCGGCCTCGAAGTGTTCGGGTGCGGGCAGAGGGAGGTTCTGGGCCTTGGCCGCCGCCACAATGGCCGCCGCCAAGGGGTGTTCGGACCGGGCCTCGGCCGCGGCGGCCAGGGCGAGGAGGGTGTCGGCGTCAAAGCCCGGGGCCGGGGCGGTGTCGGTCAGTTCGGGCTTGCCGTGGGTCAGGGTGCCGGTCTTGTCGAAGACCACGGCCGAAACGTCGCCGGCGGCCTGGAGGGCCGCCCCGGACTTGACCAGGATGCCGAGGCGCGCCCCCCGGCCGGTGCCGACCATGATGGAGGTGGGCACGGCCAGGCCCATGGCGCAAGGGCAGGCGATGACCATGACGGCCACGAAGATGCGCAGCGAAAACGGGAATCCGGCCTGGCCGAGGAAATACCAGGCCAGCCCCGAGACCACGGCCACGGCCATGACCGTGGGCACGAAATAGAAGCTCACGGTGTCGGCCATGTTGGCGATGGGGGCTTTGGACCCTTGGGCCTGGCGCACCAGGGCCACGATGCGCGACAGGGTCGTGTCCTCGCCGACGCGGGTGGCGGTGAGGACCAGGGCCCCGGTGGTGTTTTGGGTGCCCCCGGTGACGGCGTCGCCGACCGCCTTGGCCACGGGCAGGGGCTCGCCCGTCAGCATGGACTCGTCCACCCGGGACGCCCCCTCGGCCACGGTGCCGTCCACGGGCAGGCGTTCGCCCGGCCGCACGAGAAGCCGATCTCCGGGTTCCACCTCGTCCAGGGGCACGACCTCCTCCCTGCCGTCGCGAAGGAGCGTGGCCGTGTCCGGGGCCAGGCGCATGAGGGCGGCGATGGCCCCGGACGTCTTGAACTTGGCCGAGGCCTCCAGATATTTGCCGAGGCTGATCATGGCCAGGAGCACGCCGGCCGACTCGAAATACAGGTCCATGGCCCGGGCCGCGGGATCGTTGCCCATGAGGAGGAGGATCAGGTTGGCCAGGCTGTAGGCCAGGGCCGCGCCCGTGCCGACCGCGACGAGCGAATCCATGTTCGGGCCGCCGCGAAGGAGCGCCGGAATGCCGTCGCGGTAAAACCGCCGGCCGATCCAGACGATGGGGAGCGTCAGGGCCAGCTGGGTGAGGGCAAAGGCGGCCGGCGAGATGTCGGGATGGAGAAAATGGGGCAGGGGCAGGCCCAGCATGTGGCCCATGGACAGGACCAGGAGCAGGGCGGCGAAGCCCAGGGCCGGGATGAGTTGGCGCCGCATGCAGGCCAGTTCCGCCTGGGCCTCTTTTTGGCGGGCGGCGAAGCGGTCGCCCGAGGCGGAAAGCGTCTGGCTGCCGAAACCCAGGTCCGCGATGGCTTGTCTGAGGGCGCGCCTGGAGAGAAGCGCCGGGTCGAAGGTGAAGGTGCCGGTCTCGCCGGCCAGGTTGACGTCGGCCGCGACCATGCCCGGAAGCCTGCGGGTCACGCGCTCGATGCGCGAGGAGCAGGCGGCGCAGTGCATGCCGGTTATGGCCAACGCCACCGTGTCGTTGCTTGGTGGCGGCGGGCCCAGGGTGAAGCCGAGTTCGGCCACGCGGGCGCCGATGGCGTCCAGGGTAGTGTCCTTGGGATCGAAGCGCAATCGCAGGGAGGCGTCGGCCAGGTTGACGGTCGCTTCGGCCACGCCCGGCATGGCGCCAAGGACGCGTTCGATGCGCGAGGAACAGGCGGCGCAGTGCATGCCCGCCACCGGGACCTGGACGGTTTGCTGCGTCTTGGTATCCATGGCAGCCATCATAATCCCGGGGCGGCAAAGCGCAAGTCCCGTCCGGGCGGACGGGGCGGGAGGCTGGCAATCAGGGGAGGATGCGGGTATGCATTGCCATGCGAAACGGCAAAGGAGTTCCGGGAATGCGATCCGACAGCATGGCAACTTTTTGGGAAGTCCACAACCGCGAGCCCAACCGTTGGGAACGGCTTCGTGACGTTTTTGAAAAGTTGCGCATGGTCCTCGACATGCCGTCGCTGTGCCTGGGCGGGGCCGACGACCTGATCGAACAGCTCGAACAGCGTCTGGCCGAGGCGGAGGTGCTTTTTCCCGAGCCGGACTGGCTGTCCGTGGACCAGGCCAGCCCGGACGGGCTGGAACAGTACTGCGCCAACCATATGGGCGCGTTGCTTGAGGTCCTTTCGCGCACGGTGGAACTCTTGGCCGAGAAGCGGGCCAGGGAGATGGCCGGCGGGGCCTGTTGCGGCGAGGGCCGGGGCGAGTCGTAAGCGGACGCGGGCCGGGGAGGCGGGGGGAAGCGCTCCTGGCGGGGGGCCGTCCACGGGCCGTGGGCATGAAATTTCGGTGCATCGGAGCGGGCCGGCCCATGGCGGGGAGTGCGGCAGCGGGGGGGGCGGACACGAAAAAAGGGGCTATGCTTTCGCATAACCCCTTGAAATACCTGGTCGGGATGAGAGGATTCGAACCTCCGGCTTCTGCGTCCCGAACGCAGCGCTCTACCAGGCTGAGCCACATCCCGACGTGGAAGAAACGCTTTTAGGGTATCCCGCGGGGTTTGGCAAGCACTAATCTCGGTTGTCAGAACGCGAAGACTCATCTAATCATGGCGATCGGCACGGCCCATCCGGTTGCGCCCCCGCCAGGCGGGCAAAACCGGGGTCAGGCGCTACGCCGTCAGGAGATATTCGTGATCAAGGTAGTGGTGGTCGATGACTCGGCCTTCATGCGCAAGGCCCTGGGCACCATGTTGGCCAAAGACCCGGAGATCGAGGTCGTGGCCACGGCCCGGGACGGCGAGGAAGGCCTGGAAATGATCCGGCGCCACCAGCCGGACGTGGTGACCATGGACATCGAGATGCCGCGCATGGACGGGCTGACCGCCCTGCGGCACGTGATGATGGAAATGCCGCGTCCCGTGCTCATGGTCAGTTCGCTCACCTCCGAGGGCGCGGAGGCGACGCTCAAGGCCATGGAGCTTGGGGCCGTGGATTTCATTCCCAAGCAGCTTTCCAAGGTGTCGCTCGATATCGTCAAGATCGAGGATGAGTTGCGGGCCAAGGTCAAGACCATCGCCCGGCGGCGCATGAGCCATCTGGGCCGTTCGCCCCTGGCGGCCCGCGCCCGGCCGGCGACCCCGGCGGCTCCGGCCGGGGAGCGGGCCGCGCGTCCGGCCACGCGGCCATCCGGGGCCCAGTGCCGCGACCTGGTGGCCATCGGCGTGTCCACGGGCGGGCCGCCGGCCGTGCAAAAGCTGCTCTCGGCCCTGCCGGCGGATTTTCCGGCCGGGATTCTCATTGCCCAGCACATGCCGGCCGCGTTCACGGGTCCTTTTGCCAAGCGCCTGGACGGGGTGTGCCGCATTGCGGTCAAAGAGGCGGAGGACGGCGAGCGGCTCCAGCACGGGGTGGCCTACGTGGCGCCGGGCGGCAAGCATCTGCGCATCGACCAGAAGGTCAGCCGCATCGACGTCCGGGTGGTGGAGGAGCCGCGCGAGGCCCTCTACAAGCCGTCGGCCTCGGTGCTTTTCGAATCCGTGGCCATGGGCGTCGGCCGCCGGGGCCTGGGCGTGGTCCTGACCGGCATGGGCAGCGACGGACTCGACGGCATGCGGGTGTTAAAGGCCAAGGGCGGCCGCGCCCTGGCCCAGTCCGACTCCACCTGCGTGGTCTACGGCATGCCCAAAGCCATCGTGGACGCGGGGCTCGCCGACGAGATCGTGGACATCGACGATATGGGCGAGACGATCCTCCACAACCTTTACAAATGACCGTTCCCGGTCGGGGCGGGCAAGGACGCGGCATGGTGGACTGCAAGGAACTCTGCCAACGGTTGGGCGGCGACGACCCGGACGTGCTCCGGGACGCGGCCTACGAGGCGGGCGAGATCGGCTGTCTGGAGGCTGTCCCTTTCCTGGCCAGGTTGTTGTGTTCGCACAACCTGGGCGTGCAGGAGGCGGCGGACAGGGCCCTGCGCCGGATCGGCGGCAAGGAGGTGGTGACAGCCGTCAAGCCGCTTCTGCGCTCCGACGACGCGCCGTCGCGAAACGCCTCCATGGACATCCTGCGGGCCGTCGGCGGCCAGGATTTTCCCACGCTGCTCGAACTCCTTCACGACGCCGACCCGGACATCCGCATTTTCGCCTCGGATATCCTCGGCTCCACCGCCAGCCGGCAGGCGGTGGCGCCGCTTGGCGAGGCGCTCCTCAAGGACCCGGAGGTCAACGTCCGCTACCAGGCGGCGGTGAGCCTCGGGGAACTGGCCTTCAGCGAGGCCGCGGTCTGTCTCGGCAAGGCCCTCGGCGACGACGAGTGGGTGCAGTTCGCGGTCATCGAGGCCCTGGCCAAGATCCGCGACGCCTCGTCGGTCGGGGTCCTGGTCAAGGCGCTTGACCACAGCTCCGACCTGGTCGCCTCCATGATCGTGGACGCGCTTGGCGAAATCGGCAACATCAAGGCCGTGACCATGCTCCTGAAGCGCATGGACGCCTCGCCCGAGGTCCTGCGCAACAAGATCGTCAAGGCCGTGGTCCACATCCTCGGCGGCAAGGCCCTGACCCTGCTTTCGCCCGACGAGCGGGAGCGTTTTTGCGGCTACCTTCTGGCCGCCCTGGGCGACGACGAGGAGGATGTCCAGGACGCGGCCGTGTCCGGGCTCGGCTCGGTCGGCGGCGAGGCCGCGGCCGGGGCGGTCCTGGTCCATGCCGCCCGCATCGACCGCGACAGGCATCCGGAACGCTACGAGCACGCCGTGGCCGCCTTGCGGGAGATGGGCCTGACCGAGGCCGTGGGCGCGGCCCTGCGCCAGGGAAGCGATGCCATGCGCCTGGCGGCCCTGGACGTCCTGCACGGACTGCCGTGTCCGGAAGGCACGAGTCTTCTCATGGATGCCTTCGCCTCCCTGCCCGGGCCCATCCGGCCGGTGGCGGCCAGGGCCCTGGCCGCCATCTCCGGCCAGGAGGCCGTGGGCTTTTTCCTGGACATGCTCCACGGGGACGATGAAGACCTGCTCCTCGAGGCCGTGGCCTTTCTCGGCGGCAAGATGCGCCTGCCGGCCGCCGGAGACGCCCTTTTCGACCTGCTGGCCCATCCCTCGGACGCGGTCAAGGAGGCGGCCCTCGATGCCTGCGTGGCCATCGGCGGCGAAACCCTCGACGGCCGGTTCCGGCAGCTTTTTGAAAGCGACGAGCCCATGGACCGGCTCATGGCCGCCTACGCCCTCGGCAAGATGGGCCTTCGCGACCACATGGACGTCATCCGCGCGGCCTTAAACGATCCGGTGCCGGACATCCGCAAGATCGCGCTCGAGGCCCTGGGCGAGATGTGCGGCCACGAGGAGGAGGGCCTGGCGCTCATCGTCAGCGGCCTTTCCGACGAGAACCGGGACGTGCGCCTGGCCGTGGTGGAGCTTCTGGGCGGCTGCGACAGCGACCGGATCTATCCGTACCTGGAGCAGGCCCTGTTCGACGCCGACGACTGGGTGCGCGTCCGGGCCATGGAGGCGCTGGGGCTCCGGGGCGAGCGCGAGGCCGTCGGACGGCTGGTGGAGCTGGCCGGGGAAGACGGCAAGCTCGTGGCCCTGAAGGCCGTGGAAACGCTCGGCGACATCGGCGGTCCGGAGGCCTCGCAAGCCTTGCTCGGGATCGCTTCGGGCGACGATCCGGAATTGGCCGGGGTGGCCGAGGCGGCTATCGCCCGACTGCAGGACGAGCAAGGGGAGCGCTAGTCCATGACCTCGCTTTTTTCCAAGACGATATCCCTGCGCAAGGAACTCAAGATCTCGGATCCGGAGTTCGCCCAGCTGCGGGATTTCATCTATGCCCAATCCGGCATCTACGTGGCCGACAACCGCAAGTATCTGGTCGAGAACCGGCTGGCCGCGCGGCTCAAGGAACTCAACCTCAAGAGTTTTTCCGAATACCACGCCTTTCTCCAGTACGACGCCAGCCGCCGCCAGGAGCTCAACCGCCTTTTCGAGGTCATCACCACCAACGAGACCAGCTTTTACCGCAATCCGCCCCAGCTCAAGGTCTTCCAGGACATGGTCGTCAAAGACGTCCTCGACAAGCTGCGGGCCCAGAAGCAGAAACGGCTGCGCATCTGGTCGGCCGGCTGCTCCACGGGCGAGGAGCCCTACACCATCGCCATCATCCTCCACGAGGTGCTGCGCACGGAGATCGGCGCCTGGGACATCCGGATCACGGCCAACGACCTGTCCGAGGCGGTGCTGACCCAGGCCCGGGGCGCGGTCTACAGCGAGTACAGCCTGCGCACCACGCCAAAAGAGATCGTCAGCCGCTATTTCACGCCCGACGGCCAGGTCTTCAAGCTCAGGCCCGAGGTCAAACGGCTCGTCACCTTCGGCCAGATCAACCTCTCCGATCGCAACCAGCTCAAGCGGGTGGAACGTTCCCACATCGTTTTTTGCCGCAACGTCATCATCTATTTCGATGACGAGATGAAAAAGAACGTGATCACGGCGTTTTATGACAACCTGCTCCCCGGCGGCCAGCTTTTGATCGGGCACTCCGAATCCCTGCACAACATTTCCCGGGCCTTTCGTCCCAAACATTATCCCGGGGCCATCATATACGGCAAAGAGGAATGACCGGGATGACGGAGGAGGCGGCCGACGGGCCGCGGGAGCGCCTTTGGCCCAGATTCTGGCCATAGCCAACCAGAAGGGCGGGGTGGGCAAGACCACCACGGCCTTGTCGCTGGCGGGGGCCCTCGGCATGATGGGCCGGCGGGTCCTGGTCATGGACCTCGATCCCCATGGCTGCGCCTCGGCGCATATGGGCATTTTCCCCGAGAGTGTGGCGGCGTCGTCGGCGGATGTGTTCTGGGCCACGGCCCCAGAGCGGGTGCCCTGGGACAGGATCGTCAGCCGGGCCGGCCGGGCGGCGTTCGACCTGGCCCCGAGCCATTCCAGGCTTTCGGACATGGAAACGGACCTGAGGGACCGCAAGGGGAAGGGCGTGCTGCTCAAGGAAGCCCTGGCAAGGGGACCGGCATACGACCACGTGATCCTCGACTGTCCGCCCCACACCGGGGTGGTGCTGGTCAACGCGCTGGTGGCGGCCGATCTCCTGCTCATCCCCATTCAGACGGATTTTTTGGCGCTCCACGGCGTGCGCAACCTTTTTGAAACCATGCGGGCCCTGAACCAGGTCCTGCCGCGCCCCATCGCCTACCGGGCCCTGGCCACCATGTTCGACCGGCGGGCCAAGGCCTGCCTGCGGGTAGTGGAACTGTTGCGGGAAAAGTTCCGGGGCCGGATGTTCGGCACGGTCATTGGCCTGGACACCAAGTTCCGCGAGGCAAGCGCCCTGGGACGGGTCATCCAGGACGTGGCCCCGGACAGCCGGGGCGCCCGCGAATACCGGAGCCTGGCCGAGGAGGTTTTGGCCCTGTGAGTCCGAGTCTGGAAGAATATTTCAAGGACACCGTGGTCCTGCCCGAACCCGGGCCGGGCCGGGGGACGTTCACCGAGGCGGAACGGGATTTTTTGACGCGCTACATGGGCGCGGATTTCGAGACCGCGCTGACGCGGCAGGGCCTGTCCCGGCCGGCGGCGGTGGAGTCGGTCACGGGACCGCTCTCGACCGGGCCGGCCGCCGCGCCTCCCGGTCGAAGCGCGCCGCCCGCCGCGACGAGCCAGGCGGCCCCGGCGACCGGAACCAACGGCACAGGCCCGGCCGCCGGCGAAGATCCGGCCCGGCGGGCCGGTGCCGGACAGGCGGGGATCGCAGACGCGGCGCCGGCCTTGGCCACGGCCGAGGACGGGGACGCGGCCCTGGAGGCCGGCCTGCGCGAGGCCCGGGAGGTCAAGCTGGTCGGGTTCCGGGTGGCCGGCCAGGAGCTGGCCCTGCCCATCGCCCAGGTCCAGGAAGTGCTGCGGGCCGTGCCCGTGACCCGGCTTCCCACCGCGCCGCCCCACATCGTCGGGATTTTAAACCTGCGCGGCCGGGTGGTGCCCATGGTGGACCTGGCCGAAATCATGGACTTTTCGGGCCAGCGGGGCGAGAAGCGCTTCGTCATCGTGTGCCGCTGCCGGGGCATGCTCGTGGGGCTCATGGTGGAGGCCCTGACCACCATGCACCAGGCCGACGGGCAGGCCATCGAATGGGGGGTGGAGGCCCGCATCGGCGTGGCTTCGGACCTCGTCTCGGGGCTGCTCAAGGTCGGGGACGCCCTGGTCGCGATCCTCTCCGTTGACAGCCTTTTCCAAAAGGTTTTGAAGAGTTGAGGAGGTAGGTAGATGCCCAAGCATATCCTCATCGTGGACGACTCGAAGACCGTGCGCAACCTTGTGGCGTTTATCATGCGCAAGGAGGGCTTCAAGGTCACGGCCGCCGAGGACGGCCTGGACGGGCTGGAGAAGCTTTATACCGATCCGCAGGTGGATCTCATCATCACCGACATCAACATGCCGCGCATGGACGGCATCACGTTCATAAAGACCGTGCGCGAGCAGGAAGTCTATCGGGACATCCCCATCGTGGTGCTGTCCACCGAAGGCGAGGAACGCGACATCCACGCCGGGCTGTCCATCGGGGCGAACCTTTATATGGTCAAGCCCGCCCAGCCCGAAGTGATGGTTCGAAACGTCAAGATGCTGCTGGGTTAAGGCGACGTCATGCCTGTTGCCGTCAGCCGCGAGGTGCTTTGATGAGCCAGGATTTCATGGATCCGGAACTGTTTGCCGACTTCATCGTGGAAGCGCGGGAGCATCTCGAAACCATCGAACCCAACCTTCTGGAGCTGGAGCGCAATCCCGGCAACCTGAGCCTTTTAAACGACATCTTCCGGCCCATGCACTCCCTCAAGGGCGCGTCGGGCTTCCTCGGGCTCAACGCCATAAACCTCCTGGCCCACAAGGCGGAAAATATCCTCGACGAGTTGCGCAAAGGCAACATCGCGGTCTCGGCCGAGATCATGGACGTGATCCTGGCGGCCACCGACCTCTTGCGCATGATGATCGAGAATCTGGAGCAGACCGGGGCCGAGGGCGACGTGGACACCTCGGCGGTCATCGCCCGCATCGCGGCCCAGCTCGGCGGGGGGCCGGCTCCGGCGCCCCAGGCGCCGGCCATGGCCGGGGCCGGCGATTTTCCGGCCGAGGACGTCCCGCCGCCGGCCGAAGCCGCGCCCGCCGCACCCGATCCCGCCCCGGTGGCCGCGACCGAGGCCGTTTCGGACGCCGTCTCCCCTTCCGGCCCGCACACCGGTTCGGACACCGGTTCGGACACCGCCCGGGGGGCTGCGGCCAAGATCGCCCGGCTGCTCGAAGAACTGCCGCCCTTTGTGCCCGACACCTATCCGCTCACCTCCATCGGCGAAGGCCACATGGCCGATTTTCTGGAAGAGGCCCGGGAGATCATCGAGCGTCTCAATGCCGCCCTCCTGGAACTCGAATCGGCCGGGGACGGACGCACCGAGAGCATAAACGACATCTTCCGGTATTTCCACAATTTGAAGGGCAACAGCGGCATCATCGGGCACAAGGAGTTAAACGGCCTGACCCACGAGGCCGAAACGCTCCTCAACCGGGTGCGAAA
Source organism: Solidesulfovibrio carbinoliphilus subsp. oakridgensis (assembly GCF_000177215.2). Lineage (NCBI taxonomy): Bacteria > Pseudomonadati > Thermodesulfobacteriota > Desulfovibrionia > Desulfovibrionales > Desulfovibrionaceae > Solidesulfovibrio > Solidesulfovibrio carbinoliphilus. The sequence continues at coordinate 1,460,696 of NZ_CM001368.1, read as the reverse complement.
GGGCGAGATCCGGACCAGCCCGGCCATGGTGGACCTGCTTTTGGCCGTGGTCGATCAGGTCGAGGCCCTGGTCAGCCAGATCGAGCCGGCCACGAGCGTGGCCACGCCGCTCGACATCCGGCCGCTGGTCGCCCGCCTCAAGCAGGCGACCGAGGACGGCGAAGTGGCCGAGCCTGCGGCCGAATCCCGGGCCGGCGAAGAGCCGGAACCCGAGCGAGCCCCCGAGCCGGAACCCGAGCCGGGGCCTGAACCGGAGCTGGAACCCGAACCGGAGCCGCAGCCCGAACCCGCGCCCGGGCCCGCCGCCGGCAAGGTGCCGCCCAAGGCGGCCGCGTCGGGCTACGATCCCGAGGACGTGGCGGTCTTCGAATCCACCATTGCCCAGCAGATCACCTACATGACCCAGGCCCTGGCCGGGCTGGTGGAAGACGCCGACTCCAAGGACATGGTGGACGGCCTTTTCCGGGCCCTGGTCACCATCCAGAATTCCTCGGGCTACATGGGCCTTGCCGATCTCAAGACCCATGCCGAGCGCACGGCGGGCCTGGTCGACCAGGCCCGGAAGTCCGGCATGTCCTTCGAGCCCTTTCTCGACATCCTGCGCCAGGAGTGCTCGATCCTCGGCGACATGATCGCCGCAGCCCTGGACAAGCTGCGGGCGGGCCAGGAAGCCCCGGCCGCAGCGCCGGCCGCCTCCCTGCCGCCGGCCGCCACCCCGACGCCGCCGCCGGCTCCGGAACCGGCCCCCGCGCCGCCCGCCGAACCGGAACCGAAACCCGCCGCCCCGGCCAAGCCCGAGGCCAAGCCCACGCCCAAGCCGGAACCGAGGGCCGAGGCCAGGCCGGCTCCCAAGGCGGAGCCCAAGGCCGCCCCGGCGTCGGCCCCGGCCGTCCAGAACAACGACGTGGCCGGCAAGCCCAAGGTTTCGGCCACCATCCGGGTGGACCACGAAAAGCTCGACCACCTCATGAACCTGATCGGCGAGCTTTTGATCAACCGCAACCGCTTCGCCATGCTGGCCCGGTCCCTGGAAGAGGGAAAAAACGAGGTCGGCTACATCGCCCAGCAGCTGACCGAGACCACCTACGCCATGGCGCGCATTTCCGACGATCTGCAGGACACCATCATGAAGGTCCGCATGGTGCCGGTGTCCACGGTCTTCTCGCGCTTCCCGCGCCTGGTGCGCGACTTGTCCCGCAAGTCCGGCAAGGAAGTCAGCCTTATTACCGACGGCGAGGAAACGGAACTCGACAAGTCCGTGGTCGAGGTCATCGGCGATCCGCTCGTGCACCTCATCCGGAATTCCGTGGACCACGGCATCGAAACCGAGGCCGAACGCGTGGCCGTGGGCAAGCCGCCCGTGGGCCGGGTGTGGCTGCGGGCCTACCACCGGGGCAATTCCGTGGCCATCGAGATCGAGGACGACGGCAAGGGCATCGACCCGGCCAAGATGCGCGAAGTGGCGGTGAAAAAAAACCTCATGACCCCGGAGGAGGCCAAAAGCCTCGACGACCGGGACGCCATCGACATCATCTTCATGCCCGGCTTTTCCTCGGCCGAGAAGATCACCGACATCTCGGGCCGGGGGGTCGGCATGGACGTGGTGCGCACCAACATCAAGAACCTGAAGGGCACGGTCAGCGTGACCAGCGAAGTGGGAAAGGGCACCAAGTTCACCCTGGCCCTGCCGCTGACCTTGGCCATCATCGACGCCCTCATGGTGGTGGTGGCCGGCCAGACCTACGCCCTGCCCCTGGATTCCGTGTCCGAGACCACCAAGATCGAGGTCCGGCGCATGACCGAGATCAACCGGCGAAAGGCCGTCACGCTTCGCGGCGAGGTCCTTGGCATCGTGGAACTGGCCGAGGTCCTGGACCTGCCGTCGACCCAGGGCGACGAGGAGATCGTGCCCATCGTCATCCTCCAGGACAACGAGCGGCGGCTCGGGCTCATCGTGGACCGGCTGCTCGAACGCCAGGAGATCGTGATCAAGCCCCTTGGGGCCTATCTGTCCGAATTCGACATGCGCGGCATTTCCGGCGCGACCATCATGGGCGACGGATCGGTGGTGCTCATCCTCGATCCCCACGAGATCTACATGATGTCCACGCCCGGCGGCCGGTCCAAGGCCTAGCGCCGCATCCCGCGCAAAAAGAGGAGGGGCTTGCGAAAAGGGCCGGGAAGGTTTTGCGAAAAGGAGCAGGGCGTGGGAAAATGGACAGGGAGGAAGCCTCCGGCCGACCCTTCTTGGCAAAAGCCTCGGTGCCCGGCGGCGGTCGGCGACTTGGCGGCGAGCTACCCCCGCGAGGTGACCGGGCGGACGGTGACGTGGTCGCCGCTTCGCAGGTGGCGGTCCGGGGTCAGGAGTTCGCCTTCCCGGATGATCAGGGCGTCGTTGACGCGCAGGCTCAGTTTGTTAAGCAATTGCAGGACGGTTTTGATTTTGGGAAAGGTAAGCTGTTGTTTGGGCGAGCCGAGTGTTACGGTGATCATGGCCTGGCTGTGTAACGCGAATGTCGCGTGGGATCAAGCGGTCCGGCCGGGAAAACAGTTGACCCGGACAGCCCTTTGCCGCATAGGATGAAGCCTGGAAACGTGCAGGGATGTTGGAGTGAAGCGTGGGGAGGAATGTGCGTATGAGCGGGAAAATTTTGGTTGTGGACGACGAAAAGCATATCCGGATGCTCTATCAGGAAGAGCTTGAAGGCGAAGGCTATCAGGTCGTCACCTCGGATGGGGAAGAGGATATCCTGCCGCTTATGGCCCGTGTGTCTCCCGACGTGGTGGTCCTCGACATCAAGCTCGGCGGCAACCGTTCCGGCCTCGACCTGCTCCAGGAGATCCGGGGCAAGGACCAGACCGTGCCGGTGATTTTGAGCACGGCCTACGACAGCTTTCAGCACGATCTCAAATCCATTGCCGCGGACTATTACGTGGTCAAATCCGTGGATCTCGGCGAACTGAAAAACAAGGTCGCCCTGGCCATGGAAAAAGCCGGTTAGCCTTTTCCCCGGCGCGCCGTTCCTCTCCGGCGCGCCCCGGTCCGCGGATCGGGGCGCGCGGCGGGGACGGCGGTCCGACCGGGCGGGGCGCGGGGCGGCCGCTCCCCGCCGCCCCGCGCCGGCGATAGCCCTTGCCCCGGCCTGGCGTTCGTGCTAGCCGCCATCACCATGCTGCCGAATCTTTCCCAGACCATTCAGGAAATCGCCCTGCTCGTGGTGCCGGTGCTCATGGCCGTCACGTTCCACGAGGCGGCCCACGGCTTTGTCGCCAACTGGCTCGGCGATCCGACGCCCCGGCTGGCCGGCCGATTGACCCTCAATCCCTTCCGGCACCTGGACATCATCGGCACGCTCGCCTTTCTGCTGACGCGCATGATCGGCTGGGCCAAGCCCGTGCCGGTCAATCCCCGCTATTTCCGCGATCCGGTCCGGGGCATGCTGCTGGTGGCCGCGGCCGGCCCGGCCATGAACTTCCTGCTCGCCGTCTGCTTCGCCCTGGCCGCCCGGGCCATCGAGTCCCTCGGCGCGGGCGTCCTGCCGGGAACCATGGCCTACCAGCTCCTGGAGCCGCTTTTGTACATGTGCGGGGCCGGGGTCACGGTCAACGTGGCTCTTGGCGTTTTCAACCTGCTGCCCGTGCCGCCCTTGGACGGCAGCAACATCCTGGCCGCGTTTTTGCCGCCACACTTGGCCGCCCGTTATCTCGACTTCGGCCGGTGGGGATTTCTGATCCTCATTTTATTGGCCGTGGCCGGGGTACTCGGCAGGCTGATCCTGCCGATCGTCTCCTTTTTGTCCCACCTGCTGCTCTAGGCCGGGGCCGGGTACGGCCCCTTCCCCTACCCTGACCTTTCACGACGCAATGGATAATCGGTGATGACTGAGAACACTCCCAAGGAAAACAAGCGGATCGTTTCCGGCATGCGCCCGACCGGCCCCCTGCACCTGGGCCACTACTTCGGCGTCCTCAAGAACTGGATCAATCTCCAGGAAACCCATCAGTGCTATTTCTTCGTGGCCGACTGGCATGCCCTGACCACGGAATATGCCGACCCCAGGCGCATCAAGGGCTTTGTGCCGGAGCTGGTCAAGGACTGGGTGGCCGGAGGGCTCGATCCGGAAAAGTGCGTGATCTTCCAGCAGTCCCAGGTCAAGGAGCATGCGGAGCTCCACCTGCTCCTGTCCATGCTTACCCCGGTTTCGTGGCTCGAACGTTGCCCGACCTACAAGGACCAGTTGACGGAGCTGGCGGCCAAGGATCTGACAACCTACGGCTTTCTGGGCTATCCCGTGCTCATGGCCTCGGACATCCTGCTCTACAAGTCCGGATTCGTGCCCGTGGGCCAGGACCAGCTGCCGCACCTGGAGCTGACCCGGGAGATCGCCCGCCGGGCCAACCACCTCTACGGCAACTTTTTTCCCGAGCCCCAGGCCCTGCTGACCCCGGACGCCAAGCTGGCGGGCCTGGACGGCCGCAAGATGAGCAAGAGCTACGGCAACGCCATCGGCCTGTCCGAAGACCCGGCCACCATGAAGAAAAAGGTCATGGGCATGCTGACCTGCGCCAAGAGGGCGCGGCTGGCCGACCCGGGCGATCCCAAGGAGTGCAACCTCTTTCCCTACCACGAACTCCTGACCGACCCGGCCCGGCTGCCGGAAATCGTCGAGGGCTGCACCACGGCCACCTGGGGCTGCGGGGACTGCAAGAAGCTCCTGGTCGAGTCCATGAACGCCTTCCTGGAGCCGATCCGCGACCGGCGCCAGGCTTTCGACAAGGACCCGAATCTGGTGGGCGACCTGCTGGCCAGCGGCAACGACCGGGCCCGCCAAGTCGCGGCCCGCAACATGGACGCGCTCAGGAAAAAGTTGAATTTCAATTTCTAGCGTGAAAAACCGGGGAGCTGCCCGCCGGGAGGGAAGATGCCTCCGGCGGCCGGGGGAATGATTCCCCCCGGACCCCCTCGACGGACAAAACGCAACGGGGCGGTCCTGCCAAAGGACCGCCCCGTTGCGTTTGAGAGGACGGGTGGGTCCGGGAGGGGGTGACCCCCTCCCGGCCGCCGGAGGCATCCTTTCTCCGTTTCCCTTCGCTTACGCCAGATAGCCCTGCCGCTCCAGGTAGAGGAGCACTTCCTGGGCGGCCTCGCCCGGGGTGAGGGCGCTCGTATCGAGGGTGATTTCCGGCGCTTGTGGGACCTCGTAGGGATCGTCCACGCCGGTGACGCCTTTGACCAGCCCGGCCCGGGCCTTGGCGTAGAGTCCCTTGCGGTCGCGTTGCTCGCACACGCCAAGGGGCGTGGCCACGTGGATCTCCACGAACCCGCCGTGGGGGGCGACCAGGGCCCGGGCCTCGGCCCGGGCGCAGGCGTAGGGCGCGATGGGGGCGCAGATGGCGATGCCGCCGTTTTTGGTGATTTCGCTGGCCACGAAGCCGATGCGGGCGATGTTCAGGTTTCGGTGCTCCCGGGAAAAAGTCAGCTCGCTGGACAGGTGGCGGCGCACGATGTCGCCATCGAGGAGCGTCACCGGCCGGGTGCGCATCTCCATGAACTTGACGAAAAGAAGCTTGGCCAGGGTGGATTTGCCCGCTCCGGACAGCCCGGTCATGAAAAGGGTGAACCCCTGCCTGGAGCGCGGCGGAAAGACCAGCCGCAGCTCGGCGGCCACGTCCGGCAGGGTGAACCAGTCCGGCAGGTCCAGGCCGAATTCCAGGCGGCGGGTGCATTCCGCCGCGTCGATGTTTTTCACGGTCATGCCCGGGGCCACCGACGCCGCCGGCACGTACTGGGCCTTTTCCTCCACATAGGCCATGGGCGTTTCCGGCACCATGACGATGCCGGTTTCGGCCTCGTGGGCGGCCACCAGCCGCTGGGCCGCGCCCGGCGGATAAAAGGGGGCGGCGTTCCCGTCCGTGGCCCCGGCCAGGGGGTCGGCGTGGTCCAGGGCGACCAGGGTGTGGGTGCAGCCGTGGTTTTTGTGGACCAGGGCTTCGAAAAGGGCCTGCCGGGGGCCGGCCATGCGGACGCACAGCGGCAGGAGGTTTAAGAGCAGGGCGTTTTTGGGGAAGGCGGCGGCAAAGTGCCGGGCGCAGCGCACGCCCGCGAAATGGGCCGCGCCCCCGGCCATGGCTTCGCCGGCCACGTGCGAAAGCAGGATGCTGCCGGCCATGTCCCGGGCCGCCTGCTGGAACATGGCCCGGTGGCGGCAATGGAGAAGCCCCTCGCTCAGGCAGCCAAGCACCCGCCGCCAGCCCCGCTGCTGGAAAAGTGCCTGGACCGCGGCCGGGGTGCGGCGCGATTCCGGGAAATCGACATGGGGCGGCAGGGCCAGGCCATCGACCGGGCCGCCCACCCGGTAGGGCCGGGTGGCCTGCACATGCTCGCGTGCCCCCGGATGCCGGTCCGGGTCGGCCACGTCGAAGAGGGCCCGGGCCTCGCGTTCGGGGTCGGACCGCCAGACCTCGGCCACGGTCAAGACGGCCAGCATGAACCCTTCGGCGTCGCGAAGGGCCAGCTTCTCGCCACAGGTCAGGGTTTCCCCCAGGGACGCCGGCACGTCGAGGCTGACCGGCATGGGCCACAGCGTGCCGTCGGCCAGGCGCATGGAGGCAAGGACGCTTTCGAAGTCCTCGTGCCCGAGATAGCCGGTCAGCGGGTAAAAGGCCCGGGACAGGAGCATTTCCAGGTCGCAGGCCTGGCGGGGGGTGAGCGAGTGGGATTTGAAGGCCAGGGAGTCGGCCTTGATTGCCTCGGCCCGTCGGAAGTGGACGATCAGGTGCTCGGCGTGGGGGTCCATGCGTGGCCTCCCGGAGTGGTCGGGAAGTTGCGGAAGGGGGAAGCGGCCGGATGGCGGACGGCCTTCTTGTACCGCCGGCCCGGGCGGCTGGCAAGCGTCCCGGGCCGGCCGTGGGGGAGGCGTCAGGAAAACATGGCGCAGACCACGTCGAAGTGGGCTTCGGCCGTTTCCAGGAGGTTCGGCAGGGCCTCGGCGTCGAGGCCGGCCATGCGCCAGGCCTCGGGCAGGTGGCGGGGCACCAGGCGTTCGCCGCTGGTGCCCGGCAGCACGGCCCCGGCCACCATGTCGGCCACGCCGACAATGGCCGGCTCGAGCGGCACCTCCCCGGACAGGGGGTCGTGGTGCCGCCACACGGCCTGCTCCAGGCTTTCCGGAAATCGCCACTTGTGGAGCAGCATGCCGCCGAGGACCGCATGGTCGAAGCCGAGCATCTCCCGTTCCACGTCGAGCAGATACCGGTCCGTGCGGGCGGCCCGGGACAGGGCCTCCCCGGCCAGGGCCGGCGCGTGCTTGTAAAGGACCAGCCGGCCGATGTCGTGCAGGAGCCCGGCCACGAAAAACCGCTCCGGGCTCGGATCGCCGAGGCGCACGGCCAGGAGCTTGGCCACGAGCCCCACGCCCACGCTGTGGCGCCAGAACAGGCGCATGTCGATGCATTCGGCCGGAATGTCCTTGAAAAGGGGCAGCACGGACACGCCCATGGCCAGGGTGGAAAGCTGGTTTAGGCCAAGGAGCATGACCGCCCGGGACAGGGTGTCGACCGGGCCCGGCGGCAGGCCGCCCGAGACGCGCAGGGTGCGGGCGTAAAAGGCGCTGTTGACGAGCTTTAACAGCTTGGCCGTCAGGCTCGGGTCCTTGCCGATGACTGCCGCCGCCTCCTCCACCGTGGAGGCGGGGTCGCTTAGGACCTCGCGGATGCGCATGAACACTTCGGGCAGGGAGACCAGGACCGGGTCGCTGGCCAGGATCTGTTCCGGCGTGGGCTTGCCGGCCAGGGTCTTGGGCTCCAGGGAAGAGGTGCGGCAGGCCCGGGGCGGGGTCAGGGCGGCGGCCCGGGCCAGGGCCAGATCGCGCAGCGCGGCCACGGCCGGTTCGTCGGCCGGCAGGTGGGAAAACCGGGCCAGGATGGCGTCAGTGGCTGCCAGGGCCGCTTCCGGCGAAGCGCCCTGGGAGGCCGGCCCGTCGGCCAGGTCCGGTTCCACGTCGATTTCCCGGGTCTTCCAGTTGCGAAGCAGGCGGGCGTGGACGTCGGTCAGTTCCTGGCCGGCCGGCAGCCGATACTTGCGGTCCGGACTTTCGGCGTCCGACGCCAGCACCATGCCGGGCCGCAATTCGGAAAGGGGTATCCTTGGCATATGCCGTCACTTCGCCGGCCGTGCCCGGCAGCTCGTGGTTTTTCCGGGCCCATCCCGGCGCGAAGGCCTCGGTTTCCTCTACCAGCGGCCCGCCCCGGGGGCAAGGGAGGCCGCGGTCCGGGGGGTTCCCGGGGGCGGCGGCTTGTTCTATAAGGACGGTCCGGATTGCGGCGGGACCGAACCCGCCGGCCGGCCGGAGGAACCATGATCGCATCCCCGCTCGTCACCGGCGACGGCCAGCTCGTCTCCATCGGCGACATCCATTTCAACGAGGAGCTGGCCGCGCCCCAGGCCTACGGCGTCATGCGCTTTTCCCACACCAGCGACGCCCTGCGGGGGCTCGTGCGCGACGTGCGCGACCGGGCCGCCCGGAATTCCCTGCCCCTGACCGGCTTCATGGACATCAGCGGCCGCAGCGGCCACTCCCGCATCGGCCTTGACGTGCGCCTGACCGGTGACGCGCCCGAAGTGTCCGACGGGGCCCGGACAGTCGACATCCCGGTGGCCGTGACCGCCTTAAACGCCGTCCTGGCCGAGATGCTCGCCGACCTGCGGAGCCTGTGCCACGACGGGGGCGTGGATTTCGGCCGGCTTTTCATCGCGCGCGGACCGTCGTTTCCGCGCCGGGACATCGAGGAGGCCCGCGAGGGCGGGCGGCTCCTTTTGCCCGAACGCCACCGGATCACCGAGGACGGGGTGGTCGAGCTTCCGCTCCTTGACCTGCGCTACGTGCTGTCCGCCCGGTTGCTCGGCGTGGGACGCAATTTCGCGGAGATGGTGGTCAAGGGCAAGCACGGGCTCGGCATCTTCCAAAGCCTGTCCCCGGCGGGGCTCCCGGACCGCCTTGCGGCCAAGGAATTCCTGGTCGGGGCGGTCCACATTTCGCTTGGGCCGTTCGTGGCCTTCATCGAGCGGGAAACCTCGGCCCCGGGGGTGTTCCACCTGGCCTCGCGCCTGTTGGACGGCATCCGGACCACGGGCATGGCCGCGCCGCGCCAGGTGGAGCTGTACAACGGTGGCGAGGAGGCCGTGGACACCCGGGGCCTGTCCGTGCGGCTGCGGCTCTATCCGCCGGACGCGAGGCTGGCCAAGCTGGCGGAACGGGTGCTGGCCCCGGGCCGGGCGAGGCAGGTCCTGGCGGCCGGGGCCGACGTGGCCGACCTGATCGACATCTTCACACCCGAGGCCAGCCGGGTCTTTTTCGACGAGATCACGTCCGATCCGGCCCTCGGCGGCATCTACGGCCGCATCTTCATGCCCGGCAAGATGATCTCCATCCCCTGGGAGCAGGAGGAGGGGAGCTGGCTGCAGGAGTTCCAGTGGCGGCTGGTCTACGAGTACGCCCGGGGCAACATCCCGGAAGGGGTGCTCGAGGGCGAGGAGATCCCCAAACGCCTGCGGCCGGTCCTCGACGACCTCAAGTACGTCGGCGGCGAGCAGAAGCTGTCCAAGGTCTTCGTGTCCGACGCCCTGCCGCCGGTGGACACGCTGCGGGTGCTCAAGCGAAACGGCATCGGCGTGGTCGCCGCCCGGGGCATGGGCTGCACCGTGGGCCAGGCCTGCCCGGTGCCGCATTTCCGCATGGACCAGACGCTCTACGAAGAATTGGTGCGCCTGGAAAACGAGGGCATGCGGTTCTACCTGCTGCTGGAGCTTGGCGGCCAGGCCCAGGTGCGGGAGTTCTACAAGGGCCTTTGGGTGACGCGTCCGGGCAAGGCGCGCCTGCCCGGCATCCACACCACCATGGCCATGTTCGGCTCGGCCTGCGACGTGCTCGGGCCCGTGCTCGAAGGCCCGATCCACGAGTTTTTGCGCCGGCTGCGCGACCACCCGTGCCTTGGCGACGGACTCGCCGTGGCCCACGGGTCGGGCCCGGGCGTCATGCGCACGGTGGACGACGCGGCCGCGGCCCTTGGCGTCTACCGGATCGGTGTCGGCATAAACGCCGAGGAGATCGGGCAGATCACCAATTTCGCGCCCGAGGCCGTGGCCCAGTTCACCAATCTGGCCATGAACACCCGCCAGGACATCCTGGACCGGCGGTCGCTTTTCAAGGTCTTCAACCTCGGCGGGTTCGGCACGAGCTACGAGGTGAACATGGCGCTGACCTTCATGAAGATCGGCCAGTGTCTGCCGGCGCCCTACATCTTCGTCGATCCGGTCGGCCTCGGACCGGATGGCGCGCCCTTCTGGCACGAGTCGCTCATGCAGTTTCGCACCCTCTCCGGCGATCTGGCCGGCGGCGGCCACGACCTCGGGCCGCTCGGGCCGCGCTGGATCGTCAACCTCTGCCACGAGGTCAAAAGCTACGAGGAAGGCTACGCCGTCATCGCCGGCTTCCTCGACGACCCGGCCGGCTACTGGCGCGACCGCGACATCCCCCTGGCCAAGGTCCGCCAGGCCCGGGACAACCTGCGCCACGCCGGCATGCCCATCCCGCCGTACATCGACGAAGCCCTGGAAGGCGCTTGAGGCGGGAAGGGAGAGGCCTCCCTTAACGCTTGCCGCGCGCTTCCCAGGCCGCCACGAGCCGGTCCTGGTAGCGGGCCAGGACATACGAGAGCGGCAGGCTGGCCGCGCCGAGCAGACACAGGGCGGCGAACGGGTGCAGGGCGCCGCGCAGGAGGTCCGCGCCGTAGCCGAGAATGGGCTGGTGGAGCAGGTAGAAGCTGTAGGAGGCGGCGGCCGCGGCGGCGACGGCGGGCAGGGCCCCGAGGCGGGCCATCATGGGCGAGGCGAAGAGGCTGCCGGCGAGGCCGATGCAGGTTATGGTGAGCAGGATATGGGCCAGGAGCATGGGCAGGGCGGCCTTCAAGAGGATGGACAGGGGCAGGCCGAAGTAGAAAAGGGCCAGGAAGACGAGCCGCCAGGTGGTCGGGACGCCCGTGGCCGGGGCGTCGGCGGCGGAGGCGCGGGCTTTCCAGGCCAGGGCGAAGGCCATGCCCAGGGCGAATTCCGGCAGCCGGTAGGGCAGGTTGAAGTAGAGCATGTAGTCGAAGAGGGCGGCGGTGGAACTGACCTTGGCCAAAAGCGAGAGCAGGAACCAGAGGCCCCAGCCGAAGAGCAGACAGGCGCACGTGGCCCGTCGGGTGCCGAGCTTCTTAAAAAGCCGCAGAAGCAGCGGAAAGGTCAGGTAGAACTGGGCGAGCAGGCCCATCCACCACAGGGCCGGCTCCAGGCAGAAGAACCGGGCCGGATCGAAGGTCTGCACGAAAAAAAGCTTCTCGATCACGCAGGCGCCAAGCGCGGCCAGGGGCATGGCGCCGGCGACCAGGGCGACCAGGCTCCACAGGGCCAGGGACAGGTAGTACTGGGGCACGATGCGGCCGAAGCGGCGGCGGAAGAAGTCGAAGTAGCCAAGGGGCGGCTTGCCGCCCGGATCGGCGTGGGGCAGGGTGAGGACGAAGCCGGTGATGGCGTTGAAGACCACGACGCCGAGGTAGCCTTGGCTCAGGATATCGCCGAGGAGCGGGCCAAAGGGGTTTTCCGCCCCGCCGTCCGGCAGCACGGTCCAGAGGTGGTAGAGGAAGATGCCGGCCATGGCCAGGACCCGGATGCTTTCGATCTGGGTGACGCGCCGCTGCATGGGTGCTCCTTGTTCGAGGTCATGGGGGCTCGCCGCCGACGGACCCGCCGGCCAAAGGCCGGGAGCCGGGCATCGGCGGCCGGGCTGATTTCGGCGGAGCGTGGCGAAATTCTTTCCTTTTTGCAAGAGGCGGGAGGCGGCGGCCATGCGGGTGGTTTTTGTCGGCGTGGGCGAGGCGTTTGACGAAACCCTGCCCAACACGAGTTTGTGGGTGGAAGCCCCGGCCACGGCGGGCACGACAGGCACGGCAGATGCGGGGCGGCGCCGGACGGTGCTCCTGGACTGCGGCTTCACGGCCGCGGCCGCGCTGTTCGCCTGTCCGGCGCTGACCGAGGCGGACCGGGCGACCGGGCCGGAGGCGGTCTGGATTTCGCACTTCCACGGGGACCACTATTTCGGCCTGCCGTATCTGCTGGCCCGCTGGCACGAGGCCGGCCGCACGGCGCCGCTTGCGGTCTGGGGCGGGGCCGGGGCGGAAGGGCGGCTCCCGGCCGTGGTGGATCTGGCCTATCCGAGCCTGCGGGCCAAACTCACGTTCCCCTTGTGCTTCGCGGCCGTGCGGCCGGGCGAGGATTTTTCCCTGGCCGGCCTGGCGGCGCGCACGGCCGTGACCGGGCATGGGGCCCCGTGCCTGGCCCTGCGCCTGGAGACGGGCGCGGGGACGCTCTATTACAGCGGCGACGGCGCACCGACCGAGGCCTGCCGGGAGTTGGCCCGGGGCTGCGATCTGGTGGTGCAGGAAGCGTATGGGCTGGGGGCCGGGATCGCCGGCCACGGCTCGGTGGCCGAGGCGTTGGAAGCGGCCCGGACGGCCGGAGCCGGGACCCTCGCCCTGGTCCACGTCCGCCGGGAACTGCGCCGGGAGCAGGCCGGGGAGATCCGGCGTCTCGTCAAGGACAGTGAAGTTCGGGCCTATTTGCCCGAACCAGGAGAAATCTTTGTCGTAAATTAAGTCTGATTATTAGAATTGTTAACATTACCGAATTTTATGGTCAATTCATTCCAGTTTGGAGGACTTACTCTTAGTTCTTTATCAGAAGGGGTCAAAATGTAAGCAACTGTTTTCCCTTCATTTTTTAGGTTAATTGTTTTTTCGGTAGATATTACATAGTCTCTGTATTTATTGAAAAATATCTCAAAAGCAGGTTGATTAGCATATGTTGTATTGGCGGGTGCGGCAGACATTCGACAGGCATAAACGACAGGAGGTCCAATGACAGTGTAGGAATTGATCTTGGCTAAATGTACTTCTCCGCAATCAATGCCGATCCCAAGCCCAACGCCTTTTAGAATCGAATTAAAGCATTTTCTGTTAGATTCATAAAATAAATTAAAAAATTCGTGGCACTCTATAGCTGATTTGAATGCAAGTAATCCTGACTCGTCGCCGCTATAGAAATCTGGATAAAATGATAAGATTCCATCGCCAGTAAATTTGTCAAAAATACCGAAAATTTTTTTAATTATTTCAGATAATCCTGTGCATAATGTTGTGATGAAATCTTCAAAAAGTTCCGCGCTTCTTGCTTTTAACATCAGCTCTGTTGATCTTCTAATGTCTATTGACAGTACAAAAGAAAAACACCTTTTTGTAGAAAGAAACAGCTCCTGAAATTTATCGTCCTCTAATATTTTTCGGCCTGCATCTTTATTGACTTGTGATAGAAGTGTTTGAAGACGTTTTTCTTTTTCAAGTTTATGATTTGTTTCTTTGAGTCTGTTAATGACTTCGATTTGATTGAAAGATTTATCTTTATTTTCATCATAATTATTTAATAAATTCTTGGCTTCATTTTGTAATGTGTTGATGGTATTATTTATGTCGTCGGCGAAAAGTAATTTTTCCTTGTAGTTGTTTATTATTTTATTGATTTCTTCGTTTTTCAAAAACGAAGTTTGGCTGGATCCTTCAATGGTTTCCCAAAAGGATTTATATTTGGAATTGTTTAGAATTTCTTGGACATAGTCATTGAATTTTCCTGTGTCGTGAAGACTCTCAATAGAGGATATAGTCTTTTTAGGCGGTTGTTCTTTCATTTTATTCTTTACTTGAAAAAATAGAATATTATCGCGAGGCGCTGGTGATCGACGAATCGCCGACCACGAGGTAGCTGCCGGGGTGGGCGACCGGCTCCCGGTCGGTCCGCAGGAGCCACATCTCCCGGTCCTTTTCGGCCGACGCGATCTCCTCGTAGTGCCGGTCGAGGATGGAGTGGCGGTCGAAAAAGGCGTTGGCCGCGGCCGAAACCCGCACACAGCCCTTGGAATCCGGGCACCCGAGGCGCGGTTCGCCCTGGTCCGGGTCGGTGGCGTGCATGAGCAGCCGCATCTGGCTGTCGTAGACGCCCTGCCGGAACTGGCGCGGGGCCTGCTGAAAGCCGAAATCCCAGACCCGGCTGCCCTTGGCCCCGAGTCCCCGCCAGCCCTTGGCGTTTTTCGTGCCTTCGGCCCGGTAGCCCCAGTTTTCGGGCAGGTTCTCGAAGACCCCGACCGGGGTGATGAACGAATCGTCCCCGGCCCGCAGCTTGCCCGACGAGATGAAGTCCGCGCCAAGAAGCCGCACGGTCTGGCCTGCCGCGTCGAAAAAGGCCAGGAACACGAGCTGGGTGGCCGGGTTGCGGTCCGCATAGACGAAGAACTGGCTGACGGCAAGGTCCGCCCCGGCGTTTCGCAGCCGGGCCAGGGCGTCGGCCCGGAGCTGGTCGCGGTACTGCCGGCTCGGTGCGGCCAGGAGATCCAGGCGGCGCTTGCCGGCCTTGTTGCCGAAGCGGGCCAGGGTCTTGGCCGTGACCGAGGCCGTGAATTCGCCGGCGATGCGGGCGAGTTCCTCGCGAAGAGCGGGATCGGCCGCCTCGGCCGCCTCGGCCGCGCCAAAGCCGGCCTTGTGCCCGGCCGGCTGGGAACGGCCGGCGCGGGAGGCGAGGGCGTCTGCGGGGCCGGCCAGCAGGGGCAGGGCGGCGAGGAGCCCGGCCAGGAGGACGGCCAGGCCGGTTTTGATCGGTCCACGATGAAAAAGCGGGCCTCCCCACAAAGGGAAACCCGCTTGTGTGCCTTGTTGGCGGAGAGCGCCTGGGGAGGCGCTAGAAGACCCGACGGCCTCCGGCATAATGGGTTCTCCAGTAGTCCTCTTCGAGGTGGCTTATGGTAACGGTTTTGCCGTTGCTGGCGCTGTGGATGAACTTGCCGTTTTCCAAATAGATGCCGACGTGGTTGACGCCGCGTTTGGAGCGGAAAAAGACCAGGTCGCCCTTGCGCAGATTGTTTTTGGCCACCATCGTGCCCATCTGGTACTGCTCGCGGGAGGAGCGGGGAAGATGGATGCCGTAACGGTTGAAGACCCAGGTGGTGAATCCCGAACAGTCGAAGCCGGTGTTGGGATTGCAACCGCCCGAGCGGTACGGCGTACCGATCTGGGTGTTGGCGGTGCGCAGCATGCGGTCGTAGACGCCGCCCTTGCGTTGCACGGAAGCCACTTCGAAAAGATTTTCGCTGATGACCTTTTCCGGTCCGCCGGCCCGCTTGGGCGTGGGCGTCGAACCCTGGGCGAAGAGATTGCCGGAGAGGAGATTTTGTTCGGCGTCGGCCTTGAGCCGTTCTTCGGAATCGCCGTGGGTGATGAAGTCGTTGCGGGCGTTAAAGCCCTGATAGTCGTCGAACTGATAGGAGTAGGTTTTGGATTTCGAAGAACAGCCGGCTGTGAGGAGGGCCAGCAGGGCCAAAAGGACTACCGGTTTGAGCTTGTGTAGTGTGTGCGCGTGCGCGTCGGTCAAAATCCTTTCTCCTTGCTGGAGTTGCTGGCCGGGGCCGCTTCCACGTGACCATCCAAACCTTTCGAGGACGTGGGGCCGGAGTGTATCACCGCAGCTGTCGCGCGCTGACGAACGCGAATCAGGTGCCAAATCGCCAGATGCTGTTACGAAAGGTAGGTCTCTGACTAAAAGGATTGAACTTCCAAGTCAAGGCCCTTTTCATATTTTAATAAATTGAAAGAATGTGGCCCTTTGGCTGCCATTGCCCTTTGCCGGGATTTGAAGGACTGTCTTTCCCATGGCACTCGAAATCCTCGTGGAAACCGCCGGTTCGGGGCGTCTGATTCAGGCCGCCCTAGGAGATACCCTGGCCCGGGCCCTGTTCCGGGCCGGGTTTTTCGTGGGCGCGCCGCTTTGCGCCGGGCTTGGCCGGTGCGGCCGGTGCCGGGTCCGTTTTTTGTCGCCCCCGCCCGCGCCCCTGGCCGCCGAGGCCCGCCGCCTGGACCCCGCCGCCCTGGCCGGCGGCTGGCGTCTGGCCTGCCTCCATCCGGTCCGGGGCGGCGAGCGGCTGGCCCTGGCCGACACCGGCCCGTCGCCGGCCTACGATCTGGAAACGCGCCCGCGCGACCCGGAGGCGGCGGGCCCTTTCGGGCTGGCGGTCGATCTCGGCACCACGGGCCTGGCCTGGCGGATCGTCTCTCTGGCGGGCGGCCGGATCCTGGCCGAGGGCCGGGGCGTCAATCCCCAGCTCGGGGCCGGCGGCGAGGTCATCTCGCGTCTGGCCTTCGCCCTTTTGCCGGGCGGCGGGGAGTATCTGCGCGGGCTGGTCCTCGACGTGCTGGCCGAAAAGGCCGAGCTGGCCGGCCCAAATCTCACCGCCCTGTGTGTGGCCGGCAATCCGGCCATGGTGTCGATCCTGTGCGGCAAGCCGCTCGCCGGCCTGGCCCGGGCCCCTTACGGCCTGGCCTGGGCGGCCGGGGAGGAGGCGGCCCTTGGCCGGGGCCTGCCGCCCGCCTACATTCCGCCGCTTCTCGGCCCCTTTGTCGGAGCCGACATCAGCGCCGGCCTGACGGTCCTCTTGCGGCAGGCTCCCGCCTATCCTTTCCTCCTGGCCGATCTCGGCACCAACGCGGAGATGGTCCTGGCCCTCGCGCCGGACCGGTTCCTGGCCGCAAGCGCGCCCCTGGGGCCGGCCCTCGAAGGCGTGGGCCTGTCCCAGGGGGCCCTGGCCGGGCCGGGCGTGGCCGTATCCTTCGAGCTCTCGCCGGCCGGCCTCGTGGCCGTCCTTTTCGAGGGCGGGGCGGCGCCCGGGCCGGTGGGCGGCATTGCCGGACCCGGCTACCTGTCCCTGGCGGCCCGCCTCAGGGAGCAGGGGGTGCTTGACACGGACGGCCGATTCGCCGAGACCCCTGCCCCGACCCCGCTGGGGGAACGGCTGCGCCGGCAGGTCGTCCGGCAGGCCGGCGAGGCCGTGTTCGCGGCCGCCGGCTGCCGGCTTTACGCCTCGGACGTGGAGGAGCTCCTCAAAGTCAAGGCGGCTGCCAATCTGGCCGTCTCGGCCCTGCTCGGCGCGGCCGGGCTCACGACCGCGCATCTGGCCGCGGTGCATCTGGCCGGGGCCTTCGGGGCCCGGGTTTCCCCCGGGGATCTGGAGACCCTGGGGTTTTTCCCGCCTGGCCTGGCCGCCCGGACCCGCGTGGCCGGCAACCTGTCCCTGGCGGGCGCGGCCCTTTTCCTGACCGACCCCTCGGCCCGGGACGAGGCCGGCGCCCTGGCCGGACGCACGGCCATCGTGCCCCTGGCCGCCGGCGACGACATGTCCGATTCCTTTATCCGCAGGATGGTGTTTGCCTATGTCCCCTGACGCCCGCCCGCCCGGTTCCCGGGCCCTGGCCCGGCTTTTCCCGCCGCTCTCTCCCGAGACGACCACGGCGCTCGCCGCCTATCCGGCCGCGCTTCGCCGGGCCCTCAACCTGCGGCCGGGCCTGGAGCGGCAGCTGCCGCGCAGCATCCGCGACCTGTCCCTGTCCCTGACCGCCGAGCGGGAAGGGGGGCCGAAGCCCGGTTACCTGAGCGACCCCCGCATCCTTTCGGCCTATGCCTGGTATTTCCTGCCCTGGAACCTCCTGCGCCTTTCCCGGCTCCTGCCGGCCCTGGACCTCGATTTGCCCGAGGACGGCCTGGTCTGCGACCTCGGCTCCGGGCCCCTGACCTTTGTCCAGGCCCTGTGGCTGTCCCGGCCGGACCTGCGCCGGAAAAAGCTGCGGTTTCTGTGCGTGGACCGGTCCCGGCGGGCCCTGGACCTCGGGCTCTCGCTTTTCACGTCCCTGGCCGGCTTCGATCCGGCCGGCGACGACGCGCCCTGGCGGATCAGACTCCTTCGCGGCGAATACTGGCAGGGCCTGGCCGACGGCGCGGATCTGGTGGCCATGGTCAACGTGGCCAACGAACTCGGCGGCACCGGCCGGGAGCCGCTCGATTCGCGCATGGAGCGGCTGGCCGCCCAGCTGGCCGAATCCCTGGCCCCGGGCGGCCGGGCCCTGGTCATCGAGCCGGGCACGCGGCTGGGCTGGCGGTGCCTGCTCGGCATGCGCGAGGCTTTTGTGGAGATGGGCCTTGGCCTTCTC
Organism: Solidesulfovibrio carbinoliphilus subsp. oakridgensis; assembly: GCF_000177215.2. Lineage (NCBI taxonomy): Bacteria > Pseudomonadati > Thermodesulfobacteriota > Desulfovibrionia > Desulfovibrionales > Desulfovibrionaceae > Solidesulfovibrio > Solidesulfovibrio carbinoliphilus. Next base: position 1,442,582 of record NZ_CM001368.1, on the reverse strand, counting down.
GCCCCCTGTCCCCACGGCCACGACTGTCCGCTGACCGAGGGCCACACCCGGGCCTGGTGCCATTTCAACATGTCGCTGTCCGGGGCCCCGGCCTGGCTCTCGACCCTGTCCGAGCGGGCGGAACTCGGCAAGGAGCGCCTGAGCCTGGCCTTTCTCCTGGCCAGGAAGTGCCCGGCCGTGGCCCGGCCGAACGCGGTCCGGGTGGTATCCGGGGCTTTTGCCCTGGCCGATGCGCCCGGGAGCGCGGTCTACGGCTGTTCGGCCAAGGGGCTGGTGGTGCTGGTGGCCCCGGACGGCCGTCCGCCCCGGCCGGGCGATCTGATCGAGGTGGCCGTGCCGCCGGACGCCCCCCAGGACGCCAAGTCGGGCGCGCCCCGGGTCCGGCTGGCCGGAGACCCGGCCGCCCCGGCACCCGGGCGCCCGGCGGCGGGCCGGCCCGATTCCAAACCCGCCCCGTCTGACAGATCCGGCAAGTCGGGCCGGCCAGACAGGGAAGGCAGGCCAGACAAGGAAAGCAGGTCCGACCGGGATGCCAGCGGCGGCGGCCGGGGGCCGAGGTCCTCCCGCCAGCCCAGCCGGCCCAGGCGGCCCAACGGGGCCGACAGGCCCGATCCGCGGCGGGACAGGGACGCCCGTCCCGGCGAGGCCGAGGAGGGCGAGGGCAGGCCGCGTCCGGCTCGCCCGGCCCGGCCCGCTCGTCCGCCCCGTCCGGCCCGTCCCTCCGGCCCGTCCGGATCGGGGCAGGGCGGGCAGGGCCCGGCCCGGTCCGGCCAGGGGCCGCGCGAGGACAGGCCCAAACGGCCGCCGGCCCGGCCGGCCGGCAAAAGGAACAGTGGACATGGACGACCCAAAGGCCGCTAGACCCGAAGCCGCCCCGGGCCGGCTGCCGCCCTGGCTGCGGGTGCGCCTGCCGGCCGACGCGGGCTTCGCGGCCACGGCCCACACCGTGGCCGCCGGGAGCCTTCGCACCGTGTGCCGGGGGGCGCGCTGCCCGAACATCTTCGAGTGCTTCTCCCGGGGCACGGCCACCTTTCTGATCCTCGGCGGCGTGTGCACCCGGGGCTGCGCCTTTTGCAACATCGCGGCCGGGACCCCGGACCCGGTCGATGCCGGGGAGCCGGAGCGCCTTGGCGCGGCCGTGGCCGAGCTGCAACTGACCCACGCGGTGGTGACCTCGGTCACCCGCGACGACCTGCCGGACGGCGGGGCGGCCCATTTCGCGGCCACCATCCAGGCCGTGCGCGCCGCCGCTCCCGGGACCACCATCGAGGTCCTGATCCCGGATTTCCGTGGCTACCCGGACGCCCTGGCCCTGGTCCTCGACGCCCGGCCGGACGTGCTCAACCACAACGTGGAGACCGTGCCCCGGCTCTATGCCACGGCCCGGGCCGGGGCGGACTACGGCCGCAGCCTGGAGCTCCTGGCCCGGGCGGCCGGGCGGGGCGGGCCGGTGGTCAAAAGCGGCCTCATGGTCGGGCTCGGCGAGACGGAAGGCGAACTGGCCGAGGTCTTCGGCGATCTGGCCCGGGCCGGCTGCCGGGTGGTCACGGTCGGCCAGTACCTGCGTCCCTCGCGCCGCAACCTGCCGGTGGTCCGCTACGTGCCGCCCGGGGAGTTCGAGGCCCTGGCCGCCCTCGGCCGGGAGCGGGGCATTGCCGAAATGGTGGCCGCGCCCCTGGTCAGAAGCTCGTATAGGGCCGGTGAAACAGCCGCTCTGGCCGCCCGGGCCTGTTGTCCGCGTCCCTGAAATGGGATAGGGCATGCGGCATTCACTTCATAAAAACGCAAACTGTTAGCAACAGGAGGTCCCTCGTGGAGGTGTCACAAACCGGCATCCCCGGGCTTGTGGTCGTAAAGCCCAGGGTTTTCGGCGACAACCGAGGGTTTTTTCTGGAAACCCACAGCCGCAAGGCTTACGCCGCGGCCGGTCTCGACTATGATTTCGTCCAGGACAACCATGCCCGCTCCGGTCCCCGGGGCGTGTTGCGCGGACTGCACTACCAGCGGCCGCCCAACACTCAGGCCAAACTCGTGTGGGTGGTGCGCGGCGCGGTCTTCGACGTGGCCGTGGACCTGCGCGTCGGTTCGCCGACCTACGGCAAATGGTACGGCATCGAGTTGACCGAGGACAATTTCCTGCGCCTCATGGTGCCGCGCGGCTTTGCCCACGGCTACGTGACCCTGACGGAAAACGCCGAATTCATGTACAAGGTCGATGCGCCGTATTCCCCGGCCGACGACGCGGGCATCGCCTGGAACGACCCGGACATCGGCGTCGCGTGGCCTGTGGACGTGCCGGTCCTTTCGGACAAGGACGCCCGCCAGCCGACCCTGGCCGCAGGCGGGTCCCCGTTCGTCTATGTTCCGTAATGCCCCGCGGATCAAGGAGGTTCCATGACCGCAACCGATACTTCCGCTTCCGGCTCCCGGTACGCCCTGATCCTGGCCGGCGGTTCGGGCACCAGGCTCTGGCCGCTGTCCCGCACGCTTTTGCCCAAGCAGCTCTTGGCCCTGGGCGGCGGGGAGACGCTTTTGCAGGCCACGGCCCTGCGCGTGGTCGAGGCCTTCGATCCGGACAACGTGTTCGTGGTCACCAACGAGGAGCATGCCTTCGAAGTCCGCTCCCAGCTCACGACCGTGCTGCCCGAGGGCGCGGCCCGGGTCCTGGCCGAACCGCTGGCCAGAAACACCCTGCCGGCCATCCTCCTTGGCCTCGAACCCATCGTGGATGCCGACCCCGAGGCCGTGGTCGGCGTTTTTCCGGCCGACCACCGCATCGACGACCGGGACTCCTGGCACGCGGCCATGGACCAGGCGGTGGGGCTGGCCCGGGACGGCTGGTTCGTCACCTTCGGCATCCCGCCCCGGTCGCCCGAGACCGGCTACGGCTACATCCACCGGGGACAGCCCCTGGAAGCGGGCGCCTATGCCGTGGCCGGATTCACGGAAAAGCCCGACCTGGCGACCGCCCGAAAGCTGCTGGCCGGCGGCGAACATTACTGGAACAGCGGTATGTTCGTCTTCCGGGCCGATGTGTTCCTTGCGGCCGTGGCCGCCCATGCGCCGGCAATCTTCGCCTGGTGGACGGCGCGCCACGAGCGTCCCCTGGCCGAAGGCTACTGCGCCTTGCCCGACGTGTCCGTGGACTACGGCGTGGTCGAAAAGCTCGACCGCATCGCCATGGTCGAGGCCCCGTTCGACTGGGACGACCTCGGCAGCTGGGAGGCGCTGTACCGCCTGGGCAAAAAGGACGGGGCCGAGTGCGTGATCCAGGGCGAGGTGCTGGCCCTGGACTGCGAAGGCTCCCTTTTCATTTCCGAGGGCAGCTCCCTGGCCGTGGCCGGGGTCAAGGACATGATCGTCATCCAGACCAGGGACGCGACCCTCGTGTGCCCGGTGACCGAGGCCCAGCGGGTGAAAGACGTGGTCGGGGCCCTCAAATCCCAGGGCAGCAAGCTCATTGAGGCCCACGTCACGGTCCGCCGGCCCTGGGGCAGCTACACGGTCCTCGAGGGCGGGCCGGGCTACAAGATCAAGCGCATCGAAGTGCCGCCGGCCGGCCGGCTGTCGCTCCAGATGCACCACCACCGCACCGAGCACTGGGTGGTGGTTTCGGGTACGGCCCTGGTCCAGCTCGGGGAGGAGGAGCGCCTCTTGACCGAAAACCAGTCCATCGACATCCCCAAGGGCACGCTCCACCGGCTGTCGAACCCGGGCAAGCTGCCGGTCGAGATCATCGAGATCCAGTCCGGGCCGTACCTGGAAGAGGATGACATCGTGCGGTTCGACGACGTCTACGGCCGCAAGGTGGGAGGGAAGGCCGGATCGTGACGCGAGGCGTCGCGAGAGGCCGGGGATTCGTGAATTTTTTCATTAAACCTTGACACGGAAGTTGCGCCCCGGGTAAAAAGCGCGGTGCGGCTTCCATGTCCGGGGGACGGGGACATCCTCCGGGTCGGCCGTATCTCGCTCACGTTTCTTTTTTTCCGATCGCGCCTCCGAGGGGCGGCGGGCGTCGCGTGTCTTTGCGCGCGGCGAAAACCAGCAACGGCACAATGGGCAGGGGAAGTATGGAGGAGAACAGATCGAATGCGGCCGGCGGCGTTGGCGGGATGGTGCTTTTTGCCCTGATCGGCTTCGTCGGCGCTCTCGTGGTGGGGTGGGTCATCTTTCCGAAAATGCTTTACAGCGAAAAGACGCAACCCATTCGTTTCAGTCACACGGTCCACGCACAACTCGGCATCGAGTGCGAACAATGCCACCATCTCGGCCCGGACGGTCGCTTCGCCGGCCTGCCGACGACCGAGGCCTGCGCCGAATGTCATGGCGACGAAACCGGCGACAACTCGCCAAATGGCAAGGAAATCGACAAGTTCGTCAAGGACTATGCCAAAACCGGCGCCCAGGTCCCCTGGCTTGTCTACCAGTACCAGCCCGACAACGTGTTCTTCTCCCACGCCGCCCACAAGGGATTCGAGTGCACCAAGTGCCATCCCGACGTGGCCAAGATGGACAACCCGCCGGCGTATTACGAGAACCGGTTGAGCGGCTATAGCAAAGACACGATGAAGATGTGGGAATGCGAACGCTGCCACGCCGCCATGGGCACCAGCAACGCCTGCTACGTCTGTCATAAATAAGGGGGGAGAAATGGGACTTGATCGCAGAGCTTTCCTCGGGCTTGTGGCGGGTGGCGCCGTGGGCACCATGTTCACCCCCATCCCGTGGAAATTGTTGGATGACGCATCTATCTGGACCCAGAACTGGCCGTGGATTCCCAAGGTGCCCAAGGGCCAGATCGACCACGTAACGACGACGAGCAAGCTGTGTCCGGCCGGCGAAGGCCTGAAAATCATGCGCGTGGCGGGCAATCCCGTCACTGCCGGCGGCAACCCCGCCCATCCCCTGTCCCGTGGCGGCGTCTCCGCCCTGGCCCGCTCCGAAGTCTACATGCTCTACAGCCCGGCCCGCATCAAATCGCCGATGAAAAAGTCGGGCAAGGGCTTCGAGCCCATCACCTGGGAGCAGGCGCTCATCGAAATGGCCGACAAGCTCGGCGCGGCCAAGGGCGCGGTGGCCTGCGTCTCCGGCGACGCCACCGGCTCGGTCAACGAGCTCCTGTCCGCCTTTGTCGGCAAGCTCGGCTCGGCCGGCTACTTCATGATGCCGTCCGAGGCCCAGGCGGCCGCCAAGGGCATGAAGCTCATGGGCGCCAAGGGGCAGGCCGGCTACGACTTCGAAAACGCGGATACCGTGCTGGTCCTTGGCGCGGACATCTTCGAGACCTGGGGCACCTCCACCCGCAACCGCAAGGCCTTTGCCGAGCGCCGCCCGGCCGGCCAGAAGCCCCAGTCCAACTACGTCTACGTGGGTCCGGTCAGGAACAACACGGCTAGCGTGTGCGACCAGTGGATCCCGGCCTCGGCCGCAGACCTCGGCGTGGTGGCCCTCGGCATCGCCTGGCACCTGCTCAAGGCCGGCGCCACGACCAACGCCCCGGGATTCGACACCTTCAAGGCCGTGGTCAACGGCGGCTTCGGCCCCGAGGACGTCAAGCGGGCCACGGGCATCGAGCCCGCCGTCCTGGCCGACCTGGCCAAGGCCCTGGCTTCGGCCAAGGCGCCGCTGGTCGTGGCCGGTTCCCCGTTCGGCCAGGGACTCGGCGCCGGCCCCTTTATCGCCGGCATGTCCCTGAACCTGCTTCTTGGCCGCGTCAACAAGCCCGGCGGCGTCTACGCCCTGCCCGAGCTGGCGACGGTCGTGCCCGGCGCCATGACCCGCGAGGCCATGCTCGACGCCGACCTGCCCACGTTCCTGAAGGCCGTGGCCACGGACAAGGCCAAGGCCCCCCAGGCGCTCTTGGTCTACGACGCCAACCCGGCCTACGGCCTGCCCGAGACGGCGACCATGGCCAAGGCCCTGGAAAAGATTCCGTACAAGGTCAGCTTCGCCTCGTTTCTGGACGAGACCGCGGCCATGTGCGACCTGGTCCTGCCCAACTCCCTGACGCTTGAGCGCTACGATGACGTGGTCACGCCCTACGGCTCGGGCTTTTGCCTCTACAGCCTGGTGCGGCCCATCCAGAAGCCCGTGCACGACACCCGGACCACCGGCGACGTGATCTTCGCCCTGGCCCGCAAGATGAGCGTGGACCTCAAGTTCGACGGCTTCCTGGCCATGCTCAAGGAGAAGGTGGCCACCCTCGGCAAGGCCTCGGGCGGCTTTGTGGCCAAAGACGTCATGCCCTGGCAGGTGGCGGCCGGCAAGCCCGCGCCCGCGCTGGCCGCCGGCGACCTCTGGAAGGCCCTGGAAGCCGGCTACGCCTGGACCATGGTCGGCACGGTCGCCCAGACCGGCATGGGCTTCGCTCCGGACGTTCTGGCCAAGGCCGTCAAGATCGCCAAGGCTCCGGCCAAGACGGCCGTCCTCGCTCCCTACGCCCAGCTGCGCACCGGCACGCCGACCACCGGCATCCCGTGCCAGGACCTGACCATGGTCCCGGACACGGAGCTCCTTGGCGAGGCCACCTTCGTGAAGCTCAACGCCGAGACGGCCAAGGCCCTTGGCGTCAAGAAGGGCGCCACGGTGAAACTCACCGGCGCGGGCGTCGACCGCGAAGCCAAGGTCCACATCTTCGAGAGCGTCATGACCGGCGTGGTCGCCGCACCCCTGGGGTATGGCCACACCGCCTTCGACATCTTCAGCAAGGGCAAAGGGGCCAACTACCTGTCCCTCATGGCCGTTGCCGAGGAGCCGGGCACCGGCATGTCCGTGTGGACCGCCGCGGAAGTCAAAATAGCCTAACGCAAGCCAGAGGGAAGCCGACATGTCCGGACAAAGCACGAAGGAATTCCCGATCACCTGGGGCATGGTGATCGACATCGACAAATGCACCGGCTGCGGGGCCTGCATGGCCTCCTGTCAGACGGAAAACAATATCAATCCCCAGCCCGAGGCGTCCAACAAGCTGCGCAGCACCTCCTGGATGCTGGTGTACGAACTGACCAACGACAAGGCCTTTCCGAACCACGACATCGCCTACCTGCCCCGGCCCTGCCAGCAGTGCGGCAATCCGCCCTGCGTGTCCGTGTGCCCGGTCATCGCCACGGACAAGAACGAGGACGGCGGCATCGTCAGCCAGGTCTACCCCCGTTGCATCGGCTGCCGGTACTGTGTGGCGGCCTGCCCGTACCACGTCCGGTATTTCGGCTGGTACGATCCGATCTGGCCCGAAGGCATGGAAAAAGTCCTCGCGCCGCTGACCTCCGTGCGTCCGCGCGGCGTGGTGGAAAAATGCACCTTTTGCCACCACCGCTGGAACCTGGCCAAGGATGCCGCCAGGGTCGCGGGCAAGAACCCCGACGACCTCGACGACGGCGCCTACGTCACGTCCTGCGTGCAGAATTGCCCCTCCGGGGCCCTCTCCTTCGGGGACCTCAAGAATCCGAAGCACAAGGTGCACGAACTGAGCAAGAGCCCCAATGCCTTCCGGCTGCTCGAACGCCTGGGCACCGACACCCAGGTCTACTACATCAGCCGGCGCGAGTGGGTGCGAAAGCTCGGCGACAACTACCTTAAAAGCGAGTAATTCCGGGGGGATGCAATGAGCTTAATGGAAATGGAAAAAAACTGGTATCCCCTGGGGGTCGAGCGGTGCCCTCTCGGGAAGTTCCTGGCCTGGCTGGGTTTTCTGGGCCTCTGGGTGCTTTTGGGCGCCATTGCCGCCGGCCTGGTCCTCTGGAAGGGCATCGGCGTCACGGGCCTTGACAACTACTTCGGGTTCGGCCTGTGGATCACCTTCGACCTGGCCGTCATCGCCCTCGGCGCGGGCGCCTTTTTCACGGGCCTGCTCCGCTACATCATCGGCATTGACGAGCTCAAAAACATCATCAACCTGACCGTGATCAAGGGCTTCATCTGCTACTCCGGAGCCATGATCATCCTGTCGCTCGACGTCGGCCAGCCGATTCGGGCCTGGTTCGGCTACTGGCACCCCAACGTCCACTCGATGCTGACGGAAGTTATCTTCTGCATCACCTGCTACCTGATGGTGCTCATCATCGAGTACGTGCCCTTGATCCTCGAGCAGAAGCAGATCAACAAGATCCCGTTCCTGCACAACCTGGCCCACCAGATGCACGTGGTCATGCCGCTTTTCGCCGGCATCGGCGCGTTTCTCTCCACCTTCCACCAGGGTTCCCTCGGCGGCATGTACGGCGTCATGTTCGCCCGGCCCTACGCCTTCCGCGACGGGTTTTTCATCTGGCCGTGGACGTTTTTCCTGTTCGTCCTGTCGGCCATTGCCTCCGGCCCGTGCCTGACGGTCCTTATCTGCGGCTTCATGGAAAAGCTGTCCGGCCGCAAGCTGACCACCTACCGCGTCAAATCGCTCATGTGCAAGATCGGCGGCACGATGCTGCTGATCTACATGGTGTTTAAGTATCTCGACACCTGGGCCTGGATCAACAACGTCCTGCCCCGGGCCGGCCTGACCTTTGACCAGATGTTTTACGAGCTGGTCTACGGCCGGTGGCTCTTTTTCACCGAGCTGGTCCTGTGCCTGCCGGTGCCGGTCATCTTCCTCCTGACCCCGCTGCGCAAGAAGCCGGCCTTCATGTACGCCGGCGCGGCCCTGTCCTGCCTCGGCGTCATCATCAACCGCTACGTCTTCACCGTCCAGGCCCTGGCCCAGCCGGTGCTGCCTTTTACCAAGTGGGAAATCTACACCCCCAACTGGGCGGAGTGGACCTCCTCGCTCATGATCGTGGCCTACGGCTTCATCGTCATGAGCCTGTCCTACCGCTACCTGCCGATCTTCCCCCAGGAAGTCGGGCTCAACAAGAAGTAGCCCCGTTGCGACGATGGTTTCCAAAGCCCGGCCGCCTTGCGCGGCCGGGCTTTTTTCGTCTCCGGCACTTTGCCGCCATTCCGTGATAGTGGCCATGGCCGGCGGAAGCGTGGTCCCCAGGCCCAGGGGCCTTCGCCGGCCAGCACCGTCCATCGGGTGATATCCCCTTGTCATTTCTCCCCCTTGTCCCTGGTGGGTCGAAAAGTAACAGGACGAACGGATGGCATATTGGTTGCAAAAAAGCGGTAAGTATGGGTAAAATTCCTTTCATGGGTGACCTTGGTCGGATTGATGGGCCAGGGGAGCGTCCCCCACAGGGCCCTGAGCCTCACGTTGTGGGCGAAATCCGCGACCGGGGTGGATATTTGGCTTTCAAGACCAGACAACGCGCCATCACGTGGCTGCGCAGCATCGACCTGGGGGTGGCGGCGGTTTCGCTTCTTGTGGCGGCGAAGGTGGCCTCGACCGAACTGCCGGCCGTGCCCCCGGATACGGCCCTGCATTTCGATGCCGCCACAGCGGCCTTGTTCCTGGGCCTTTTCGTGGCCACGGCCAGCGTCTTTCCCCTTTTCGCCCTCTATACCGAGACCGCCCTTTTTCTGTGGCGCCAGGCGCTCAAGGCCTCGGTCAAGGCCGTCACCGCCGTGGTGCTGATCCTGGTGGTGGTCGCGGCCGTGCTCAATCCGCCCCTGGTGACCCCGGCCTTTCTGGCCACCTACTGGGTCATGGCCTGTGTGGGCGGCATCGCCGCCCGGTTCGTGACCAGACGCCTCCTGTTCCTGACCGAGGCCCAAGGCATCGCGGCCCGGCGAACGCTGATCGTCGGCACCGGGGCCCGCGCCCAGGAAATCGCCCTGCGCATGCTCGAAAACCCCGGCCACGGCCACCGGTTCATGGGCTTTGTCGGCCTCGAATGGGAAGCGCCCGTGCCGACGCCGCTGCCCGAACGCTTCCGGCTGGTGTCGGGGGTGTCGGATTTCGCCGCCTACCTGCGAGAACATGTGGTGGACGAGGTCCTCATCTGCCTGCCGCTCACCGATCTGTGCGACCGGGCCACCAATCTCGTGTCCGAATGCGAGGAGCAGGGCGTGTCCGTGACGGTGGTCACCCGCCTTTTCGAGCTGGCCAACCCGCGCCACCGGCCGGGCAGCCACGGCGGCGAGCTCGTGGTCACCATCACCAACACCCTGGCCGACGAGCGGGAACTGATCCTCAAGCGGTTTCTGGACGTGACCGTGTCCCTGGCGATGCTGGTCCTGCTTTCGCCGCTGCTCCTCGCCGTCTGGGCCCTCGTGCGCCTGACCTCGCCCGGGCCGGCCCTCTTTGTCCAGGAACGGGTGGGGCTCAACAAGCGGCTTTTCAAGTTCTACAAGTTCCGCACCATGGTGCAAAACGCCGAGGCCTTGCAGGCCGGGCTCGAATGCCAAAACGAGATGTGCGGGGCCACGTTCAAGATCAAAAACGATCCGCGCATCACCCCCATTGGCCGGCTCCTGCGCAAGACCAGCATCGACGAGCTGCCGCAGCTTTTTAACGTGCTTCGCGGCGAGATGAGCCTTGTCGGTCCCCGGCCGCTGCCCGTGCGCGACGTCATCCGCATCGAAAAGGACTGGCCGCGACGGCGGTTCGGCGTCAAGCCCGGCATCACCTGCCTGTGGCAGATCTGCGGCCGCAACACCATTCCCTTCGAGCGGATGATGGAACTTGACATCGAATACGTGGACACCTGGTCGGTGGCCCTGGACCTGCGGATATTGCTCCGCACCGTGCCGGTGGTCTGCAGCATGCGCGGGGCCTACTGAGGCCGGCCTTTTGCCGGCCGCGGGCACCCGTGCCTTTGCTCCTCCGTCAGTCGACGACCACCACCTCCAGGCGCTTCACGCCGAAGGCGACAGCCTGCTCGCGATCGGCCAGGCACAGGTCCACCCGGCCGGTGTAGCGCGGGTGCATGAGATCCTCGACTACCCGGACCCCGAGTCCTTCGATGTAGACCTTGCGGCCGAGCAGCCGTTTCAAGTCCCTGGACACGGCCACGGTCCGGTCGGGCCGGACCCGGCCGCCGAGGGCGGCGGGCTGGGGCGTGTCGTCGTCCGTGCCGCAAAGCGGGCAGTAGGCCGTGGCCGTCAGGCGAAAGCGCCGGCGGTCCTCCTTGGCCAGGGTAAAGAGATCGGCCACCCGTTCGGCCTCGTCGCCGCGCATGACGGTCTCCTGGGCTAACCGCCTGTTGTCGTGGCGCAGGTCGGCCAGCCGTCGGTGGACCAGATCCCGCCCGAAGCCGAGGCCGAAAGCGGCCAGGGCCAGGCATACCGTGGCCGCGGGCATGGCCAGGGGGCGCATTCCCATGTCGGAGCCGGGGTTTTTCGTTTCGTTCTCCATGAAACCTCCTTTGCCGTGGGCGGCCGCAGGGCCTGCTTGCCCGCAATCACGCCCTGCCCTATAGTGTCGCTATCCGGCTGCCAGGGGATACGGAACGCATGCGCATCAAAAAGCCTTTCAAACGACGCAGGAGCTTTGGTCCTGTCTTTTTCGTCCTGGCCGGCGCGCTGCTCGTGGCTCCTCTCGCTGTGGCGGCCTTTGCCGGATACTACCTCTTTCTGAAAGATGCGGAAAAACCGCAAGTGGCCTTGGCCCCCGAGGGCGACGCCACTTCCCTGAAGCGGCACTTCACGGTCACGGCCGCCGACGACCAGTCGGGCATCCGTTCCCTCACCGTCACCGTCACCCAGGGCCAGCGCCGCAGCGACGTGCTGCGAAAGACCTTCGATCCTCCCAAAGACCATGTGTCCGAGCGGTTCAACCTGGAGGGGGCGGAACTCCGAAGCGGCGCCTTCGAGCTGCAAGTCGCGGCCTTTGACGGCTCCTACGCCAACCTCGGCGCCGGCAACACCGCCCGCATCACCCGGCGCATGCTCCTCGACGCCGTGCCGCCCTCGGTCAAAGCGCTCACCCCGGCCCACTACGTGCGCCAGGGCGGGGTGGGGCTTGTCATCTACGAGGTCAACAAGGACGTGTCCCGAAGCGGCGTGGTGGTGGGCGAGGCCTTCTTTCCCGGCTACAAGCAAAAAAGCGGCCAATACGCCTGCCTGTTCGCCTTTCCCAAGGACGTCGAGGCCGAAGCCTACAAGCCCCGGCTCTTTGTCGAGGATGCGGCAGGCAACGAAAAGACCGGATTTTTCGTCAATATGGCCATCAAGCGGCGGTTTCGCGAGGAGCGGGTGGAGCTGTCCGACGAATTTCTGGCCGCCCGGCTGCCGGCCTATGCCGGCCTCTTCCCCGAGGTCCGCGATCCGGTGGAACGTTTCAAAAAGATAAACAGCGAACTGCGCCGGCAGGCCGACGCCACCCTGGCGACGCTTGCCGCCAAGAGCGCCCCCGAACCCCTGTGGGACGGCGCCTTCGTCTACCTGCCCCGGTCCGCCGTGCGGGGATCGTTCGGCGCGGACCGGACCTACGTCTACAAGGGCCAGGAGGTCGACCGCGAGAGCCACATGGGCATCGATCTGGCTTCGGTGCCAAAGGCTCCGGTGCCGGCGGCCAACAACGGCACGGTCGTCTTTGCCGGCCCGCTTGGCGTCTACGGCACCACGGTCGTCATCGACCATGGACTGGGGCTTTCAAGCCTCTACGGCCACCTGTCCCGGGCGGCCGTGGCCGTGGGCGACGCCGTCAAGAAGGGCGATGTGATCGGCCAGACCGGGACCACGGGCCTGGCCGACGGCGATCAGGTCCACTTCGCCCTGTATCTCGCCGGGCAGCCGGTCATTCCCATCGAGTGGTGGGACGCCCGCTGGCTCGAGGACAACGTGACGGCCAAATTCAAGCGTTATGCCCCGGCGCCGCAGTCCTAGCCGGGCGGGGTGTCTGGCCCGACCCCGGGAGGCGCGGGGGATTCCTCCTGCCGTACGCCTGACTGGAGCGGGGCGGGGGGCGGCAGGCGCTTCGGACGGGGCCGGCCGGAAGCCCTGGTTGACAAAAAGAGCAAACCCTTTTTAACCTTTCGAGTTGTCCGAAATTTCGAATGAGGAGTAGAGGCGCATGGAAAAGACGGTATATTGGATCGAGGGCGACGGTATCGGCCCGGATGTCTGGAAGGCCGGGCGGCCGGTTCTCGACGCCGCTGTGGAAAAGGCCTACGGCGGCGGCCGCAAGCTCGTCTGGAAGGAGCTGCTCGCCGGCGGCAAGGCGTTCAAGGAAACCGGCGACTACCTGCCCCAGGCCACCCTCGATGCCCTGGCCGGCGCGGAACTGGCTTTCAAGGGCCCGCTGGCCACGCCCGTTGGCGGCGGTTTTCGGAGCTTAAACGTCACCCTGCGCCAGGTCCTCGATCTCTACGCCTGCATCCGCCCCATCCGCTATTTCAAGGGCATCGAATCCCCGGTCAAGCGGCCCGACCTCGTGGACATGGTCATTTACCGCGAAAATACCGAGGACGTGTACGCCGGCATCGAATATGCGACCGGCACGCCCGAGGCCAAGAAACTCATCGCCTTTTTGCGCGACGAGCTCGGGGCCAACGTCGACGAGACCGCCGGCATCGGCATCAAGCCCATCACCCCGGCCGGATCCAAGCGGCTGGTCAGAAAGGCCATCCGGTTTGCCGTGGACTCGGGACGTTCGAGCGTGACCCTCGTCCACAAGGGCAACATCATGAAGTACACCGAGGGCGCGTTTCGGGCCTTTGGCTACGAAGTGGCGGCCACGGAATTCGCGGACCAGACCATGACCGAGGAAGAGGCAGCCGCCGGCGGCAAAAAGCCCATCGTCATCAAGGACCGCATCGCGGACAACATGTTCCAGGTGGCTCTCATGCGGCCCCAGGACTATTCCGTTATCGCCACCACCAACTTGAACGGCGACTACATCTCCGACGCCCTGGCCGCCCAGGTCGGCGGCCTTGGCCTGGCTCCCGGCGTCAATATGAGCGAGAAGCTGGCCTTTTTCGAGCCGACCCACGGCATTGCCCCGGCCCTTGCCGGCAAGGACAAGGCCAACCCGGGCAGCCTCATTCTGAGCGGCGCCATGCTCCTGGCCCACATCGGCTGGAACGAGGCCGCGAGTCTCATCCACGACGCCATGGACAAGACCATCTCCGGCAAGAAGGTCACCGTGGATCTGGCCGACCAGATCCCGGGCGCGACCACCATCGGCTGCGCCGCCTTCGGCGAGCTGCTGGCCGCGAACCTGTAAAACAAACGTCGTATAAAGCCTCCGGCGGCCAAAGGGCGTCGCCCGTTGGAAACCTTCGAGGAACACCAGGCGTTGGAACCCGGCGCCCGTACCCTTGAAACAGTCCAGGGGGTCCGGGGGGCATCCCCCCCGGCGGAGAGGTCCAGGAGAGGCAGAGCCTCTCCTGGCCGCCGGAGGCGTCTTCCGCTGCCGGAACTCCCCCAAAAGGGGAAAGGGGGCCAGATGGCCGTTGTCGGCGTGGATACCGGAGGCACTTTTACCGATATTATCTGCCGGCGGGACGGAGGCTTTGCGGTCCTAAAGCTTCCCTCCACCCCGGACAACCCGGCCCGGGCCGTCCTCGAGGGCCTTTCCCGCCTGGGTTTTTCGCCGACAAGGGTCCTGCACGGCTCGACCGTGGCCACCAACGCGCTCCTGGAGCGCAAGGGCGCGGTCACGGCCTTCGTGACCAACGCCGGCTTCGAGGACCTGATCAGTATCGGCCGCCAGAACCGGCCCGAACTCTATGATCTTTCCAGCCGCAAGGAGCCGTGCCTGGTGCCCGAGGCCCTGCGGTTCGGCGTGCCCGGCCGCGTCTCGGCCGAGGGCAAGGCCGTCGAGGACCTGACGCCCGAGGACGCCTGGAAGGCCGCCCAGGCCGTGGCCGTCTCCGGGGCCACGTCGGTTGCCGTCTGCCTCCTTTTTTCCTTTTTGAAGCCCGGGCACGAGAAACTCCTCGGCCAGGCCCTGGCCGAGGTCGGGGTGTCGGTGTCGCTCTCGAGCGAGCTTCTGGCCGAATTTCGTGAATACGAGCGGGCCGCCACCACCGTGGCCAACGCCTACGTGGCCCCGGTCATGGACGCCTATCTCGGCGAACTGGACGCCGGCCTGCCCGAGGGGGCGTCCCTTTCGGTCATGCAGTCGGGCGGCGGGCTCATCACCGCCGCCACGGCCCGCCGGGAGCCGGTGCGCACCATCCTGTCCGGCCCGGCCGGCGGACTGGTCGCGGCCCTGGCCATCGGCAAGGCGGCCGGCTGCGACAGGCTCATCACCTTCGACATGGGCGGCACCTCCACCGACGTGTCGCTCCTGGACGGCGGCCTGACCATGGCCGCCTCGGCCACGCTTGCCGGCCTGCCCATCAAGACTCCCATGCTCGACATCCACACCGTCGGGGCCGGCGGCGGCTCCCTGGCGCTCCTCGACGCCGGCGGGGCTCTTCGCGTCGGGCCCCAAAGCGCCGGGGCCGAGCCGGGTCCGGCCTGCTACGGCCGGGGCGGCGGCCTGACCGTCACCGACGCCAACCTCTTTCTCGGACGCCTGGCCCCGGATCTTTTTCTCGGCGGGGCCATGCCGCTTTTCCCGGACCGGCTGCCGCCGCTCTTTGCGACGCTTGGCCAGGCGGCCGGGCTTTCGCCCGTGGAAGCGGCCGAGGGCATCGTGGCCGTGGCCGAGGCGGCCATGGAACGGGCCATTCGGGTCATTTCCGTGGAGCGGGGCCATGATCCGGCCGAGTTCGCCTTGCTCTCCTACGGCGGAGCCGGCGGGCTCCATGCCGTGTCCCTGGCCCGGCTCCTCGGCGTCAAGACCGTGGTCGTGCCGCGCCATGCCGGCCTTTTTTCGGCCCTCGGCATGCTCTATGCCGACGTGGTCAAGGATGTCTCGGCCACGGTCATGCTCGGCTCGGACACCACCGACGTCTTCGAACTGGCCGGGCTTTTCGGCGACCTGGAGGTCAAGGCCCGCGAGGCCATGGCCGTGGAGGGCGTGCCCGCCGCCAAGGTGGTGCTCGAACGCCAGCTCGACATGCGCTATCGCGGCCAGTCCCACGAATTGTCCATCCGCTTCGTGGCCGATCCCTATTCCGCCTTTCACAACCGCCATGAGGCGATTTTCGGCTTCAAAAATCCCCGGGATGTGGTCGAGGTGGTCACCCTTCGCATCCGGGCCCGGGGCATCACGGACAAGCCCGCCTTCGAGGAGGCCAAGCATCTGGTCGCGGCCGCGCCCGAAGGGGCGTTCCTCGGCGAGCGACCCCTCGTCTGGCGCGGCCGGGAGATCGGTGCCCAGTGGTACGATCGGGAAAAGCTCCTTCCCGGCAACCACCTCCTCGGCCCGGCCCTCGTGGCCGAACCCTCGGCCACGACGTTCATTCCGCCCAAGGCCGAAGCCACCGTCGACGGCTTCGGCAACCTGGTTATCGCCACCGGCGGTGGGGCGTAGAAGCGAGGGGGATGCCTCCGGCGGCCGGGGCTCTGCCCCGGACCCCCCGGAAGGGGGGCCCAGGGTGGGGACGGGGGAGGGAGAGAAGGCCCATGGCGGCTGCCCGGACAGGGGAGGAGGGGCGATGCGGAAGTTGTTTGATTCGAGGCGGCCGTATCGGGAGATGCGGCAGGGGCGGGCGAGCTAGGATGCTCGTCATCGGCACGCCGTGCTACGGCGGGGTGGTCGCGCTGCCCTACATGCTGTCCATGCTGGCGTTAAAAGACATGCTCAACCGGGAGCGGGTGCCATTTAGGCTGCTGACCCCGGCGGGGGACAGCCTGATCACCCGGGTGCGAAACGGCATTGCCAACGAATTTCTGCGCGACCCCCGGGCCACGCACCTCCTTTTCATCGACGCGGACATCGAATTCCAGCCGCAGATGGTGACGCGCCTCCTTTCCTCGGGCAAGGATGTGGTGTGCGGCGTCTACCCGGTCAAGGGTTTGCGCCTGGACCGGGTCATGGGTCAGCCGGCCGGCACCTCCCCGGCCGTGGCCGAGGCGGCCAGCCTCGACTACGCGGTCAGGGTCAAGGCCGGCTGCCGCATGGACGCGGCCGGGTTTCTCGAAGTGGAGTACGCGGCCACGGGGTTCATGATGGTGCGCCGGGAGGTGCTTCTCCGCCTGCAGGAGGCCTACCCGGAACTGCACTACCGCCACGATTGCACCAATGCCGAAGCGAACGAGAGCTTCGCCTTTTTCGATACGGCCATCGATCCCGAAACCCGCGACTACCTGCCCGAGGATTACGCCTTCTGCAAACGCTGGCGCGACATCGGCGGACAGGTCCACGTCAGCGTGCCCGGCACCTTCGCCCACCACGGGGGGAGGGCTTATGTCGGAGATTTTGGAACATTTCTTCGAAATATTTTTCATAAATCAGTCTAAGAATTTTGAATTATTCTTATAATGGAAGGCTGTGTGATTAGATGGAATCAAAGTTCAACGATTTTATTGATTGGATTAACTCGATTGGAAGGTGGGCGCTATTTTTTTTGGTGTTAATTATATGTTTTTTTGTCATAGTCTCTAGGCCAATGTCTGAAAAAAGAATAATGCATGTAGGAATGGTATTGCAATTTTTGAGATTTTTTATTTCTATTGTAGATCTTATAATTTTAAAGAAAAAATTGAAAATACCAAATTATAGATCTCGTTTCCATGATTCTTTTAATTTATGTCCATTAAAGGAAAGCGAGTCTGTCGTTTGCCGAATGGCTGAAATTCCTGTTGGGTTTAGAATATTGGATCATTCTGTAATTATTGATGAGTCGTCAAAAAATTCACTTGAAGAAAGAATCAATAAATTAGAAAAGGAGATTGATTCGATAAATAAAATGGAAGAAAATAAATTTAATTTTTTTAAGAAGGAGATTTTACGAATAGAAAATAATATTAACCATCACTTTGGTTTTCAAGGTATTGAAATAAAAGTAATTAAAGATGTATTAGACGCATCAGTTGTTAGTAGCGCGTATAATGCGGAGGTCAGTATAACTTTATTTTTACTTGGCGCTACACTGTCTACTCTTCCTGTGGAAATTTTAAGACTCTGGGCCAGTGTTGTAAATTCTTGTAACAGTTTAACTTTTTGTTTTTAAAGAAAATAGAAAGGCGTGCAAATGATTATAAATCCGATCACGCTGGAAGTCTTCAAGAACAAGTTCGCCTCCGTGGCCGAGGAAATGGGCATGGCCCTGACCCGGGCTGCCTACTCCCCCAATATCAAGGAGCGGCGGGATTTTTCCTGCGCGGTCTTTGACGCCGAGGGCCGCATGGTGGCCCAGGCCGCCCATATCCCGGTCCATCTTGGCTCCATGCCGCTGTCGGTGGCCGCCATCCTGGAGGCCATGGAGCTCTCGCCGGGCGATATGGCCATGGTGAACGACCCCTTCAAGGGCGGCACCCACCTGCCCGACATCACGCTGGTGGCCCCGGTCTACGCCGGGGGCGACACGCCGCTTTTCTACGTGGCCAGCCGGGCCCACCACGCCGATGTCGGCGGCATGTCCGCCGGCTCCATGCCGCTTTCCACCTCCATTTTCCAGGAAGGCCTCGTCATCCCGCCGGTCCGGATCGTGGCCCGGGGCGAGGTCGTGCCGGACGTCATGAACCTCTTTCTGGCCAACGTTCGCACGCCGCAGGAGCGGCAGGGCGATTTCGCGGCCCAGATCACGGCCAATAGGACCGGCGTGGCCCGGCTCGAAGCCCTGGTCGCGGCCCACGGCCGGGATGCGGCCGCCTCCATGGCCACGGCCCTCATGGACTACGCCGGCAAGATGATGGCCGCGGCCATCGCCGCCATACCGGACGGCACGTACCGGGCCGAGGATTGCCTGGACGACGACGGGGCAGGGGGGCACGACATCACCGTCCGCCTGGTCCTGACCGTGGACGGCGACCAGGCGGAACTGGATTTTACGGGGAGCGACCCGGAGACGCCCGGCTGCGTCAACGCGGTCAAGGCCATTGCCGTCTCGGCCGCGCTCTACGTCTTTCGCGCCCTGGCCGGCGGCGACACGCCGACCAACGCCGGCTGCCTGCGCCCGATCACCGTCAGGACCAAGGCCGGCACCGTGGTCGACGCCCGCTTTCCGGCGGCCGTGGCCGGCGGCAACGTCGAGACCTCCCAGCGCATCGTGGACGTGATCCTGGCCGCCCTGGCCGAGGCCCTGCCCGGCCGCATTCCGGCCGCCTCCCAGGGGACCATGAACAACGTGGCCCTGGGCGGGGTCGATCCCCGGACCAAAAGGCCCTTCACCTACTACGAGACCCTGGCCGGCGGGGCCGGGGCCGACGCCGCCGGTCCCGGGCAGGCCGCCGTCCACTCCCACATGACCAATACGTTAAATACCCCCATCGAGGCCCTGGAATACGCCTACCCCCTGCGGGTGACGCGCTACGCCCTGCGCCGGGGTTCCGGCGGCCCGGGCAAAAACGTCGGCGGCGACGGGCTGGTGCGCGAGATCGAGGCGCTGGTGCCGGTCGAGGTGACCATCCTGTCCGACCGGCGGCTGCGCGGGCCCTGGGGCCTCGACGGCGGCGGCGAAGGCGCGGCCGGCGTCAATGTCGTGACGCGGCGCACCGGCGAAATGGTCATGCCCGGCAAGTTCCACGTGCGGCTGCGGGCCGGGGACCGGCTGCGCGTGGAGACGCCGGGCGGCGGCGGGTACGGCCCGGCGGCCTGACCGGCGCTTTTGGGCCGCCCGGCTTGGCGGGCGGCGGGCGGCTTGGGGCCGCCGTTGCGAAAACCCCGGTTTTGAGGCTTTCCTTTCACCGGCTCTTCCTGTAGTATTGCCTATTTCGTATCCGCAATTACGTACCCCACTCGATCCAAAATCCGCCCCACCCCCGGAGGGTCGGGGCGATAAGCCCGGAGGAATCCTTGGAATATACCGTCACCCAGATCTCGCCTGTCAAAACGCAGGTCAACGTTTCCGTTCCGGCCGAGGAAGCCAACGCCGCCCTGGCCTCCGCCGTGGCCTTGTACCGCTCCAAGGTCGACATCAAGGGCTTTCGCAAGGGCAAGGTGCCTTCGAGCGTGATCGAATCCCGCTTCAAGAAGGAAATCGTCGGCGAAGCCACCACCGATCTCATCAACGTCCACATCAATGAGATCATGGGCGACCTCAAGCTCTCGCCCCTGTCCGGCCTGGATGTCAGCGACGCCGCCCTGTCCAAGGATACGCCGCTTGACTACACCTTCACCTTCGAGCACGCCCCGGCCTTCGACCTGCCCGAATACAAGGGCCAGGCCATCGAGGAAGAGGACGTCCTCGTCAGCGACGCCGAGATCGACGCCGTCATCGAACGGGTCCGGAAGAACCTGGCCGAAGTGACCCCGATCAGCGGCGACCGCATGCCGGCCGACGGCGACGTGGTGTCCGTCACCTTCGAGGCCTTTGAAAACGGCCAGGCCGTGCCCGGCGTGCGGGCCGAGAATTTCGAGCTGACCCTTGGCGAAGGCCAGGCCCTGCCCGAGTTCGAGGCCCTCGTCAAAACCGTGGCCGCCGGCTCCGAGGGCGAGGCCGAGATGACCTTCCCGGCCGACTTCATCAATGCCGACCTGGCCGGTCGCACCGTGAACATGAAGGTGGCCGTGCACGTGGTCAAGGAGCGCAAGCTCCCGGCCGTGGACGACGAGCTGGCCAAGAAGGCCGGCAACTTCGAAAACCTGGACAAGATGCGCGAAGCCATTACCATGTCCTACAAGAAATCGCGCGCCGACCTCCACCGGTCCTCGGCCCAGAAAAAGCTGCTGGACAAGCTCCTGGCCCAGGTGGACTTCCCGCTGCCCGAGACCGTGGTCGAGCAGCAGGTGGCCCAGATGGCCGACGAGTTCGTCAACCAGCTGGAGCGCCGGGGCAAGAACCTGGAAGGCTCGGGCAAGACCATGGCCGACCTGGAAGCCGAAATGACGCCCAAGGCCCAGGAGATGGTCAAGACCCAGATCTTCCTGTCGGCCGTGGCCGCCAAGGAAGAACTGACCGTCACCCCCCAGGAAATGGACGCGTTCTTCTACCGCCTCTCCACCCAGGTGGGACAGGACGTGATCATGCTCAAGCGCTACTATGAGGACAACGGCCTCATGATCATGGTCCGCGACAAGCTTCTGGCGGACAAGGCCGCGGATTTCATTTATGCCAACGCCATGGTCACCAAGGTGGCCCCGGTCGAGGCGGCGGAAGGGGAGCCCGGCTACGGCGTCCGCGACTAGCCGGAAAAAGAAGGCCCCTTTCTTGCATGTTATGTCGTGAACCGGAGGCGGCGGCGGGGTGAACACCCGCCGCCGCCTCCGAAACCCGGAACCGGACGGTTGCGGCCGGCGCGGGAGGCGACGAAAATGTCGCTCCGTGTCGCGTCCCGGTGCAAAAAGGGAGCCCCATGCCCACGATCCCTATCGTCATTGAGACCACAGGCCGGTCCGAACGGGCCTATGACATCTATTCCCGACTGCTGCGCGACCGCATCATCCTGCTTGGCAGCGCCGTGGACGACCACGTGGCCAACCTGATCTGCGCCCAGCTCCTCTTCCTGGAGTCCGAGGACCCCGAGAAAGAGATCTTCATGTACATCAATTCCCCGGGCGGTTCCGTAACGGCCGGCCTCGCCATCTACGACACCATGCAGTACGTGCTGCCCAAGGTGTCCACGCTCTGCATGGGCCAGGCCGCCAGCATGGGAGCCCTGCTCCTTTGCGCCGGGGCGACCGGCATGCGCTACGCCCTGCCGCACAGCCGCATCATGATCCACCAGCCCATGGGCGGCTTCCAGGGCCAGGCCACGGACATCGACATCCACGCCCGGGAAATCTTGCGGATTCGCGAATCCTTAAACGAGATCATGGCCCGCCACACCGGCCAGGATATCGAAAAGGTCCGGGTCGATACCGATCGCGACTATTTCATGAACGCCGACGAGGCCGTGACCTATGGTCTCATCGACAAGGTGTTGACCTCCAGGGAACCTGTTGCGAAAAAGGAACCCGAAGAGGGGTAAGGCCCTTTCGGGCTTCGGCCAAAACGCCCGGTGCGCCGGGCAGGGTGGGTTTTCCCGTATGACTAGGAAGAAGAGCACCGTGTCGGGCGAGTTGTGCTGCTCGTTTTGCGGCAAGAACCAGGACGAGGTCCAGCGGCTGATCGCCGGGCCGGACGTCTACATTTGCGACGAGTGCGTCTCGCTTTGCAACGAGATCATTGCCCAGGAATCCGTCAGCGAGGAGACCGAGGGCGGCAAGCTGCTGCCCCCGGCCGAGATCAAGCGCCTCCTTGACGAGTATGTCATCGGCCAGGAACAGGCGAAGAAGATCCTGGCCGTGGCCGTGCACAACCACTACAAGCGGGTCTATTACGCGGGTGCGGCCGGCGCCGACGACGTGGAGATCGACAAGAGCAACATCCTCCTGATCGGCCCCACCGGTTCGGGCAAGACGCTCCTTGCCCAGACCCTGGCCCGGATCCTGAACGTCCCCTTCGCCATCGCCGACGCCACCACCCTGACCGAGGCCGGCTACGTGGGCGAGGACGTGGAGAACATCCTGGTCCAGCTGCTGCAGAACGCGGACTATGACATCGAGGCCGCCAGCAAGGGCATCATCTACATCGACGAGATCGACAAGATCGCGCGCAAGGGCGACAGCCCGTCCATCACCCGCGACGTGTCGGGCGAGGGCGTGCAGCAGGCGCTCCTGAAGATCATCGAAGGCACCGAGGCCAACATTCCGCCCAAGGGGGGCCGCAAGCACCCGCAGCAGGAATTCATTCGCTTAAATACCGCCAACATCCTCTTTATCGTGGGCGGGGCGTTTATCGGCCTGGAAAAGATCGTCGGCCACCGCATGCGCGGCACGGCCATGGGCTTCGGGGCCAAGGTCGAGGCCCGCCATGACGACGACATGTCGCGGATGCTCTCCCTGGCCCATCCGGCCGATCTGATCAAGTTCGGCCTCATCCCGGAGTTCATCGGCCGCATTCCGATCCTGACCAGCCTCGAGGAGCTGACCCGGGAAGACTTGGTGCGCATCCTGACCGAGCCCAAAAACGCGCTCACCAAGCAGTACCAGAAGCTTTTCGAGCTCGACAAGGTGCGGCTGCGGTTCACGAAAAACGCCATGGAGTCCATTGCCGAGAAGGCCATCGAGCGTAAGACCGGGGCCCGGGGGCTGCGCAACGTCATGGAGAGCATCATGCTCGAGATCATGTACAAGCTGCCGTCCCTGACCGGCGTCAAGGAGTGCGTGATCAACAAGGCCGTGGTGGAGAAGGGCCTCGAACCGCTCCTTTTTTACCACCAGGAAGTCAAATCCGCCTGAACGGTTCCGTCTCTCGTTTGACAACGTTTTTTTTCGCCTTACCTTGAAACCTGCCGCATCGCCGCCCGGATCGGACCCTTCCGATCCGGGCGGCGCAAGCCGAGTAAAACCCCGTAAGCGGGAGGTTGCATGACAGGTTTTACCTTCGACAACGATCGGTTCGCCGCCGAGACCATACGCCTTCCCATGATGAGCCTGCGGGAAGTGGTGATGTTCCCGCGTTCGATCGCCCCCCTTTTCGTCGGCCGCGAGGCCTCCATCAAGGCCATCGAGCAGGCCGTGGCCGCCCACGACAAGAAGATCTTCCTGGTGGCCCAGCGCTCCCCGGAAACCGAGAAGCCGAACCCCGAAGACCTGTTCGAAATGGGCACGGTCAGCAAGATCCTCCAGATGCTCCGCCTGCCGGACGGCACCATCAAGGTCCTGTTCGAGGGCCTGTACCGGGCCGAGTGGGAGTCCGAGACCATGGGCGTGGGCGAGGACGCCGACTATCCCATGGTGACCGTGCGCCGCGTGCCCGAGGAAGAGTCGGCCGGCGCCGAATCCGACGCCCTCATCCGGGCCACCCAGGAGGCCCTCGAGCACTACGGCCGCATCAACAAGAAGCTGGCCCCGGAAACCATCCTGGCCATCAATTCCATCACGTCCCCCGGTCGTCTGGCCGATGCCGTCATGCCGCATCTGAAGGTCGACTACATCAAGAAGCAGGGGGTGCTGGAAGAGCTTGAGCCCGTGCGCCGCCTGGAAGAGACCTATGCCTTCCTGCAGGGCGAGATCGAAATCTCCTCCATCGAGAAGCGGATCAAAAACCGCGTCAAGCAGCAGATGGAGAAGAACCAGAAAGAGTACTATTTAAACGAGCAGATCAAGGCCATCAACAAAGAGATGGGCCGCGAGGACGATCCCGGGGCCGAGGCCGTTGAATTCGAAAAGCGCCTCGAAGAAAAGAACATGCCGGAAGAGGCCCGGGAAAAGACCCTGCGCGAGATCAAAAAGCTGCGCCAGATTCCGCCGTCCTCGGCCGAATACACGGTGGTGCGCAACTACGTGGAGTGGATCCTGGACCTGCCCTGGGCCGTCTACCAGGAAACGGACCTCGACATCACCGCGGCCGAAGCCATCCTCAACGAGGACCACTACGGCCTGGAAAAGCCCAAGGAGCGCATCCTCGAGTATCTGGCCGTCCAGAAGCTCGTGGACCGCATCAAGGGCCCCATCCTGTGCCTGGTCGGCCCCCCCGGCGTCGGCAAGACCTCGCTCGCCAAGTCCATTGCCAAGGCCATGGGCCGGGAGTTCGTGCGTCTGTCCCTGGGCGGCGTGCGCGACGAGGCCGAGATCCGCGGCCACCGGCGGACCTATGTCGGGGCCCTGCCCGGCAAGATCATCCAGTCGCTTAAGCGCGTGAAGTTTAACAACCCCGTCTTCTGCCTGGACGAGGTGGACAAGATGAGCACGGATTTCCGGGGCGATCCCTCGTCCGCGCTCCTCGAAGTCCTCGATCCCGAGCAGAACTACGCCTACAACGACCACTACCTCGATCTGGACTACGACCTGTCCAAGATCTTTTTCATCACCACGGCCAACTCCCTGCACTCGATCCCGCTGCCGCTGCAGGACCGCATGGAGATCATCCGCATCCCGGGCTACCTGGAAACGGAGAAGAGCCAGATCGGTCGCCGGTTCCTTCTGCCGAAAAACATCGAGCAGCATGGCCTGAAAGACGAGAACCTGTCCTTTGACGAGGAGGCCCTGCTCGAGGTCATCCGGCGCTACACCCGCGAGGCCGGGGTCCGCAACCTCGAGCGCGAACTGGCCTCCGTATGCCGCAAGGTGGCCCGCAAGCTGGTCGAGGGCAAAAACGAGGAAACCGCCTTCGAGATCACCAAGGCCAACCTCGAATCCTACCTCGGCGTGCCCAAGCACCGGCACGGCGAGATGGAGGCCGCGCCGCGGGTGGGGCTTTGCACCGGCATGGCCTACACCGAGGTCGGCGGCGAGATCCTCATGGTCGAGGCGGCCATCATGCCGGGCACCGGCAAGGTGGAGATCACGGGCAAGCTTGGCGAGGTGATGCAGGAATCGGCCCGGGCGGCCCTGTCCTACCTGCGTTCGCGCTCGGGGCTCTACGGCCTCAAGCCCGATTTTCACAAGGAGATCGACATCCACATCCATGTGCCCGAGGGCGCCATCCCCAAGGACGGCCCGTCGGCCGGCATCACCCTGGCCACGACCATCATCTCGGCGCTTCTTAACATCCCGGTGCGAAACGACATCGCCATGACCGGCGAGATCACGCTCCGGGGCCGGGTCCTGCCCATCGGCGGCCTGCGCGAAAAGCTGCTCGCCGCCCACCGGGGCCTCATCCGCACGGCCATCATTCCGGCGGAGAACGAAAAGGACCTGAAGGAAGTGCCCGAGGCCATCTTGAAGGACATGGAGATCATCAAGGTCGAGAGCATGGACGAGGTCCTGGGCAAGGCGCTGGTCTGCCCCGAGCCGGAGAAGGTCTTTTGCCGCAAGACCGAGGACGCCGTGCCCCTGACGGAGACGCTTTTGAAGGAAGAATTCCGGGCCGAACCCCGGCATTAGACAGAGAAGATGCCCCCGGCGGCCGGGGGGAGCCACCATACCGGCCCCCGGCCCCCCCGGGCGGGGGTACGCGAGAAGGGCCGGGACGGCGCAGTCGTCCCGGCCTTTTTTTGTGGGGAAAGAAGGGAGCGTCGGCCCGGGAGGGCGGGGGATCGGAGCGGACGGCGGGTCAGTCGTCCCGGTCCGGGGAAACGTCGTCGCCGGGAAGTCCTTCCCCGGCCGGTTCTTTGTCTTCCCCGAGCTTCCTGTCCATCTCGGCCAGCTTCTGGCAGCGGAGGTTGCGCAGCTTTTCGCCGGAAAGGGGGCCGCGCATCCGTTGTTTGCCGGGCAGGTGGACCGAGAGCATAAGCTTCATGTCCCGCTTGACGAGTCCGGTCACGTCCTCGCCGCTGTCGGCCCGCACCACCTCGAAAAGGGGCTCCACCAGCTCGTGCTTGTGCAGCCAGGTGAGCATGTCCACCCGGGTGCCGGCCCGCAGTTCGTGGTAGCGGGCGGCCTTCATGTGGAACCGGGCCGCGGCCACGCCCGACTCGCGCACGCGGTTGGGGAGTTTGAGGCGCTTGCCGAGTTCCTCGGCCACGTCCGCCCCGGCCTCGTCGTGGCCGTGGTGGCGCGGCCACTCGCACTCGGGCGTGCGCGTCTTGCCCAGGTCGTGGCACACGGCCATCCAGCCGGCGATGGGCTTGCCGGCGAGCTGGTCGGCCATGTCGCACATGTGGGCGAAGACGCTGCCGCTGTGGTGCTCGGCCGGCCCGGCCGGCACATGGCGGGCGGCCTCCAGCTCCGGCATCCAGGGCAGGAGGCAGCCGGTTTCGGCCAGAAGCGCGAAAAACCGCGAGGGCTTCGGCGCATCCAGGGCCTTTCTGACTTCCTGGGCCACCCGTTCGGCAAAGATGTCGGACAGGACGCCGCAGGCGGCCACGGCCTTCATCTGGGCGAGAAGTTCCGGGTGCGGGGAAAAATCCGGCAGCGAGGCCGCGAACCGGGCCGCCCGGTAGACCCGCAGCGGGTCGTCGAACATGGACATCTCGCCGCAGGGACGCAAAATCCGGTCCCGCAGGTCGGTCAGGGCCAGGGGATGGAAGTGCAGCCGGCCCGCGATCTGGCGCGAATCGCCCATGGCCATGGCGTTTATGGTCAGGTCCCGGGCCAGCAGGTCCTCGTTGATGTCATCCCCGCGCGGCCAGGCGTACTGGGCGCTGCCGAGCATGAAAACCGGAAAGGTCTTGCCGACTTGCCGCGCTCTCCGGTACCTTCGCAGGAACGCTTCGGGCGTGGCGTCGACGATGAGGTAATCCTGATCCACTACCGGCCGGCCAAGAAGGATGTCGCGGACCGCGCCGCCAACGAGATAACGTTTCATGCATGACTCCGGGGCGGACATTGTCCCAAATTCCTTGAAAAATCCAGGGGGCAAAGTCCCCATGCCGCAAAACCCCTTTGCCGCGGGCGGCATATGGCTCTGGCGGTCCGGCGGACCGGACCTGGCCGGGACGTTATCCCCCGCCTCCCTGGCCGCCGCCCACCCTTTGTGGGCGGCCGACGCGGCCCGGCTCGGGCCGTGGCGCACCGTCGGGCTTGGGCCCGAATACGGTCCGGCGGCCGGCCAGTGGGACATGGCCCGGGGCGACGCCGGACAGGTGGCCGATCCGGTTCTGTGCGTGGGGCCGTGCGGGTCGAGCCTGGATGTGGCCCGGGCCTTCGCGGGGGCGGGGCTGCTCCCGCCTTTCGCCACGGTCCTGGCCCTGTCCCAGACGAAGGGGCGTGGGCAGATGCGCCGGGACTGGGTCTCGCCGCCGGGAAATCTCTACGCCGCCCTGGCTTGGCCCGAGGCCACGGGCGATCTGGCTGTCCTGGCCCCGGTGGTGGCCGGGGCCTGCCTGGCCGACGCCTTGCACGCCCGGGGATTTTCCGCCCTGGTCAAATGGCCGAACGATCTTCTGGTCAAAGACCGCAAGGTCGGGGGCATTCTTCTGGAGGAGCGGGACGGGACCACCCTGGTTGGGGTCGGGCTCAACCTGGCAAGCGCCCCGGACCCGGCGTTCCTGCGGCGTGACCACGCGGCCGAGGCCGCCCGCCTCGACCTTTTTGGCGAGGTGCGCGGCGCGGTTACGGAGTGGGCCGAACTTGTGAAGTCCGTCCAAACCTGCTATCGGCTGTGCGTTGCGGTATCGGGCTCGCGGGAGCTGTCCCGTTTTCTGGCGCGCCGCCTGGCCTGGATGGGGCGGGACGTGCTCGTGCGCGAGAGCGGATCGGACGCGTTTCGGGCGAGGATCGTCGGTTTGGCCGAGGACGGGGGACTTCGGCTCAGGCGTCGCGACCCAGGTCCCGGGCAGGATTTGACGCTGCATAACGGGAGCGTATCCCTCCTTTGATACCGGCCCCCGCCGGATCTCACACGAGAAAATGGACTGGTCGCCCGAAGGGGTCAGAGGACAGTATGATCGCCAAGACGTTTCTGGAAGTCCTTTCCGAAGTGGAAGGAAAGAAGATCCTCGTCGCCAACCGGGGCATTTCCGCGCGGCGTGTTTTGCGTTCCATCCGTGAACGGTTGCGCGCCATCCCGGTACTCACCGTCACCGACGTCGACATGACGTCCCCGGCCACGGCCGGTGCCCACGAGCTGATCACCCTGGGGGCCGACTCGCGGGCCTATCTCGATATCGACGGGATCATCAAGAAAGCCAAGGCCCACGGGGTCGTGGCCATCCATCCCGGCTGGGGCTTCGCCTCGGAGGACGCCGAATTCCCGCGCAAATGCGCCGAGGCCGGCATCATTTTCATCGGCTCCTCGGCCGAGGCCATGCAGAGCCTCGGCAACAAGGTCGACGTGCGCCGGCTGGCCATGGGCCTTGGCATTCCGGTGGTGCCCGGCTCCGAAGGCTCGGTCACCATTCCCGAGGCCCGGGCCATCGCGGCCAAGATCGGCTTCCCCATCATGCTCAAGGCCGAGGGCGGCGGCGGCGGCCGCGGCATCTACGAAATCTATTCCGAGGCCCAGCTCGAATCCGCCTTTTCCAAGGCTTCGGCCATGGCCCAGGCCTCGTTCGGCAATCCGCGCCTTTTCGTGGAAAAGCTCCTCACCTCGGTGCGCCACATCGAGATCCAGGTGGCGGCCGACATGCACGGCAACGTGTTCGCCTTTGACGAACGCGACTGCTCGGTCCAGCGCAACCACCAGAAGCTCGTGGAGATCACCCCCTCGCCCTGGCGGGGCATGACCGACGAACTCAGGCAGCGCCTCAAGGACTATTCCGAGCGGCTGGTGCGCGAGACGGGCTACTATTCCCTGGCCACCGTGGAATTCCTGGTCGACGCCGACGGCGAGCCGTACCTGATCGAGGTCAACACGCGGCTCCAGGTCGAGCACGGCATCACCGAGTGCCGCTACGGCGTGGACCTGGTCGAGGAGCAGATCAACATCGCCTTTGGCGGCAAGCTGCGGTTCAACTGCGGCGACACCCGGCCCTTCCTCCACGCCATGCAGCTTCGCATCAACTGCGAGGACCCCAAGCGCAACTTCACCCCGAACGCGGGGCTCATCGCACGCTACCTCTCGCCCGGCGGCCAGGGCATCCGGCTCGATTCCTGCCTCTCGGCCGGGTACGAGTTCCCGACCCAGTACGATTCGGCCGGGGCGCTCCTCATTTCCTACGGCCGCAACTGGCCCAAGGTCGTGGCCGTCATGGAGCGGGCCCTGCGCGAGTACATCATCGGCGGGCTCAAAACGACCATTCCCTTCCACCGCCAGATCCTGCGCAACGAGGACTTCGTCAAAGGCGAGTTCGACACCAAGTTCATCGCCCAGAATCCGATCCTCCTCGACTATCTCGACGAGGAGCCCGAGGCCCTTCGCCTGTCGTGCCTGGTGGCCGAGATTTCCGCCCGGGGCTACAACCCCCACGTCATGCTCGACCGATACCGCGGCCGCGAGGACTACCGGCTCGGCCGCTTCCAGCCCCACATGCCGGACGTCGACTTCCGCAGCCACGAAAGCCCCTATCCCCGCGGCGACCGGCAGGCCATTCTCGACGTGGTGCGCGACTCGGGCAAGGTCCACTTCGTGGACACCACCACCCGCGACATCACCCAGTCCAACAGCGGCAACCGCTTCCGGCTGGCCGAGGACGAGCTGGTCGGCCCCTACCTCGACAACTGCGGTTTTTTCGCCCTGGAAAACGGCGGCGGGGCCCACTTCCACGTGGCCATGATGGCCAACATGACCTACCCCTTCACCGAGGCGGCGGAGTGGAACCGGTTCGCGCCGAAGACCCTGAAGCAGCTGCTTATCCGCTCGACCAACGTGCTTGGCTACAAGCCCCAGCCGCGCAACATGATGCGGCTGACCGGCGAGATGATCTGCGAGCACTACGACGTTATCCGCTGCTTTGATTTCCTGAACCACATCGACAACATGTACCCCTTTGCCGAGGTGGCCCTGTCACGGCCCGACGTCATTTTCGAGCCGTCCCTCTCCTTGTCCTTTGCCAAGGGCTTTGACGTGCCCCATTACCTTGGCGTCCTGGAGGCCATCCTCGACCAGGTGGCCAAGGCCGGCGGCATGACCCGGGCCAAGGCCGAAAAAAGCATCATCCTGGCCCTCAAGGACATGGCCGGCGTCTGCCCGCCGCGCTTCGTCAAGGAGCTGGTGACGGCCATCCGCAAGGGCTATCCCGACCTTGTCGTCGACTACCACCGCCACTACACGGACGGACTGTTCGTGCCGGCCGTGGGTGCGGCCGCCCTGGCCGGGGCCCATATCGTGGACACGGCCATCGGCGCCTCGGTCCGCTGGTACGGGCAGGGCGAGGTCCTCTCCACGGCCGCCTACATCGAGGGCGACCTCGGCGTGCCGGTGGCCCTGACCAAGAACAACAAGGAAATGATCCGGGCCGCCAACTTCGTCCTGAAGCAGATCATGCCCTACTACGACCGCTACACCGCTCCGTACTTCCAGGGCATTGACTACGATGTGGTGGACCACGCCATGCCGGGCGGGGCCACGTCGTCGTCCCAGGAAGGGGCCATGAAGCAGGG
This sequence comes from Solidesulfovibrio carbinoliphilus subsp. oakridgensis, assembly GCF_000177215.2. Classification (NCBI taxonomy): domain Bacteria; kingdom Pseudomonadati; phylum Thermodesulfobacteriota; class Desulfovibrionia; order Desulfovibrionales; family Desulfovibrionaceae; genus Solidesulfovibrio; species Solidesulfovibrio carbinoliphilus. Next base: position 1,411,867 of record NZ_CM001368.1, on the reverse strand, counting down.
CTACATCCATCTGTTGCCCTACATGCTCCAATTCCTGGCCGGCACGCGCAAGATCGTGCGCTACCACGACGTGACCCCCGGGTCCCAGATCACCTGGAACACGGCCTTTCTGGCCGTGACCAGTGCGTATAAGGCCGGGGGCGAGCGGGCCGTCAAGGACATGCTCGAAGTGCTCGAGGCCGTGGCCGAGACCCCGGACGAGTGTCTGACCCAGGCCGCCCGGCACGACCGGCTGCTCCTTTACGCCAATTGCAACGACGCCTTCAGGAACCTGCTGCTCGGCAAGTTCGGGAAGATGCCCCTTGGCTTTCCGCCGGACTGGGTCTACGAAAGCGCCTTTGGCCCCGACTACAAGCGGGCCCTGGCCACCCGCACCGAGGACTCGCCCCTCGACGCCCTGGGCGAGACCGATTTCGAGGCCGAGATGGTGGCCCTTACCAAGCAGATCGGCCGCGAACCCACCAACGAGGAGTTCGTGCTCTACCTGAACCACCCGGGCGATGCCTTGAAGACCATCGAATTCCGCAAGAAATTCGGCGATCCCAACCGTCTGCCCCTCGACGTCTGGTTCGAGGGCCTGGAACCCGGCGAGGAGCTCCTCTTCTCCGACAGCCTGGGCAAGCCCCACCACCTGTCGATCCTCAATATCTCCCGTCCGGATGCGAGCGGCGCGGCAACCGTGCGCTATGCGCTCGATTCCGAAATCCTGAGCCACCAGGTGGCCGTGGCCGCGCCCCAGGGCGGTTCGGCGCCCCAGGTGGAGATGGCGGACCCGAAAAACCCCTTCCATGTGGGCGCGCCCGTTTCCGGCGACCTGTGGGTCATGCAGGTCAGCCCCAACGACTACGTGCGGACCGGCGAGGAGCTTTTCAACGTCTCGGTCATGAAGCAGGAAAAATCCGTGGCCGCGCCCATGGATGCGACGGTCAAGCGGGTGCTCAAAAGCGCGGATTACACCAACGACCGCAAGATGGTCCCGGTCCGGGAGGGAGAGCTCCTGGTCGAACTGGCCCCCGTGGGCAAGAACTGTCCTGTCTGCCGGCAACCTGTAGCCGACGACCATTACAAGTTTTGCCCGAATTGCGGTCAACAGGTGTAAATTTCGCCACGAACGTGTTAACGGTGGCCGGCCGGACGCACGGGACCGCCGGGCCGGAAGAGACAAGGAGGGGAGAATGGCCAAGACCGACGCCAAAGACAAGCCGCGCCAGGAGGACGCCACGTCCGCCACGCCGAAACGCGCGGCCATCGATACGACGACGACGCTTATCCTGACCGGAGCCGACATTGTTGCCATCGGCGAGGAAGCCGAGATCCTCGTTGGCGGAAAGAACTACAATACCGCGCTGATAAGCCAGATCGCGGGCATCCGGGCCCCCCAGTTCCGGGCCATGTCCTCCGTGGTCTTCCACCGGGTGCTCGATGAGACCAAGGTCAACGCGGCGCTGATCCGGGAAGTGGTCAACGACGGCTACCGCCGGGTCAACTGGAACGACGAGGACGTCAACAGCGATCCGGAATACCTGAAAAACCTCGTGCGCGACCTGGCCGACGAGGCCCGGGCCCGGGCCGTGGACGCCCCGGGCACCACCATCAAGCTGCGCACCTTTGTCAACAACGTGGTCGAGGGCTTCGCCACCTCTCCCGAAGGCATCGACCAACTGCGCAAGCGTTCCGTCCTGGTCCAGGTGGCCATCCTGTCCGTGGACATGCCGGCCGAAGTCCGCGAAGCCGTGTCCAACGCCTACAACGACATCTGCCGCGAAGCCGGCCTCGAGGACGTGCCCGTGGCCGTGCGTTCCTCGGCGGCGGGCGAGGACAGCCGCAAGAAGGCCTTCGCCGGCCTGCAGGACACCTACTTGAACATCGTCGGCGCGGCCCAGTGCGTGCGCGCCTACCAGTGGGACTGCGCCTCGGCCTACAACCTGCGCTCCATGACCTACCGCCGCGAGGCCATTCTCGACGCCGTGGCCCTGGCCGAGCAGACCGGCGACAATTCCATCGCCGAGACCGCCAAGCAGGAATGGGCCATCGAGAACACCTCGCTGTCCGTGTGCATCATGCGGATGATAAACCCCGTCATCTCCGGCACCGCCTTTGCCGCGGACACCGCCACCGGCTGCCGGGGCACCTCCCGCAACGACCTGGTGTCCATCGACGCCAGCTACGGGCTCGGCGAGGCCGTGGTCGGCGGCATGGTCACCCCGGACAAGCTTTTCGTCTTCCAGCGCGACGACGGCTCCGAAGTCGTCATCCGCAACATGGGCTACAAGGACAAGAAGATCGTCTACGACGACAAGGAAGGCGGCACCAAGCTGGTGAAGGTCTCGGACGAGGAGGCCTACCGCTGGGCCTTGTCCCTGGCCCAGGCCGAGGAGGTGGCCCGGGGCGTTCGGGCCATCAGCGCGGCCTACGGCGGCTGCATCATGGACACGGAGTTCTGCATCGACCAGTCCGACCGCCTCTGGTTCGTCCAGGCCCGGCCCGAGACGCGGTGGAACGAGGAACTCGAACGCCATCCGGACACCATCTTCATGCGCCGCATGGAAGTGGACAAAAAGGCCGTGGCCGCGGCCGAAGTGATCCTCGAGGGCAACGGCGCCTCGCGCGGCGCCGGCCAGGGCATGGTCCGGTTCCTGCGCTCCGCCCTTGAGCTCAACAAGATCCAGAAGGGCGACATCCTGGCCGCCGAGCGCACGGACCCCGACATGGTGCCCGGCATGCGCATCGCCTCGGCCATCCTGGCCGACGCCGGCGGCGACACCAGCCACGCGGCCATCACCTCCCGCGAACTGGGCATCCCGGCCATTATCGGCATCCAGCGGGCCGAGACCCTGCGCTCCCTGGACGGCCAGTACGTGACCGTCGACGGGTCGCGCGGCTGCGTCTACCGGGGGCTTTTGCCGCTGGAGGAAGTCGGCGGCGAGATGGACCTCTCAAAGCTGCCCCCGACCAAGACCAAGGTCGGCCTGATTCTCGCGGACGTGGGACAGGCTCTCTTCCTCTCCCGGCTGCGAAACGTTTCGGACTTCGAGGTCGGGCTCCTGCGGGCCGAATTCATGCTCGGCAACATCGGCGTCCACCCCCAGGCCCTCGAAGCCTACGACAACGGCACCCTGCCGCTCCTTCTCGAAAGCAAGGTCAAGGAGCTCGACGCCAAACTGACCAAGGTCGTGCGCGAGCAGCTGGCCGCCGGCTACATCAACGTCCAGATCAAGCTTCGCAGCTACGTCGGCCTCATCACGGGCCTGGCCGGCGAGCTCGACGCCCTGGCCGACCACGCCGGGGCCCGGGGCACCGACGAGGTCATGGCCGTGCACCGCCAGATCCGCGACCTGGAGAAAAGGCTCGACCACCACCTGGAAGAGGTCACCCGCCGGCTCGATCTCCTCAAAACCTCGGCCGACCTCAAGACCCACGTGGCCATCATCCTCGGCTACTGGGACGAGCTCCAGGAAAAGGCGGTCGACCCGGACGCGATCAAGCGCCGCTACGAGATCAAGGCCCGCATCGACGAGCGGGCGGCGGCCGTGGCCGAAGAGCCCATCATCACCGACACCCTGGCCAAGATCGCGGCCATGCGTCAGGAAGTGGCCCGGCAGGTCGGCATCAAGGGCCAGATCGACGACCTCAACGGCCTGCTCGACAAGATCCGCAAGCAGCTCTTCTCGCGCGGGTTCCGCAGCGGCAAGGAGCTCTACGTCCAGACCCTGTCCCAGGGACTCGGGCTTTTCGCCATGGCCTTCCACGGCAAGCCGATCCTCTACCGGACCACGGATTTCAAGTCCAACGAGTACCGGAACCTGCTCGGCGGCAGCCTCTTCGAGGCCCTGGAAGACAACCCCATGCTCGGCTACCGGGGCGTCTCCCGCAACATCCACGACTGGGAAATCGAGTCGTTCAAGCTCGCGCGCGGCATCTTCGGCGGCAAGAACCTGCACATCATGCTGCCCTTCGTCCGGACCGTGGAAGAAGCCACGTCCATGAAGCGCTACCTCGAACGGGTGCACAAGCTGCATTCCGGCGACGAGGGGCTCAAGATGTTCATCATGTCCGAGATCCCGAGCAACGCCATCCTGGCCAAGCAGTTCATCCAGGAGTTCGACGGCTTCTCCATCGGCTCCAACGACATGACCCAGATGGTGCTCGGCACCGACCGCGACAATCCGGCCCTGCGCCACATCTACGACGAAGAGGACCCGGCCGTGGTCTGGGCCCTGCTCGTCACCATCTTCGCCGGCCAGAAGTACGGCAAGAAGGTGGGCTTCTGCGGCCAGGGCGTGTCCAACAGCGTCATCCTGCGGGGGCTCGTGGCCATCGCCGGCATTGTCTGCGCCTCGGTCGTGCCCGACACCTACTACCGGACCAAGTTCGACATGGCCCATGTCGAGGCCGAGGACATCCCGGTCAGCCGCCTTGGCGAATGGCTCAATCTCCAGCACCTGGAACACCTGAAAAAGGTCCTCCAGGAAAACAAGTACGAGCACATCGCCAAGAAGTACGATACCGGGGCGGACATCAAGGACTGGTACGACGGCGAACTGACCCGTCTGGCCGAGCAGCTCCGGGAAAACCTGGAGAGCCCCAAGGCCAACTTCTACCGCCAGGAGATGGAGACGTTCCGTCGTCTCTTCCACAAGCCCGTGCTCTACGCCACCTGGGATTGGCCGAGCACGGTCTTCGACGCCCTGCGCCAGGCCGGGTTCGACTCCTACAAGGAGCAGGCCGAGGCCCTGGCCAGCCAGCGCATCAAGAAGTGGTGACCGGGGAGGGGTGACCCCCTCCGGGGGACGGCGGGAGTCCTCGCCGTCCCGGTCCGGGCGCGGCAGAGTTCCGCGCCCGGGCCACCGCCCCAAACCTCCCTGTTGTCGCGAAAACGGCCGCCCGGCGTGAAGCCGGGCGGCCGTTTTCGCGTTTCGGCGGGATGTAAGGAAAGGGAGCCAGGGCTGCCTGGCGAGCGGGCGTAGGCCGGGTGGTGCCTGGAGCCCCTGGAGTCCGGCGACGGGGCGCGAAAGCCGGGCCGCCTTGCCGGGCCACCGGGAACGTGCTCTGGACCGGGGAGGGCGCGGGGCGGCGGCTTGGCAAAGGCGAACGAACGGAGGAGCGTCGGATGGGGAGGCGGAAGAAGGCGTTTCCCGGGCCGGGAATCTGTCCCGGCCCGGGGCCGTACCGTTATCGGGGCAAGGCGGTCTGGTCTTTTTCGTCCTTGTGTCCGGTCAGCCAGGACTGGAGATCGTCCATGTAGGTGTAAAAGACCGGCGTCAGGTAGAGGGTGACGACCTGGGAGATGATGAGGCCGCCCGCGACCACAAGGCCAAGGGGCTGGCGGGCGTCGCCGCCGGCGCCAAGGCCGAGCGCGATGGGGAAGATGCCGGCAATGGCCGCGACCGTCGTCATCATGATCGGCCGGAACCGGACCACGCAGCCCTCGAACACGGCGTCAAACGAGGTCTTGCCCTCTTTCTCGGCCTCGATGGCGAAGTCGATGACCATGATCGAGTTCTTCTTGACGATGCCGATCAGCATGATGATGCCGATGAAGCCGTAGAGGTCGAGCTGGCGGCCGAAGACGAGGAGCGTGATGAGGCCGCCAAGGGCCGCCGAAGGCAGGCCGGACAGGATGGTGACCGGGTGGATGAAGCTCTCGTAGAGGATGCCGAGGATCAGGTAGATGATCATGATGGCCAGAAACAGCAGGAACGGCACGCTGGCCAGGGACTCCTGGAAGGCCGTGGCCTGGCCTTCGAAGATGTAGCTGATGTTGGCCGGCAGTTCCTTTTTCGACAGGTCCTGCAAGGCGGTCACGGCCTCGCCCAGGGAATATTTACCGGCGGTGTTGAACGAGATGGTGACCGAGGTCAGCTGGCCGGTGTGGTTGACCACGAGCGGTCCCACGTCCTCGGTCATTTTGACCAGGCCGTTTAAGGGCACCATGATGGGATTGCCGTTGGAGTCGACCTGGCCCGACTTGACGTAGAGCTTGTTCAAGAGATCCGGCCGGCGCTGGAACTCGGGCTGGACCTCCACGATGACCTTGTAGGTGTCGGTCGCGCCGTAGAGGTTGGTGACCTGCCTGGCGGCGTAGGCGGTCATGAGCGCGGTTTCGATGGACGAGGCGGAGATGCCGAGCGATTTGGCCTTGTCGCGGTCGATGTCGATGCGGACTTGGGGGCCGTCGATCTGCATGTCCGTGTTGACGTCGGCCAGCTGCGGCAGCTTGCGCATGGCCGCGGTCATCTTCCGGGCCACGGGGTAGAGTTCGGTCGGGTCCGGAGAGAGCAGGGTGAACTGGTAGAGGGCCTTGGTCTGCTTGCCGCCGATCTGGATGGAGGGCGGATTGTACATGAAGACGAAAAGATCCGGCACCTGCGCCATTTTCGGGCGCAGGTCGTCGATGATCTGCTGGGCGCTGCGTTTGCGTTCGTCCATGGATTTCAGCAGCGGAAACATGGCCACGTTGTTCATGGACGTGTTGGGGCCGCCGACGCCGACCACGCCGATGAACTTGAACACGTCCGGATCGGCCATGAAGATGCGTCCGACCTTCAGCACCCGGTCCTTCATGGTCTCGAACGAGGCGCTCTGCTCGGCCATGCCGAAGGCGTAGAAGATGCCGGAGTCGGTCGGCGGAATGAATCCCATGGGCACGATGGTGAACAGCCAGAGCGTGAGCCCGAGGATGCCGACGGACAGGATCATGACGAAAAAGCGCCAGCGCAGGGCGAAGTGGAGCGACTTCTCGTAGCCGCGCTCGATCCATTTGAAGAATTTGCCCGACTCCGAAATCTTGCCCGAAAGAAACCGGCTGCAGAGCATGGGCGTGAGCGACAGGGTGACAAAGCCCGAGACCAGGATGCAAAGGGTGATGGTCACGGCCATTTCGTTCAGGACCCGGCCGAGGATGCCGGCCATGAACATGATGGGAATGAAGACCGCGACCAACGACAGGGTCATGGAGATGATGGTGAACCCGATCTGCCGCGCCCCGTCCAGGGAGGCCTGCATGATCTTTTTGCCCATCTCGGTGTGGCGCACGATGTTCTCGATCATGACGATGGCGTCGTCCACCACGAAGCCCACGGCCAGGATGATGGCCATGGCCGACAGGTTGTCGATGGAGAAGTTGAAGAACACCATGATCGAGAGCGTGCCGATAAGGGCCGTCGGCAGGGCCAGGCCGGCGATGATGGTGGCCGGAAGGTTGTTGAGGAACAGGTAGACCACGATGACGACCAGGACGATGGAGAGGAGCAGGGTGAACTGGACGTCGTCGATGGCCTCTTTGATGGAAATCGACCGGTCGTAGAGAAATTCCAGGTTGACCGACGGGGGCAGGGTGGCCGTGATGTTCGGCATCATGGCCCGGATGGCGTCCACGAGCTGGATGGTGTTGGTGCCGGCGGCCCGCTTGACCGCGATGACGATGCCCTGCTGCTGGTCGAAAAAGGCGGCGTTCTTGTCGTTTATGGTGGAGTCGATGGTGCGGCCCACGTCCTGGAGGCGCACGGGCTTGCCGTTTCGGTAGGCGATGATCTGGCGGTTGTAGGCCGTGGCGCTGGTCAGCTGGCCTTGCGCCTTGATGGTGAAGAGCTTGTCGAGGCCGTAGAGGGAGCCGGTGGGCTGGAGCACGGTTTCGTTGTCAAAGGCGGTCGCCACCTCGTCCACGCCGATGCCGAGCGAAGCCAGCCGGTCCGGGTCGACCTGGACGCGCGGGGAATAGGTCTGGTCGCCGTAGACCGCCACCTGGGCCACGCCGTTGATCATGGAGATGCGCTGGGCGATGTAGACCTTGGCGTAGTTGGTCACGCGGTACAGCGGCATGGTGTCGCTCGAGACGCGGATGTAGATGATGGGCATGTCGGCCGGGTTGACCTTCTGGAAGGTCGGGGGGCTCGGCATGTTGCTCGGCAGGCTGCCCTGGGCGGCGTTGATGTAGGTGAGGACATCGGTGCCCGCGCCGTCGATGTTGCGCGACAGGTCGAACTGGAGCGTGATGGTGGTGGTGCCGAGCGAGTTGCTCGAACTCATGGATTGCAGGCCCGAAATGGAGGTGAACTGCCGTTCGAGCGGGGTGGCCACGGCCGAGGCCATGGTTTCCGGGTCCGCGCCGGGCAGGCTCGCCGACACCTGGATGGTGGGAAAGTCGATGCTCGGCATTTCGCTTATTGGCAGCGAAAAATACGAGACAATGCCGAAGAAGACCAACGCGGCCATAAGGAGCGTGGTCGCGACCGGCCGCTTGATAAAGAGGTCGGTCATGTCTAGTTCCCCTGGCCTGCCTTGGACGGTTCGGCCGGTTTCTTGTCCCTGTCCGCCACGGCGGTGGGCGACACCGGGCCGTCCTTATAGGCCGCGGGCTCGACGATCTTGATGGGCACGCCCGGGAACAGCTTGATCTGGCCGGAAGTGATGACCTTTTCGCCGGCGGCCACGCCCTTTTCCACCACCGTGTCCGGGCCGATCTTGCGTCCCACGGTCACGGGTCGGACTTCCACGGTGTTGTCGGCCTTGGCGATGAAGACCGAGGCGCCGTCCTGGGTGGTGACCAGGGCGCTTGACGGCAAGAGGATGGTGTCGGTCGTGTCGGCCAGGACCACCGAGGCGTTGACGAACTGGCCGGGCCACAGGAGAAGGTCCTGGTTGGGGAATTCGCCCTGCAGGGTGATGGTGCCGGAATTGACGTCCACGGTGTTGTTGATGACCGTGAGCTTGCCCTTGGCCGTCTTTTCCGGATGGCTGGGTGTGCTCGCCGTAACGGCCAGGGTCTTGCCCTTGGACGCGTAGTCGCGGATGTCCGGCAGGTAGCGCTCGGCCACGGCGAACTGGACGTTTATGGGCTGGATCTGGTTGACGGTGAAAATGATGTCCTTGTTGGCCTCGACGAGGTTGCCGGTCTTGTAGGACTGGAGGCTGACCACGCCGGAACTGGGGGAGGCGATGTAGCAGTAGGCCAGGTTGACCTGGGCGCTGACCACGGCCGCCTCGTCCACGCGCACCTGCTCCAGGGCCTGCTGGTAGGTGGTGCGCTTCTGCTCGTAGTCGTCCTGGCTGACCACGCCCTGGGCCACCAGGTCCTTGTAGCGCAACCAGTCGCGCTTGCTCTGCTCGGCCGTGGCCTTGTCGCGGCCGAGGGTGCTCGTGGCCTGGTCGAGTTGGGCCTTGTAGGGGGCCGGGTCGATGACGAGGAGCGACTGCCCTTCCTTGACCACGTCGCCCTCGCCGACCAGCGTCTTTTTGATCACGCCCGTGACCTGGGACCTGACGCTCACCGTGCGCACGGCATAGACGTGGCCGATGCCGTCGACGGCCATGGGGGCGGTGGTGGCCTTGGCCGTCAGCACGGTCACTTCCACCGGGGACGGGGCCTCGGCCGCGGGTTTTTTCCGGTCGCAGCCGGCGAGGCACAGGAGGGACAGGAGGGTCAGGGCGGCCAACCCGCAGGGGAAAAAGCGGGCGCAATGCCCCACAAAACGGCGTGGGAGTGAAACGGGCATGGATGCGGTCTCCTCTCTTTGCAAGCGTGCCCCTGGCCGCGGCATCGGCCACACGCCTGGCCCCTGGCATGGCAAGGGAAATGCTGCCTGTCTTCACCAATCGGATCGTAAAGTCAAGGTGTTAACGACTTTCGTCGCAGCATTGACGCACAGGGTCGGCCACGGGAGGCCGGCCGGGGCGTTTCCCCGCGTCAGCGCGCCGCGGCCCGGCCGAGATACGGGCCGAAAAGCCGGATCCGGTAGTCATGATCCTCCATCCGGCGCAGCATGGCCACGTTGACGGCCTTTCGCAGGTCCGAGCCGCGCGGGAAGGCGAAACCGTAGAGCTGGGGATCGAAAAAGGCGGAAAGGACCCGGATCTTTCCCAGGAACGCGTGGTGTCTGTAATAATGGAGCAGGGGCTGGTCGTGGACAAAGGCGTCGATTTCCCCGCCGACCAGGGCCCGCAGGCCCTCCTCGGCCGAGGCGAAGGGCAGCACGCCCACATGGCCGGCCACAAGCTCCTCCTCGGCGGAGGAATCCCGCACCACCCCGGTGCGGACCTTGTGCAGGTCCTCGGCATCGCGCACCAGGCCGCCCATGCTCTCCACGGTCAGAGACGAGGTGATGCCGGCCGTGAACGAGGCGAGCAGGGCCACGGACGCGAACATCCAGACCAGGGCCACGGCCCGGCCGGCCAGGGTCTTTGGCGTGGCGTCGCCGTAGCCGACCGAGGTCATGGTGACCGCCGACCACCACAGGCCGTCGCCGAGTCCCTTGTGGCCGGGCCGGAAATGCCCGGGGTTGCGGCGGTGCTCCAAGGCCCAGACGATGGTGCCGACCAGGAGCAGGAGTCCGAGCAGGGAGAGGATGTAAAAAAGGACGCGCGGGGAAAAAACGGCCCGCAGGACCGTGTCCGCGAGAGGGGCCCGGTCCTTGGCCGCCACCGCGATGCCAAGGCCCGTGTAGTAGTAGGGCTGGGAGAAATCCATGGCCGACTCGCGCTCCGGGGTGATGGACAGGGCCGAGACGCCGGCGGCCACGGCCCCGCTTTGCACGGCCGCGAGCAGGCCGTCGAGGTCGTATTCCACGGCCTGCCAGGAAAGGCCCATGTCCAGGGCCACATCGCGCCACAGGTCCATGGCCACGCCGTGGAAATTGCCCTGGCCGTCCCTTGCGACAAAAGGCGGGGCCACGAGCACGCCCACGGCCACCCGCCGGGGACCGGGGGCGGCGACGGCGGTCCCGGCGCCGGGGGCGTCGAGGACGGCGGAGGCGGCCAGGGCCGGGGGCGGCGCCAGGGCGGCGGCCAGCGCCAGCCAAGCGAACACAAAGGCCGCGAGCCGCATCATTCCTCCGGGGCCGGGGCGGGCGGCGGGGCCGGCCACCGGCGTCTGGCGTGGACCCGGCGCAGCCGGCGCATCCTGCCGAACACCCCGGCCCGCTTCTGGCGCAGTTCCTCGCGCATGGCCTCCAGCTGCATGGCCTCGGTGCCCTTGGGCTTGTATTTCATCTTCACCCCCTGGAAGGCGACCAGGATCCTGTTGTCCTGGAACTGCTGGTCAATGGCAATGGCCAGTTCGGACTGGACCTGGAATTTCTTCATGAAGTTCTTGATCCAGACATAGAGGTCGAATTCGAGCCCGGACCGGCCGATTCCCCGCAGCATGACCTCCGGGGGCGGTTTCTTGAGGACGTCGGCATGCTCCCTGGCCACGGCCAGGAGGATCTTGCGCACCTTTTTGATCTTGGTGCCCGGGGCCACGGTCACCGGGATGGTCAGGCGCAAGGTGGCGTCCTGGTAGGACAGGTTCACGATCTCGCCGCGCAGGAAGCTCGAATTGGGGATGATGACCGTGGTGTTGTCGAGGGTGCGCATGATGGTGTTTCGCACCGACAGGTCCACCACTTCGCCGAGGTTTTTCCCCTGCTGGATGATGTCGCCCTTTTTGACCGCCCCGCCGAACATGATGATGAGCCCGCTTATGAAGTTGTTGACGATGTCCTTGAGCCCGAAGCCGATGCCGACCGACAGGCCGCTTACGATCCAGGTCAGGCTGCCGAGCGGCACCTCGAACAGGCGCAGGGCGAACAGGAGGAAAAGGACCCAGGTCAGATAGGAAAAGCCCGCGCCCACGGTATGGATCAGTCCCGGTTCCAGGGGCCTTCCCCGCAGGTGGATGAGGCCCAGGGCCCGCTGGAACCAGGCCTGGGCCAGGCGCAGGAGGAAAAAGGAGAGGAAAAGGCCGGCCAGGGCGTCAAGGGAGACCGTGGCCTGGCCGACCCGCACGGTCATGGTGAAGACGTGGTCCATGAGCCCGGGTCCGCCCATGAACATGAGGACCCAGGCCACGTAGAACGTGGCCAGGACCGTGACGGCCAGCGGGCCGACCAGGCAGGCCAGGGAACGCTCGCGCCGGGTGGCCACGCAGACCAGGCCGCCCTGGATGGCGTTTGACAGGCCCATGGTCAGGTGGAGCATGAAAAGGGCCTGCCCGGCCATGACGGCCTGGGGACCGAAGCCGAGGATGGCGGCTGCGGCCGTGGCCGCGAGGACCCAGACGGCCGCCGACCGGCCAAGGCCCGCGGCCCGCAGCCGCCAGATGGCCGGCGCGGCCACGGCCGGCCACAGGAGGCCCGTCGCCGAACCTGGCAGGTTGGCGGCGTCCAGGGCCGTTGCGGCCAGGAAACAGCCGAAAAGGATCGGCAGCGTCCGGTCGCGCCGCAAAAGGAGGGTCAGGCCCCGGCTGACGGCCAGGACCCACAGGAGCGAGGTGAACTGGTTGGCGCCGAAAAGGACCGCATAGCGGGCCAGGGCCAGGGCCAGGCCGGCGGCCAGCCAGACCAGCCCCGGCCGGGCCTCGCCGCCAAGGGCCGGCCACCGTCCGGCAAAGGCCCAAAGGCCGGCCACGATGCCGGCAAAGTCCAGGACCGCCACGGCGGCAAACGTCTTCCAGTCGGTCCAGGCCATGATCGGCCCCCAGAACCGGGGAGCCGCGTCCAGCCATTCCCGGAGGTCGTCCACCGCCTGGGCCAGGCCCACGGGGCGGAGCAGGGACCCGGACGAGGCGAAATAGGCGGCGGCGAAGACATCGAGGAAGCGGCGGATTTCGTCGGCGCGGGCGGCCTCGATATCGGCGGCTAGCGTCGTGGCCTGGGCCAGGGCGGCGTCCACGTCCTCTTTGAGGGCGTCCACCGCGTGTTTGAGCGCCTTGAAATCGTGGCCCGGCCCGGCCAGTTCCTCGTTTATGAGGTCGGCGTATTCCCGGCTGGCGTTCCTGGCCCGGATCTGGCGCAGGGTGGCGTATTCCTGCTTGGTGCGGGCAAAGGCGTCCTCGATGTCCGCAAGGGGCCCGCAGGCCCTGGACACGGCCCGGGACAGGTCGTTTAAGACCATAAGGAGCGTGCGCGAGGCCCAGGGCGTTTCCCCGGCCACACCCCGAAGGAGCAAGAGCTGGTCCAGCCGGCCGCTCACCCGCGACAGGGCCTCGGCCAGGGCGGCCTTCTCCCCGGGCAGGAGCCGCTCGATGCGGTCGAGCTCCTGGCGCTTGATGCCGATGCCTTCCCGGAGCCCGTCGGCAATGGAACGCCACAGCGCCGGATTCTCGGCCTGGGCCGAGGCCGGACCCGGGCCGCAGGCGGCGAGCAGGCAGAAAAGGACAAGCGGAACGGCGCAACGGGCAAAGGACCTCGGCATGCGTCGGCTCCTTGATCGGCCTCGATTCATTCAGGTTCACGGAGTAGCCTGCCGCCGGCCTTTGGGCAAGGCCCGGCGGCAGGCCTTGCGGCCGGGCTTGCGCTGTCTTTGGGCGGTCGGTATGAAGCGGCCCTGACCCATGAGGAACCAGACATGAAGAAACTTGTTTTTATCGCTTTCCTGATCCTGGCGCTGGCCGGCGGCGCGGCCGGCTACTTTTTCCTGACGGACAACGTGCGGCCGGTGATCGCGCTTTCCCCGGACAACGACGTGGCCGCTCCCAAGCGCGAGTTCACCCTGACCCTGGGCGACGCCGGGTCGGGACTCAAAAACGTCAAGGTGACCGTCAGCCAGGGCGACAAGCAGATCACCCTGGCCGACCAGTCCTACGCCACGCCGGTCAAGGAGGCGGTGGAGAAGTTCTCCCTCGAGCCGGCCGGCCTCAAGGACGGCCCCTTCACCCTGTCCATCACGGCCACGGACCGGTCCATCGCCAATTTCGGGGCCGGCAACACGGTCCGGATCGAAAAGCAGCTGACGCTCGACACCATCCCGCCGCGCATCGAGGTGACGAGCCTGGCCCACAACGTGCGCCAGGGAGGCGTTGGCGCGGTGTCGTTCAACCTGAGCGAGGACTGCGAGTCTGCGGGCGTCCTGGTCGGCGACGAACTCTACCCGGCCTATAAGCTCGAAAACGGCAAGTATTTCGGCTTCTACGTCTTTCCCTACGACATGGACCCGAAGACCTTCGTGCCCAAGGTCAAGGCCGTGGACAAGGCGGGGAACGCGGCCATCATGTCGTTTCGCTACCAGGCCATCCCGAGGAAGTTCCGCGACGACAAGCTCAACATCTCGGACAATTTCCTCGAATCCAAGATGCCGCAGTACTACAACACCATCACCGATACCCGGGACAACCTGCAGATCTACCTGCGGGTCAACAACGACATCCGCCGCCAGAACGCGGTCTTTCTCCACGAACTGGCGCTCAAAACCGCACCGGCCATGCTCTGGGACAGGAAGGCCTTCCTGCGCCTGCCAAACGCCGCGCCACGGGCCGGCTTCGGCGACCACCGGACCTACTTCTACCAGGGCAAGGAAATCGACCAGCAGACCCACATGGGCGTGGATCTGGCCTCGCTCGAAGGCGCGCCCGTGCCGGCGGCCAACTCCGGCAAGGTGGCCTTCACCGGCTTTCTCGGCATCTACGGCGAGACCGTCATCATCGACCATGGCCTCGGGCTCCAGACCCTCTACGCCCACCTGCGCCAGATCGACGTGAAGGAAGGCCAGGACATCAAAAAGGGCGAGATCCTCGGCCGGACCGGCGTCAGCGGCCTGGCCGCCGGCGACCACCTCCACTTCGGCGTCCTGGTCTTCGGGCACGAGACCTCGCCCATCGAGTGGTGGGACCAGCACTGGATCGACGACAATATCCTGAACAAGTTGTAGCGGGCCAAAGGCGAAGATGCCTCCGGCGGCCGGGGGGGATCATCCCCCCCGGACCCCCTGGACGGGATGGGGGGGGCTGCCGGAAGGGTCGGCGGGAGGTAAGGGCATGGGCGATGTTGCAGGGCTTTTCCCTTATGACGCCCTGGCCGACGCCGTGGCCGAGGTCCTGCGGGCCCGCCGGGCCGGCCGGGCGATCGCTCCCGAGCGGCTGGCCATGCCGGTCCCGGGCGGGGTGCTTCTGTGCATGCCGGCCGCGGACGAGGCCCTGGCCGTGGTCAAGACCATCACCGTCCACCCGGGCAACGGGGAGCGCGGGTTGCCCGTTATCCAGGGCGAGGTCACGGTCATGGAGGCCGCGACCGGCCGGCGGCTCGGGGTTTTGGACGGGCCGACGGTCACGGCCCGGCGCACGGCGGCCGTGAGCCTGCTCGCCGCCCGGCTCCTGGCCCCGGCTCCCGCCGGGCCGCTTTTGGTCATCGGCGCCGGGGTCCAGGCCAGGGCCCACGTGGAAGCCTTCCGGCAGGGACTCGGGGTGCGGGAAATATGGCTGGCCTCGCGGACCCGGGACCGGGCCGAGGGGCTGGCCCGGGACCTGGCGGGCCGGGGCGTGGCCGTCCGGGTGGCGGCCGACCCGGCGGCAATGGCGCAAGCGGCCGCAACGGCCGGACTCATCGTCACGGCCACCACCAGTCGGGAGCCGGTCCTGCCGGACGCGGTGCGGGGCGACGTGTTCGTGTCGGCCGTGGGGTCGTTCACGCCCGAGGCGGCCGAGATCCCGGCCGCGCTGGTCCGCCGGGCCGCCCTGTTCGTGGACGATAGGGCTTCGGCCCGGGTCGAGGCCGGAGACTTCCTGCGGGCCGGGGTGGACTGGGACACGGTGACCGATTTGACGGACGTGCTCGACAAGCCGCCCCGCCCGTCCGGCCCGGTGGTCTTCAAGACCGTGGGCCACGCCCTCTTCGATCTGGCGGCCGCCCGGCAGGCCTTTGCCGGGCGATTCTAGACGGCCTGCGGCTTCGCTCCCTGGAACAGCTCCGCCCCCTCGTGCAGGGCTTCGGCCGTGCCCATGACGTAGAGCCTGTCACCCGGAGACAGGGCGAAGGGGCCGTCGGGATTGGGCACGAACTCCTCGCCGCGCCGAGCCGCGGCCACGGTCAGGTTGTGGTCGCGCCGCAGCCGGACTTCTTCGAGGGTCTTGCCGGCCAGCTTCGAGGCCGCATCCACGGTGAAAACCGCCACATGGAGTCCGGCCAGGGACTTGTCCGGCGAAAAGGAGGCCATGGCGGCCAGGGAGTCGGGCAGCATGGCCCGGTAGCCCTCCCGCCGGATGTCCTGGGCCATGCGCTCGATGTCGTCGCGCGGCACCATGAACTTGCCGAGCACCCGGGCGAAAACCACCAGCGACGCCTCGAACTCCTCGGCAATGACGTCGTTGGCTCCGATGTCAAGGAGCGCCTTGATCTCGGAATTGAACCGGGTCCGGGCCACGATGTACAGGGCCGGATTCTCGCTTCTGGCCACCTCCACCGCCCGTCTGGCCGCCGCCGCGTCCGAGATGACCACGGCCAGCGCCTTGGCGTCCCGCACACCGATGTGCCGCAGCACCCCGGGCTTGGACGCGTCGCCAAAGACGATGGGTTCCCCCTTCTTGGACTCCTTGCGCACCGTGTCCGGGTTCATCTCCAGCACCACGTAGGGGATGCCCCCGGCCCGGGCGGCCCGGGCCAGCTGCCGGCCGCCCGCCCCGAACCCCAGGATGATCAGATGGTCGGTCAGAAGCGGCGACGGCGGCCCTTCGGGGATGTCGCGGCCGCCGGTCAGCCGGGCCAGCAGCGAGGCCGCGGCCGGGGCCAGGGCGATGAGGAACGGGGCCAGGACCATGGTCAGGATGCTTGCGGCCAGGAATTTCTGGTAGAAGTGCTCGGAAATGACCTGCTGGTCGAAACCGGCCTTGGCCAGGATGAACGAGAACTCCCCGACCTGGCACAGGGCCAACCCGACCAGCACGGCCGTGCGGCGGGGATAGCCGGTGATGCGCGTAGCCGCGCCGGCCAAAACGGCCTTGACGGCCAGGAGCAGGACCGCCGCGCCGAGGATCTCGATCCAGTGCTGCATGGCCGGGGCCATGTCGAGGAGCATGCCGATGGAGATGAAAAAAAGCGCGGTGAAGACATCCTTGAAGGGCAGGACGGCCTCGTGAAGGTTTTCGCGGTAGTCGGAGCCGGAAAGGAGGAGTCCCGCCAGAAAGGCGCCCAGGGATAGCGACAGGCCGATGGAGGCGGTGAGCAGGCTGACGGCCAGGCAGACGCCGAGGGCCGTCAGCAGGAAAAGCTCGCGGCTGCGCGTGCGCACGATGGAGAGCAGCAGCATGGGCATGAGCTTTCGCGACAGGACCACGAGCAGGATGAGCACCAGCGCGCCCTTGGCGATGGTGAAGACGATGGAGTTGGTGAAGCCGAAGGTCTGGCCGGCCAGCAGCGGCACCGAAAGCATCATGGGCACGGCGAGCAGGTCCTGGAAGACCAGGATGCCAAGCGTCACCCGGCCGTGGGGCGCTTCCATCTCGGCCCGTTCCTGCAGGGTCTTGAGCACGATGGCCGTGCTCGACAGGGCGGCCAGCATGCCGATCAGCACCGCCGCGCCTCCCGAGAAATCAAGGGCGAAAAAGGCCACGTCGAAAAAGACCAGCCAGGTGAGCGCCATCTGGGCCGCGCCGCCGAGAAAGACTGGCCGTCGCAACCGGGTCAGGTCGGCCAGGGACAGTTCGAGGCCGATGGTGAAAAGCAGCAGGATGACCCCGATCTCCGACAGGATTTCGACGTCATGGGCCGAGCGGACGAGTCCCAGGCCGTGCGGGCCGCAAAGGACGCCTGTCAGCAGCATGCCGACCAGGGCCGGGATTTTCAGGCGGTGGCAGACCAGGATAACCACCACGGCCAGTCCGAAAATGACGGTAATGTCTGGAAGAAGAGGAATGTCCATCCCGGGACTATGAACAAAAGCCGTGAGCTTGTGAAGCCGCAAGAGGCGGGCGTCGGCCCGAAAGGGTGCGGCAGGGTTACGGCCGCAGGTCGGCCCGGACCGCCTCCATGCAGTGGCGCAGCATGTCCAGGGAGGCCAGGATGGATTCCCGCTGCCCGGGCTCGACCCGTTCCAGCATGCTCTGGAAGAGCCCGGCCATGAAGGTGCGGACTTCCTCCCGGGCCCGGCGGCCGGCCGGGGTGAGGGTGAGCAGCGTCACCCGGGCGTCGGCCGGATCGGGGTGCTTTTCAATCAGGCGGTGGCGCATGAGGCCGGTGGTCACGGCCGTGACCCGGCTTTTGGTCACGCCGAGCCGCCGCCCCAGTTCGCCCGGGGCCAGATAGCGGCTTTCGCCCAGGGCGAGCAGGGCGCGCAAGGCGGCCGGCGGCAGGCCGAACCGCTCGCTTTGCAGGGCGATCCGTTCCTGGCAGCAGGCGAACAGGTTTTCGACGGATTCCTGCAACCGCTTGGCCTGACGTCGGAACTGCTCGGGTTCATGGTCCAGGGCGGCGTCTTCCATGGGCAAAGTGGTATGTGACCGGCTCGGGGCTGTCAATGCGCTTGGCCGGGGAGGGCGGGGTGGTCCGGTCGGCCGGCGGATGTTGCCCCCGGCCGCGTCCTCCTGTAGGAAAATGGCGTAACGGTGGAAGCCTGTTTCCCCAGGTCCGCCCCATTCTGCCATGAGGTTCCATGCCCCACGCCATCGATCTGATCCTGGCCATGACCGGCGGCCTCATCGCCGCCCTGATCCTCGGCCTTTTCGCCAAGCGCCTGGGCCTGTCGCCCATCGTCGGCTATCTGGTGGCCGGGTTTCTCGTCGGCCCGTTCACCCCGGGTTTCGTGGCCGACAAGGACATCACCAACCAGTTCGCCGAAATAGGCGTGATCCTGCTCATGTTCGGGGTCGGCCTGCATTTCCATTTGAAAGACCTGCTGGCGGTGCGGGGCGTCGCCCTGCCGGGTGCCCTGGCCCAGATCCTGGTCTCGGCCGGGCTCGGGGCCGTGGCCGCCCACGGCTTCGGCTGGTCGTGGTCGGCGGGCATCGTCTTCGGCATCGCCATCTCCGTGGCCAGCACCGTGGTTCTGACCCGGGTTCTGGCCGACAACCGGGCCCTCCACACGCCCATCGGCCATATCGCCGTGGGCTGGCTGGTGGTGGAGGACCTCTTCACCATCCTGGTCCTGGTGCTGCTGCCGGCGATTTACGGTCCAAAGGGCCTGGAGGACGGCGGACTCGGCCTGACCCTGGGGCTCGCCCTTCTCAAACTCGCCGGCTTGATCGCCGTTGCCGCCGTGGCCGGCCGGTGGCTGTTGCCCCGGTTTTTCGAGTACGTGGCCCGCACCGGCTCCCGGGAGCTTTTCACCCTGGCGGTTTTGGCCTCGGCCCTGGGGCTGGCCGTTGGCTCCGCCCTTTTATTCGGGGCCTCCATGGCGCTTGGGGCCTTTCTGGCCGGCATGATCGTCGGCCAATCCGACTTCGGGGCCAGGGCCGCCTCGGACGCGTTGCCCATGCGCGACGCCTTTGCCGTGCTCTTTTTCGTCTCCGTCGGCATGCAGCTCGATCCGTCCTCGGTGGCGGCCGAGTGGCGCCTGGAGCTGGCCACGCTCGGCATCGTGCTGCTTGGCAAGCCCCTGGCCGCCCTGGTCTGCGTGCTGCTGCTGCGCCGGCCGCTGCCGGTCGCCTGCGCCGTGGCCGCGGCCCTGGCCCAGATCGGCGAATTTTCCTTCATCCTGGCCGGGCTGGCGACCGGGCTCGGCATCCTACCGCCCAACGCCACCAACGCCCTGGTGGTGGCCTCGGTGGTGTCCATCACCCTCAATCCGTGGCTGTTCCAGGCCGTGGAGCCGCTGGTGGGCTGGCTGGAGCGCCGGGGGCTGGTGCGGCGCGGGGCGGCGCACCAGGAGGCGGTCCTTGAGGACGATGCCGCGGCCCACCGGGCCGTGGTGGTCGGCTACGGACCGGTCGGCCGCACCCTTTGTCGCATCCTTCGGGACAACGGCATCGAGCCGGTGGTGGTGGAAATGAACATCAAGACCGTGCGGATGCTTCTCGCCCAGGGGTGGGGGGCCGTCCACGGGGACGCCTCCAGCCGGGAGATCCTGCTCCACGCCGGCATCGAAACGGCCACGGGCCTTTTCATCACCGCCTCGGGGGTGGACGCCGGCCAGATCGTGTCCGCCGCCCTCGACCTGCATCCCGGCCTGCGGGTCTTGAGCCGCGCCGACTATCTGCGGGAGGCCGCGGTCCAATGCCGGGCCGGAGCCCAGGCGGTCTTTTCCGGCGAAGGCGAGATCGCCCTGTCCATGACGGCCTATCTCATGCGCGAACTCGGAGCCACGGACGAGCAGATCGACCGCGAGCGCGACCGGGTGCGCCGGGAGCTGTTCCAGGAACGGACGGAGCCCGGCTGCGGGGCCAAGGCCGCCGAGGATTGAGGCCCGTCGCTCAACGGCCTGGGCCGCGCTCCCGCACGGCCTCGAGCCGCCAGGCCAGGGCGGCCAGGGCGATGGCCACCACGAGAAGTCCGGCCAGCCAGCGGAAGACGCCGGCCACGCCGGCCGCCAGCACGGCCGGCGGGGCGCTGGTGAAGGCCGCCCGCGAGCCGACGTGGCCCGAGGACAGGACCAGGGAGGCGAACAGCGTGCCGACCAGGGGCAGGCCCGTGGACTGGCCGAAGACCCGGGCGTAGTTGGCCAGCCCCGACCCGACGCCAAGCCGGTGCGGCGGCATCTGGCCCATGATGGCCGAATTGTTCGGGGCCTGGAAGATGCCGATGCCAAGGCCGACCGGCAGGGTCCGCAGCAGATAGCCCCACCACGGCGTGTCCGCGGCCAGGGTGCCGAGGGCCAGGCAGCCGCCGCACAGGACCACGAGCCCCACCAGACAGATGACCCGCGAGCCGTACCGGTCGGCCAGCGTGCCGGAGACGGGCGCGGACAGGGCCATGGAGGCCGGCAGGATCATCATGATGAGCCCCATTTCGGTCACGGACCGGCCCTGGGCCATCTGGAAGAAAAACGGCATGATAAAGCCGCTGGCCCCGGTGATGAAGACCAGGACGGACATGGCCAGGGGCAGGGTGAGCAGGGGGTTGGCGAAAAGGGACAGGTCGAGCATGGGCGCGGGGGCGCGGCGCTCGATGCGGACAAAGACGGCCAGGCCGGCCAGGGCGACCCCCAGCAAGGCCAGGGTGGCCGGATCCTCGAGCCCCTGGCGCTGGGCCAGGGTCATGCCCAAGCCGTAGCAGCCAAGGGTCAGGCCGGCGGCGATGGCGCCCGGCACGTCGAACCGCTCCCCGGCCTTGATCGGCGGCAGGGCGGGCATGTAGCGCCGCACCACGAACAGGGCCACAAGCCCGACCGGCACGTTTAAAAGAAACATGGAGCGCCAGCCGGCCAGGCCGATCAGCACGCCCCCCAGGGGCGGGCCGAGCATGAGCCCCATGGCCACCGTGCCGCCGATGAACCCGAGGGCCCGGCCCCGACTCGATTGCGGCGCGATCTGGGTGACGATGGCCATGCCAAGCGACTGGCTCATGGCCGCGCCGATGCCTTGGACGGCCCGGAAGGCGATCAGCCAGCCGACGGACGGGGCCAGTCCGCAGCACAGCGACGACAGGATGAAAAGCACCAGTCCGGCCGAGAAGATGCGTTTCTTGTCCCGCATGTCGCCAAGCCGCGAGACGAGGAGCAAGAGGCTCGCGATGACCAGGACATAGCTCAGAACCACCCACTGGATGGTGGCGAAGTCCGTGGCCAGGCTCTCGACCAGGGTCGGCAGGGCCACGTTGACGATGCTCATGTCGAGGGTGGCCATGAAGACCATGAGGTTGACCCCGAGCATGGCCAGGGCCGGCGACGCCCCGCCGGCGGCGGCAGGGGAGAACAGGCGTTGTTTCATAGGGGAAAGGTTCCTTGGGCGAGCGAAGTCGCGTCCCCCATACGCCAAGGCGGGGCAGGGGGGAAGGGGCGTCACCGGCGGCCGGCGGCGGGCGGCAGGCGGTAATCCAGGCTGCCGTGGGTCACGGCGGCAAAGAGCCACTGGGTGACCACGGCCAGGGATCGGGGGTCCGCCCGCCGGCACAGGGGATGGCGGGCCAGGACCCCGTCCAGGGCCGGCGGCAGGCCCCCGGCGTTCGGCAGGGGCGGCGCGGGGGCCAGGAGCGCGATTTTTTGCCCGACCAGATTGACGCCCCTGTCGAGGAGCAATTGCAGGGGAATGTCGCAGGCAAGCTGCCATTCCAGGTCGATGTAGCGGATGTCGCCGGTGGCGGGATGGACGAGGACGTTGCCCGGGTGGGCGTCGAGGAGGTTCCCCGGCAGCCACCGGTCCGTTTGATGGTCCGGGTAGACGGTCTGGCCGAGCCGGCCGCGGCAAAAGGCGGCAAAGGCCCGGACCCGCTCGGGCGTGGCCGGACGGGCCCTGGCGGCCGTGTGCTCCATCCAACGGACAAGCGCCTTGGCGGCCTGGCCCATGTCGCCCTCTTCGACCGCGGTGAGGACGGTTTCGAGAACACTCACGTAGCCCAGGTGGTAGGACTCCTCGGCCTTGACGTGCTGCCGGCCGGACGCAAAGACGGCCGGGGGCAGGCCGTGCAGGTTTCGCCGGGTGACGGCCACGCCGCTCCTCCGGGCCGTGAAGCGGGTCATGGTCTGGAAGAGCGGCGGGCAGGAGTCGACGTTCGCGGCCACGGCCAGCGTGGCCTCGTTGGCGGCCAGAAGCGGCGCGTCGTCCCTGGCCGCGGCCAGGACCAGAAACGAGTTCATGTAGTGTCCGGCCGCGCCGCCGGCCAGAGCCGAGCGCAAAAACTGCCGTTCGCTGAAGGCCGGCCGGAAGCGGCCGCCGTAGTCGGCTGTCGGCAGCTCCAGGAGCGGCAGCACGGCAAAGCCGTCGGTGGCCAGGGCCCGCTCGGCCACCACCGCGTCCGGGGTCTTGTAGTCCGGCGACGGGTAGTACCACCGGGTGGTCGGGAATCCGGCCCGGGCGAGCAGGGCGGCAAGCGTCGGCCGGTCGAAGGTGCGGGCCGCGCCCGGGCCGGGATAGCCGTTTATGCCGTCATAGGGCCGGCCGGTATGGTCCTCGGGCAGGCCGGCCAAGTATTTGTGGCCCATGCGGTTCTCGATGGCCAGGATCAGGCAGCCGTCGTCCTTGAGATAACGCCGGGCTTCGGCCAGGAGCCGCTCGTGGGGGCGCGGGCCGGGAACGAAAGCGGCGGCGTATTCGAGCACGCCGACCAGGGTCGCCACGTCGAAGGAGCGGTCATAGGGCAGGCCCACGGCGTTGGCAGCCACGATTTCGAGGTTTCGGGCCGACCGGCAGCGGGCCCGGATGATGGCCGCCCGCTCGGGCGAGCCCTCCACGGCCGTGACCGCATGGGGCAGGGTGGCCAGGTGGGCGGTCAGGGCCCCGCACCCGGCCCCGAGTTCCAGGATGCGGCCGCCCGGCCCGAAATCGATCCAGGACAGGAGCGTCTTGCGGCGCGGGGTCAGGTGGTAATGGATGGCCCAGGGCGCGTCCTTGGGGAAAAGCTCGTACTCGCCCACCGCGTTCTCTTCGAAAAAACGCAGCAGATAGGCTTCCGAACCATCGCGATAGCCGATGGTCCCCGCGCCGGTCGTCAGGTCGGGTCCGGTGTCAGTAACCATAGAAAGGCATGCCTCCGGCGGCCGGGGGGGATCATCCCCCCCGGACCCCCTGAAAGGGGTGCGACTACGACCGATAGAACGCGCCATGACTCCCGCCGCAGTCGGAAAAGCGTATCCGCCTTCCCCGTTGAGAGTTTTTGGGGGGAAGGAGGGGGTGTGGGGGAGGGAACCCCCCTTTTTGCAAAAAGGGGGGTTCCCTCCCCCACATTACCGCTTCCGGCGCTCGGCGGCGAACCAGGCGGCCAGGCGGTCGCAGGCGGTGTCGAGTTCGGCGTCGTCGCCGCCAAAGGAGAGGCGGAGGCTTGCCGCCCCGCCCGGGCCGAAGCTGTCGCCGGGGATGGTGATGACGTGGGCTTCGCGGATCAGCCGGGTGGCCACGTCCATGGGCGCGCCCGGCAGGTCGTAGCGGGCCATGACGTAAAACGCCCCGCCCGGACGGTTGTAGGCGATGGCCGGGGCCATGGCGTCCAGGCGTTGGCAGATCCGTTCCCGGCGGGCGGCGAGGGTGTCGACGAATTCCTGGTACACGGTCTGGGGTCCGGTCAGGGAGGCCAGGGCCGCGATCTGGGACGGGGTCGGGGCGCAGATGGCCGTGCAGTCGTGGACCTTGAGCATCTGCGCCATGATCGGTTCCGGGGCGTAGGCAAAGCCCACCCGCCAGCCGGTCAGGGCGTAGCGCTTGGAAAAGCTGCCGACAGCCACGAGCCGCTCCCGCAGGCTGGCCAGGCTCGACAGGGAAAAGGCCGGTCCGTCGTAGGCCAGGGCGTCGTAGGTGTCGTCGCAGATGACGTAGAGCCCGTGGCGCAGGGCGATTTCGGCCACGGCCCGCAGGTCCTCCTCGGCAAAGACCGAACCCGTGGGGTTGTGCGGGGAATTGACGATGATGGCCTTGGTGCGCGGGGTGATGGCCGCGGCCACGGCATCCGGATCGAGGCCCCAGTCGCCCCGGCGCAGGGGGGCGAAGACGGGCCTCGCCTCGGCCAGGAGTACCTGCTCCACATGGGAGGGGTAGAAGGGCTCGGGCACGATTACCTCGTCGTCGCGCTCGCACAGGCAAAGGACGGCGCACAAAAGCGCCTCCATGCCGCCGACGGTGATGGCCACCTCGGTCTCGGGATTGGCGGCGATGCCCTTTTCGGCGGCCAGCCGGTCGGCCACGGCCCAGCGGAGTTCGGGCATGCCGGGCTGGAGCGAATACTTGCCCACGGCCGGGGAGTCCCGCAGTGCCCGGCACACGGCCTCGACCACATGGGGCGGGGTGGGAAAGGAGGGCACGCCCTGGCCGAGGGAGGCGCAGTCGCCCATGCCGCTTGCGATCATGGGCATGAGCTTGGTGGCGGAAATCTTGATATTGTGGGCACGTTGGCTGAAGACGTGGCGGACGCTTGTCACGGGAGGCTCCTTGCAGTGGGCCTTGCGGCGGCCTTGGGCCGGGACGGGGCCGGCCGGAATGGGCACCGCTTCAGGCGGCGAATGGTGCGTGGCGTCCTTTTAGCGAGTTGCGCGTCGATGCGCCATGGGCAGGCGCCCGTTTCCGCACATTGGGTCCGGGGGCCGCGCGAAGGGTTGGAGCTAGGGCGCGGTGACGGTCTTCGAATGGGCCGGGGCCGTCTGGGCGGCGGCCAGCGCCTTGTCGTATTCGGCCACGGAGTAGCCGGGAATGGCGGTGGTGCCGATGACGACCAGGGGCACGCCGCGCTGGCCGTATTGCTGGAACCGCTTGGCCGCGGCCGGGTCCTTCTCGATGTCGTAGGCGGTGTAGGCGATGCCCTTGGCCTGGAAATAGGCCTTGGCCTTGGAGCAGTAGGGGCACCAGCTGGTGACGAACAGCTCGACCGTGGGGCCTGCGGCGCGCAGCGGGGCGGCGGCCAGGACCAGGGCGGCCGCAAGGGCCAGGGTCAGGGCGGACAGGGTGTGTTTGGCGGACATGGTACTTCCGGAGGTTCGTGTTGGGAAAGTGTGGTAGGTAGCCGGCCGGCGCGGGCCGCGTCAAGAAGGGCCGCCCCTTCTTGCAAGGGACGGGCGGCGATGCTAGGAGGCTCTCCATGCCGGGTTACAAGACGCACATGGCCGGCGCGGCTGCGGTGACGGGGGTGGCGGTGGCCGGGATCTACTGGCTTGGCTTCTACCGCCCGAATTTCGAATCCATGGTCTGCCTCGGGATTTTTTCGATTTTGGGCGGCCTTTTCCCGGATGTGGACACCGACTCCAAAGGGCGCCGCTTTTTTTACGGCGCGGCCCTGCTCGTCGACATCTTCCTCATCTACAAGCAACAGTACCGCTACGCGGCCATCCTCGGCTTTTGCGCCTTGCTGCCGGCCATCGGCTCGCACCGGGGCTGGACGCATTCGTGGTGGGCGGCCATCCTCATTCCGGCCTCGGTCCTGGTCGCGCCCATGGTGCTCCTGGGGCTGCCCTGGCAACCCTTTGTTCCGTATTACCTGGCCACGGTGCTCGGCTACTTTTCCCATCTCATCCTGGACGGCAAGTTCTAGAGGCCGCGGCCGTTGCGGCTGTCCGCAACAGCAGGTTCCCGACCGACTGTTTCGTCCCCGCATCAGGCGCGGCCAAGCGCCACGCAAACGTCACACGCGCATGCCACAGTCCGTTCCGGTTTCCGACCGGCCGTGCCGGGCAATTTGAAGAAGCGGACCTCTGCAAGAACTCCCGCCCTCCTCGCCTTGCTCTGCGCTCCCCGACGGGAGACGGCCTTGCCTTTTTCTCGGACAACGGCTTAGATTGACAGACCATCGTTTCCAGAAGGACCCCGCCGTCCCACCGTCCGCCCCGGAGCCCAAGCGACATGAGCAATACGAACATCCTCCTTGAATCCGGCACCAACGAACTCGAGATCGTGGAATTCTACCTGGAGGAGCCCACGCCCTCCGGGAAGAACTACGTGGGCTACTACGGCGTCAACGTGGCCAAGGTCCTGGAGATCATCCGCCTGCCCAGGGTGACGGAGATGCCGCAGACGCCGCACCCCTGCGTCCTTGGCACCTTCAA
Organism: Solidesulfovibrio carbinoliphilus subsp. oakridgensis; assembly: GCF_000177215.2. Lineage (NCBI taxonomy): Bacteria > Pseudomonadati > Thermodesulfobacteriota > Desulfovibrionia > Desulfovibrionales > Desulfovibrionaceae > Solidesulfovibrio > Solidesulfovibrio carbinoliphilus. The sequence continues at coordinate 1,385,572 of NZ_CM001368.1, read as the reverse complement.
CCTGCGCGACAAGGTGGTGCCGCTGGTCGATCTGGCCTTGTGGCTCGGCAAGGACAAGGGGGCCAACGACTCGGACAAGGTGGTGGTCACGGAATTCAACCGGGTGGTCAGCGCTTTCCGGGTATCCGGCGTCACGCGCATCCACCGCCTGAGCTGGGAGCAGATCGAGCCGCCGAGCATCCAGGTCCAGATCTATTCCGCCAATTCCGTCACCGGCGTGGTCCAGCTCGACAAGCGGGTGGTCTTCATCCTCGACATGGAAAAGATCGTGGCCGAACTGAATCCCGGCCTGGCCCTCAAGGAGCTCGACGCGGAGGTCTTTGTCGAGCGCCGCAAGACGCTTCCGGACAAGGACATGGTTTTCAAGGCGCTCATTGCCGACGATTCCACCACCATCCGCCGGATGATCGGCTCGTCGCTCGAGAAGGCCGGCTTCGAGGTGACCCGGACCATCAACGGCCGCATCGCCTGGGACCAGCTCATGGAATGGAAGGCGGCGGCCGCCGCCGGGGAACAGCCCATCACGGATTTCGTGCACATCCTGGTGTCCGACATCGAGATGCCGGCCATGGACGGGCACAGCCTGACCCGCAAGGTCAAGGAGGACCCGGTCCTCAAAAAGCTGCCGGTGATCCTTTTCTCGTCGCTCATCACCGACAGCCTGCGCCACAAGGGCGAGGCCGTGGGCGCGGATGACCAGATTTCCAAGCCCGAGATGCTGCAGCTGGCCGAACGGGCCCGGGCCCTGGCCTGGGAACGGCTGGCCACCGAGGCCTAGCCGGCACGGCCCGGCAGAGCCTTGGGGTAGGCTCACACTGTCGGCAACCGGCGTTGCCGGGGTCCCTTTCCCGTTCCTTGTGCCTTCCCCCGGTTCCCCGGTCCTTCCCTCACACCCCCGGTCCCTTCCTCCCTTTGAGGGGGTCCGGGGGGAATCATTCCCCCCGGCCGCCGGAGGCATCCTTTTTCTCCTGTCAACGTTGCTCGGCGCACCAAGTCGCGACGGCCGTCGCCACGGCTTCGGCGGTGCGCCGCTGCCGGTCCGGGCCGGCCAGCTCGGCCTCTTCCGCCCGGTTGACGATGACGCCGGCTTCCAGCAGCACGGCCGGCATGGCGGCTTCGCGCAGCACGGCCAGCCCGTCGTAGCGGTAGACGCCGGCCGTGTCGTCCACGAGCGGGCGGCGTTCGCCCGGGATGTCGGCGGCGTGGTGGCGGGTGAAGGCAAAGCCGGCCCGGCGCATCTCCCGGCCAAGGAGCCGGGCCAGGGCGAGGCTTGCGGCCGCGTGCCGGTTTTTCCCGGAATAAAAGACCGAGTAGCCGGCGAACCGGTCGCAAAAGCGGCGGGTCTGGCCGGCGACGGTCCAGGTTTCCAGGAATTGCGGCTGGGCCGCGTCGTGGTGGATGGAGACGAGGAGCCCGGCCCCGGCCGCGTTCGCGGCCTTGGCCCGGGCCGTTGGCGCGAGGTCCCGGCCGACCGGGTCGAGGAGAACGGTGCGGGGAAAGCCGGCGGCCTGCACGGCGGCTACGACCTGCCGGGCCAGCCGGAAATTGAAGTCGTATTCAGGCGCGCCCGTGGCGCTCGTGGCCCCGGGGAGCCTCGGGCCGTGCCCGGCGTCCACGGCGATGGCGAGACGCTCGGGACGGCAGCCGGCCCAGGCCGGCGCGGACGGGCCGGCCGCAAGGGCCAAGGCCAGAGCCAGGACGAAAAGTCCGAGGAGCCATCCGCCGCGTTTGGCGCGCAACCGGCTTCCTCCTTTCCGTCCCGGCCTGGGCGCGGCGGCGCGCCTCGTGTGGCGTTCTCGAAATTCGTGCATACGAATTTCGATAATAAAGTATTTAAATAATTATTTTTTTCTAAAAAATATGAGCATATTTTTCAGCGAACGCCACACTAGGCCAGCCGGCCCTCGTGGCGCAACGATTCCTTGAGGCCCGTTTCGAGCAGTTCCTCGGGATTGGCGAGCAGGTGGTCCAGGAACTGGGTGGTCTGCTCCCGCAGCCACTTGTCGTTTTCCAGGGCGTCGATGGTCTTTTCGGCGACGACGCGTTTTTCCGGGGGGAGCCCCTTCTCCTGGGCCAGTTGGTGGCGCAGGAACTGGGCGTAGAGTCGGGAGCCGAAAATGGAAGCCTCGGGGTCGAGGCTCACAAACAGATGGTGCAGGTCGTTTCGGGTCCGTTCCGCGGCCACGGCGTGGGTGAACTTCCAGGGCGAGATGCCGCTTGTCAGCGACGTCCAGAAGTAGCGGAACTTGTAATACCGGGTCCCGGTGGAGAAGGCGTTTTCGAGGTCCAGGCCGGTGCAGACGTCGGTCACGCAGCCTTTGAGGGCCTTGCGATAGGGGTATTCGAAGGCGGTGACGATCACGGACCAGAGCATGTAGAAGTTGATGGCCGTAATGATGTAGAGGCTGCCGTTTCGCAGGCTCGGGTTGACGTCGCTGGCCCAGTTGAGGAACAGGAAAAGGAAAATAAAGGATATCGCGATATATTTGATTGCCACCAGGATCAGGCGCGGCACGGAATCCATCTTCCAGTGCAGACGGGCCAGCACCAGGATGAAGACCAGGAAGAGAAAGCTGTGGAAGTATATGCTGAGGTCAAGGTCTGTCGGCTGGTTGCCCATGGCATGCTCCTCGTGGTGGTTGCTGTACGACGCCTGCGTGGGGGGAGCGTCGTGGTCACGGCCCGGAAAAAGCCACGTTGTCGCCGAGATACACCCGGCAGGCGAAAATGGCAACGCCAATGCCGCCTTGTGTCGCCCGATCGACGGCGGCGGCGTCCTGGTCGAGGGCGCCATTGCCGTCCACCAGTCTAGGACCCGGAAGCCAGCTTGTCCTCGACGGACCGGATTTTGGCAGCAAGCCGTCCCGACGGGCCGTCGCGCCAGTCCACGCGCATGGCCACGTGGATGCGGCGGCAGTCCTTTTCCAGTTCCTCCTTGCAGCGGGTGACCACGGCCAGCACCTCGTCCCAGTCGCCCTCGATGCTGGTCGACATGGGGGAAAAGACGTAGGGCAGGCCGCTTTCCCTGACGATGCGCACGGCCTTGGCCACGTAGGCGGACAGGCTTTCGCCCTTGTCCAGCGGGAAGATCGAAAAATCCAGAATGGCGCTCATGTCGTCTCCTTCTTCGTTATTCCACGCGCACGGTCACGGCGTCGGCCCGACCCTGGTCGTCAGCCACGACCAGCCGGTGCGCGCCCGGGCTTGGTTGCCAGAAGAGCCGCTCCCCGGGGAGCCCCTGGGCGGCCAGCTCCCCGTCCACATACCAGGAAAGCCGCCTGCTGCCAGCCGGAACGTCGGCCAAAAGCGCGATGCGCTGGAATTCGGCCGGCGCGTCGCGGCGAAAGACGTAGGGCGTGGCCGAACTCGGCGACACGATGCGCGGCCCCTCGCCCGCCGGGGCCCCGCACCCCGGCTCGGGCTCGGGCGGCTCTTCGAAGGGGATGCCCGACGCCCGCCACCAGGACACCAGCTCGGCCGGATACCGGGCCACGACCACGGGTTTGGCCTCCCGGGTCTCCAGGCAGTCCCCGGAAAGCGTCCGGCCGGTGGCCGCATCGACCAGGAGCCGGCGGTGGACCGGGCAGGGGCCGAGCCTGGTCACGCCGGGGATGATTTTGGCCGTGACGTGGCGCGGGCAGTCGGGGCCGGGCAGCTGGCGGCTGTCGGCGCAGACCTCGATCTCGCGGAGGTTGAGGCCCTGCGCCGTGGCGAGCCTGGAGCCGTGGGCCTCCACGGCCCGGAAAAGCTCGAAGAGGATCGGTCCGACGTGGACCGCGCCGGAGATGCCCTTGACCGGCGCGCCGTCCATGTTGCCGACCCAGACGCCGATGACCCGGTCGGCGCTGTAGCCCAGGGCCCAGGCGTCGCGGTGGCCGTAGGAGGTGCCGGTCTTCCAGGCCACGGCCGGCACGGCCAGGGCCCGCTCCCACGAGGAGGGGAGATCCGGCCGCTCCACCTTGGCAAGCGTCTCGGTGACGAGCGCGCAGGCCTCGGCCGAGAAAAGGCGCGTCCCCGGGCCGTCCCGGCCGGCCAGGAGCCGGGGCGGCCGGTGTTCGCCGCCGCCGGCCAGGTCGGCGTAGAGGCCGGCCAGGGAGAGAAGCGTCACCTCGCCGCCGCCAAGGACCAGGGACAGGCCGTAGTGCCCGGCCGGCCGGTCGAGGGTGGTGATTCCCCCCCGGCGCAGGAGGTCGAGGAAGGAGGCCGGGCCCACGTCGTTTAAGAGCCGCACCGCCGGGACGTTGAGCGAGGTGACGAGCGCCTGCTCCATGGTCACCCGGCCCCGGAAGTGGCCGTCGTAGTTCTTGGGGCTGTAGCCGGCGAAGCCGGTGGGGATGTCGAGGAGCAGGCTCTGGGGAAAGACCAGCCCCTTGTCCAGGGCCATGGCGTAGAGAAAGGGTTTGAGGGCCGAGCCGGGCGACCGGCGGATGGTGGCGCCGTTGATCTGGCCGAAGCGGGTGTCGCCGAAATAGTCCGTGGACCCGACCATGGCCAGGACCTCGCGGGAGGAGGCGTCGAGGACCACGGCGGCCACGGCGCCGATGCCCTGCCCGGCCAGCCAAGCCTTGCGGCCGCGCAGGATGTCCGTGACCGCCTTCTGGGCCGAGGGGTCAAGCGTGGTGTCGATCCGGGGGGCCGGCCCGGCCAGTTCCCGGGCCAGTTGGCAGAACTGCGGGGCCACAAACGGCGGATCGGCCAGGGCCGTCGGCAAGGGAGCCCGGGAAGCCTCGGCCGCGGCCTCGGCCGTCACCACGCCCCGGCGGGCCAGGGCGGCCAGGAGCCTGTCCCGGGCGGCCTTGGCCGCCGTGGGGTGGCGGACGGGGTCCAGGCGCAGGGGGGAGCGGGGCAGGACGGTGAGTAACGCGGCCTCGGCCAGGGACAGCCGGTCCGGGGTCTTGCCGAAATAAAAGGTGCTGGCCGCGCCCACGCCCACGATGTTGCCGCCGTAGGGAGCCATGGAGAGGTAGCGTTCGAGGATGGCCTCCTTGGAGAGATGCCGTTCCAGGGCCAGGGCGGCCAGCGCCTCTTCGACCTTGGCGGCAAACGTCCGGGGACGCGGTCGGGCGAGGCGGGCCAGCTGCATGGTCAGGGTGGAGCCGCCGGAGACGACCCGGCCGGACAGGAGGTTTGCGACGGCGGCCCGGCCAAGGGCCAGGGGATCGACCCCGGGGTGGCGGAAAAAACGCTTGTCCTCGGCCGCGACGACCAGGCGCGGCAAAAGGGGCGAGACGGTGCCGAGGCGCACCGGAAAGCGCCAGGACTGGTCCGGGGCCAGAAAAAGGCGCAACGGCAGGCCGTTTCGGGCCGCGACCACCGTGGACGGGGCCGGGGACAGGGCGGACAGGGGAAAGGGCGGCCGGGCCGTGGCCCAGAGGAGCCCGAGGCAGGCCGCCAGACCAAGGACGGCCAGCGCCGCCGCCAAGACGATCCGGCGGCGGGGGCGGCAAGCGGCGGGCCTTGCCTCGGATGTCTTCAGTATCCGGCCTTGTCCCGGCATTCCCTGAAGCCGGCCAGGATTTCCAGCATGTCGAGCTGCTGGTTGACCCGGCAGGTGAATTCCTCGACCTGGACGGGCTTGACCAGGAAATCGTTGGCCCCGACCTTGAGGAATTTGACGGTCTGGGCCCCGCCCTCGGCCGACACGCCGATGATGGCCAGCTTGTCCTTGGGGTGGGTGGCCCGGATCTCCTCCACCAGGGCGAAACCGTCGAGGTTTGGCATGTTGTAGTCGGTGATGACCAGGCTGATATCCGGGTTTTGCCCGAGGACCTCGAGGGCTTCGCGGCCGTCTTCGGCGGTCAGCGCCTTGACGTTCAGGTTTTTTAAAAGCGAGGTCATGTGCAGCCGGAAGAGCTTGGAGTCGTCGGCGACCAGGGCCGTCACGAACTGGTTCTTGTAAAGCCGTTCGATCAGCCGCTCCATGGCCGTCATCTCCGACAGGCTTTTCAGGAAATAATCCACCACATTGTCATCGAGGAGCTGCTGGCGGACCTCCTCGTTGAAGGTGGCCGTCATGACCACGGTCGGTATTTGCAGGGATTTGGCGATGGAAACGATGCGCCCTTCCGGGTCGTCGGGCAGGTTGCGGTCGAGAATGGCCACGAAGATCCCTTTCCGCTTGGTCGTCATGGCTTCCATGGCCTCGGCCAGGCTGTGGGCCACGATGGTCGGAAAGGGCGTGGCCTGCCCGATGTGTTGGCTGATGATCTTGGCCTGGACGCGGCTGTCCTCGACGACAAGGACATGGCGGGAGTCGGTCATGCTGCCATCCTCTTTTCCCGATACGTCCGGGGAATCATAGGGGATGGCGATGGTCCTGGCAAGGCGGCTTCGCGTCCCGACCGCCCGGGCCCCCGGGATCGGACCGTCCCGGGGGGCGCCGGCCCGGCCCTACCAGTGGCGGGCCATGGAGTAGGGCATCATTTCGCGGGCAAACGTCGCGGGATCGGTGGTGGCCACGGTGGGGGAGACGTAGGCCGCTCCGCCGCCGGCCAGCGCTCCGACGGTGGCGTCCATGGGCAGGGTGCGGCTCGTCATGGCCACGATGTTGTTGTTTCGGGCGTCCATCACCTCGATGTTGAACCGGACGCCGCCCGGGGTGACGATGTAGGTGCCGGCCACGACAAGGGTGGCCGTGGCCCGGGAGGCGGCCAGGGCCCGGGTGTCGCGGGTGAGCGTGAATTCGCCCTGGCCGCGGCTGAAAATGATGTCGCTGGCCTTGCGTATCTCCTGGACGTTGTAGCCCATGGCCACCAGGGCGGAGGACAACTCCTGGCCGAAGAGCCGGGCCAGGGGCGAGGCCCGGTCCAGGGCGGAGAGTTCCGCCGGGGTGGTGACCACCACCCAGTAAAGCCCCCGGCTGTTGCCCGGGGAGCCCATGCCGAGGCGCGGGCCGAGCTGGCGGTCGAGGTCGGCGGCCATGGCCATGGCCACGTCCGGGTACTGGGGCGGCGGGGGCGGGGTGCCGGAACCGCACAGCGCGCCCATCAGAAGCGGCGCAAAGGCCACCAGGAACGTCAGCGGCAGGCAGCGAAGGACAGAGGGATTCATGGCCGGTCTCCTCACGTTATTGGGCCGGGCCCGGAGCGGTGCCCGGGGCGGCGGCCGGGGCCGGATTGGGGGCGGGTTTCGGGGCCGGGGCCGGTTCCGGCGGGAATTCCACGGGACCGGGTTTGCCGCCCGGGGCCGGAGCGGCGGCCGGGGCCGGCTCCGGCCCCAGGGGGAAAATGGATTCCGTGGGCGCTTCGAACCGCTGTTCGAGTTTCGGCGTGGCCGGATTGCCAGTCGGCCGGGCGGCCTTTTGCTCCGGCGCCGGGCGCGGGACCGGATGCCTGACAGGACGGCGGGCCGGTTTTTTCCGCTTGTGGGGCCGGTGGGCCGGCTTTGGCGCAAAGACTTTCGCCGGCGTGGACGGCGTCGGCGGGGCGCTGATGTCGCGGATGGGGATCTGGGTCGGCAGGGGGGCCGGCTGCCCGGCTTCGGCCGTGTGCGGCCAGACCGGACCCCCCATCCCCAACAAGGCGGCCAGTGCGGCCACGGCTGCGGATTTTCGCCAATGTTCCATCGTTTCCCCCTGGGCCCGTTTGGGCTTCCTGTCCCACGTCATCGGCCGGTTTGGCGATATCTTTACCTCTGCTGCCGCTTTGTCCCGGACGCGGGGGTTGCGCAAGGGGCCCGGAAATGCTTTATGTGTGGAGAAGATATCGCATGTCCCGTGTGGGCCGGACCCGCCCCGGCAGTGCTCACGAACCAACGGACCATCGGGGCTTTACAAGGAGAACGACTCATGGCGAAACAGCTGGAAATCTACAAGTGCGAAGTGTGCGGCAATATCGTCGAAGTCCTCCATGCCGGCGACGGCGACCTTGTCTGCTGCGGCCAGAACATGAAGCTCATGACCGAGAACACCAGCGACGGGGCCAAGGAAAAGCACGTCCCCGTGATCGAGAAGACCGACAAGGGCTATCTGGTCAAGGTCGGCTCGGCCCCCCATCCCATGGAAGAGAAGCACTACATCGAGTGGATCGAGCTGATCGCGGACGGCAAAACCTACCGCGCCTTCCTGAAACCCGGCCAGGCTCCTGAAGCGACGTTCTGCGTCGAGGCCGCCTCGGTCACGGCGCGCGAATACTGCAACATCCACGGCTTGTGGAAAAAGGACTAACCCGTGCTCTCGAAGACCATGGAAAAGGCCATCAACGACCAGGTGCACTGGGAACTCTATTCCGCCTACCTGTACGTGTCCATGGCCACCTATTTCGAGGACAAGGGACTGATGGGATTCGCCAACTGGATGCATGTCCAGGACCAGGAGGAGAAATTCCACGCCCAGAAGTTCTATAACTACATCGTCGAGCGGGGAGGCCGGGTCATTCTCCAGGCCATCGAGGCTCCGCCCCACGACTGGGCCTCGCCGCTGGCCGTGTTCGAAGAGGCGCTTTCCCACGAACAAGGCGTCACGGCCCGCATCTATAAGCTGATGGACCTGGCCTTGGAAGAAAAAGACCACGGCACGGCTTCGTTCCTCAAGTGGTTCATCGACGAGCAGGTGGAGGAGGAGGCGAGCGTGGCCGACGTCATCTCCAAGCTCAAGCTCGTGGACCAGACCCCGGGCGGGGCGTTCATGCTCGACAAGGACCTGGCCGCCCGGGTCTTCGTCCCGCCGACCACGGGGGCCTAGCCCGCACCGGCAACAACCTCGCAGACCCTCGCAAGGCCGCCCCGCCCGTCGTGGGCGGCCTTGCTTTTTGCCGCCAAGGAGCGGCAGCGCATGGCCGAAACAACCAGTAATATCGTCATCGGCGGCGAAGCCGGCCAGGGGCTGGCCACCATCGGCGAATTCCTGGCCCGGGGACTCGTCCGGGCCGGCTACGGCGTGGTGGTCACCCAGGACTACCAGTCCCGCATCCGGGGCGGGCATAACACCTTCGCCATCCGCACCGGCAACAGCGTTCCCGAGGCCCCCATCGAGGCCATCGACCTGCTCGTGGCCCTGTCCGCCGACACCGTGCCGCGCCACCAAGACCGGCTGACGGGCAGGGGGCTCGTTTTGGCCGACGCCCGCACCGGCCTCGCCGGCCTGCCGGGCCTCGCCATCCCCTACCAGGAGCTTTGTCCCAAGCCGCTGTACGAAAACACGGCCGCGCTTGGCGTCTTAAGCTCCCTCCTGTGTCTGGATCCGTCGTTCGTGACCGATCTGATCACCGAAAAATTCACCAGGAAAGGCGACGAGGTCGTTGCGGCCAACATCGCGGTTTTCAAGGCGGCCCTGGACTGGACCGCGGCCCAGAAGGCGCCGTTCGCCTGCCTGCCGCCGGCCGCGCGCCGGGAGAAGCGGCTGGTCATGCACGGCAACGACGCCATCGCCCTTGGCGGACTGGCCGCAGGCGTCAATTTCTGCTCGTTTTACCCCATGACGCCCGGCACTTCGGTCATCCAGACGCTGATCGACCACGCCGATGCCATGGGGCTGGTGGCCGAGCAGGCCGAGGACGAGATTGCGGCCATCCTCATGGCCATCGGCGCGTCCTATGCCGGAGCCCGGTCCATGGTTTCGACGGCCGGCGGCGGCTTTGCGCTTATGTGCGAGGGCACGAGCCTGGCCGGCATGCTCGAAACGCCGGTCACCCTGGTGGTGGCCCAGCGCCCCGGCCCGGCCACCGGCCTGCCCACCCGCACCGAACAGGCCGACCTCGATCTGGTCGTCTACGCCGGGCACGGGGAATTCCCGCGCGCCGTCTTTGCCCCCGGCAGCCTGGAGCAGTGCTTCCACCTGGCCCACCGGGCCGTGGACACGGCCGAGCGGTTCCAATCGCCGGCCTTTATCCTCACCGACCAGTTCCTGGCCGATTCCTACCGCGACGTGGGGCCCTTCGACTTGTCCGGCCTGCCGGCCGTGGCCCGGCCGCTGACGGCCGTGGACGACCCGGCCGGGTACGAGCGCTACGCCGTCACCGATTCCGGCGTCTCGCCGCGCCTCTTGCCGGGCTTCACCGAGGCGACGGTCGTCCTCGACAGCGACGAGCACACGCCCGACGGCCACATCACCGAGGACCTGTCCGTGCGGGTGGCCATGCAGGACAAGCGGATGCGCAAACTGGCCGGCCTGACCGCAGCCGTACTGCCGCCCGACCTCTACGGCGAGGCCGAGGGCGCGACGCTCCTCGTCTGCTGGGGCTCGACCCTGGGCGCGGCCCGGGAAGCGGCGGACAGCCTGGCGGCCCGGGGCGAAAAAACGGCCGTGCTCCACTTCTCCCAGGTTTTTCCCCTGGCGCCGGACACGTTTCTGCCCTTTTTCGCCCAGGCCGGCCGCACGGTCATGGTCGAAGGCAACTTCGCGGGCCAGCTGGCCGGGCGCATCCGCCAGGGCACGGGCCACGTTTTCGACCATCACATCCGGCGCTACGACGGGCTGCCCTTCACGGCGGCCTTCATCCTCGAACGGCTGTAGGAGAACGCCATGGTGACCCCCAACGACTACGGTGAGTTCGAAACCGCCTGGTGCCCCGGCTGCGGCAACTTTCCCATCCGCAAGGCCGTGGTCCAGGCCCTGGTCGCCCTCGACCTGCCGCCGCACAAGGTGGTCTTTTCCTCGGGCATCGGCCAGGCGGCCAAGGCCCCGCACTACATCCGGGCCAACGTCCTAAACGGCCTGCACGGCCGGTCGCTGCCGGCCGCAACCGGCATCAAGCTGGCCAATCCGGACCTGACCGTGTTCGCCGAATCCGGCGACGGCTGCTCCTACGGCGAGGGCGGCAACCACTTCCTGGCCGCCATCCGCCGCAACATCGACATCACCTATATCGTCCACGACAATCAGGTTTATGGCCTGACCAAGGGCCAGGCCAGCCCCACCACCATGCAAGGGCAGAAGACCAAGACCCAGCCCCACGGCGCGCCGTCGGAGCCCTTCAACCCCATGGCCGTGGCCGTGACCATGGGAGCCGGGTTCGTGGCCCGGGGCTTTGCCGGCGAGATCGACCATCTGGCCGACCTGATCGTCCAGGGCGTGCGCCACCCCGGCTTCTCCCTGATCGACGTGCTCCAGCCCTGCGTGTCCTTCAACAAGGTCAACACCTTTCCGTGGTACAAGGAGCGATGCTACAAGCTTGGCGACGGCCACGACCCGACCGACCGCGTGGCCGCCCTGGAGCGGGCCCTGGAATTCGGGGACAAGATTCCGCTCGGCGTCCTCTGGAAAAACGACCGCCCGCCGTTCGGGCCGGTGCCGGCCGGTCCGCTCGCCGCCCGCGAGCCGGACATGGGCGTGTTGGCCGGTATTTTGGAAGGGTATGCATAGGGGGAAAAGAGGGAAGATGCCTCCGGCGGCCGGGGGGGATCATCCCCCCGGACCCCCTGGGCGGAGGATAGGGAAGCGGGGTCGGGGACGGGCGAGGTGTGTGGGGAAAGCTTTCGGAGGGAGTAGGGCATGCAATATGACTTGAAGTTCTTCTTGAAGGATTGCATTCGCAAGATGGTGGACTTTTCCACCACGGCCCAGAGCCGAGGACTGGCCGCGCCGCCGCTCCAAAAGCCGTATCCGCCGGGGGCGGCCCTGCTGGCCTTGCCCCGGCCGGAAAAATGGACCGGCATCGGCGACGTGTCGGTCAGGCAGGCCATCGCGGCCCGGGTGTCGCACCGGGCCTTCGAGACGACGGCGCTGACCCTGGACGAACTGGCCTTCCTGCTGTGGGCCACCCAGGGTCTTCGCAAGCCGCCGACGCCGGCCGTCGCCTACCGCACCGTGCCCTCGGCCGGCTGTCGCCACGCCCTGGAGACCTATCTTGCCGTCTTCCGCGTCAAGGACCTGTCTCCGGGACTCTACCGCTACCTGCCCCTGGAACACGCCCTCGTCGAGGCGGGCCGGCCGGACGACCTGGAAGGGCGCGTCCGCCAGGCCGTCTTCGACCAGCGGTTCGCGGCCAAGGCGGCGGCCACCTTCTTCTGGACCACCATCCCCGAACGCATGGAATGGCGCTACGCCGAGGCCTCCTACAAAGTCATCGCCCTGGACGCTGGGCACGTCTGCCAGAACCTGTACCTGGCCTGCCAGGCCATCGGCGCCGGCACCTGCGCCATTGCCGCTTACGACCAGGAGGCGGCCGACGCGCTCCTCGGCGTTGATGGCGAGGTCGAGTTCACGATCTATATCGCGCCGGTCGGCAAGGTCTGAAGCACTATCGGAGAGCTGCAACACGCTGGAGAGGAAAATGAAAAAAATGGCCCTGTTCGCCTTCCGGGGCGACATGTCCTGTTTCGTGCATGTCCTTTTAAACGCCCTCGATTTCCGGGAAAAAGGCTACGAGGTCCAGGTCATCCTGGAAGGGGAGGCGACCAGGCTCGTGGCCGAACTGGCCAAGCCCGGCAACCATCTGCACGCGCTTTTCGAAAAGACCAAGGCGCTTGGGCTCTTTGCCGGCGTCTGCCGGGCCTGCTCCCATCAGCTCGGCACCCAGGAGGCGGCCGTGGCCGAAGGCTTCCCGCTTTTGGACGATATGCACGGCCACCCGGGCATGGCCCGGTACACGGATGACGGGTTCACGGTGCTGATTTTTTAGGAGAAGAGGCCTCCGGCGGCCCGGAGAGGCTCTGCCTCTCCGGGACCTCTCCGCCGGGGGGGATCATCCCCCCCGGACCCCCCGAACGAGGTGAGCGGGGGATGGGGATGCGGGTGAGGGTATGGTCGTAGGCGGGTATAAAAGAATCTTCGCGCAGGACCAGCGAAGAAGAGCACCGGCCGCCTGTGCCGTTCCTCCCTGCCGTCCACCCCGTTCGGGAGGGTCCGGGAGGGGGTGACCCCCTCCCGGCCGCCGGAGGCATCTTCGCCTTTTCAGTCGTACTTGACGGCGCTGATTTCCATCAGCTTGTCCAACCGGATGCGGGTCTCTATGCGGCGCATGGTGCCGGTCTTGCCGCGCATGACCAGCGAGTGGGTGACGGCGTGGGTGCCGGTGAACTGGACGCCTTCGAGAAAGGTGCCGCCGGAGATGCCGGTGGCCGCGAAGTAGGTGTCGTCGCTTTTGACGAGGGTTTCCTCGGTGAAGATGCGGTGGCAGTCGATGCCGGCTTCGGCCAGGGCCTCTTTCTCGTCGTCGAGCTGCGGGTCGAGGCGGGCCAGCAGGCGGCCGCCCAGGGCCCGGATGGCGCAGGCCGAGAGCACGCCTTCGGGGGTGCCGCCGGTGCCGAGCATGATGTCCACCACGTTTTCGGGATCAACGGCCATGAGCGAGCCGGCCACGTCGCCGTCGGTATGGAGCTGGATGCGGGCCCCGGCGGCGCGGATGTCCTTGATGAGCGAGGCGTGGCGCGGCTTGTCGAGGACGAAGACGACCAGATCGTCCACGTCCTTGCCGAGGGCCCGGGCGATTTTTTTGAGATTGTCACCGACCGGCGCGTCGAGGTCGGCCACGTCCTTGGCTTCGGCCGGCACCACCAGCTTTTGCATGTAGTAGCTCGGGCCCGGGTTGAACATGGAGCCGCGCGGGGCGATGCCGACCACGGAGATAGCATTGGGCCGGCCGTAGGCGAGGAGATTGGTGCCTTCGACCGGGTCCACGGCCACGTCCACGGCGTGGCCCGAACCGCTGCCCACCCGCTCGCCGTTATAGAGCATGGGGGCTTCGTCCTTTTCGCCCTCGCCGATGATGATCATGCCTTCGATGGGCAGGGTGTTAAACGACAGGCGCATGGCGTCCACGGCGGCCTGGTCGCCGGCGTTCTTGTCGCCGCGTCCGAGCCAGCGCGAGGAACTGAGGGCCGCCGCTTCCGTGACCCGTACCAGATCCAACCCGAGATTCCTGTCCGGCGCTTCCATGCAATGCTCCTTTGGGGTGGAGGGAGGAAGAATGCGGGGAGGAAACCCGTTTGGGGAAAAAGGGTTTCCTCCCCGCGCCCCTCCTTCCCAAAAAACTTTTAAAGGGGGGCGTTATTCAAAGCGGCCCCGAAGGATGAACCTTGCGGGGCCGCGCCGAGCGAACCTATGCGAGGCGCAGCGCGCCTGGCCCGGAGGCGGGCTACTTTTTGTCGAAGGCGTCCTTGATCTTTTGGGCCAGCTTCTCCGGCGTGAAGCCGTAGGCATCGGCCAGGGTCTCGGCCGGGGCCGAGGCGCCGAAGTGCGAGAGGCCGTGCACCCGGTCGAGGCTGCCGGTGTACTGGCACCAGAGCTCGGGCCGGCCGGCTTCGACGGCGAAGCGGAAGGGGACGGCCGGGGGCAGGACGGCGTCCCTGTAATCCTGCGGCTGCTCGTTAAAGAGCTCCATGCAGGGCATGCTGACGATGCGGATGGCCAGTTCCGGCAGGAGCTTGGCCGCGGCCATCGCCAGGGAGACTTCCGAGCCCGAGGCGAGGAGGACCATGTCCGGGTTTCCGTCGGCCGCGTCCACCAGCACGTAGGCCCCGCGTTTGACGCCGTCTTTGAGGGCCGGATAGGCGGCGTGGTCCAGGATCGGCAGGTTCTGGCGGGTCAAAAGCAGGCAGGTCGGCCGGCTGGTTTGCGTCAACGCCATTTCCAGGCAGGCGGACGTCTCGTTGGCGTCGGCCGGCCGGGCCACCAGCATGTTGGGAATAAGGCGAAGCGAGCTCACCTGCTCGATGGGCTGGTGGGTCGGTCCGTCCTCGCCCACGTAGAACGAATCGTGGGTGAAGACGTGCAGGGCCGGGATGCGCTGGAGCGCGGCCATGCGCAGCGCGTTTCGCTCATAGTCCGAGAACATGAGGAAGGTGGCGCCGAAGGGGATCAGCCCGCCGTGGAGCGCAATGCCGTTGACGATGGCGCCCATGGGGAATTCCCGGACCCCGAAACAGAGGTTGCGGCCCAGGGGGTTGGCCGCGCCGAAGATGCCGGTGATCTGGCGGAATTTCTCGGTCTGGTTGGACGGGTCGAGGTCGGCCGAGCCGCCGACCAGAAGCGGCAGCTGGTCGATCAGGCCGTTTAGAGCCGCGCCCCAGGCCGACCGGGTGGCCACGGCCTTGGCCGGTTCGAAGACCGGCCAGGACAGGGCCCGGTTGCCGGGGGCGCGCCTGACCTGCCGCCACAGGTCCTCGAAGGCGGCGTCGGAATCGAGCCGGTCTTCCAGGGATTTGTTCCAGGCCTTGCGGGCCTCGGCCAGTTTCGGGAAGCCGGCGCGGAAATGGTCGGCCACATCGGTCGGCAGGGAAAAGGACTTGTCCTCGGGCAGGCCGAGGAGCTTTTTCGTTTCCTTGATTTCGGTCTCGGAAAACGGCGCGCCGTGGGAGGCGCAGTTGCCTTCAAGCGTGCAGGAGCCCTTGGCGATGGTGGTGGTGCCGATGATGATGGTCGGGCGCTTCTTTTCGGCCCGGGCCGTTTCCAGGGCGGCCCGGATGGCGGCGTGGTCGTGGCCGTCGATCTCGAGGGCCTGCCAGCCGAGGCTCTCGAAGAGCTTCTTGTGGTTGGTGGCGTCGCAGACGCTGGTCGGGCCGGCCAGCTGGACCTGGTTCTTGTCGAAAAGGACGATCAGGCGGGAGAGGCCCCACAGTCCGGCCAGGGCGGCCGAGCCGAGAAAGACCGGGGTCTGCACGTCGCCGTCCGAAGAAAGGACATAGGTGTAGTGCCCGGCCACGTCCTCGCCCAGGCGTTCGCGCAGCATGGTCTCGGCCGTGGCCATGCCGACGGCCATGGAAAAGCCCTGGCCAAGGGGCCCGGTGGTGCACTCGACGCCCGGAGTCTCGTAATTCTCGGGGTGGCCCGGGGTCTTGCTGCCGAACTGGCGAAACCGCGTCAGGTCCTCCATGCTGAGGATGCCGCGCAGGTGGAGCAGGGCATAGAGCAGCATGGATTCGTGCCCGGCCGAGAGCACGAAGCGGTCGCGGCCGAACCAGGCCGGATCGGCCGGATCGTAGCGCAGAAAATCCTTGAAAAGCACATACGCCATGTCGGCCGAGGACATGGCCCCGCCGGGGTGGCCGGAGGCGGCCTTGCGGGTGGCGTCCATGATAAGGCCCTTGATGGCGCTGACGGCCTTGGCGTCGATGGCGGCGGCGTTCACGGTCATGGGAAGGTTCCTTAGAGCGGGTCGGTTGGGGTTAGGCGGTAATGGACTGGCAGCAGGTTTCGATCAGGTCGATGCGGCGCTGGTGGCGGCCGCCTTCGAAGGCGGTGGCCAGGAAGACGTCCACGATGGACAGGGCCAGGCCTTCACCGACCACCCGTTCGCCCAGGCAAAGGACATTGGCGTCGTTGTGGAGCCGGGTCATGCGGGCCAGGTATTCGTTGACGCACAGGGCGGCCCGGATGCCGGGGATGCGGTTGGCGGCCATGGACATGCCGATGCCCGTGCCGCAGACCAGGATGCCGGCCGAGCCGGGCGTGGCCTGAACCTTTACGCACACGGCCATGGCGAAGTTCGGATAGTCGACGCTGTCGGCCGTGGCGGGGCCAAGGTCGTTGACGTCGTGGCCGGCCTGGGCCATATGGGCGATAATGGCGGATTTTAGCGTCAATCCGGCGTGGTCGGAACCGATAAAAACGGTCTGGGGCATGGGAAGGGTCTCCGCTGTTGGCGTGTTGCGTGGGGCGGGCCGGAACGTCGGGCCTACAGGTCCGGCAGGAGCGGTTCGCCGCCGGTGGCGTCCAGGGAACGCACGTCGGCGGTCGGGGGAATGGGCAATTCCAGGTCCGCGGCCGGATAGGGCGTTTCGCGCGGGGCGAGGCTTTTGACGCGAAGGACCAGGGAGGCGCCGCCGGGCGTGGTCAGGGTGAGCCGGCGAGCGACCGGCGCGGCCATGCCCGGCGCGGGTTCTTCGTCCTCGAAGTCCACGCGCCAGGGCTCCACGCCCCGCCCGGTGAGATGTCGCGGATTGCCGGCGAAGTCAAGGGTCAGGCCGGACAGGCGCGGGTCCTTGGAAAAGGCGTATGCGTAGCCACCAGCCACCTTTTTGGCCGAGGCGTAATCCGGCGGCGCCAGCTCGCCGAGCCGGCCGGAAACCAGGGCGGCCATCTCGCGCAGGGTAAAGGGCAGGGGCATGCCGAGCCTGGCCGCGCCCTGCCGGGTGTCGGCGTGGCGATAGACGGCGTTTTTGTCCGGCAAAAAGGCCGTGAACTCCTCCCCGTCCTCGCGCAGGTGGGCGTAGGCCCCGCCAAAGGCCGTGGTCAGGTCGAGACGCACCGGGTTTTTGAAGTTGCCGTAGAACCGGAAGTTCAGGCGGCCGGACTTGCCGGCTCTGGAAAAGCTCATGGACCCGGCCAGGGAAAAGGCCGGGGCCGGCTGGTTTTTCGCCTGGTTGGCCAGGAAGTTCTTGTAGACCACCCGGGCCTCGTCCGCGGTCGGGGCGGGGCCCGGCCCCGGGCGGGGCGCGGCGCAGCCGGTGGCCAGGAGGGCCAGGGCGGCCATCAGGAAAAAACGGACGGGCAGGCGGGCGTGGCGACGCATGTCACAGGGCTCCCAGTTTCTTTTTGACCGCGGCCGGGGAGTCCGGTCCCAGCTCCAGGGCGGTGCGGTAGGCCTTCTGGGCTTCGGCCCTGCGGCCGGCGGCGGCGGCGATGTCGCCGTAGTGTTCCCAGATGATGGCGTCTTTGACCTTGTGGGCGATGGCCCGCTCGATGGCGGCCAGGGCCTCGTTGGCGCGTCCCAGCTTGTGCAGGGTCCAGGCCAGGGAATCCAGGAAGAAGGGATTGTCCGGCTCTTTTTCCAGGGCCGTTTTCACCATGGAGAGGGCCTTTTCCAGGTCGCGCCCCTCCTCGGCCAGGGAGTAGCCGAGGTAGTTGAGGGCGTCCGGATTGGTCGGCTCCTTGGCCACGATCTTCTCCATGACCGCCTTGGCCTCGTCGCGGCGCTTGAGCTTTTCGAGGGCCACGCCGTAGCGGTAGAGGAGGTCCACGTCGTCGGGCGAGGCGGCTAGGGCGTTTTCCAGGACCTTGGCCGCTGCGGCCGTGTCGCCGCGCTTGTCGAGCAGGGCGGCTTCCACGGAGATGAATTCCTTGCGGTCGGGATAGCGCTGCCGCGCCTCGCGCACGAGCCCCGCGGCCTTGCCGAAATCCCCGATCTCGGACGCGATCTGGATGCGGAAGGCGAGGCTTTTGTCGTAGTTGGGATTTTCCGGCGGTACCCGGCCAAGGATCGCCAGGGCTTCCCTGGGGTTCTTGTCGCCCTCGTAGGCGAGGACCGCCTTGTAAAACGGCAGATCCGGGCTGTCCGGGTCCAGGGCGGTCAGCAGGCCGAGCACCTGCTTGGCCTGCCTGGGATAGCCGGCTTCGACCAGGGCCGACATGGCGTCGAGAAACCGGCTCTTGTCCGGCGCGCCCTCGGCCAGGAGGCTTACGGCCTGGGCCGGATTTTTCTGCTTGATGAGGATCCGGGCGAGCCGGGCCCGGACTTCCGGGGACTCCTCGCCAAGGGAGAGCATCTTGCGGTAGCAGTCCTCGGCTCCCTTGAGGTCGCCCGCCTGTTCGAGGAGCCCGGCCAGATCGGCCCAGGCCGGCATGAGGGCCGGATCCTTGGCCACGGCCGCGCGAAGCGTGCCCATGGCCGCGTCTTTGCGGCCGTGGCCGGCCTCGGCCTTGGCCCGCAGGTAGAGGACCGTGGCGTCGCGGTCCTTTTCCGGGATGCGCCCGAGCACGGCCAGGGCCTGCTCGTGCTTGCCGCTGTCTTCCAGGAGCGAGGCCAGTTCCTGCAGGGCCGGGGCATCGGCCGGGTTTTTCTCCAGGAAACGCTCGAGGGTCTTGACGGCCATGTCTTCCATGCGCCGCATCTGGTAGGCGTTGGCCAGGTAGAAGGTGAGCTGGCGCGCGCCAGGGAAGGCGGCCAGGCCCTTTTCCAGGGTCTGGGTGGCGGCTTCCCGGTCGTTTTGGCCCCATTGGACGTTGGCCAGCTCCACGACCACTTCCGGCGAGGGGTGGGAGGCGGCCAGGTCGGACAACGCCTTGATGGCCTCGTCCTTTTTGCCCTGGCGGGCCAGATCCTGGTAGATGAGGAACTGATAGTCCACCTCGGCCTCGGAGCTCAGGTTCTTGCCGGCGTAGGCCGGCCGGGCCGACCGGCTGGAGGCGCAGGAGTTGGAGAGCAGGCACGGCAACAGCGCGAGCACCACGAGGACGGGCAGGCGCGCGGGAAAAAAACGCTTGGACAGGTCAGACATGGCCGGCATCCGATGCGGCGTGCGGGGTCCGGGCCCGCCGGCCGGGGCCGGCGGGCAGGGCCGCGCCTGTGCCGCTATTCTTCCTTGTGAATCCAATCCGAGGAAAAATCCTCGATGCGCCTGGAAAGGTGCTCCTTGAGCTTTTCGAGCAGCCGGGCCTCGATCTGGCGCACCCGTTCCCTGGTGATGCCGTATTTCGCGCCGATTTCCCGCAGGGTGGCCGGGGAGTCGGAGAGGATGCGGTTGTCTAGAAGGTCGAGTTCCTTTTCGTTGAGCTTGGGCCGGATGGTCTGGATATGCTTGTCGAGCTGGTGGGAGATCTCGTCGCCGGCCAGGATCTCCTCGATGCCAGGGGTGAGCGCCGGCAGAAAGTCCAGGCGCGTGGAGGTGGAATCGTCGCCGAGGGTCATGTCGAGGGACAGGTCGTTGCCGCTTAGGCGCTGGTCCATCTCCACGATGTCCGACTCGGTGACATTGAGGGCTTGGGACAGCTGGGAGGCGCTGGGGTCGAAACCGAGCGTCTGGAGCCGATGGCGCTCCTTGTTCAGGTTGTAAAAGAGCTTGCGCTGGGCCTGCGTGGTCCCGATCTTGACCATGCGCCAGTTGTCCATGATGTACTTGAGGATATAGGCCTTGATCCAGTAGGCGGCGTAATAGGAGAACTTGATCCCCTTGTCGGGATCGAACTTGGTCACCGCGCGCATGAGGCCGACATTGCCTTCCTGGATCAGGTCGAGGACGTTTTGCATCCACCGGCGCTGAAAGTCCATGGCGATCTTGACCACCAGCCGCAGGTGGGAGGAGATGAGCCGGAAGGCGGCCTTCTGGTCGCCGAGGTCGCGCACGCGGCGGGCGAGTTCCTGCTCCTCCTCGGGCTTGAGCATGGGGAACTTGCCGATTTCACGCAGATAGAGGTGCAGCGGATCCCGGGTGGACAGGGAGCCGGCTCCCGAGGTCTTCGGGGTCGGCAGCCGGAAATCGTCCACGGGTTCGATTTCGACGGCCTCCTCGTCCAGGGCTTCGGGGTCGTCGAGTTCCAGGGTTTCCTTGGGGTCCAGATCCGCATCGGTTGGCGAAATATCTTGATCGTCTTGATGTTCCATCGGATAATGGCCGGGTTATACGGTGCGGCCTGGCCGTTTGTGTTTGGGGGGAGGGCGTCGGGACGGCATGGTGACGAGCCGTCTCGCATGGCTATCATCCACTGTAAAGTTTTGGTTTGTCCTTTTCAATGATTTTCAGTAGACCGGCCGCGTTTCAACCAGACCGGCCGGCCGGCAACCACAAGGAGTCCGCGTGGGCGATTTCAGACAGGCGCTTGGCGATGGGGAAATCCTCGTTTTCGACGGGGCCATGGGCACACTCCTCCAGGGGCGGGGGCTGGCGGCCGGGCAGTCGCCGGAACTCTTCGGACTGGCCCATCCCGAGGCCATCGTGGCCACCCACCGGGAATACATCGAGGCCGGCTCCCGCGTCATCACGTCCAACACCTTCGGCGGCACCCGCTACAAGCTGCCCCCGGGCACGGACGTCACGGCCCTCAGTCGCGACATGGCCCGCCTCGCCCGGCAGGCGGCCGGCCAAGGCGTCTTCGTCGCCGGATCCGTCGGCCCCACGGGCCAGTTCGTGGCGCCGCTCGGCAAGGCCAGCCTGGCCGAACTCGTGGCCGCCTTCGCCACCCAGATCAAGGGCCTGGCCGAGGGCGGCTGCGACCTGATCGTCGGCGAGACCCACTTCGACCTGGCCGAGGCCAAGGCGCTGGTCCTGGCCGCCAGGCAGGTCTGTTCGCTGCCCGTCGCCGTGTGCATGACCTTCGAGGGGGCGGTGAGCCTCACCGGCTCCGGCCCGGAAGTCTTTGCCGACGCCATGGAGAATCTCGGCGTGGACCTGGTCGGCGTCAACTGCGGCGCCGGCCCCGACGACATGCGCCTCGTGGCCGAGGTCTTCTCCAGGCGCCTTTCCACGCCCTTTTTCGTCAAGCCCAACGCCGGCATGCCCCGCCTCGAGGGCGGGCGCACGGTCTTCCCCATGGGCCCGGAGGAATTCGCGGAAAAGACCGCCCGGTTCGCGGACCTCGGGGCCAAGGCCCTGTCCGGCTGCTGCGGCACCACCCCGGCCCACATCAAGGCCCTGGCCGGGGCCCTGGCCGGCCGGACCCATACCCGGCCCGAGGCCGTGGACCGGCCGGTCCTGGCCGTGACCTCCCGGGCCCTGACCGTGACCCTTGGCGGCAAGAGCCCCTGCGCCGTCATCGGCGAGCGCATAAACCCGACCGGCAAGGCCGGGCTGGCCGCCGAGCTGGCGGCCGGGGAGTTTGCCCAGGCCCTGGCCTTTGCCGAGGAGCAGGTCGCGGCCGGGGCCGCCATCCTCGACGTCAACGTGGGCGCGCCCATGGTGGACGAGACCGTGGTCCTGCCCGGGCTGGCCGTGGAACTGACCAAGCGCCAGCAAACGCCCCTTTGCCTGGATTCCAACAACGCCGACGCCCTGGTCGCGGCCCTCTACGCCTCGCCGGCCACGCCGCTGGTCAATTCCATAAGCGGCGAGCCCGGCCGGATGGAGCGCCTGGGGCCGATCTGCCGCGACCACGGGGCCCCGTTCATTCTCCTGCCGCTCAAAGGCCGCAAGCTTCCGGTCACTGCGGCCGAGCGCCTGGCCATCATCGAGGAGCTGCTCGTCCAGGCCGACGGCCTCGGCATCCCCCGGCGGCTCATCCTGGTCGACGCCCTGGCGCTCACCGTCTCCTCCAAGCCCGAGGCGGCGCTGGCCTGCCTGGAGACCATCCGCCACTGCCGGGAGCGGTGGGGCCTGCCGACCGTCCTTGGCCTGTCCAACATCTCCTTTGGCCTGCCGGCCCGGGAGCTGGTCAACGCCGCCTTTTTCGCCATGTGCCTGGGGGCGGGACTTTCCGCCGCCATCGCCAACCCCAACGTGCCGCGCCTCATGGAGACCTCCGGGGCCTGCGAGGTCCTTCTCGCCCGCGATCCGCAGGCCGGCCGGTTCATCGGCCGCTTTGCCGGCTGGACCCCGGCCGCGCCGTCCGGGGCCGCTCCCACGGCCGCAAGCGCCGGGGGGGCGGGGGAGGAGGGCGCAAGCCCCCTGCGCCAGGCCGTGGTCCGGGGCCGCCGGGCCGAGCTCGACGGCCTGATCGACGCCGCCCTGGCCGAGGGCCGGGCCGCCGCGGACATCCTGAGCGAGGACCTCATCCCCGGCATCATGGACGTGGGGGAACGCTACGAGCGCAAGGAATTCTTCCTGCCCCAGCTCCTGGTCGCGGCCGAGGCCATGCGGGCCGGGTTCACCCGCCTGGAGCCGCTTCTGGCCGAAACCGCCGGCGCGGCCAAAGCCCGCATCGTCATGGCCACGGTCGAGGGCGACATCCACGACATCGGCAAGAACATCGTGTGCCTCATGCTCAAAAATCACGGATTCGAGGTCATCGACCTCGGCAAGGACGTGCCGGCCGCCACGATCGTGGCCGAGGCCGAGGCCCGGGACGCCGATGTCATCGGCCTCTCGGCCCTGATGACCACCACCATGGTCCGCATGGAGGACACGGTCCGCCTGGTCCGGGAACGGGGCCTTCGGGCCAAGGTCATGGTCGGCGGGGCCGTGGTGACCGAGGCCTTCGCCAAATCCATAGGGGCACACGCCCGGGCCGCCGACGCCGTGGACGCGGTGCGCCAGGCCAAGGCCCTGCTCGGCGCAAACGCCTAAAAAACCGCTGGCGCGCGTTGCCGGCTTTGGATTAAACCAGCCCTGGCGCCCGGTTCGCCGGCCGCCGATACCGCTTGGTGGAGGACGCCTTTGCGCATACGCATCTGCCTTATCCTGTTTGCCTTGCTGCTTTTGCCCTGTACCCGGGCCATGGCCCAGGACGCCGGCCCCATAAAGGGCCAGGGCGTGCTCGACGCCATTGTCGCGGCCAAGGGAAAAGTGGTGGTGATCGATTTCTTCGCGTCGTGGTGCCGGCCGTGCCTGATGGAGATCCCGGACGTGATCGAGGCCCGCAAGCACTATCCCGCGGACAAGGTCGTGTTTCTCGGCATCTCGCTCGACCAGGACCAGGGGGAATACGCCCGGTTCGTCAAGCAGACGCCGTTTAATTTCCCGGTGTACCTGGCCGACCCCGACGTCCTGACCACCTTTGGCGTCAAGATGATCCCGAAGACCCTGGTCTACGATACCACAGGCCAGCAGATCGTAAACCATGCCGGGTACATGCCCGGCGAAATGCTCCGGCAGGCCATCGACGCCCTGCTGAAAGACGGCGGTTCATGACCAAGCTCTTCATCCGCAAGGCGAGGATCCAGGACGTCAAGCAGATCCACGCCCTTTTGATGCACTGCGCCCGAAGCGAATTCCTGCTGCCGCGTTCGTACAACCAGCTCTACAGCCACCTGCGCGATTTCTTCGTCCTGGCCGAGCACGACGCCCCGGGCATCCGGGGCTGTTGCGCCCTGTCCATCTGCTGGGAGGACATCGCCGAGATCCGGTCCCTGGCCGTCAACGAGGACATCCAGAAGCAGGGCTGGGGCGGCAAGCTGGTGGAAGCCTGCCTGTCGGACGCCGTGACGCTCGGCATTTTCCGGGTCTTCACCCTGACCTACCGGCCGCACTTCTTCGAACGCCTGGGATTCGTGCCGGTGGAGAAGGAGAAGCTGCCCCAGAAGGTCTGGGCAGACTGCATCAACTGCCCGAAATTCCCGGAGTGCGACGAGAACGCGCTCATCATGGAAATGTAGGGAAAAACCGGTTTCAACCCGAACGGGCCTTTACTGCGGGGAGACATGTCGGAAACGTTGCGCGAAGTGTATGGCGAAGCGGCCATCAAGGCCCGGGTGGCCGAACTCGGCCGCGAAGTGTCGGCCGCCTATGCCGGCCGGGACGTGGTGCTGGTCGGGGTGCTGAAGGGCGCGTTGCCTTTCATGGCCGACCTGCTGCGGGCCCTGGATTTCTGTCCCACCCTCGATTTCGTGCGCGTGGCCAGCTACGGGGGCGGGACCGCGCCCGGGGAGCTGCGCTTTCTCATGGACATCGAGACCGATATCGCCGGCCGGGATGTGCTCCTGGTGGAAGACATCGTGGACACGGGCCGGACCCTGGCCTATCTTCTCACGATGCTGTCGCGGCGAAACCCGGCCAGTCTCAAGGTCTGCACGTTTCTGGACAAGCCCTACCGCCGGGAGGCGGACGTGGCCGTGGATTTCGTCGGTTTTTCGGCGCCGCCTGTCTTCCTGGTCGGCTACGGCATGGACATCGGGGAGCGGTTGCGGCGGCTTCGCGGCGTGTACGAATTGGTTCGGTAGCAAACGGCCCTTTCTTTGCATCGGTGTGCCCAAAACCGCAACCGGCGTGAGATCAAGCACCATGATTGTACAATGCCCGAATTGCCACTCCAAGTTCAAGCTGCCAGGTGACAAGGTCGTCGCGGCCGGAACCAGGCTGCGGTGCGGCAAGTGCCGCACCGTCTTCCTCGTCGATCCCCCGGCCCCGGCCCCAGCCACTGGCGGCGGGCTGACGGATTTCGATTTCCCGGACGATCTGGACCAGACGCCGCCCGGGCCGGCCACGGCCCCTGCGGCCGCGCCACGGGCCAGGGCCCTCGAAGACGACGTGCCGCCGGACCTTTTCCATTCCGAGACCTACGAGGGGTCGGCCCCGGGCGGGGAGGACGAGGACCGCGACGACCGTCCGGTCAAGCCGGGCTTCAGCCTCGACGACGTGGCCAACCTGCCGCTGCCGGGCAGCGGGGTGTCAAAAGAACGCCGCCGCCGTGTCGTGATTCTTGTCACCGCCGTCATCCTGGTGCTGGCCGGCACCGTGGCGGCCGTGCACTTCCTCGACCTGTGGCCCGGCAAGAAGCCGGCCACCGTGGCCGCGCCGCCCGCGGCCACGGCTCCGGCTCCCGGCGCGGCGGCTCCGGCCGAAAAGGCCGCCGCGCCGGCGGAAAAGGCCGCCCCGGCCGCGCCCAAGCCCGAGGAAACGGCCAAGGTCAAGGACATCATGCTCCAGAATGTCCGCCAGTACTACGTTTCCAACGAAAAGGCCGGGCAGCTGTTCGTCATCGAGGGCAAGGCCGTCAACAATTTCAAGACGCCCAAGGAAATGATCCGGCTCGAAGCCACACTCTTTGACGAGAAGGGCGGCTCCCTGGCCGCCCAGGAAGACCTGGCCGGCAACACGGTCTCGCTCTTCCAGCTCCAGGTCATGACCCGCGACGAGCTCAAAAACGCGCTGGCCTCGCAAGTCGGTGTTCTCACCAACAACACCAACATCGCCCCGGGCGGGGAAGCGCCCTTCATGGTCGTCTTTTTCGATCCCCCGGAAACGGTCAAGGAGTTCGGCGTCAAGGTCATCGACGTCAAGGACCCGCCCCGGCAGTAGCATGGCGACCAAGCCCAAGCGGGTGTTTACCTGCACCGAGTGCGGCGGCGTCTCGCCCACCTGGCGGGGGCAGTGTCCCCGGTGCGGGGTCTGGAACACCCTGGTCGAGTCCGTGGCCGGGGCCGGCCGCAAGGGCCATTCCCTGGGCGAGCCGTCCGGCGTGCCCGTCCCCCTCGGCAGCCACCCCAACGAGGACTTCCGGCCCTTTCCCACGGCCTTTTCCGGCCTGGACCGCGTCCTTGGCGGCGGGCTTACCCCCGGCGGGGCCGTGCTCCTCGGCGGGGAGCCGGGCATCGGCAAATCCACGCTCCTGCTCCAACTGGCCGGACTCGCCGCCGTGGCCGGCCGCCGGGTGGTCTACCTCTCGGCCGAGGAATCGCTTCCCCAGCTCAAGGCCCGGGCCGAGCGCCTGGGCGTCCTGCACGAGGGGCTCCTTGCCGCCTCGACCACGGACGCCGGCGCGGCCGTGGACGTCCTGGGTGCGACCCCGGCCCCGGATCTGGTCATCGTGGATTCGGTCCAGACCATGCACATGGCCGGCATCGAGGGCGCGGCCGGGTCGGTGTCCCAGGTCCGGTCCGTGGCCGCGGCCTGCGTGGAGGCGGCCAAGCGGGGACAGGCCTGCCTGGTCCTGGTCGGGCATGTCACCAAGGAGGGCCAGATCGCGGGCCCGAAGCTCCTCGAGCACATGGTCGACACGGTCCTGTACCTCGAAGGGGAGCGCCGCCACCTGTTCCGGATCTTGCGGGTCCTTAAAAACCGCTACGGCCCGACCGACGAACTCCTCGTCATGGAAATGCGCGAGGCGGGCCTGATCGAAGTGCCCGACCCTTCCACCTTTTTCCTGGGCGACCGGGACCCGGCCGTGTCCGGCTCGGCCGTGGTCATGGCAGTGGAGGGGCGGCGCCCCTTTGCCGTGGAGGCGCAGGCCCTGGCCGCCAAGTCGTTTCTGTCCGTGCCGCGCCGGGCGGCCCTTGGCCTCGACGTCGGCCGCCTGCATTTGCTGCTCGCGGTCCTCGAAAAGCGCCTGCGCCTGAACCTCGGCCAGGCCGACATCTACGCCAAGATCGGCGGCGGGCTGAAAATCCAGGACCCAGGCCTCGATCTCGGCATTGCCGCAGCCGTGCTGTCGTCTTTTTACGACAGGCCCCTGCCCGCGGGCGCGGTCTTCTGGGGCGAGGTGGACCTGTCCGGCCGCATCCGGCCCGTGGCCGCCCACGACACCCGCCTGAAGCAGGCCGAGCGCCTGGGCTACGGCCCGGTCCTGTGCCCGAGCGCCGGCAGCCTCGGTCCCGACGTCGACAACCTCTCCGACCTTTCCCGCTTCCTTTTTTCGAAATCCTAGCCGTCGCCGGCCCGCCGGCCCGGCAATCCGTCCGGCCTCGGACGCTTCCTCTTTGCCAAAACGTCAGGTTGGCCGGCCGATTTTTTGCTTTCCGGCGTTTGACCCTGGCCGATGTTTGCTGCATACAAGCAAGTATGCAGCGAATTTTTCCATGGTCGTTGCCGGTCGGCCCCCAAAGAACCGGCCCTGATTCCTGGCTTTTCACGGTGTGGGCTCCGAGCCGCCAGCGGGTTTCCCTGTTTTTTCCCGAAACCGGCCGGGAAATGGCCATGGAGCCGCTTGCGGGCGGATTTTTCAGGGCCGAGGCCGCGGACCTGCCGGCCGGCGCCCGTTACCTGTTCGATCTCGACGGGACCATTCGCCGGCCCGACCCGGCCTCGCGCCACCAGCCCGACGACGTCCACGGCCCCTCGGCCCTGGTCGACACCGCCGGTTTCGACTGGACCGACGGCCGATTCGTGCCGCCGCCGCCCGACCGCCGGGTCTATTACGAAATCCATGTCGGCACCTTCACGCCGGAGGGAACCTTCGAGGCCGCAATCGACCGGCTGGACCATCTGGCCGGCCTGGGCGTCACCTGCCTGGAACTCATGCCCGTGGCCCAGTTCCCGGGGTGCCGCAACTGGGGCTACGACGGGGTCTATCCCTTTGCCCCGGCCGCCTGCTACGGCGGGGCCCCGGGCCTGGCCCGGCTGGTCGACGCCTGCCACGCCCGGGGCCTGGCCGTGGTTCTGGACGTGGTCTACAACCACCTCGGCCCGGAAGGGAACTACCTGCGCGATTTCGGCCCCTATTTCACGGACCGCTACCGCACGCCCTGGGGGGACGCGCTCAATTTCGACGGTCCCGGCAGCGGGGCGGTCCGGTCGTTTTTCATCCAGAACGCCCTCTATTGGCTGCGCGAATTCCACATCGACGGCCTGCGCCTGGACGCCGTGCACGCCATCATGGACCAGAGCCCGCTCCACCTCGTGGCCGAGCTGGCCGCATCCACGGCCGCCTTCGAGGCGGCAACCGGCCGGCGGACGTTCCTTGTGGCCGAATCCCACCAGAACAACCCGGCCCTCGTCACCGAAGCCGCGGCCGGCGGCCTGGGCCTCGACGCGGTCTGGAACGACGATTTCCACCACGCGGTCCACGCCTGGCTGACCGGCGAGCGGGGCGGGTATTACGCCGACTACGGCAGCCGCGAGGACGTGATCGCGGCCGCGGCCGAAGGTTTTGTCTACGCCGGCCGGTATTCCTCATTTTTCGGCCACGTGCGCGGCCTGTCCGCCGCCCACCTGCCGGCCGACCGCTGCGTCAATTGCCTCCAGAACCACGACCAGGTCGGCAACCGGGCCAGGGGCGAGCGGCTGGTGTCCCTCGTCGGCCGGCCGACGGCCCGGGTGGCGGCCGCGCTGCTCCTCCTGTCGCCGGGGGCGCCGCTTTTGTTCATGGGCGAGGAGTGGGGCGAGGACCGGCCGTTTCTCTACTACATAAGCCACCTCGACCCGGATCTGGTCGAGGCCGTGCGCCGGGGCCGCAAGCGGGAATTCGCCGCCTTCCGCTGGCAGGGCGAACCTCCCGATCCCTTTGCCGCGGAAACCTTCGAGGCCAGCCGGCCCGACTGGGCCAAAAAGGACGACCCGGAACACGCCGGCCTGCTCGCCTGGTACCGGGAACTGCTGGCTTTGCGGGCGGGCAGTCCCGCCCTTCGGGAGACGTGCCGGCGGATGACGCGCCTTTGGCCCCTGGATGCCGGCCTGGGGCTCGCCATGGAGCGCCGGGGCGAGGACGGGCGCATCCTGTGCCTGTTCAATGCCGGCCGGCGCCCGGTCCGGGCCAAGGTCGGCACGGACGGCCCGCCTGTGGCCTACGCCCGCCTGTTCGACTCGGCTGAGGAGCGTTTTGGAGGAAGGGGCGGCTTTGCCCCGCAACGCATGGAAACCATGCTCTCCCTGCCACCGTTTTCCGTCGTGCTTTACAAACGCGAAAAGGGGACATCGATATGAGCCGCTACATCTGCATTCACGGTCATTTCTATCAGCCGCCCCGCGAGAATCCCTGGCTGGAGGAAGTGGAAACCCAGGATTCGGCCCACCCCTTCCACGACTGGAACGAGCGGATCAACGCCGAATGCTACGGCCCCAACTCCGGCTCCCGCATCCTGGACGGCGAAGGCCGCATCGTGGATATCGTCAACAACTATTCGAAGATCAGCTTCAATTTCGGCCCGACGCTGCTCTCCTGGATGCAGCGCCACCACCCCAAGCTCCACCAGGCCATCATCGACGCGGACAAGCTGTCCATGGAGCGCTTCGACGGCCATGGCTCCGCCATTGCCCAGGCGTTTAGCCACCTGATCATGCCCCTTGCCAGCCGGCGCGACAAGATCACGCAGGTCAAATGGGGCGTGGCCGATTTCCGCCGGCGCTTCGGCCGCGATCCCGAGGGCATGTGGCTGCCGGAGACGGCCGTGGACATGGAGACGCTTGGCATCCTGGCCGACGCCGGCCTCAAGTTCACCATCCTGGCCCCACGCCAGGCCTCCCGGGTGCGGGACCTGCGAAGCGAGGATTGGATCGACGTCTCGGGCGGCCATGTGGATCCCACCACGCCCTATCGCGTGCGCCTGCCCGACGGACGCGACTTCAACGTCTTTTTCTACGACGGCCCCATTTCCCAGGAGCTGGCTTTTGGCGACATGCTGGCCAAGGGCGAATCCTTCCACGCCCGGCTCATGGCCGCCTTTGGCGCCGTCGGCCGCGACTGGCCCCAGATCGTGCACATCGCCACTGACGGCGAGACTTACGGCCACCACCACAGCTACGGCGAAATGGCGCTGACCTATTGCCTGGCCCTGATCGAATCCGATCCGTCGGTCGAGCTCATCAACTACGCCGCCTATCTGGACCGGCACCCGCCCCGGTTCGAAGCGGAGATCTTCGACAATTCCTCCTGGAGCTGCATCCATGGCGTGGAGCGGTGGAAGGCCGACTGCGGCTGCAATTCCGGCATGCACGGGGGCTGGCACCAGAAGTGGCGGGGGCCCCTTCGCGACGCCATGAACTGGCTGCGGGACCGGTGCGTGGAGATCCACGGCCGCATGGGGCACCAGTACTTCAAGGATATCTGGGAAGCGCGGGACGCCTATATCGAGGTCCTAAACGACCGGTCCGACGAGAACGTGTCCCGGTTCCTGGCCGACTGGCAGCACCACGCCCTGTCCGACCAGGAAAAGGTCATGGCCCTCAAACTCCTCGAACTCCAGCGCTACGCCCTCCTCAACTTCACCAGCTGCGGCTGGTTTTTCGACGAGATATCCGGCATCGAGACGGTCCAGATCCTCCAGTATGCGGCCCGGACCATCCAGCTGGCCGAGGAGATCGACGGCAGCCGGCTCGATGAGTCCTTCAAGGAGATCCTGGCCAAGGCCCCAAGCAACGTCCTGGCCTCGGGACTCGAGGCCTATGAAAAGTACGCCAAGCCGGCGGCCGTGGATCTCATGCGGGTGGGGGCCCACTACGCCATGTCGTCGCTGTTCGAGGAGTACGACGAGCACTACGAGTACGGCTGCTACCGCGTCCTTGGCGAGAACCTCGAACGCCAGAGCGCCGGCCGGGCCCAGATGCTGACCGGCCGGGCCAGGATCGAATCCACGGTCACCCGCGAAGCCCTGGACGCCAGCTTCGCCGTGGTCCATGCCGGCGGCCAGAACCTGACCTGCGGCTTGCGGCCGTACCGGGACGAGGAGAGCTTCGCCGCCATGGCCGCCGACGTGCGCCAGGCGTTCGAACGCGGAGACATGGCCGAGACCGTCCGGACCATGGACGCGCACTTCGAGAACAACACCTTCTCCATCTGGCACCTCTTCCGCGACGAGCAGCGCAAGGTGGTCTCGGAAGTCCTGGCTCCGGAGTTCCAGAACGCCGAGGCCATGTACCGCCAGATCTTCGAGACCAACTACCCCATCCTCTCCCTGCTCCAGTGGATTTCCATGCCCATCCCCCGGCACTTCCTGGAGGCCGCGGTCTTTATCGTCGAAACCGACATCAAGCGGCTTTTGAGCGGCGACGAAATCGACCTGGCCAAATTCGACGAGCGCATCCAGGACGCGCAGCGTTTCGGCCTGGCCCTGGACTACGACACGCTGGGGCTCGAGGGCGCGGAATGGATCAACCGGCGGCTCGAGGCCTTTGGCGAGGACCATGAGAACATGGCCATCCTGGCCAGCGTGAAGGAGGCCCTGGACCGTCTCAACAGACTGCCCATGGGCCTCAACCTGTGGAAGGCCCAGAACGTGGTGTTCGAGCTGTCGCGGTGCTGCTACGCGCAAAAGCGCGACGCCGCCGCCTCGGGCGACGAAACGGCCAAGGAATGGTTGGACCTCTTTGCCACCGTGGCGGCGGCCCTCAATGTGAGGTTGCCGGAATGACCGCCCCGGTTTCCACGTACCGCCTGCAATTCACCAGGGACTTCACGTTCGCCCAGTGCGGCAAGGTCCTTGATTACCTCGCGGCCCTCGGCGTGTCCCACATCTACGCCTCCCCGATCTTCCGGGCCAGGGCCGGATCGACCCACGGCTACGACGTGTGCGACCACCAGGAGATCAATCCCGAGCTCGGCGGCGAGGAGGCCTTTCGCACCCTCGCCGCCGCGGCCCGGGAGCGGGGCCTGGGCTGGATCCAGGACATCGTGCCCAACCACATGGCCGTTTCGGGGGACAACAAGATCCTGGTGGACGTGCTGGAAAACGGCACGTCGTCGCGGTACTACCACTACTTCGACATCGACTGGGACCACCCCTACGAGAGCATCAAGGGCCGGATGCTGGCCCCGTTTCTCGGCAACTTCTACGGCACCACCCTCGAAAACGGGGAAATCGCCATAGCCTTTGATGCGGAAGGCTTTTCCGTGCGCTACTACGACCTCCGCTTTCCGCTGCGCGTGGATTCCTACATCCGCATCCTGACCCTTGGCCTCGACAAACTGCGCCAGAAGATCGGACGCAATTCGCCCGACTACATAAAGCTCCTCGGCATCCTCTACACCATCAAGTCCCTGCCGGCCGACGATCCCCAGGTCGACCGGTACGACCAGATCTTTTTCATCAAACAGATGCTTTTCGAGCTGTCCGAAACGAGCGGCCCGGTGCGCGAGCACATCCAGGCCAATCTGGCCCGGGTCAACGGCACGGATGCGGCCGAGGAGGTGGCCGACCGGCGGGCCCTGCTCGAAAGCATCCTGGCCGAGCAGTATTTCCGCCTGTCCTACTGGAAGGTGGCCGGGGACGAGATCAACTACCGCCGTTTTTTTTCCATAAACGACCTGATCTCCCTGCGGGTGGAGGACGAGGCGGTCTTCCGCCATTCCCACGCCAAGATCCTGGAACTGGTCAAGGAAGGGGCTTTCGGCGGGCTGCGGGTGGACCATATCGACGGCCTCTACGATCCCTCGCGCTACCTGCGCCGGCTGCGCGAGGCCATCAGCGATGCCTACCTGGTGGTGGAAAAGATCTGCATCGGCGACGAGCCCCTGCCGGCCTTCTGGCCCGTGGCCGGGTCCACGGGCTACGGCTTCATGAACGCCGTGTGCCGGCTCTTTGTGGACGGGGCCCAGGAAAAGGCCTTCGACCGCCTGTATGCCGGATTCACGGGCCGCCGCCAGAAGGCCGAGGACGTGGTGGTCTGGAAAAAACGGCGCATCATCGAAACCCACATGTTCGGGGACGTGGAGAACATGGCCAGGCTCATAAACGCCGTCTCCAGCCTCGACCGCCAGGGGTTCGACATCACGCTGCGCTCGACCAAGCGGGCCCTGACCGAGGTCCTGGCCCATTTCCCGGTCTACCGGACCTACATCTCCCAGGAGGTGATCCGGCCCGTGGACATCACCTACGTGCGCACGGCCGTGCGCCGGGCCAAGCGCCACAACACCGACCTGGCCTATGAGCTGGATTTCCTCGAACGGTTCCTGCTCCTGCAGTACGACGAACACTTGAGCGAAGAGAAAAAGACCCAGTGGACCCGGTTCGCCATGCGCTTCCAGCAGGTGACCGGGCCGCTCATGGCCAAGGGCGTGGAGGACACGGCGTTTTATGTCTTAAACCGCCTGCTGTGCTTAAACGAGGTCGGCGGCGAACCCGACGCCTTCGGGCTTTCGGCCGAGGACTTTCACGCCACCATGGCCGAGCGGGCCACGAAGTGGCCGGCCGCCATGAACGCCACCGCCACCCACGACACCAAGCGCGGCGAGGACGCCCGGCTTCGCCTGGCCGCCCTGTCCGAACTGCCCGACGCCTGGCGCGCGGCCCTGGCCGGATTTTCCCGACAGAACCAGCGGCGCAAGGCCCGGACCGACGGCAAGGCCGTGCCGGACAAAAACGACGAGTACATGCTCTACCAGACCCTGCTCGCCCACTATCCGGACACCGCCGACGACCTGCCGGGGTTCGGGGAGCGACTTTCCGCCTTTCTGGTCAAGGCTGTCCGCGAGGGCAAGGAACAGTCCACCTGGCTGAACCCGAACCTGGCGTACGAAAAGGCGCTCACGGACTTTGCCGCCAAGCTGTTGCGCGACACCCCCAAAAACGCCTTTCTGGCGGAATTTTTGCCGCTGTGCCGCCGGGTCACGGAAATCGGCTATTCCTATTCCCTGGCCCAGACCCTGCTGAAGCTCACCTGTCCGGGCACGCCGGACATCTTCCAGGGCACCGAGGGCTGGGACCTGTCCTTTGTCGATCCGGACAACCGCCGGCCCGTGGATTTCACGGCCCGGGCGGCAGCCCTGGCCGCCCTCGGCAAGGCCTTTGCCAAGGACCCGGCCGCCCTTTGCCGCAAGCTTCTCGAAGCGCCAAACGACGGGCGCGTCAAGCTTTTCACCCTGTGGCGAGGACTTTCCGCCCGGCGCGAAAATCCGGAACTCTTCACCGCCGGGGCCTATCAGGCCGCGTCCTTTGCCGGCGAGCGGACCGGGCACGTGTTCGGCTTCTGGCGCACCTTCGAGAACCAGGCGGCCCTGACCGTCCTGCCCCGGCGCATCGCCGCCCTGACCGGGCCCGGCGTACCGTTCGTCCTTGGCGAGTCCTGGGAGCAGACCCGGCTGGCCGGGGCTCCCGCCGGGCTGGTCACCCTGACCGACGCCATCACCGGCCGGGAACACGCCTGCGCCTCGTGCTACCTGAAAGACGTGCTGCGGGATTTTCCGGTGGCCTTGCTCATTGCCAAGGTCAGGCCCGAGGAAACGGTCTAGCCGTCTTTACCGGAAAACGGCCCAGTCGGTTGGTCCGCAAACCGGCCAAGCCGGGTGGTCCGAAAAATGGTCTAGCCGCTCAGGGTGAAGACGTCGCCCGGCCGGGCGTAGCGGAAGAGAGTGGTGCCCGGACGGGCCAGCCGGCCGGCGAACTGGTCGACATAGCGGGTGTGGCCGCCAAGATGCATGGGCACGAAGACCCGGGGCGCCACCGCCTCCACGAACTGCGGGGCCCCGGACAGGCTCGGCAGTCTCGGGTCCATGTTGGAAAAGGCCACGTCCACCGGCCGGCCGGCGATCCGCCTGAGGGCCCGCCGCCAGGACATGCCGACAGCCCGGGCCGCGGCCGGCGACTGCCCGGGCCAGTCCCAAAGGGCCAGATCCCCGCCGAAATAAACTGACAGTCCGTCGGCCTCGATCCGGTAGGCCAATCCCATGTCGTTGCTCTCCAGGCCCTCCACCCGAAGATCCCCGACCTGGCGGACGTCGTCCGGCTCCAGGACCACGGTTTCCGGCGGCAGCCGGTCGCCGTAGAGGTCGGCCACGTCGTCTGCGACCACGAACCGGCGCGAGGCGGCCGTGGCCGTGGCCGCGGCCATGTCCGGATCGAAGTGGTCGTCGTGGCTGTGGGAGGCGAAGACGGTCAGGTCGGCGCCGGCAATGCGGGAAGCGGCGACTTTGGCCGCCGCTTCCGGAAGATAGTTCGGGGCAGGGTAGTCGAAGAGCAGGGTGCGCCCGCCGACGAGCAGAAAGAAGCAGTCGTGCTGGATGTAGACGATGCGCGCCGGCATGGCTCCTCCGGTCGGCCGTCGCGGGCCGTCAGGCCGCCCGGCTACGCCGGACGGGACTGGGCGGCATAGGGACGGGTCAGGCCACGTCCCACTGGGGGCCGGCGGGGGTGTCCATGACCGTGACGCCAAGGCCGGCCAGTTCGTCGCGGATGGCGTCGGAGCGGGCGAAGTCCTTGGTCTTCCTGGCTTCCTGGCGTTCGGCCACAAGGCCGTCCACCCGGGCGGCGTCGATGCCCAGGCGGGCCAGCCGGCTGGCTTTGAGCTCGGCCAGGAATTCCCGGCTGTCCCGGCCGAAGACGCCGAGGATGCCGGACCAGGTGTCCAGGTCGGCCAGGATGCGGCCCAGGGCCTCGGCCGCCTCGCGGCTTTTGGCCAGCGTCTTGTCGTCCAGGACCCGGCCGGCCAGCCGGACGAGCCCAAAGACGTGGCCGATGGCCTGGGCGGTGTTCAGGTCGTCGTCCATGGCGCCGGTGAAGCCCTCTTCGAGCTTGTTGAGCTCCTGGCCGATCTCCGGGGGAAGTTTGGTCTCGGACCACTTGGCCCGGGTGAGCGCCTGCTCCATCTGGCCCTTGGCCGCGTAGATGCGCTTGATGCCCTTTTCCGCCTCGTCGAGGGCCTGGTCGGAATAGTCAAGCGGGCTTCGGTAGTGGGAGGACACCAGGAAAAAACGCAGCACTTCCGGTAAGTAGCGCTCGTAAATGGTCCGGATGGTGACGAAGTTGCCAAGGGACTTGGACATCTTCTCGGTGTTGATGCGCACGAAGCCGTTGTGGACCCAGAACCGGCAGAAGTCGCTGCCGGTGGCGGCCTCGCTCTGGGCGATCTCGTTTTCGTGGTGCGGGAAGATGAGGTCCTGGCCGCCGCCGTGGATGTCGATGGGAATCCCGAGCAGCTTTTCGCTCATGACCGAGCACTCCAGGTGCCAGCCCGGCCGGCCCGGGCCGAACGGGCTGTCCCAGACCGGCTCGCCGGGCTTGGACGCCTTCCACAGGGCGAAATCCAGCGGGTCTTCCTTTTCCTCGCCCGGGGCGACCCGGGCCCCGGAGCGCATGTCTTCGACGTCCCGGCCGGACAACTTGCCGTAGCCGTCGAAGGAGCGGACCCGGAAATAGACATCCCCGGAGGGAGTGCGGTAGGCGTGGCCGTTTTCGATCAGGCGCGCGGCCATGTCCGCCATTTCGGCGATGTATTCCGTGGCCCGGGGCTCGGCGTCGGCCCGCAGGATGCCGAGCCGGTCCATGTCCTCGTAAAAGGCCGCGATATAACGCTCGGCGATCTCGGCGGACGTCGCCCCCTCGCTGTTGGCCTTCTTGATGATCTTGTCGTCCACGTCCGTGAAGTTGCGCACGAACGTGACCTCATAGCCGAGATGGCGCAGATAGCGCACGAGCACATCGAAGACGACCGACGAGCGGGCATGGCCGATATGGCACAGGTCGTAGGCGGTGATTCCGCAGACATACATGGCCACCTTGCCGGGCAGGCGGGAAACGAAGGGCTCCTTGCCCCGGGCCATGGTATTGAAAAGCTGCATGCCAAGCCTCCGGTGAGAAAAGTCCCCACCCTTTGCAAAGCGCGTTCATAAAGTCAAGCCGGGGGGAGGAAACCCCTTTTTGCAAAAAGGGGTTTCCTCCCCCCGGACCCCCCGCTTTCCCCAAAAACTCTTCAAGGGTCGGGTGGTCTTCCGTCGCACAGCCGCTTCCGGCCACCGCCCCACCCGCTTACCCATCCCCGCGCCCTTGTTCGGGTGGGTCCGGGAGGGGGTGACCCCCTCCCGGCCGCCGGAGGCCTCGTTTCTATTTTGCTGCGGCATGCCGCCAGCCGGTGACCAGGGCCACGGCCTTGATGCCTTTTTTCTCGCCGGTAAAGCCGAGGCCCTCTTCGGTGGTGGCCTTCAGGTTGACCTGGGACTTGTCGAGGCCGAGCAGGGCGGCCACGTTGACGCGGATGGCGTGGTTGTGGGGCGCGAGCTTGGGCACCTGGGCGATGACGGTCAGGTCCACGTGGGTGATTTCCAGGCCCCGGCTGCGGGCGAACAGCAGGGCTTCGCTCAGGAACACGCCCGAGGCCATGTTGTCGAAATCCGGGTTGGTGTCCGGGAAGAGCTGGCCGATGTCGCCGCCGCCGACGCAGCCGAGGACGGCGTCGGTCAGCGCATGGAGCAGCACGTCGCCGTCGGAGTGGGCCAGGACCTCCGGCGCGCCGAGGATGGGGAAGCCGCCGAGCTTCATGGGCCGGGCCGGCTGTTTGCCGGGCCGGGCCGGATCGGCGTAGCGGTGGACGTCGTAGCCGTAGCCGGTCACGGGAACGGCCGGGGGAAGGGTGCTTGCGAGCAAGGGCAAGTCCTCGGGATTGGTGATTTTGACGTTCTCCGGCGCGCCGGGCACGGTGTGGACGGCCTGGCCCAGGTGTTCGACCAGGCTGGCGTCGTCGGTGACGGTGAACGTCTCACCGGCGTGCTCGAAGGCGCCAAGGAGCAGGGCCACGTCAAAGCCCTGGGGGGTCTGGACCGCGACCAGGGCGCTGCGATCATGCGTTGCGACCACGGTGTCGCCGGAAACTTCCTTGATGGTGTCCGTGACGGGCAAAACCGGGATGACGGCTCTTTTCCCTTGGGCCAGGGCGTCGGCCACGCGGCCGATGAGCGCCGGATCGACAAAGGGCCGGGCCGCGTCGTGGACGAGCACACGCCGGCAGTGGGGCGGCAGGGCGGCCAGCCCGTTTCGGACCGAATCCTGGCGGCGGGC
The DNA here is from genome assembly GCF_000177215.2 of Solidesulfovibrio carbinoliphilus subsp. oakridgensis. Lineage (NCBI taxonomy): Bacteria > Pseudomonadati > Thermodesulfobacteriota > Desulfovibrionia > Desulfovibrionales > Desulfovibrionaceae > Solidesulfovibrio > Solidesulfovibrio carbinoliphilus. The sequence goes on along the minus strand of NZ_CM001368.1, from coordinate 1,347,977 downwards.
GCCCCCGGGGGCCGTCAGCACCGGCACGCCGGGATGGCGGGTGGCGATAAGCGCCTCCAGTTCGGCCCCGGCCGTCTCGAGGTCGTCCGGGGGGAAGACCACCACAATGCCGGCCACGGCCGGGCACCGGGCAAAGGCGGTCAGGGCGCGCCAGTAGAGCGGGCGGCCGTCCAGTCGCAGGAACTGCTTCTTGACGCCGCACGAAGCGGCGGCCAGCCGGGTGCCGGACCCGGCGGCGAGCAGCACGGTCCAAACGGACACGGGGCATCCTTTGGTTAGGAGATGAAAAAAAGGGGAGTCGGCCGATAAGCCGGGTTTTGTTCCCCGGAAATTCCGGGGCGGCCATCATTCCTCTAGGACCGCGATTACCCGCGGCCTCAAGCAACCTACCCGAGGGCACGGCCGGGCCGGCCTTGGCGCCCTCCTATTTGGTCTTGCTCCGAACGGGGCTTGCCGAGCTTGCCGCGTCACCGCGGCAACTGGTGGGCTCTTACCCCACCGTTTCACCCTTACCCGCGCCCGAAGGCGCGGGCGGTCTGCTTTCTGTGGCGCTCTCCCGGGATCGCTCCCGCTGGGCGTTACCCAGCGTCCTGCCCTGTGGAGCCCGGACTTTCCTCCCCGGACGTTGCCGTCCGCGACGATGGCCTGTCCGACTCCCCGATCCACCATAAGGTCCTTTGCCCGGTCCGTCAAAGGGCCCCGGGAATGGTGAAACGGTAAGCCCTGGCCTCTTCGCCTTGTGCGGGGGCCGGCCCGGTGGTAAGAGGAAACCCTGGGAATGGCGGCGCGTTGCCGGGGAAGGGGAGAAGCCATGATGCGGGTGTGCCTGGTGCTTGCGGCGTTGCTGGCGATGGCCTGTCCGGCCCTGGCCACGGACTGGCGGTTTCTGGCCGCCCATGACGATCAGTCCGTGGCCCTCTATTATGACCGCCATTCGGTGCGCAGGACCGGCGATCTGGTCCGGGCGCGGGTCAAGCGGGTCTATGCCGAGGACGAGGGCCGCGACATCGCGGCCGAGCACGGCGTGGGCGACGTGGTGGCCTTCGTGGTGGAGCAGGTGACCCTCGATTGTCCGGGCAGGCGGCAGGCCCGGATGAGCGCGTGGTGGTACGGGAAAAACGGCAAGGTGCTCGACCGCGTGGTGGCTGCCTCCGGGATGCCGTGGCGTCCCCTGCGCCCCGGCGGCCTCGGCGAAGCCCTGTGCGAGGAACTCAATTAGCGGGTGGCGCGCCGGCCCGCCTGGGAGGGAACATGGTCCGGAACCTGGTCTTCGGCCTTGCCCTCTGCCTTAGCCTGCTGGCCGCCGCATCCGGCCGCGCCGACGATCCGGCGGCCCTCTACGCGGAGCTGCTGCGCGCAGCCGTCACGGACGGCCGCGTGGATTACAACACGCTTAAGGCCCGGGAAGGGCAACTCGACGCCTTCCTGGCCGCCCAGGCCGCCGTGGACCCGTCCGTCCTCGACCCAAACAGCCAGATCGCCTTTTACAGCAACCTCTACAACGCGGCCACGCTCAAGCTCGTCCTGACCCGCTACCCCGGCATCCGGTCCATCAAGGACGCGGGCAGCCTCTTCACGTCCCCCTGGAAACAGCCGTTCATCCATCTTGCCGGCCGGGTCGTCAGCCTCGACGACATCGAGCACGGCATCCTGCGGTCCCGCTTCCACGATCCGCGCATCCATTTCGCCGTCAACTGCGCTTCCCAAAGCTGCCCGCCCCTGGCCGCCGTGCCCTACGCCGGCCCGACCCTCGACGCCGCCCTGGACGCGGCCGCCCGGAATTTCATAAACGATCCCCGCAACACCGCGTTTAACGACGGCACGCTCCGCGTCAGCCGTATCTTCGACTGGTACGCCGACGACTTCGGCGGCGAGGCCGGGGTGTGGGACTTTCTCCGCCGCTACGCCAACCCGGACCTCGCCCGCCGGATGGACGCGGCGCCAAGTCGCAAGCTCGCCTATCAGGCCTACGACTGGTCGCTCAACGGGCAGTGATGGGGAGAGGGACGGGGAGGAAGAGGCCTCCGGCGGCCGGGGGGCGTCACGCCCCCCGGACCCCCCGAACGGGGGGGGCGGGAGTTGGGGAAGCGGGTGGGCTGGTGGTCGTTTCCGGCCACACAGGCCCGTCGCCCCGGGGACGGGGCGAGGTGGAAGGAGCATTGCAGACGGCTATGGTGCCAATAGATCGGCAGGAATTTGTTGCCACTCCATTCGGGGGGTCCGGGGGGATGATCCCCCCCGGCGGGTCCAGGGCAGAGCCCTGGCGGGGTCTGGGGCAGCGCCCCAGCGGAGAGGTCCAGGAGAGGCGGCGCCTCTCCTGGCCGCCGGAGGCCTCCTCCTCCTCGCGTTTGCCCTCCTCGGGTTGGCCCTTTGCGGGCGGTATGGGGCGGGGCGGGAGGTGTATGGGGCGTGCTGGGTCTTATCGTTTGCCGCCCTGGCCGTGTTGGTGCGGTGGTGGCCCGGGGGCTGGGGACGGGGGCGGAGCACGGCCGGCATCCTGGCGGCCGGGCTGGTCCTGCGGCTCCTTTTCGTCTGGGCCTGGCCGGCCGATTCCGACGTCAACCGCTACATCGTGGAAGGGGTCCTGCAGGCGGCCGGAGGCAATCCGTACCTGACCGCGCCGGGGGAGCCGGGACTGGCCGAGCGGCTGCCGGAGGCGGCCCGGCCGGCCCTCCCCGGGGTCAACCACAAGGAGCTCGCCGCCGCCTATCCGCCCCTGGCCGAGCTCTATTGCCGGCTGGTGGCGGCCCTCTCCCCGACGCCGCTTGGATTCAAGGCAGCGGCCGGGCTGGCGGACCTGGCCGGCTGCGCGGTCATGGCCCTGGTCCTGGCCAGGCGTGGCCTGCCGGCCTCCCTGCTGCTCTTGTGGGCTGCCAATCCCTTGGCGTTGGGCATGGCCGCCGGGGAGGGGCATCTGGACGCCCTGGTCGGACTCGGGGTGGCTCTTGGTCTTTTGGCCTTCGCCCGGGGCCGCCACGGGCTCGGATCTTTGTGCCTGGGCGCGGCCGGTATGGTGAAGTACCCGGCCCTTGTTTTGATCCCCTTTTTCCTTGATGGAAAAAACGTCGGCAAACTGTGGCCGGCCTTCGTGCCCCTGGCCCTCTTCGGCCTGTACGCCGAGGCCGGGGGGCAGCTTTTTTCCTCGCTGGCCGCCTTTGCCGGTTATCTGTCCCACGGCGGTCCGGTCGTGGCCCTGCTCCAGCCGCTCTGTGGCCGGGGCGCGCCAGCAGTGTCCCTGGTCGTGGGAGGGGTGGTCCTGGCCGGGGTGTGGCTGACGGTCCAGGACCAAAGGCGCGGCCCCCTGGCCGCCATGGCCGTGGTCCTGGCCTGCCTGCCCTCGGCCTATCCCTGGTATTTCCTGGCCCTTGTTCCCTTGTGGCTGGTGCGGCCGGACCGGTCCGTGTGGTGGCTTTTGGCCGGCCAGGGACTGGTCACGGCTCCGGCCTGGCTGCGGCCGGCCGGGCTTGGCGGCGAGGGGCTGGCCCTGGCCGCGGCCTGGATGCCCTGGGCCGGACTGGTGGTTTGGGGCTGGTACCGGCCCTGGGTGTCCGGGCCCGGGGCTGGGCCGCTCTTTGGGCCGGTGGCCGGCCTGTCCGTGGTGGTGCCGGCCCGAAACGAGGCGGCGCGCCTGGGGGCGTGCCTGGCTTCCCTGGCCGGCGCGGTCGCGGCCGGGGAGATCGTTTCGGTGGTGGTGGCCGACGGCGGCTCTGCCGATGCCACGGTGGCCGTGGCCCGGGCGGGCGGGGCGAAGGTCGTCGCGGCCGCGGGCGGCCGGGGCGGCCAGATCGCGGCCGGGGTGGCGGCCTGCGGCGGCGACGCCGTGCTGGTGCTCCATGCCGACGCCGTGTGCCGGGAGGACGTGCCCGGCCGGATCGTCCGGGCCTTCAATGCCCATCCCGCCCTGGCCGGCGGGGCGGTCGGCATGGCCTTTGCCGGCAAAGGGCCGGGGCTGGCCGCGCTCGTTGCCCTCAATGCCTGGCGCGCCCGGATGACGGGCATCAGCTTCGGCGACCAGGGCCAGTTTTTCCGCCGCCAGGCCCTCGATGGCCGGGGCGGCTTTCCGGACATGGCCCTCATGGAGGACGTGGAACTGGCCTTGCGCCTTCGCGAGGCCGGCGAGACGGTTCTTTTGGGCGGCGGACTGGCGGTTTCGGGGCGGCGGTGGGAAGGGCCCGGATTCGGGGCCAAGGTGGTCCGGGTGCTGCGGCTTTTTGCCGGCTACCTCATGGCCCGTCGCCTGGGGTGGGCCGATCCGACGGGGCGGGCCTATTATCGGCGCTACTATGGCCGGCCGCCTCACCAGACCGGGGTGTAGGCGAGCGGCGCCAGGTCCCAGGCCCTGCCGTAGACGTGGACCCGGGTGGTCGGCCGGCCGGCCGGGTCGGTGAGCGTGCCGCCGGCGTGGAGCCAGCCGAGGATGCCGCCGGCCAGGTTGGCCACCGACGGATGGCCCGGGCCGAGGTTTTGGACGAAAAGCCCGCTGCGGTAGCCGATGGTGCAGTAGGCCACGGCCACCTTGCCGGCGGCGAGCGCCGGATCGGCCCGGAAGGCCTCTTCAGTGACGGCCCCGGGCAGGGCGGACACGGCCCGTTCGGCCGGAGTGCGGATGTCGAGGGGCAAAAGCCGCCCCTGCCGCCACAGGGCCACGGCCTCTTCCGGGGCGATCCCGGGCGCGGCCGGGAAATCTTTTTGGGCCTCGGCGAAGAGTTTTTCCACCCGGGCCTTGCGGCCGGCGTCGTCGGCCGGGGGCCGGGAGCAGGCGGCGAGCAGGGCCAGCAGGCAGGCGGCGAGCGGCCATACGGGGAAGGGTGTGCGTGTCACGTCGGTTCCTTGGGATCGATTGCGGACGGTTGCCGTCACGCCTCGGGACCGCGCCGCCGCCGGCGGCAGGCGTCCGGCAGTCAGGTGCCGCCGGGCCGGCTTTTCCGGCCGGACAGGCAAAAGGCCAGCAGGCAGGCGACAAGGGCGGCCATGAGGAGCAGGTATCCCATGGCCGGCCTCTACCATCCCCGGCCGCCCGAGTCGATGGAGGGGAAGCGGGGACTGCCCCGGCCCGGCGCGCGGGGTGGGAAGCGGCGTGGGTGACAGACGCGGCGAAACGATCTATGGACGGACAGCATCAAGACCGCCTTGGCGGAAGGTTGGAGGAATCATGCGAAAATGGAATTCGTTGACGGCGGCCGCCCTGCTGCTCGCCTCCCTTGCCCGTCCGGCCCTGGCCGACGACGACGTGGCCCGGATGCGGACCGTGTTGCAGGAGCACCCGGAAATCATCCTGGACGCCATCCGCCAGCAAGGCCCGGCCGTCCTTGAAATCATCGAGAACGCGGCCCGGGCCCGGCAGCGGACCCTCGAGCGCGCCCGTTTCGCCAGCGAACTGGCCAAGCCTCTGAAGCCGGCCATGGATCCCGGCCGCGCCTCGCTTGGGCCGCAAAACGCCCCCGTGACCATTGTGGAATATTCCGATTTCCTGTGCCACTTCTGCGCCCAGGCCGCCGGAACCGTGCAAAAGCTCCTGGAGCGGCATCCCGGCGAGGTGCGCCTCGTGTTCAAGCACTTCGCCACCGGCAAAAACGACGTCCGCGCGGCCCTCTACTTCGAGGCCCTCAACCTGCAGGACCCGAAAAAGGCCTGGGCCTTCATGGAAATGGCCTTCTCCCGGCAAAAGGACGTGGCGGAAAAGGGCGAGGAAGCCCTGGCCGCCATGGCCAAGGAACTCGGCGCCGACCAGAAGCGTCTGGCCGAGGACTTGAAACGCAAGGACCTGGCCGACCGGATCGACAGCGACGTCAAGGAAGCCCGGAATTTCGGCTTCGAAGGCACGCCGGTCTTTCTCGTCAACGGCGCGCCGGTGCGCGGCGCGGTTCCCCTCGAGGCCCTTGAGGAATACGTGGCCATCGCCAAGGATCCCAAGGCGGCGGCCCAGACGAAAACACCGTAAGTCGTTTCCTTCCCGGTCGGCCCGCGACGGGAGCGGGTCGGCCGGGCGGGCGGAGGGGCCGCTTTGGCGGCCGGATTCGCCATGCCAAGCGTCAGACAGATACTGGTTCAAAACGTCATCAAGGCGCTTCCGGTCGGGCTGTTGGTCATCGGCCCGAAAGGGGACGTCATGGTGGCCAGCCCTTCAGCCGGGGTGCTCCTCGGCCTGTCGCCGGATTCCCTGGAAGGCCACGGCTGGAGGAGGCTCGTGCGGCCGGAGCCGGCCAACGAGCAGTTCAACCGCAACCTGGCCGAGGCCGTGGAGTCCGGCCGGGCCTTCCGCCACTGCCTGACCGACTACCTGCGCCCGGACGGCGAGCCCCGGCGGTTCTCCATGACCGCCTCCTGCCCGGAAATCGGCGGCAAGCGGGTCGGCGTCACCCTGCTCATCGACGACGTGACGGCCCTCTACCGCAGCCGCGAGCGGGAGACGGCCATCCTGCGCGAAAAAAACCGCCTCCAGTACGACATGATCGAGAGCCTCAATAATCTGGCCCTCTCGGTCGCCCACCAGATCCGCAATCCCGCCGCCGCCATCGGCGGCTTCGCCCTGAAACTCCTTCGCGAACACAAGGACCGCCACCTGCAGACCGAATATCCGGACATCATCTTCCAGGAGGCCCGGCGCCTGGAAGAGCTGGTCGGGGCGGTGGTGCGTCTGGCCTCCCTGCCCCAGCCCCGCCTGCTGGCCGTCAATCTGTCGGAACTGGCGGAAGAGGCCGCGGGCCGGGCCGAAGAGGCGGCCGTGGCCCTGCACAAGCGCCTGGAGTGCTCCCGGTGCCTGGAGGAGGCCGAGATCGTGGCCGACAGGACGCTCCTGGCCCAGGCGTTGCAGGAGATCCTGCTCAATGCCGTGGAATTTTCCGGCCACGACACCGTGCGGGTGACCCTGTCCCTGACCCGGCGCGAGGACGGGGTGGTTCTTCGCATCGTGGATGACGGGCCGGGCGTGCGGCGCGACCTGCTGCCGTTCGTGTTCGATCCGTTTTTCACCACCAAGGCCCGGGGGGCGGGCATCGGCCTGACGCTTGCCCGCAAGGCCGTGCTCGAACACAACGGCGAGATCGAGCTGCGTGACGCCGAGGGCGGCGGGGCCATGGTCGTCATGCGCCTGTTCGACACGCCCGAGGCGGGGCTGTGCCGGGAGGCCTTTTACGGGCCCATGGGCCTGGACGTGCGCGAGTTGAAGGCCAAGGCCCGGGAGCTCGGCCTTGACGTTTCCGGCCTGACCACTATTGACGCTGTGCGGGCCGTGCAGCAGGGCGAGGGGTTTGCCCCGTGTTTCGCCTGGGGCGTGCACGACCGGTGCGGCCAGGAACTGTGCGCCTTCCGTCGGGAATGCGTCAAAACCACGCGCATCGGCGATTCCCGCAGCATCACCTACGAGGGCGGCGAATGACAGTCCGATTTTTTTCCGTTTCCTGGCGAAGCATCCTCTGGGGGACGCTCCTGGCTGCCCTGGCCTGTCCGGCCGCGCCGGCCGGGGCCCGGACCATCTACGGCTACGAGGACAGCCTCGGCATGCTCCACACCAGTTCGCGCAAGGTCAACGAATTCTACAAGCCCCTCTACGAGGGGAACGCCGACCACGACGCCGTCATGCGGGCCCTGCGCCAACAGGACGCCATGGGCGGGCCGCCGCCGCGCCTGCCCGTGGCCGCCATGCCGGCCGATCTCGGGCCAATCCCCGAGCGTGGCGAACGGATCATGCGCCTGGCCGAGCCGTACTTCGGCGCGCCCTACCGGCTGGGCGGGGACACGGCCTCGGGCATCGACTGCTCGGGCCTGACCAAGGCCGTCTTCGCCAAGTGCGGCGTGGATCTGCCGCGCCAGAGCCGGCTGCAGGCCGGGCTTGGCACACCGGTCGGGGCCACGGAGCTTGTGCCCGGGGACCTGCTTTTTTTCGCCACGGACCCGAATGTCGGCATCAGCCACGTCGGCATCTATCTTGGCGGCGGCAAGATGCTCCATTCAAGCCCCCGCCGGGGCGGTGTGGGCGTTGACCGTCTGGCCGGCACGGACTACGAACGGTGGTTCGTGGCGGCAAGACGTCTGGCCCGGGCCGAACCGACCCTGGCCGACGGCGCGGACCGGCCCAGCCAGACCAGGCGGCCGGCCGGCCGCCTGAATTGACGGGCGCCGCCGCCCGGGGGACGGCATGGAAGCAATCGCACCGAGGATCGACGCCGAGGCCTGCCAGGGCTGCGGGGCCTGCGTGGCCCTTTGCCCGTCGGGCGTCCTGGCCTTTGCGGGCGGGCGGCTGGTGGCCCGCCAGACGGGGTGCATCGGCTGCGGCCACTGCGAGGCCGTGTGCCCGGCCGGGGCGGTGACACTTCCCGGCGACGACTGGGCAGCCTCCTTCTCCACCATCGCTCCGACCGGACAGATCGTGCCGCCCGGCGGCTTTTCTCCGGCCATGCTCGTCGACCTGCTACGGTCGCGGCGCTCCTGCCGGCGCTACACCGGCGAAGCCGTGCCCGGCCCCATGCTCGAGGATTTGGTCCGGGCCGCCGTCACGGCTCCGTCCGGCACCAATTCCCAGGCCTGGACCTTCACGGTCCTGACCTCGCGGGCGGCGGTCATGAGCCTTGGCGAGGCGGTGGCCGAATTTTTCCGGCGGGTGAACGCGCTTGCGGCCAGACCCTATGTGCGAAAGGGACTGGCCCTCATCGGCCGGCGGGAGCTTGCCGACTATTACCGGGACCACTACCCGTCGGTCGCGGCGGCGTTGGCCGAGTGGGACCGGGACCGGACGGATCGGCTTTTCCACGGAGCCACGGCGGCGGTGGTCATCGGCTCGCGGCCCGGGGCCAGCTGTCCGGCCGAGGACGCGCTCCTGGCCGCCCAGAACATGCTGCTCGCCGCCCACACCATGGGCCTTGGCACCTGCCTTATCGGCTACGCCGTGGAGGCCTTGCGCCACGACCGGCGGGTGGCGGCGGCCATAGGACTGCCCAAAGGCGAGGCCGTCCATGCCGTGGTCGCCCTGGGCCGGCCGGATGTGGAATTTTTGCGCCCGACCGGCCGTCGCCGGCCGCTCGTGCGCTACAAGACCGCCTGAGGGGGCGAAGACAGCGGGTGCAAGGGTCTGGACGGGACGCCGGGGGGCAGGCCCGGGACCGGTCGCGCCGGGAGGGGAAGACGATGCGGGGTTGGATGGTTGTGGCCTTGGTCTTTGGCTTGGTGGCGGCTTTGCCGTGCGCGTCCGTGGCCGGGCGTCCGGAGGCGGCGGGGCACAAGACGGTCGTTACGGCCATGGCGGCGGTGCCGGCGGTGGCGGGCCCGGCCTACGTGCCGGTCGCCGACGGCGGCGGGCTCGATCTTTATCTGGCCACTCTGGCCAAATCCGGCGAGGCCCGTTACCAACCGGGCCTGCCGGACGACCAGATGGCAGAGTTTCTGGCCAGCAAGAACCGGTATTCCATCGAGGTGCGGCTCTCGCAACGCACGCTCTATCTGTATGAAAACCTGCCCGACGGGACCCGGCACCTGGCCAGGCGCTACGCCGTGGCCGTGCCCGGCCGCGACATGGAAGCACCGCAAGGCTGGGGGGTGGTGACCGGGATCAGCTTCGAGCCCTGGTGGCGGCCGACCCCGGCCATGAAGGAACGGGCCCTCAAAAAGGGCAAGCAACTGCCCGAAGTGGTCAAGCCCGGGGTCAAGGAAAATCCCATGGGCCCGTTCAAGATCATCCTGTCCCACGGCTACGGCTACCGCATCCACGGCAACAACAATCCCGGGTCCATCGGTCGGCCCGTGACCAGCGGCTGCATCCGGATGCAAAACGACGAGGGCAAGGACATGGCCAAATTGATCGACGTCGGCACGGAAGTGGTCTTTTTGCAATAGCCGGTCCGGGGCCGGGTGTCCCGCGGCCGTTGCCGTGCGGAGGTTCCATGAAAGGAATGTACCCCTGCGGCGCGCGAAGGCCGGACACCGGCGAAGAGCCGGGTACGGGCGGCGAAGCGTTCGATCCCGAAGCCGCCCGGCGGCGCATGGGGGTCGGCCGGGCCGCCTTCGGCCGCCTGTTCGAATGCATCTGGGACGAGGTGACCGAGCGCCGCACGCTTCTGGACGAGGCCGTCTGGGCCGGGGACCTGAAGCAGGTGGCCCTGCACGCCCATACCATCAAAAGCGCCGCCGCGACCATCGGGGCCGTGGCCCTGAGCCGCGCCGCCGCAGCCGTGGAACGGGCCGCCGGTTCCGGGGACCGCGACGGGCTGGCCGCCGGCATGGACGCGCTCCACGGCGCCAAGGAAACCCTCTGCAAGCTTGTGGGAATGGGATGACCGTCCGTCCCCGCCAACCCCACACGAGAAAGGAGTCGCCCTATGCGGCGTCTGATCACCGCGTCGGTCCTGCTGGCCCTGGGCCTTGCCGGATGCGCCGCGGACAAGTCTTTTGAAAAGGAGATCCTGGGCCACCCGGCACCGGAGTCTCCAAGCGACACGGGCTGGTCCCGGACACCGCCGCCGCCCCCGCCGCCGGCCTATGCGCCGCCCCCGCCGCCTCCGGCCCCGCCCCCGCCGGCCCCGGCCTACGCGCCGCCGCCTCCGGCCTATGCGCCGCCACCGGCCGCGCCGGCTTCGACCTACGCGCCGCCGGTCGTGGCTCCGGCCCCGGCCGGACCCCAGGCCCATACGCCAAAGCCCTTCACCCCGGCTCCGGTCGCGCCCGAGACGCCGGCCCCGGCGCCCCAGCCGGCGGGAGCGGCCGTGGCCGCGCCCGAGGCCCTTTCCGGGTCCCAGGCCGCGCCGGCACCCCCGGCCGCTCCCGCTGGCGCGCCGGCCGCCGCCGGCGAGCGGGCCCTCTTCACCTTCCAGGTCGGCAACTTCGCCCACCCGGAAAAGGCCAAGGAACTGGTGGCCTCCCTGGAGAGCAAGGGCTTCGGGGCGCGCATGGAGCCGGGCAAACTCAACAACAAGGCCTTTTACCGGGTCTATGCCGTCAAGGAAGGCAGCCGGGCCGAACTCGAGGCCGAACTGCTGGCCGTCGGCGTGACCGAGCCCCGTCTGGCCGAGGAACGGCCGGCCGGTTCCGCGCCGGCCGCCAAGCCCTCGGGCAAGCCCGCCGCCAAGCCGGCCGCCGCACCGGCCGCGCCGGCAGCGTCGTCCGCTCCGGCCAAGTCCCCGGTCGCGCCCCGGGCCGTGGAGCCGGCCCCGGGCAAGGTCCGCTACGCCCCGCCCGTGGTGGAGCCGGCCCCGCCGCTTCCGGACGGGTACGTGCCGCCGCCCAAGAGCGCCGGTTCCTGATCCGGAGCCGGGCCGTCCTTCCGTCAGGAGGGCGGCCCGGTCCGTTGCCCCCGCCTTTTTTCCTTCCCCGCCGAGGGCCAGGCACAGGATGCCGGCCAGCACCCCGGCGCAGCCGCCAAGTGCCGGCCAGCCGACCCGTTCCCCGCACAGTCCGGCCGCAAAGGCCAGGGCCGCCACCGGCATGACGCCGGTGGCCACCCCGGCCGTGGCTGCGTCCACCCGCACCACGCCGTAAAACCACAGCATGTAGGCCGCGGCCGTGACACCCAGGCCGTAGTAGGCCAGGGCGGCCAGGGCGGCCGGCGTCAGGGCCGCGCCCGGCAGGTCCGCCGCCTCCCAAAGGCCCGGCGGCAGGAAAAAGGCCAGCCCCAGGACCGAGACCGCCAAGGCCGCGCCAAGGGGCGTCAGGGGCTGGTCCACGGCCCGGCGCAGGAGCAGGAAGACCGCCTCGAATCCCACGGCGCAAAGCACCAGCCCGTTGCCAAGGAGCGGCGACGGGCCGGATCCCGGGCCGCTTCCGGCCTGAAGGACGGCGATGCCGGCCACGGTGGCCGCAATGCCGGCCATGGAGCGGGCAGACAGCCGGTCGCGGAAAAAAAGCCGGCCCAGAAGGGCCACGGCCGCCGGCGTGGCCGCGGCCACTACCCCGGCCTCGGCCGCACCGGTCAGGCGCAGGCCGGTCAGCAGACAGACCGTGAAGAGAAAGGAGCCGCAAAGGGCCTGGGCGGACAAGAGGGCCAGCGTCCGCAGGGACAGGCGCGGCAGGCGGCCCTCGACCAGGAGGACCAGGGGGGCCAGCACGGCCGCGGCCAGGGCGAACCGGACCATGGACGCGAAATAAAGCGGCAGGGCGGCGACCAGCACCCGGCCCACGGCCACCGACGATCCGACCAGGACCATGGCCGCAACCAGGGCGGCCACGGCTTTGGCGCGTGACGGCATGGGGACACCTCCGTTGGAAACAACCGGGCCAAGCCTAGCCGGGAAGGGCGGAGGTGTTTTGAACGATCTTGCGGTAGGCCCCGGGGGACAGGCCGAAACGGGCCGCAAAGGCCCGGGTCAGGTGGCTCTGGTCGGCAAAGCCGGCCATGGCCGCGATGTCGGCCAGCCGGTCCGGCCCGGCCAGGGCGCGCCGGGCCGCCCGCAGCCGGCACTCGCGCTGGTGGGCGTGGGGCGAAAGGCCGGTGTGGCGGGCCACGACCCGGGACAGGTGCCACGGGGAAAGCCCGGCCTCCCGGGCCAGGTCGTGGAGGCTCAGGTTCTCGGCGAACCGGGCGGCCAGGAGATCGAGGACAAGCCGCACGGCCCGGGGTTCCGGCCCGACCGGCGGCGAGGCCGGCCGGTCGTCGGCGTGCCGCCCGGTCCACAGAGCGAGGAGCGCGAGCAGGGCGGTTTCCCGGGCGAGCTGGCTGGCTGCGGCGTCCATGAGCAGGCGGTGGGTGTCGGCCACGCGGGCGGCGAGCAGCGGGTCCTCGATGACCCCGGGCCGGAAATGGGGGAGCGGGGCCCCGTCCGGCAGCACCATGGAGAGGAGGGCGGCCGGCAGGTAGAGCATGCGGTAGCGCCACCCGTCGTCCCCGGCCGGTTCGCCGTCGTGGGGCACGCCGGGCTGGACCAGGTTGACGGCCCCGGCCGGAGCCACCAGCCGGCTTCCCCGGTAGCGGAAGGCCAGGGCCCCGGCCTCGATGACGCCAAGGGCGTAGCCCTCGTGGGCGTGGCGGGAAAACCGGTGGTTGCGGTAGCTGGCGTAAAGGGCCAGGGCGTCCGGACACAGGGGCAGGCGGCAGGCGGTGGCGGCGGGGCCGGGAGAAATTGGTTGTGCGTCGTCCGGCATGAAAAACCGCCGCCGCGCGGGGCGCGGCGGCGGCGGGAGGCAGGTTACTGCGAGACCGCGTTGCGGCGGTACTGGATGTAGGCGTCTTTGACCGCGCTGTACGGGTCGATGGCCGGCTTGACCACGCTGTCGTAGTTCTCGAGCGTCTCGGGCAGGCGGTTGAACACGTCGCTGGCCTTGATGACATAGGGCCAGAACCAGGGATTGTAGCCGTCGTCGTACACGGCGAAGGGGCTGAATATCCAGGTGAGCGGATTGGCGGCGGCGTCGCCGGCCAGGCCCACGGTGTCGCGCAGGGTCGAGGGGCCAAGGAGCGGCCACACGATGTAGAACCCGTCGCCGATGCCGTAATGGCCAAGGGTTTGGCCGAAGTCCTCGTTGCCGGGCTGGAGGTTGGGGTCGGATTTGGCCACGTCCACCAGACCGCCGATGCCGAGGGTGCTGTTGAGCATGAAACGGCCGAATTCGCGCGACGCCTTGGTGAAGTCGAGCTGGAGGAGCGAGTTTATGAAACGGATGGGGAAGGTGAAGTTCGTGTAGGCGTTGGCCAGTCCGGTGCGGACCATCCGGGGCACCACGTAGCTGTAGCCCGTGGAAATGGGACGCATGAGCCCGCTGTAGAAGTAGTGGTTGAAGGTGAACCAGAACTTGTTCCAGCCATAGAGCGGATCGGCCACGGGCGCGGGCGGCGTTTCGGCGTAGGTTCCGGGCGCGTCGTCGTCGTCCAGGGGGGCCGCGGCCGGGGTGGCGGCCGGCGACGGGGCGGGCATGGAGGCGGCCGGAGCCGCGGGCGCCTGGGTCGGGGCCGCCGCCTGGTCGAAACCCTTGGCGGTCTGGTTGCGGGCGTTGCAGCCGGAAGTTCCAAGGACCGTTACGGCAAGCAGGATCAGGACGAGGTTTCGTGGCGTGGTGGCGGTCATGAACTCTCCCCGGCGGGTTGGTCCGTTGGATGATCGGGCGTGGGTCGGGCCCGGCTTATGTCGCTTTCCGGCTTGGCCTGTTTCGAGGCAACCTGCTCTCGGATCAGGATCTTTTGGCGGCGATCCTGGCGATCAGGGCATCCGGGCTCTCGTTGACCAGAATCTGGCCGAACTGGCTGCGGTAGTTCTGCACCAGACTCACGCCCTCGATCACCACGTCGTAGACCTTCCAGCCGCCGCGATCCACGAGACGGTAGGCAATGGGAATTTCCTTCCCTTTGCCGACGACCTTGGTGTCCACCTCGGCCTTGCCGCTCCCGAGTGCCTGCTCCTTGAGATACTGCACCTTTTCATCGGTGTAGCTCTCGATTTTGTCAAGGTAAGTGTTCTGCAACAGTTGGCCGAAGGCGGCCACGAAACGGGTCTGCTGGTCGGGCGAAAATTTGTTCCAGTCCGCGCCGAGGGCCCGGCGGGACAGTTCCGTCATGTCGAAGATGCCGTCAATGACACTGATGAGCTTGGTCCGCATGGCCGGCCGGGTGTCCGGATTCTTGTAGGCCGGGTCAGCCAGCAGGCTGATGATCCGATCCACGGAGGAACTCAGCGTTTCGGTCGCCTGCCCGGCCCGGACGGGGGAGGCGGTTGCGGCCACAAGGAGCAGCATCAGACAGAAGCGGGAAAGGATACGGTTCATACGACGGTTCCATCGGTGGGCTAGAGGGTCGGAAGCGGCGGGTCTTTTGCTATTTGACGCCGCCAAAAACGTATTTGCCGATGAGGTCGCCGAGATCGACCGAGGCCTCGGTCTCGACAATGGTGCCGCCGGGTTTGAGGACGTCGTCCGAGCCGCCCGGGGAGACCTTGACGAACTTGTCGCCGATAAGCCCGCTGGTCTTGATGGAGGCGATGGAATCGTCTGTGAGGCGCACGCCGTTTTGGATCTCCAAGGTGACCAGGGCCATATTGTCCTTGGGGTCGAGGGCGACGGCCGAGACCCGGCCGATGCGCACGCCGGCCATTTCCACGTACGCCCCGCTTTTGAGGCCCGTCACGTCCTTGAACCGGGCCACCAGCGGATAGCTGTCGCCGCCGAAGACGTCGAGTTTGCCGAGCTTGACGGTCAGGTAGGCCACGCACAAGAGGCCCGCCAGGACGAAGACCCCGACCGTGGTTTCCATGGCATATTTTTTCATGTCACCGGCCTTTTACGGCGAACCCGCCTGAGATGCAACACGGTTGGCCCGCCTGGCGTCACAGCAGAAAAGAGGTCAGGACGTAGTCTGCCACCAAAATGGTGATGCACGACAGGACCACGGCCGAAGTGGTGGCCAGACTCACGCCCTTGGCCCCGAACCCCTCGCGCCTGGTGTGGGTGAAATAGCCCTCGAAGCAGCAAATGGCCGCCACGAGCAGGGCGAAGACCAGGGATTTGACAAAACCGCCGGTCACGTCGCCAAGTTCCACCGTACTGTCGATGCGGTCGAAATAAACCCCGGGATTGATGCCGAGGAGCACCACGCCCGTCAGATAGCCGCCGCCGATGCCGACCACGTCGAAGATGGCGGTCAGCAGCGGAAAGCAGACGAGCGAGGCGGCCAGCCGGGGGGCGATCAAGAACCGCAGGGGATTTATGCCCATGGTCGAAAGGGCGTCGATCTGCTCGGAGATGCGCATGATGCCGATCTCGGCGGCCATGGACGACCCGGCCCGGCCCGTGATCATGATGGCGGTCAGGACCGGCCCGAGCTCCCGGATGATGGACAGGGCCACGGCCGCGCCCAGAAGCCCTTCGGAGCCGAATTTGACCAGGGTGTAGTAGCCCTGGAGGCCGAGCACCATGCCCGTGAACAGGCCGATCAGCACGATGACGAACACCGACTTGACGCCGATGAAGTAGACCTGCTGCACGATCTTGCGCCAGGCGGGCGAGGGAAAAACGATGCGCCAAAGCCCCTTGCCCATGAAAATGCAAAGGCCGCCGAGCTCGGCCACCAGGGACAGCACGGCCCGGCCGAGGGCGGCAATGGGCGAGAGGAGAAGGGCAAGGGCTTGGGTCATGGTGTTCGGGCGCGGCATGGGAGCCATCTCCGGCCCGCCGGGCCATGGGTTACACTGCTTTAATCCGAATGGGAAGCGGCCTTGGCCCGCTTCCTCTCCTTGACGATCCAGACGAAACGGTTTAACCGTTTGGTTGAAAAAAGAGGTTCAACCAAATGGGCGATATCGAGGAAGCAGCCACCGTGCTGACGCGGATTTTGGAGGCCGCGGCCGAGGAATTCGGCCGGGTGGGATTCTCCGGGGCCAAGGTCGAGGCCATCGCCCGGCGGGCCGGGGTCAACAAGGCCGGGCTCTATTACCATGTCGGCAACAAGGAAAAGCTCTACGAGGCCGTGCTCCTGCGCCTGTTCGCCCAGGTGGCCGGGACCCTCGAGGAGGCCGTGGCCCAGGGCGGCGATCCGGGCCAGGCCCTTGGCGCCCTGGCCCGGGCCATGGCCGGGCTTTTCGCCCGCCTGCCCATGCTGCCGCGCATCATGGCCCTGGAGATGGCCTCGGGCGGGGCCCACATGCCGGCCGCCGCCCTGGCCGAGTTCCGGCGCATCTTCACCGTGACCCGCGACATCCTGGCCCGGGGCGTGGCGGACGGGAGCCTGCGCCCGGCCGAGCCCGTCTTCGTCCACCTGGCGCTGGTCGGCACGCTCATCGTCTACAGCCTGTCCGAACCCCTGCGCCGGCGGTTCGCGGACGCGGCCCGGGACCTGGGACTTTCCCTGGACCTGCCCCTGGCCGGCGTGGCCGACTTCCTGGC
The DNA here is from genome assembly GCF_000177215.2 of Solidesulfovibrio carbinoliphilus subsp. oakridgensis. Taxonomy (NCBI): domain Bacteria; kingdom Pseudomonadati; phylum Thermodesulfobacteriota; class Desulfovibrionia; order Desulfovibrionales; family Desulfovibrionaceae; genus Solidesulfovibrio; species Solidesulfovibrio carbinoliphilus. Next base: position 1,331,186 of record NZ_CM001368.1, on the reverse strand, counting down.
CGAGACCATGGGCCGGGGGCTGGCTTCCGAGCCCCCGGCCTGCCCGCCGTGCGCGGCCGCATTCTTGGAGGAGGCCGACCATGAAGATGCCTAGGCTGCTCCCGGCCCTGTGCCTGTTCCTGTCGGGCCTTGTCTGCCTGGCCGGCTGCGAAGCCGAAAAACCGCCGGTCTGGCAGGGCTATGTGGAAGGGGAGTTCGTGTACGTGGCCGGCAAGATCGCCGGCCGCCTGGACACCCTGTCCGTGGCCCGGGGCGACACCGTCGTGGTCGGACAGGCGCTCTATGCCCTGGAGCACGGTTATGAGGACCGGAGCCTGGCCCTGGCCGAGGCGGACCTGCGCCGGGCCGAATCCGACCTGCGCGACAAGGAGAAGGGGTTGCGGCCCGAGGAGATCGACCAGATCACGGCCGATCTGCGCCGGGCAAAGGCCTCCCTGTCCCTGTCGCGGTTGGAGTACGACCGCCGGGTCAGACTCTACGCCAGCAAGACCATTGCCAAGGAAGAGCTCGACGCCGCCCGTACCGCCCAGTCCACCGACCAGGAACAGGTCAAGTCCCTCGAAGCCAAGCTGGCCACGGGCCGGCTGGCCAGCCGCGAGGACCAGATCCGGGCCGCCCAGGCGGCCGTGGACGCGGCCCGACAGGCCGTGGGCCAGGCCCGGTGGAACCTCGACCAGATGACCCAGCGGGCCGGCGTCGGCGGCCTGGTCTACGACACCCTCCACTACCGGGGCGAGTGGGTGGCGGCCGGCAGCCCGGTGGTGGCGCTCTTGCCGCCGGAAAACGTCAAGGCCCGGTTTTTCGTGCCCGAAGCCGTGGCCGGGGCGCTTTCCCGGGGCCAGGACATCCGCGTCTCCTGGGACGGCGGCAAAGAGCCGGTCGCGGCCAGGATTTCCTACATCGCCCCCACGGTCGAATACACGCCGCCGGTCATCTACAGCCAGGATTTCCGGGAAAAGCTCGTCATCATGGTCGAGGCGGTCTTTGCCCCGGACGTGGCCGCGCGCCTGCACCCGGGCCAGCCGGTGGACGTGTCCCTGGCCTCGGTTCCGGCCTCGGTCCCGGTCCCTGCTCCCGGCCCGGGGGACGGCGGCAAGGCGGGCGGCTCATGAGCGGGGAGGCGCCGGTCATCGACGTCACCGGCCTGACCAAGATTTTCGGCAAAAAGACCGTGGTCGACCACATCGACATGCGGGTGGCGCGCGGGGAGATCTACGGCTTTCTCGGGCCAAACGGCTCGGGCAAGACGACGTTTATCCGCATGCTCTGCGGGCTGTTGCGTCCGGACGACGGCTACGGCACCTGCCTGGGGTTCGACGTCCGCGAGGAGCCGGAGCGCATAAAGCCCCACGTGGGCTACATGTCGCAGAAATTTTCCCTGTACGAGGACATGACCGTGCGGGAGAACCTGGATTTCATTGCCCGCATGTACGGCGTGGCCGGCCGGGAGGCGGCCATCGGCCGGACCATCGAGCGCATGAATCTCGGCCGGTTCCGGGACCAGCTGGCCGGCACGCTTTCCGGCGGCTGGAAGCAGCGCCTCGCCCTTTCCGCCTGCATGATCCACGAGCCAAGGCTGCTGCTCCTCGACGAGCCGACCGCCGGCGTCGATCCCATGGCCCGGCGGGATTTCTGGGACGAGGTCCACAAGCTGGCCGGCGAGGGCATAACCGCCCTTATTTCCACCCACTATATGGACGAGGCCGAGCGGTGCCACCGGCTCGCCTACATCGCCTACGGCCATCTCCTGGCCACGGGCTCGGTGGCCGAGATCGTGGCCGCCGAGGGGCTGGCCACCTATGAGGTCTCCGGGCCGGAACTCTACGGGCTCATCGACAGGCTGCGGGGGCTGCCCGGGGTCGAGCAGGTGGTGGCCTTTGGCCTCACACTCCACGTCAGCGGCCGGGACGGAGCTGCCCTCGAAGCAAGCCTCAAGCCCTTTATGGCCCCGCCCCACACCTTTCGGCGGATTCCCTCCAACCTCGAAGAGGTTTTTATAAGCCTCATGCGCAAGGCGGTGGCGTAATGGCCGGACTCTTCGCCTTTTCCCCCAAACGGTTCGCGGCCATGGTGTCCAAGGAATTCACCCAGATGCGCCGGGACCGGGTCACCTTCGGCATGATGGTCGGCATTCCGCTCCTGCAGCTCATCCTTTTCGGCTATGCCATCAACTCCGACCCCAAACACCTGCCCACGGCCATCCTCGACAACGATCGGTCGACTTTTTCCCGGGACATGGCCGCGGCCATGAAAAACAGCCTTTATTTCGAATTCACCCGGGAGCTCACCACTGAGGCCGAGGCCGACGAACTCTTGCGCCTGGGCCGCATCCAGTTCGTCCTGACCATTCCGCCGCATTTCGGCCGGGACCTGGTGCGCGGCGACCGGCCGGTGGTCCTGCTCGAAGCCGACGCCACCGATCCCTCGGCCACGTCCAACGCCGTCTCGGCCATACGCCAGGCCGCTTCCGACGCCTTCAACCGCGACCTGACCGGCCCGCTGCTGGCCCTTCGGGCCCCCGAGCCCCTGGTCGACCTGCGCCTGCACGCCCGCTACAACCCCGAGGCCAACACCCAGTTCAACATCGTGCCCGGGCTCATGGGCGTGGTCCTGACCATGACGCTTGTCATCATCACTTCGCTCGCCATCACCCGCGAGCGGGAGCGCGGCACCATGGAAAATCTGCTCATCACGCCGGTGCGGCCCATCGAGGTCCTGCTCGGCAAGATCCTGCCCTACATCATTGTGGGCTACATCCAGATGGCGCTCATCATCGTGGCGGCGGTCTTCCTTTTCCACGTGCCCATCCTGGGCAGCCTGCCGCTTTTATTCCTCGTCTCCTTCCCCTTCATCGCCGCCAACCTGGGGGTGGGCATCACCTTCTCGACCGTCGCCCAGAACCAGTTGCAGGCCGTGCAGATGTCCTTTTTCTTCTTCCTGCCGTCCATCCTCTTGTCCGGGTTCATGTTCCCGTTTCGGGGCATGCCCGAATGGGCCCAGTGGATCGGCACGGCCCTGCCGCTGACCCACTATCTGCGCGTGGTGCGCGGCATCGTGCTCAAGGGCAACGGTTTTGCCGACGTCTTTCCGAGCCTGTGGCCCATCGGCCTCTTTCTGCTGGTGTCGCTCGGCCTTGGCATCACGCGCTACCGGCAGACCCTCGACTAGGGCGACCTGGCCTTGCAAGGCGAAGGGGGAATGGAGCGGTAAAAATGACAGGAAAAACAGAGCCAGATTACGGCTACGGAAGAGGGGCAAAGGAACCCTTGCGGGATTCCAAAGGGCGATAGCCCTTTGGCCGCCGGAGGCTTCCCCTCGACCCTATTTCAGTAAAACGACATGACGCGACGGGCGGCCGGGCCGCCCGTCGCGTTTTTTTTGTCCTACTGGTCCCACTGGGCCAGGGTCTCGTTTTCCGGATGCGCTTCCCGCAGGCGCTTCAGCTCCTCGCCAAGGCGGCGACGCTGGTCGAGCCGGGTCAGTTCCTCCAGGAGCACGATGTCCGGGCCCACGTCGCCCGGGGCGGCCGCCTGGCGCATTTGGGCCACTTGCGCTTCGACCTCGGCGAGTTGGGCCCGGTCCTCGTCTGTGAGCGGCTTGTCTTCCGGCAGGGTGACGTCGCGGGTCTTGACCTGGGCTGTCGCCTGTTCGCCGGCCTGGGTCAGGATGGAGGAGGCCTCGCCGCCGGCCGGCCGGGCGCGCAGGGGCAGCTTGTCGGTCACGGGCGGGCCGGCGCTGTCCGGGCTCTGGCCGCCGTCGGCGGTGATGAGGACCGTCGCCGGGCCGGTCCAGGTTTCGCGGACGCCTTTCTGCAAAAAGGCCAGCTGCACTTCGGTTCCCGGAGTCAGATCCAGGCGCTCGCCCTCGCGCAGGCGGGTGAAGACGGCCAGCGGCTTTTTGGGACCATCGGCCGGGGAAAGGCTGGCCTGGCCGGTGATGGCCGAAACGAGGCACACCAGGCGCGTCTGCTCGGCCGCGGCCGGGGCCGTCCAGAAAGCCCCCAGAAGCAGCAGGGAGAAAAGCAGGGTACGGATGCGGGACATGACTGCTCCTTTATTGGTCGGCCAGCCCGAGGATTTCCAGGGCCGGCACGGGTTCGCTCTTGCCTTTGACATGGGCCTGCTCCCGGCGTCCCGTCAAGACGCCGACACCGGCCAGATCCACGACGGTCTGGCTGGCCACCACCGGACACCCCATCTCCTTGGTGAAGCCTTCCAGGCGCGAGGCGGTGTTCACGGTGTCGCCAATGACCGTGAAATCGAGCCGTTGGCGCGAGCCGATGTTGCCGACAACGGCCGGGCCGGAATGGAGCCCGACGCCGATGCGAAAGGTCCAGTCCCCGAGATGGGGGAAGCGTTTCTGCATCCAGCCCTGGAAGTCGTTTGAAGCAGCAACCATGCCAAGGGCCGTGGCCAGGGCCTGCCGGGCGTGGGCCGGATCGGCCAGGGGGGCGCCGAAAACGGCCATGACCGCGTCGCCGATGAATTTGTCGATCATGCCGCCATGCTCCAGAATGATGTCGCAGACCTTGGAAAAATAGGCGTTTAGAAGCTCGACTACCTCCTGCGGGCCGAGCTTTTCGCTTAATGTCGTGAAATTCCGGATGTCGGAGAAAAGGATGGTGACCGTGGCCAGGGAGCCGCCGGGCGCGGGCGGCTTGCCGCTGGCCAGGATGCCGTCGATGGCCGCGTCGGACACGTACTTGCCGAAGGCGTGGCGGATGTGGGCCTTTTCGCGTTCCCCGCGCGTCAGGCGCACGGCGTTGGCCCCGGCCCAGGTCAGGGTCAGGCCGAAGTCGCAGCCGGCCATGGGCATGAGCCAGCCGTACCGGAAAAGGCCGTAGCCGAGGCCAAAGGAGGCCACGGCGCACCCGGCCGTGGCCAGGGCCGAGCGGCCCGGGCCGAGCTTGGCGCAGGCCAGGGCGCACAGGGCCAGAAACGGCAGCCAGGCGGCCGCGGCCCCCAGGCGGCCGATGGGCGCCAGGCCGCGGCCGGTCAGGAGCGCCTCCACGATGTTGGCGTGGATCTCCGGGCCGGGCATGAATTCCTTGGGCGCGCCGAAGACGGGCAGGGAATAGGGCGAGGCCAGCCGGTCGTGGGCCCCGTGGATGTCGATGCCAAGGATGACGACCTTGCCGGCCAGCGCCTTGACCTCGGGGTCGTTCGCCGCGTCAGGGGCCAGGAGCCGGGCGAAGCTTATGTGCGCAAACGTGCCCGGCGGGCCGGCAAAGGCGATGGGCCGGGGGACCAGCGCGGTCTGGGCGTCGATGTCGACTAGGCCCGGCGCCTTGGGATCGGCCCGCCGGGCCAGGGCGGCGGCAAAGGACAGCCGGGGCTCGCCTTCGGAATAAAGGGCCGGGGCGAAACGCCGGACCACGCCGTCGCGGTCGAGCGGCACGTTGGTGAGGCCCAGATCGGCCTCGTGGCCGGGCAGGGCCAGCAGATAGTCGGTGGCCGGCAGGCTGAAGGACGGCTCCCCGGATTCGGTGGACACGCTGGCCGCCAGGATGACCTTGCCCCGGGCCAGTTCCAGCATGAAGTCGCGGTCGAAATCCCGGCTGGAATCGGCCCCGATCAGATCCATCCAGGTGACGGGGCTCAAGGCCGGCTGGATGTCCATGCCGACGGCCACGGCCCCGGCCTCGCGGATTCGGGCCAGCACCTTGGCGTACAGCGGCCCCCAGAAGACGAGCGGCCGGTCGGGTTCGGCGGCCAGCGCCTCGTCGTCGAGCAGGGCCACGGCCACGCGGGAGGGCTCGGCCCGCTTGCCGGCCAGCACGTGCCACAGGTCCGAGGTCCAGGCGTCGACGCGCCGGGCCGGTTCGAGGGTGGCGGCGAAAAGGCCGGCGGCCAGGGCGGCCAGGGTCAGCAGACTGTAAAAAAGAGGCTTGAAATGCATGGCGGTTCCGGAATGCGGGCGGGCCGTGGGGCCCTGCGGCAGGGGTTGCGGGGCGGTCGGGCTGCTCCATCCGTCCCTGCCGGCCGTTTGGTCCATGAAAAAAGGGCGGCGGGACGGTTCGGGACGTGGTATGGCGGTTTGTCCGAAAGCGCAAGCCGGGCGTCCGGGCCGCCGGCCCGGGCCGGCGCAAAGGACTTGCGAAAGCCCGGGGACTGTTTCAGACTTCGGCCGAGAAGGAGGGGAACATGCGTATTGCCAATGACATGACCGAGCTTGTGGGCAAGACGCCCATGGTCTGGCTGACCCGGCTGGCCGAGGGCTGCGTGGCCCGCGTGGCGGCCAAGCTCGAATCGTTCAATCCGTGTTCTTCGGTCAAGGACCGCATCGGCGTGGCCATGCTGCGCGCGGCCGAGCGCGACGGCCGCATGACCCCGGACACGGTGGTGGTCGAGCCGACGTCCGGCAACACCGGTGTCGGGTTGGCCTTCATGTGCGCCGTGCGGGGCTACAAACTGGTCCTGACCATGCCGGAGTCCATGAGCGTGGAGCGCCGGGCCCTGCTGCGCGGCTTCGGGGCCGAGCTGGTGCTGACCCCGGCCGCCCAGGGCATGCGGGGCGCGGTGGAGCGGGCCGCGGAGATGGTCAGGAGCCTGCCCAAGGCGTTCATGCCCATGCAGTTTTCCAATCCGGCCAACCCGGAGATCCACGCCCTGACCACGGCCGAGGAGATCTGGGCCGATACCGACGGGGCGGTGGACCTGTTCGTGGCCGGGGTCGGCACGGGCGGGACCCTGACCGGCGTGGCCCGGGCGATCAAATCCCGCAAACCCGATTTCCGGGCCGTGGCCGTGGAGCCGGCCTCCTCGCCGGTCCTGTCCGGTGGCAAGCCGGGCCCCCACGCCATCCAGGGCATCGGGGCCGGGTTCGTGCCCGAGGTCCTGGACATGGGCCTGGTGGACGAGGTCGTTGCCGTGGAGAACGAGGCGGCCATGCACACGGCCCGGCGGCTTTTGCGCGAGGAGGGCGTCCTTTGCGGCATCTCCTCCGGGGCCAACGCGTACGCCGCCATCGAGATCGCCAAACGGCCGGAAAACGCCGGCAAGCTGGTGGTCTTCGTGGTCTGCGACACGGGCGAGCGCTACCTCTCGACCCCGCTTTTCGCCGAGGAGGCCTGATGTCCCCCCTGGAAAACCAGCTGCCGCGCCCCAAAAAGCGCACCCCGGTGGAATGGGTGGCCGAGATGCTCTGCGAGGAGGCCTCCTACCGCAAGGTCTACCACCGGCCGCTCCACGACGAGCCCATGCCGTCGATCACGGCCCTGGTCGAGATCATGGAGCGGCTGCGGGCCGTCCTTTTCCCGGGCTATTTCGGCCACTCGGACATCACGCCCGAGAACATGCGCTTTCACATCGGGGCCAGTCTCGATGCCATAAACAAGCTTTTGACCGACCAGGTCCGCCGGGGCTACTGCTTTTTCTGCGAAATGGACCGGGCCGGGAACTGCCAGGACTGCGAGGAACGGGCCAGGCGGCTGGCCGGGGATTTTCTCATGCGCCTGCCGGACATCCGCGAACTCCTGGCCGAGGACGCCCAGGCCGCCTTCGAGGGCGATCCGGCCTCGCGGTCGCCCGGCGAGACCATCTTCTGCTACCCGAGCCTGACGGCGCTCACCCACTACCGGGTGGCCCACGAACTCCACACCCTCGGCGTGGACCTCATCCCGCGCATCATCACCGAGATGGCCCACTCCCGCACCGGCATCGACATCCACCCCGGCGCCACCATCGGCCGGCGGTTTTTCATCGACCACGGCACGGGCACGGTCATCGGGGAAACCTGCGTCATCGGCAACGGCGTGCGCCTCTACCAGGGCGTGACGCTTGGGGCCAAGAGCTTTCCCAAGGACGAGCAGGGGATGCTCGTCAAGGGCATCGCCCGCCATCCGGTGGTCGAGGACAACGTGGTGGTCTATTCCGGGGCCACCGTGCTCGGCCGGGTCACCATCGGCAAAGGCTCGGTCATCGGCGGCAACGTCTGGGTGGTAAGCGACGTGCCCCCCTATTCGCGCATCGTGCAGCAAGGGCCGGGCGGCGTCGTCATCCCGGACGGCGGCGGCATTTGATGTAAGGCAGGAAGAGGGAAACGCCTCCGGCGGCCAGGAGGGACGCGCCCCTCCTGGACCACCCGGGAAGGGGGCGGACGGACGTCCGGGAGGGGGCCCCAGGAGTCCTCATGCGCTTCCGGGGGATCGCGCGTTTCCTTGCCGGCGGAAACGGCAATCGATGGCTCCGAGTGGGGTGAGGGAGCGGCCCTCGCACCCCGGATTCGCCCAGGTGCACCAGAATGCCAAAAGCCCGGCCGGTTCCCGTGGGGGAGCCGGCCGGGCTTTTGGCGTTTGCCGAAGCGGTCCTAGTCGGTGACGACCATGACGCTCGACGCCTTGACCATGGCCTTGACCTTGGCGCCGGCCTTGAGGCCCATGGCCTCGGCCGACTCCTTGGTGATGACCGAGACGATCTCGACGCCGGGAGCGGCTTCGATGACGACTTCGGCATTGACCATGCCGATGGAAACCTTCTTGACGGTGCCGGGGATCAGATTGCGGGCGCTGACTTTCATGATGGTCTCTCCGTGCGGGGTATGTATGTTGGTGGAGTACGTCTGTACGCCGTCTTGGCCGGGGCGTTGCCGCCTGTGTGAAAAGAATCTAGGCGGTTTTTTAGTCACACGCAAATTATATTTTTCGTGTCTGCTATGTTATTTTTAGTGTTTGTAATTTAAGTTGGTTGCATGCGATGAGTCACGGATCTAAAATATTCGTGACAGTAGAGAAGGCCCACTGTTCCCCTGCATGGCGGCACTGGAGATGCCACGTGACGCAAGGGAAAAGTGCAGAGACAAAAAGGGGTGGGCATGGTTCGGGACCCTGGCCGGACGAGGGGAGAGGGGGTGGGGCAGGCGGCGGCAGAATGGCGCAGGCCAGGCCGGGTGCAACGCGACGGGGCCGCGCCATCCTTGGAGGAGCGGCCCCGGTGGGACGGCCGTCTAGGCCCCGCCGGCCTGGGCGTTCCAGTCGAGGCGCACGACCACTGTCGGGTCGAGCACCTGGAAAGTGAAGGATTCCAAGAAGAAAAGCGCCACCTTCTCGGTGTCGTGGGAGGCGTAGCCGATGGCGATGTCCCCGCCAAGGGTCATCTCCAGGTCGCCGCCCCGGGTGGAGACGAGGTAGGCCTCTTCGATGAAGGGGCTGACGATGACCGATCCGGACAGCATGGTTTCCAGGTACTGGGACAGGGGATAGCCCCGGACATGGCCGGACAGGGCCACCCACATCTCCGGGCCGACCACCAGATTGTAGGGCCCCTCGACCGAGGTCTTGCGCAGGGCGGTCAGGCCCTTGGACACCTTTTCCACGATGTCCTCGGGATTGCCCGTCACCTGCATCCGGGTCTGGCTCGAGACTTCCGACAGACCCTTGATGCCGGCCGGGGCGAAACCATGGTAGATGGCCTCTTCCTCGAACCGGGCCAGCTTTTCGGCGGCCGCGTCCAGGGCGCCGAGGTCGATGTCCTTGCCGCCCCGGGCCGCGTTGTCGATCTCCGCGATGTCGAGGGTGAAGGGCACCTTGACCTCGATGAGCGGCTTGACCTGGTGCAGGCCGTAGGTGATGCCGGAAACGGACTGGGTCTTGGCATAGTCGATGCGCCCGAGCGGCACGGCGGCGTATTCCCAGCCCAGCGGCCCGGCCACGTCCACGATCTTGCGGGCGGAGAGCATGCTGGTCAGCGTCTGGCGGGCGCGGCTGTCCACGGCCTGCCAGGCGGCGGCGGTGATGGGGGCGAGGTCGCGTTTCAGGATATCCATGGCGTCTCCCGTGGGGTTAACGGTTTCCCTTGAGGCTGCCGATGCCAAGCGAGGCGCCGCCGGGCGCGGTGGCGGCGGCCGACGGCGCGGCCTCGGGGCCGGCCTCGCCGGCGGTGGCGGCGTCTTCCAGGGCCGTGATGTCGCCGGTGGTGAAGAGGTAGGTGCGCATGACCGCGTCCCAGCCGGGCATGGTCCGGCGCAGCCACTCGAGGCCCATGACGGCGTGCTCCATCTCCTCGTCGCGGTTGTGGGCCATGATGGCCTTGATCTGGGGATCGGTGGCCGCGACCACGCGCTGGTGGTACCAGTTGATGGCTTCCAGCTCTTCCTTGATGCTCGTCAACGCCCGCACGAAATCCCGGTCCAGGGGCGTCAGTTCGGCCACGGGCTCATGATATTGATCCACCATGGGAACCTCCAAATGAGCGGTTGGAAAACGAAGTGTTCGAAAGTGAAGGCACTATGCCATAGCCGGAAAAGAATGCAACGACCGACCCTTGAAAAAAATGTGTCTTTTTTCGGTCGGCGGTCCTCAGAGGAGAATCAGGTCCTTGAGCGCATTGGCCTGGTCCGGGAAGGGAGGATACAGAGGGGTGAGAGCCTCGGCCAGGGTCGCAACGGCCTCCGACAGGGCCTCGGCCTGCCTGCCCTGGCGGATGCCGGCGGCCAGGGCCTCCGTTGCGGCGGCCAGCGTCGCCGGAGGGAGCTTTCCGGCCAGTCCGGCGTCCGGCAGGATGAAGACCAGATGCTCGAAGACCGAGACGTAGACCAGGACCGCGTGGCGGCCGGCGGTGCAGGCCAGGCCGTGGGCGTAGAAGGAGGCCTCGGCCGCTTGAAAGGTTTCATGGCGGGCCCGCTCGGGCGAGACGAAAATCCGCTTGAGCGCGGGCAGGCGCTTGGCGGCCTCGAAGGCGGCCAGGGAAAAAAGGCCGAAGAAAAGAAGAAACAGCCACATGTTCCGCGAGCCGGCGGCCAGGGTGCAGGCCACGCCGGCCACCAGGCCGCAGGTCACGGCGCAGGCCAGTTCGGCCTTGGGGTAGGTGTCGCTGGCCCCGACCACCATGGGCACGATTTCGGCCGCTGTCCGGGCCTCGGCCGCGCGCACCGCCGCCACCACCCGCTCCCGGTCGGCCGGGGATAAAAACGCCTGCACGAGCTTTCGCATCATAGCCTCCTACCAGCTGCCCGACGAGCCGCCGCCGCCAAAGGAGCCGCCGCCGCCCGAGAATCCGCCGCCGCCTGACGATCCGCCGCCCCCGCCGCCGATGAAAAATCCGCCGCCTCCGCCCCGGCCCGACCGGAAGAGAAACGGCCCGAGGAGGCCGAGGACCACCCCGCCGACCAGGAGAAGCAGAATGAAGCCCAGGGCCAGGCCGAAGAGCCCTCCGACCACGGGCAGGGCCACGCCGAAGATGCCGGCCCGGGCCAGGGCCGGCAGGCCCGACAGCACGGCGGACAGGATGAGCGCCAGGATGAAAAGGGCGAAAAAGGCGTTGTCGTCGCCCTTGCCGTCCGTCCGGCCCGTCTCCGGCGCGCCCTGGTATTCGCCCCGGGTGGCGGCGATGATGGCGGCCACGCCCGCTTCCACGCCGGCGTCGAAATGGCCGGCCTTGAAAGCCGGGGTGATGGCCTGGGCGATGATGCGGCCGGACAGGGCGTCGGTCAGCACCCCCTCCAGGCCGTAGCCGACCTCGATGCGGACCTTGCGGTCGCCCTTGGAAACCAGGAGCACCGCCCCGTTGTCCCGGCCCTTTTGCCCGATGCCCCAATCTTGGGCCACCTTGATGGAATAGTCCTCCAGCGATTCGCCTTCCAGCGACGGGATGGTCAGGACCACCACCTGGGTCGAGTCCGTGCGCTCGAAATCGGCCAGCTGGGCCTCCAGCCGCGCGACCGCTTCCGGCGACAGCATGTGGGCGTAGTCGTTGACCCGCCCCGCGAGACGCGGCACGTCCAGGGCCCAGGCCGAAGCGACGGTAAAAAGGACGATGAGGAGGAAGAGGCCTCCGGCGGCCAGGGCTTTGCCCTGGACCCACCGGGGGGGATGATCCCCCCCGGACCCCCGCGACGGGGCGGGCGGGGGGGGGACGGCGGCGCAGGGGGCGAAAGTTTGCGAAATGGAAGGCATCGTCCCTCCAAGGGCAAAAGAGCTTATTACAAGTCGTTTTGCATCGTCAGCCGGCAGTCCGGCCGCAGCAGGACCATCCCCTCCCCCTTTCGGGGGGTCCGGGGGGAATGATTCCCCCCGGCGGGGTCCGGGGCAGAGCCCCGGCCGTCGGAGGCCTCTTAAAATTTCACCTTGGGCGCCTGCTTGGCGGCTTCGTCGGCTTTGAAGTATTCCTTGGGCTTCAGGTGCAGGAGCAGGGAATTGGTGATGAAGTTGGGGAAGGTGCGGATCGAGGCGTTGTAGGTCTCGACGGTCTGGTTGTAGCGCTGCCGGGCCACGTTGATCCGGTTTTCCGTTCCTTCGAGCTGGTTTTGCAGGTCGCGGAAGCCCTGGTCGGCCTTGAGCTGCGGGTAGTTCTCGGCCACGGCCAGAAGGCGGGACAGGGCGGACTGCATCTGGCCCTGGGCCTGCTGGAAGGCGGCCATGGCCTCGGGATTGTTCAGGGTGTCGGGAGTTATTTTGACCTGTGTGGCCTTGGCCCGGGCTTCGGTCACGGCGGTCAGGGTGTCTTTCTCGTGGCTGGCGTAGCCCTTGACCGTTTCGACGAGGTTCGGGATCAGGTCGAGCCGGCGTTGCAGGGAGGATTCCACGTTGCCCCAGGCGGCGTTGACCGCCTCTTCGTTGGTCTGCATCTGGTTGTAGCCGCAGCCGGACAGGGTGGAAACGAACAGCATGGAAAGGAAGATTCCAAGAAGTCTGGTCATGGGCGCTCCTCAAGGATGGTGCGGATGGTAGGATGTCTATACGCCGTTTTGGCGGGAGGTTGCAAGGCGTGGACGACTGTGCCGGAAAAAAGGCCCATGGAAGCGAGCCGGGGAAGCGGGCGGTTGGACGGGCGCGGCCGGCGGCCGGCGGGTGCGCGGTCGCCGGTTGGGGAAACGGACAGATGGGGAGGGACCGGATTTCTCGCCCCGGCCCGCACGGCCCCGGGGAAAGGATCAGTCCGTGCGGTCGCGGGAGAGAAGGATCAGTCCGTGCGGCCGGCGCCGAGGATGCGGGAAACGATGTCGCGGGAATTGGACTCGGCGCACAGGTATTCCTCGTAGGAGAGGCCGGCGCCGAGGGCCACCTTCTTGCGGCGCTCCTGGGAGACCAGGTCTTCCGGGGCGTGGGCGTCGTTGTTGATGACGAGCCGGGCCCCGAACCGCCGGGCCAGGGCGGCCACGTGGCCGTTTGTCAGGCTGTGCCCCTTGCGGGTGGTGATCTCGAGGGCCACGCCGCGTTCGGCGGCCAGTTCCGCCTCTTCCGGAGTGAGAAGGCCCGGGTGGGCCAGGATGTCGGCTCCGGCTTCGATGGCCGCCAGATTGGTGCCGGTTTCCACGGGCTCGACAATGGTCTCGCCGTGGACCACCACGAGCTGGGCCCCCCGGGCCCGGGCCTGCTCCACGAGGTGGGGAATCAGCGGCGGCGGCACGTGGGTGATCTCCACCCCGCAAAGGACGGTGACGCCGAGAAAGGCCCCGGATTCGGCCACGAACCGGCCGATGTTGGTGAGAATCAGGTCGAGGTTGGAAGAATCGGCGTGGTCGGTCATGGCCATGGCCCGGTAGCCGGCCTTGGTCGCGCGCCGGGCCAGTTCGGACGGGATGAGCACGCCGTCGGAGAAGGTGGTGTGGGTGTGCAGGTCGATCATGGGTCACATCTTGTATTTGGTGTCGGTCAGGTCGAACTTTTCGAGCAGCTCCGTCCATTTGTCCGTATCATCGCTCGAAAAGGCCACCACCGTCGCGTCCTTGGACTCGTTGGCCACCTGGTCGAGGACCGGTTCGGACACCAGGATCGGGGCCTTGGCCCGCAGGGCCAGGGCGATGGCGTCGGACGGACGGCTGTCGATGCGGCGGATGCCGCCCTCCACTTCCACCTCGATGTCGGCGTAGTAGGTGCCCTCGGTGAGTTCGGTCACGTGGACGGCCACCACATGGGCGTCGAGCTTGTGGATCATGTTCAAAAGCAGGTCGTGGGTCATGGGCCGGGGCAGGGACACGTCGTTTAAGGCCAGCGAAATGGCCATGGCCTCCATGGCGCCGATCCAGATGGGCAGCACGGCTTTTTCCTGCAGATCCTTGAGGATGAGCACCGGGACTTGCGACTCCTCGTCCAGGGCCAGTCCGAATACTTTCATTTCAATCATCTCGAGCCTCCGCCTCCCCGATGAGGGAGTGCTTTTTGGCCTGGACGATGCGGGCCGGAACAATGGTTCCGGCGGCGTCGCCATGGCCCGGCAGGGGCAGGTTGACGATGCGGCCCCAGGGATCGCGGCCGCGCCAGGACGGGCCGGCCGCACCGTCGCGGCGGCTTGGGCCTTCGATCAGGATCTCGGCCGACGTGCCGACCCGGGCGGCCAGCGACGCGGTCAGGCCCGCGTCGAGGAGGGTCTGCAGTTCGGCCAGGCGGGCGGCCTTGGCCTCCGGGGCGATCTTCGGCTCCAGGCGTTCCGAGGCTGTTCCCGGCCTGTCACCGTACATGAAGGAGAAGCCGCTTTCAAACCGAACCTCGCGCACGAGGTCCAGGGTCTCCTTGAAATCGGCCTCGGTTTCGCCGGGAAAGCCGACGATGAGGTCCGTGGTCAGCGCGAGGTCCGGCCGGGCCCGGCGCAGCTTGGCCACGAGCCGGCGGTAATCGGCCGTGTCGTAGCGCCGGCCCATGCGCCGTAAAATCCTGTCCGAGCCGGACTGGACCGGCAGGTGGAGAGCCGGGCACAGTTGGGGCAGACTGCCGAAGCGCTCGATCACGTCGTCGGAGAGGTCCTTGGGGTGGGAGGTGGTGAAGCGGATGCGGGCAATGCCCGGCACCGCGGCCACGGCGTCGAGGAGCCGGGCAAAGGACGTGCCGTCGCCCGAGGCGTCGAGGCCGTAGCTGTTGACGTTCTGGCCAAGAAGCGTCACCTCGCGCACGCCGCGTTCGGCCAGGTTGCGGCATTCCTCGACCACGGCCGCCGCGCCGCGGGACTTCTGGCGGCCCCGGACAAAGGGCACGATGCAGTAGGCGCAGTAGTTGTCGCAGCCCTGCATGATGGACACGAAGGCCCGGGGCGGCAGCCTGTCCTCGGGCCAGGACTGGTCGCGTTCGGGATAGCTTTCCGTGAAATCGAGCAGCGACAGGCGAAGGCCGGGCTCCTCGGCCAGCCGGGCCAGGGCCCGGGGCGCGGCCGCGATGCCGTCGGTGCCGAAAACCAGCCGGACCATGGGAAAACGCCGCCACAGGCTGGTGCCGAGCTGCTGGGCCACGCAGCCGCCGACGGCCACGCAGGCGTTCGGGTTGTCCCGGTGCCGGTCGGCGATGCGGCCCAGTTCGCTGGCCACCTTCTGTTCGGGCTTTTCGCGCACCGAGCAGGTGAAAAGGATGAAAAGATCGGCCTCGTGTTCCGGGGCCGGGGTGAACCCTGTCGTTTGGAGAGAGCGGGTCAGCCAGTCGCCGTCTCCGACGTTCATTTGGCAGCCCATGGTGATGACGTGAAATTTCATGGCGGAAAGGAGGATAATGCAGGACCGGCCGGCGGTAAAGGGAAGGGGGCGGCCGGCCCGCCGGCGGTGTGGCGTTTTTTCCCTTTTCGCCTTGCCCGGGGCAGGCCTTTTGCCGTAACCAGAAAGCGGGATTCCAGCGTTGGTGCGGACGGGGATGCGTTGCTTGAGAACCGAAGAAGAGGGCGCGACCGCAGGCGCATAGGTGTTGCCGCCTGCCGCCGGCCAGGGAGGACCGGGCCATGGAGTACCGCGTGGAAACGGACAGCCTGGGCGAGGTGCGGGTCCCGGCCGACAGGCTGTGGGGGGCCCAGACCCAGCGGGCCATCGAATATTTCAGCCTCGGCGACGCGCTTATGCCCCGGGAGATGATCCCGGCCTACGCGGTGCTCAAAAAGGGCGCGGCCCTGGCCAACGCGGCCACGGGCGGGCTGTCCCGCGAACTGGCCGAGGCCATCGTGGCCGTGTGCGACGAGATCCAGGGCGGCAGGCACGACGCCATGTTTCCGCTTGGCGTCTGGATGAGCGGCAGCGGCACCCAGTTCAACATGAACGTCAACGAGGTCATCGCCAACCGTTGTTCTGAGCTAGCCGGGACGCCGCTCGGCTCCAAAAAGCCGGTCCACCCCAACGACCACGTGAACATGTGCCAGTCGACCAACGACAATTTTCCGGCAGCCATGCACATCGCGGCCGCAACCGCCGTGTCGGCGCGGCTTTTGCCGGCCGCAACCGCCTTCCGGGACGACCTGGCGGCCAAGGCCGCGGCCTGGGCGGACATCGTCAAGATCGGCCGCACCCACCTGCAAGACGCCGTCCCCTTGACCCTCGGCCAGGAGTTTTCGGGCTATGCCGGGCTTCTTGGCGACAACATCGGCCGGCTGGAGGCGGCTCTGGGCGACGTGTACAGGCTGCCGCTCGGCGGCACGGCCGTGGGCACGGGGCTCAATGCCGCGCCCGGCTTCGCCGGGGCGGCCATCGCGGAAATCGCCCGCCTGACCGGGCTGCCGTTCGTGCCGGCTCCGAACAAATTCGCGGTCCAGGGCTCCCACGACGCCCTGGTCCACCTGTCAGGGGTCCTGCGGACGCTGGCCGTCTCGCTTTCGAAAATCGCGGGCGACGTCCGGCTCCTCGGCTGCGGCCCGCGCGCCGGCTTCTACGAGCTCCTCCTGCCGGCCAACGAACCGGGCTCCTCCATCATGCCCGGCAAGGTCAACCCGACCCAGTGCGAGGCCCTGACCATGGTGGCGGGGCAGGTCATGGCCAACGATGTGGCCGTGGGGTTCGGCGGGGCCGGGGGCATCCTCGAAATGAACGTCTACAAGCCGCTTATTCTTGCTAACGTCATGCAGTCGATCCGCCTGCTCGCCGACGGCATGGACAATTTCCGCCGCTTCCTCCTGGCCGGTCTCGAACCCAACCGCCGGCGGATAAAGGAACTTCTCGGCCGCTCGCTCATGCTGGTGACCGCGCTCTCGCCGGTCATCGGCTACGACAACGCCGCCGCCATCGCCCACCACGCCCTGGAACACGACCTGACCCTCAAGGAGGCGGCCATGGACCTGGGCCTCGTGCATGCGGCCGATTTCGACCGTCTGGTGGTGCCGGCCCAAATGACGGGCGCCTTGCCTGCCGATGCCTCCGATGGCGCCTGAGCGCGGTTTCGTCCCGGGGCTGGACGCGGCGACCGAGGCCCGCCTGCGCCAGGAGTCGTCCTTTCTGTGGGTCAACCCCGGCCGCCGGCCCCTGGCCGAGGTGCGGGACGCCCTGGCCGTGACCTGGGCCGACATCATAGCCGCAGCCGACCGGCTGGCCCGGTTCGCGCCGCTTCTGGCCGTGCTCTTTCCGGAACTGGCCCCCGCCGGCGGCGTCATCGGATCCGAACTCCTCCCCGTGTCGCAGTTTGCCGCCCGGCTCAAGCGCCAGGGCCTGCCGGCCGGGGACGCCGTGTACCTCAAAGCCGACCACGCCCTGCCCGTGGCCGGCTCGGTCAAGGCCAGGGGCGGGTTTCACGCGGTCCTGTGCGTGGCCGAGCGCCTGGCCCTCGCGGCGGGCCTCCTGGCCGGCCCCGGCGACGACTACCGCCGGCTGGCCGAAGGTCCGGCCCGGGCCGTGTTCGCCCGGCATACGCTGTCCGTCGGCTCCACCGGCAATCTCGGCCTTTCCATCGGCATCCTGGGCCGGGCCCTCGGCTTTGACGTCACGGTCCATATGTCGGCCGAGGCCAAGGCCTGGAAAAAGGAGAAACTGCGAAGCCTGGGCGCGACCGTGGTCGAGCACCCGGGCGACTACACCGCCGCCTGTTCCGTGGCCCGGGAAGAGGCGGCCGCCTCGGCCACCACCCACTTCATCGACGACGAAAACTCCCTGGACCTCTTTCTGGGCTACGCCGTGGCCGGCCTGCGCCTGCCGGCCCGGCTCGCGGCCCAGGGCATCGCCGTCACCCCCGAACGGCCCCTGTGCCTGCATCTGCCGTGCGGGGTGGGCGGGGCCCCGGGCGGCATCGCGCTTGGGGCCAGGCTGGCCCTGGGTGACGGGGCCCTCGCCTTTTTCGCCGAGCCGACAAAGGCCCCGTCCATGCTCCTGGGACTGGCGTCCGGGCGCCACGATGCCGTGAGTGTGGCCGATCTCGGCCTTTCCGGCCGGACCATGGCCGACGGGTTGGCCGTGTCCCGGCCGTCGCGGTTCGTCGGCCGGCTGCTGGCACCGGTCGTGGACGGGGTGTTCACGGTCACGGACGCGGCCATGGCCGCCTCGGTGGCCGCCCTGTGGCGCGACGAGGGACTGCGCCTGGAGCCGTCGGCCGCCGCGTCCGCCGCCGGGCCGACGCTTGTCCGGGCGGCTGATTTGCCGCGCCTTGCCGGCCGCGACGCCACCCACATCCTCTGGGCCACGGGCGGGAGCATGCTGCCGGAAGCCGATTTCGCCGCCGTCCTGGCCCAGGCCCCGGCCGGGCAGGAGGGGGACGGGGAGCCGGCCGGGTGATCATCAGCGCCAGCCGCCGCACCGACATTCCGGCCTTCTACGCCCGCTGGCTCCTAACCCGCCTGCGGGCCGGCTTTTGCGAGGTGATAAATCCCTTCAACGCCGCCCAGGTCAGCCGGGTGTCCCTTGCGCCCGAGGACGTGTCGGCCATCGTCTTCTGGACCCGCGACCCCCGGCCGCTTGCGCCCCGTCTGCCGGAGATCCTGTCCCTTGGCCACGAGCCCTTTTTCCTCATGACGCTTCTGGACAATCCCAGGGCCCTGGACCCCAAGGGCCCGGACGCGGCCACGGGGCTGGCCGCCTTTGCCGCCCTGGCCGGCGCGCTTCCCGGCCGCGTGGCCTGGCGCTACGATCCCATCGTCCTGACCGAAAAGACGCCGGCCGACTGGCACCGGGCCGCCTTCGCCCGCTTGGCCGCCCGCCTGGCCGGCCACACGGACCGGGTCATCGTCAGCTTCCTCGAACCCTACCGCAAGATCGCCGGCCGCCTGAGGGGGCTCGCCGGGGAAGGCTACGGCCTGCTCCCGCCCGACGCGGACGCGGCCTTGGCCCTCCTCCTCGATCTCAAGGACATGGCGGCGAGCCACGGCATGACCCTTTCCACCTGCTGCCAGCCGGAAATATTCCAGGCCGCCGGCATTCCGGCCAGCCGCTGCATCGACCCGGCCTGGATCGAGCGACAAATCGGCAGGGCCGTGCCCGTGGCCAAGGATCCCCACCAGCGACCGCGTTGCGGCTGCGCCCCGAGCAAGGACATCGGGGCCTACGACCGCTGCCTCTTTGGCTGCCGCTACTGCTACGCCACCACCAGTTTCGCGCGCGCGGCGGCAAATTTCGCCGCGCATGACAGTGCGGGTGCGAGCTTGTGAGGACAGGCGGGGGAGGGGAGAAGAGCCTCCGGCGGCCGGGGGGAATCATTCCCCCCGGGCCCCCCGAACGGAGGCAAGGGGCTACCAGAGGCCGGGGAGGAGGAGGGCCATGAACACGAGGGCCAGGCCGGTTCGGACGTAAAGGCTTGTTTGCGTGTTGGCCATGGGCTCCCCCGCACAGTCCGATTTTCCGCATCATCCCGGCCGGCGAAAGCCTTGGCCCGGGAAACGGCGTCCGCCAGTCTACCTTGCCGGCTTGTTTCCGGAAAGAAAAAAGGCGGGAAAGGCGTCAGGATTTGGACGCGTAGAGCGCTGCCACCCGGGCGGCCCGGCTGTTCGGGGCGGCCGGCTTGGCCTCCGGCTCCGGGTCGGAAGGCGCGGTCGAACCGCAAGGAACGCCGGCACACGTGGAGGGGGGAAAGGCGGTCTGGTCGGCGGGTGCCTGGGCGGCCGGGGGTGCGGCGGCCTGGCCGACGGGCGTGGGCGGAGGCGGGACGGCCTGGCCGGCGGGCGCGGGCTTGGTCCCGGTCAGGCGAAAAGGCGCGGCGAACCGTCGGCCGCAGGTCGGGCAGGCCATGAGCACGCCACCGACATCGGCGGGAAAACGCAACATCTGGCCGCAGCCCGGACAGTGGCGCACGGGTCCTTCGGACATCCGAACCTCCGGAACCTGGAATCCTTGCAAAGGAAGTGCCCGTCTTGCGACGGTTGGTTACAACAAAGGGGCAACGGGAGGGAAGCCAACGTGGAACAGATTGAATTTTCGGATTTTTCCAAGGTCGACCTGCGGGTCGGGTGTATCCTCGCGGCCGAGCCGCTTCCGGGCGCGCGCCTGCCGGCCTATAAGCTGGCGGTCGATTTCGGGGAGCTTGGCGTCAAACGGTCGAGCGCCCGGGTGACCGATCTCTACAGCCCGGCGGATCTCGTCGGCCGGTTGGTGGTGGCTGTGGTCAATTTTCCGCCCAAGCGCATCGCCGGCTTTGTCTCGGAAGTCCTGGTCCTCGGCCTCGACGGCGAGGGCGGGGTGGTGC
Organism: Solidesulfovibrio carbinoliphilus subsp. oakridgensis; assembly: GCF_000177215.2. Lineage (NCBI taxonomy): Bacteria > Pseudomonadati > Thermodesulfobacteriota > Desulfovibrionia > Desulfovibrionales > Desulfovibrionaceae > Solidesulfovibrio > Solidesulfovibrio carbinoliphilus. The sequence goes on along the minus strand of NZ_CM001368.1, from coordinate 1,310,911 downwards.
TCCTTTCGCCCGAACGCGAAGTCGCCCTGGGCCGGCGCGTCTACTAAGGGGGCTTCTTCGAAAGCGTCCCGGCATGAGTTCACCGGAAAACAGGGGCATTTTTTGAAGCGTGCCCCCTCAGGCCCGCGTCCCGGGCAGCCAGTCGCGCAGAAAGGCCAGGACCGCGTCGCGCTCTTCCTCCAGGGACAGGCGCTCCGCGTCCACCACGCACTCGGCTCCCGGGTCTTCCTCAAAGGGCACGTCCACGCCGATGACCGGGCCGAGGCCCGGGAATTTGCGGCCGGTCGTCTTTCGCAGCATGGCCTTGGCGTAGAGCCCGGCCTGAACCAGCCCCTCGGGCCGGGCCGCCTCCCGGGCCATGGCTGTCTTGAGCGTGCACCGGACATGGACTTCCGCGAAATGTTTCATGAGCCCCCGGGCGTAGGCCCGCATGGCCAGCTTCGGGGCCGAGGCGTCCATGAGGACAAGGGCATGGCCCGCCCGGTAGAGGTCCGCCGCCTCCTCGGCGAAGCGCTGGTAGGCCGCCTCCCGTTCCGCGTCGCTGTAAGTGGGATTCGGGAAATAGGCCTTGCGCCGGGCGTCGAGTTCCAGGTGGACGACGCCCGGCATGGTCAGGGCCAGTGTCCTGGCCACGGCCCGGGCCACCGCGCTTTTGCCCGACCCGGGCAATCCCGTGAACCAGAGGGCGGCCGGCATGGCTACCTCAGGTACCGGTTGAAGTTTTGGCAGTCGAACCGGTCGTCCTCGAGCACGTTGCCGAGAAACCGCAACAGCCCCTCCCGCACGGCCGGCGGATGGCCCGGATACCACTGGGGCGAGGCCACCACCAGTCCGCGAAAGACGTAGAAGGGCGCGATGACCGACAGGATCTCGTCGTCCCCGGACTCGCGCAGGTAGGTCTCCCAGAAGGTCAGGTAGAGCCGCTCGAAGTCCCCGGCCAGTTTCGGCTCCCCGTAGAGGCCGAAGAGTACGAAATTGAGGCTCATGGTGGCCACGTCGTCGGCCGGTTCGCCCCACTCGCCCCGGCTGCGGTCGAGCACCGCGAAATCCCTTGTCTTGTCCCCCCCCGGGCCGTCCTCCTGGACCAGCACGTTCCAGGGATGGAAGTCGCCGTGGACTTCGCTCAGGCGGTGGGTGAACCCCCGGAGCTTCCAGCGCCAGTCGATGATCCGCTTTTCCAGGGCGCAAAACCGCTCCGGCGGAAAAAGATCGTAGGGGTGGGGATAGGCGTCCACCAATCCGAAGATGCACTCCGACGCGCCGATCAGATTCCGCACCCGGCGCAGGTACAGGTCGGCGTCGTCCTTTTTCCGGCCATGGATCCGGGCCAGCCAGCGGGCGAACCCGCGCGCCATGTCCAGATCCCGGGCTTCGAGGCCGGTCTTTCGAATCCGCTGCAAATCCAGGTAATAGTCATACCCGGCCGCCTTTTCGCTCAGGATGAAGAATTCCTTGGGCCCGGACACGGGCACCAGCCGGTCGTCCTGGTCGAAATACCCGAGCCCGAGCGGCCGCACGTGCTTTTCAAGCTTTCCCCCGGCCTCGAATTGGAACATCAATATGGCCGCCCGGTCCCAGTAGAACTGGTGTCCGTACTTGTCGCCGCGCATGATGGAAAGCACGCCCCGGCGCACCTCTCCATCCACCTCGAAATCCAGGCACACGGGCTTGCCGTAGCCGAATTCCTTCATGCCCTGGCCGCCTTCGCCCATGGCGCACACGCCGAGCATCCGGGCGCTTGGGCCGAACGCTTCGCGCAGATACCGCTCCACGGCCTCGGGCCGCACCACGATGGGCGTCTTTTCCTCGGTTCCCTTGCGCATGTCGGCTCCTTCCCTATCGACTCTTAATCGAAAAGCTTCTTCTTCCAGTAGGCGGAGCGCTTTTTGAGGGTCTCCTCCAGCTTGGCCATCTCGCGCCGGTCGGCGTCGGTCTTGGCCGCGCCTTTGGCCTTGTCCATCTGGAATTTCACCTGCTCCTGGTTGTTGGCGTAGATGGCGGCGTAGGCCAGGTTCAGGTAGGCGTGGAAAACGTCGCCGGCCTGGCCGAGGACCTGGGCGTAGATGGCGCGGATCTCGGCGTTTTCCGGCACGCGCATGCGAACCTGGTCCAGGTAGGCCACGGCGGCCTTGTAGTTGCCTTCCTGGGCCAGCATGCGGCCGTATTCGAAGTTGGCGTCGATGTCCTTGGGGTTCTGGGCCAGGGCGGCTTCCAGGAGTTTTTTCGCCTGGGCGAAATCCCGGATCTTGAGATAGAACCGGCCGGCCTCGCGAAGGACCAGGGGATCCGTGCTGCCGCAGGCCAGAACCGCCTCGAAGGCCGGCTTGGCCTGGCTCACGTCGTCGAGGGACCGGGACAGGGCGATGGCCAGGCCGAGCTTGTCCAGGCACGTCATCTTGTCGCCGATCTTGCGGAAGTAGGCGACCGCGTTCTTGGGATCCGTGTACCGGGCCCGGACCAGGATCTGGGCCCGTTTGAAGGCCGCGTCCTGGTCCTTGCGGTTCTGGACGTCCTTGGGCAGCAGCTTGATGCGGTCCTTCAAGTAGCCCATGCGCTCCTCAAGGCCCGGGTGGGTGCTGAGGTAGGTCGGGATGTCGCCCGAGCCCTGCATCCATTTGAGCTTGCGCATGGTCTCGAAGGCTTCGATCAGGCCGTTTGGCGAATAGCCGGCGGCAACGAGGTAGTTCATGCCGACCTGGTCGGCCTCCTGCTCGTCGTCGCGGGAATACTTGAGGTAGGCGTGGGCCGAGGCCGCTTGGGAGCCGATGGCGATGGCGCTGCCGAGGTCCTTGTTGCCGGTGGTCTGGCCGAGGATGACGCCGGCCAGGACGCCGACGAGCTGGCCGATGGTCAAGGCCTGCATCTCGCCCATGCGCTTGGCGATGTGGCGCTGGCTGACGTGGGCCAGTTCGTGGGAGAGGACGCCCGCCATCTCGGATTCGTGCTCCATCTGGAGGAGCAGGCCCGTGAAGACGAAGACGTAGCCGGCCGGCCCGGCAAAGGCGTTGACCGCGTTGTTGTTGACGATGCTGACATTGAACGAAAAGGGCTGGGGCGGCATGACCCGGACGATCCGCTCGACCACGCTCGTCACGTAGTCGTTTATCTCGGTGTCCTCGATCAGCGGCATCCGGGCGCGGATCAGCGCATTGAACTTTTCGCCGAGTTCCCGCTCGTCTTTGAGGTCAAAGGAGAAAAAGCCGGCCTGGGCCGCGGGGACGAGCACGGCGGCCAGGAAAAACCAGACAGCGGCCAGAGCCGCCGCCATCCGCCGGGACGCGCCCGGACGAGGTCGGAAGCGAGGGGCGTACATGCCCGGGACATACCCCGAACCGACGGGGAAGAAAAGATGGGCCCGGCCGAGGTGAACAGGCTTTCATGCAGGGGCCGGCAGAGAGGCGCAAACGGCCCGTTTCCGGCCTCGGCCGGGGCCGGGGACGGAAACGGGCCGCCAGACAGGGGACCGGGAGGCGTTTTCCGGCTGCGGGAGCCGGAAGGCCGGAAGGGGCGTCGCCTTGCGGCTAGCGGTTCATGAGGTCGAGAAATTCCCGATTGCTCTTGGTGTGGCGCATCTTGTCGAGCAAGAACTCCATGGAATCGATGGGATTCATGGGAGCGAGGAGCTTTCGCAGGATCCAGACGCGGTTTAAGACGTCGGTGTCGAGCAGGAGCTCTTCCTTGCGGGTGCCGGACCGGTTGATGTCGATGGCCGGGAAGACGCGCTTTTCGGCCAGGTGGCGGTCCAGGTAGATTTCCATGTTGCCGGTGCCCTTGAACTCTTCGAAAATGACTTCGTCCATGCGGGAACCGGTGTCGATGAGCGCCGTGGCGATGATGGTGAGGGAGCCGCCGCCCTCGATGTTTCGCGCCGCGCCGAAAAAGCGCTTGGGCCGCTGCAGGGCGTTGGCGTCGAGGCCGCCGGACAGGACGCGTCCCGACGACGGGGTGACGGCGTTATAGGCCCGGCCGAGGCGGGTGATGCTGTCTAGGAGGATCACCACGTCGATCTTGCGTTCGACCAGGCGCTTGGCCTTTTCGATGACCATCTCGGCCACCTGGACATGGCGCTGGGGCGGTTCGTCGAAGGTCGAGGAAACGACCTCGGCCTTGACCGTGCGCTCCATGTCCGTGACTTCCTCGGGCCGCTCGTCGATGAGCAGCACGATCAGGAAGACGTCGGGCCGGTTGGCGTTGATGGAATTGGCGATGGTCTGCAGGAGCATGGTCTTGCCGGTGCGCGGCGGGGCCACGATGATGCCGCGCTGGCCGTGGCCGATGGGGGCGAGGAGATCGATGACCCGGGAGGAGAAGTTCTCGGCCCCGTTTTCGACCACGAACCGCTTGTCGGGATAAAGCGGCGTCAGGTTGTCGAAAAGGACCAGGTTCCGCGAGGCTTCCGGCGGGGCGAACCCGATCTCGCCCACGCGGAGCAGGGCGAAATACCGCTCCCCCTCCTTGGGCGGCCGGATCTGGCCCGAGACCACGTCGCCCTTTCGCAGGCCAAAGCGGCGGATCTGGGACGGGGAAACATAGATGTCATCCGGACCGGGCATGTAGCTGTACATGGGGGAGCGCAGGAAACCGAAGCCGTCGGGCAGGATTTCCAGCACGCCCTCGCCGAAGATGGCGCCGTTCTGGGAGGCGCAGCTCTGGAGCAGGGCGAAGATCAGCTCCTGCTTGCGCATGCCGTTCGGGTTTTCGACGTTGTATTGGACGGCCAGGTCCATGAGCTCGGGCATGCTTTTGAGCTTCAGCTCCGAGAGGTTCATGGATGTTTCCATGAGGCCGGCCTTGACGGTCGAGGGTTGCAGGATGTCGTCGCTTTCCATGGGGTCGGAAAGCACAGGCCCGGCAGGGGGGGACTGGGGAGGACGCCCGCGGCGTTTGGGTGCGTTGCTCACAGGAATAGCCCGGCGCGGAAATGCGCGTATTGAAGTGAAAGAAAAACCCGATGCAGCGTGAGTTCGGTAAAGCCGTTCGTCAAAGGACCGGCGGGAAACTCGCTTGTTTACGGGGACCAGGGAGTGGGGGACAGACCGATGACGGCCTGCAACGATCCATATACTTTTTCCGGGGACTGTCAAGAGCAAGGCCTGTCCCGACCGGTGGAAAGTGTCCGGCAGGCAGGATCATTCCTCGGGCTTGGGTTGCAGGACATCGGCGAAGATTTCGTTGATGATGTCTTTTATCTCCTGCTGTTCCTTGTCCATGGCCAGGGCCAGTTCCAAGGTGAGCAGGCTCGTCGCCTGTTCGAGCAGGCGGCGTTCGCCAAAGGAGAGTTCCTTGTTTTGCCCAATAAGGAGCAGTTCCTTGAGCACATAGGCCACATCGCCCAGGTCGCCGCTTTTCAGCTTTTCGGAATACTCGCGATAACGCCGGTTCCAGTTCTGGCCGGTATAGCCGGTGAAATCCGAGCGGTCCTTGAGGGTCTCGATGATGGCCTGGCCCTCTTCCGCCGTGCACAGGGGGCGAAGCCCGACGTTGGCGGCATTTTTCACCGGCACCATGAGCGTCACGTTGTTGCTGAGGATGCGGACAATGAAAAAATCAGCCGAGGCCCCGCCGATCACCTGGGTCTCGATGCGTTCGACCCTGCCCACACCCTGGGCCGGATAAACGACAAGCTGTTCCTCAGAAAACACCAGTCCACTCCTTCACGGGAAAAACACGTGCGCAAGTGCACGATTACCGTCTAGGAATCAAACTAGCGCACTTGTCGTTATGTGTCCACGCATTCCGGCAAAGCGGACCAAGCCCTGGGGAAGGGGACGGGGAGGGGCGATGCCGGGTTTGGAGCCGGCCGCTGGTCGGGAAACGGTCAGAGGGCCGGGTCGAAGCCGCCCACGCGCCGCATGGCCGCGTCCAGGCCGTCCTCAAAATAAGTCATCACGCCGTCCACGGCCGCGGGCAGGACCCGTCGCACCACCGGGATCTCCTCGGCGCGAAACGGTTCGAGCACGTAGCCGGCCACGTCGCGCCCCGGTTCCGGCCGGCCGATGCCGAGGCGAAGGCGCACGAAATCCGGGCTGCCGAGCTCCTGGGTCAGGGACTTGAGCCCGTTGTGGCCGGCGTTGCCGCCGCCACGCTTGGCCCGCATCCGGCCAAGGGGCAGGTCGAGTTCGTCGTGCAGGACCAGGACATCCGTCGGCCCGAGCTTGTAGAAATCCATGGCCGCGCGCACGGCCCGGCCGGAGAGGTTCATGAAGGTCAGGGGCTTTAGGCACAGGAATTGGGCAAAGGCCCCCCCGGGCAGGACCGGCAGGGAAACGGCTTGCGCCTCCATGTCCTTTCGCGCGGACAGGGCGGCCTTGGGCGCCCCGCCGAGTTCCCGGGCCCGGTCGATCACGGCGTCCACGGCCATGAAGCCGTAATTGTGCCGGGTGGCGGCGTAGCGCGGGCCGGGATTGCCAAGGCCCACGATCAGGGCGGTTACGGCCATGGGAAATATCTCGTGCCTCGTTGGGCGGACTGCGGAAAAAAAGCGGGGCGCAGCCGAAGCGCGCCCCGCCGGAAAAAAACGGAACCGGATCCGAGGCCGGGCTTAGGCGCCTTCGCCAGGAGCGGCGGCTTCGGCCTCGGGCATGAGGATGCCGAGGATGGCGTAGTTGTCGTCGTAGACGGCCTTGACGCCCTCGGGCAGGGCCAGATCGGCCACCTGCACGGTTTCGTTGAGGTCGAGGTCGGTGACGTCGATGACCACTTTGTCCGGAATGGACAGCGGGAGGCTCGTGACTTCGATGGTCTCGCGGTGCAGGACCATGGCGCCGCCCTTGACCTGGCCCTTGGCCTTGCCGGTCACTTCCACGGGGATGTGGACGCGGATGGCCTTGGTCAGGTCCACGCCGTAGAAATCGACGTGGGTGATGCGCGGCTTGGTCGGGTGGTGCTCGAGCTTCCAGACCAGGGCCGGCTTGGTCTCCTTGCCGTTCTCGGATTCGATCAGCAGATCGAAGACGTGGGCGGAGGCCGTCTTGGCATAGAGCTTTTTGAGGGGGAGGTGCTCCACCATGACCGGAATGTTGACGCCCGTGGCATCGTAGTAGACGCCGGGGACCATGTCTTCGGCACGCAGCTTCCGGTTGGCCCCCTTGCCGATGCCCGCACGGGTCTTGACGGCGAGGGAATGGGTCTCTTTCATAGCAGGTATCTCCTTTGCGCCCTGGGGCGAAACATGATTTCCGGTCAGGCGAGGCGTGGTCCCTAGGTGAAAAGCACGCTCACCGAGGACTCGGTGTGGATGTTGTGAATGGCCTTGGCCAACAGTCCGGCGATGGACAAGGTTTTTATCTTCGAGCAGGCCTTGGCCTTGTCGTTTAGGGGGATGGTGTTGGTGGTCACGATCTGGGAAAAGGGCGAGTCTTCCAGGCGCTCGATGGCCGGGCCGGACAGGACCGGGTGGGTGGCGGCGGCCATGACTTCGCTGGCTCCGTTTTCGAGGAGGACCGTGCCGGCCTGGCACATGGTGCCGGCCGTGTCGATCATGTCGTCCAAAACCACGCACAGCTTGTCCCTGACGTCGCCGATGACGTGCATGGCCTGGGCCTGGTTGGGGGCGTCCCGGCGCTTGTCGATGATGGCGAGGCTGCCGCCGAGGCGCTTGGCAAAGGACCGGGCCCGTTCCACGCCGCCGGCGTCCGGGGAGACCACGCACAGGTTCTTCCCGGTGAATTCCTTGAAATATTCGGCCATGATCGGGGCGGAAAAGAGGTTGTCCACGGGCAGGTTGAAAAAGCCCTGGATCTGGCCGGCGTGGAGGTCGATGGTCAAAAGCCGGTTCATGCCGGCGACCGTCAGGAAATCGGCCACGAGCTTGGCGCTTATGGGCGCCCGGGGCGCGACCTTGCGGTCCTGGCGGGCGTAGCCGTAGTAGGGGACCACGGCCGTGACGCGCTGGGCGCTGGCCCGTTTCAGGGCATCGAGGATCAGGCACAGCTCCATCAGGTTGTAGTTGACCGGATAGGAGGTGGACTGGACCACGAAGATGTCGGAGCCGCGGACGTTGGCCCCGATTTCCACCCGGATTTCGCCGTCGCTGAACGTGCCGACCTTGGCCGGCAGAAGCGTGCACCCGAGATGGTCGCAGATGGCCTCGGCCAGTACGGGATTGGAAGTGCCGGTCAGAATCTTGAGATCGCCTTGCGCCATGCCGGGCCTCGGGGTGGGCTTTGGCCGCCGGCATGGCCGGACGGCGGGGCCGCCCGAAGGGGCGGTCCTGGTTGCTCGGGAAAATTTGGCTGGGGCGGTAGGACTCGAACCCACGAATGCGGGGACCAAAACCCCGTGCCTTACCAACTTGGCGACGCCCCAACATGCCGGTCCGCCCGGAGGCGGACAAAAAACGCGGTGAGCCACTCCTGCCCGCCCGCCGCTCACAGCGGCGCCAGAAAGGTGCGGGGACCGTTTCCCGACAAATCCGCCAGGGCCAGGGCGGCCGTGTGGCGGTGTCTGAAGAGTCCGAAAACCGCGGAACCAGTACCCGAAAGCAGCGCGCCCGCCGCCCCGAGGGCCAGCAGGCGTTCCTTGACCCGCCCGAGTTCCGGGTGGGCGGCAAAAACGACGGGTTCAAAGTCGTTTCGAAGCGGCGCTCCGGTCACGCAAAACGCCCTTTTATTTGCCTCAAAAACGCTTGTCAAGAACTCTCCCCCAAGTTTCGTCGGGAAAGTTCGGGCCGCGTCCAGGGCGGCATAGGCCCAGGCCGTCCTGACCTTGGAGGCCGGGCAGACGACGGCGGCAAACCAGCCGGCCAAACCCGGGTCGGTCGGCACCAGCCGTTCGCCGACGCCGGAGGCCACGGCCGGGGAGCCGAGCAGGAAAAACGGGACGTCCGCCCCGAGGCCCAGGGCGAGATCGGACAGGGCGGTTTCCGGCAGGGCCGCCGCTCCGGCCCGGTCGTTTAAGTAGCGCAGCATGGCCGCCGCGTCCGAGGACCCGCCGCCAAGGCCCGCGCCGTGGGGGATGCGTTTTTTGAGCCCCACCTCGATGCGCGGGGAAAATCCCGTGGCCGCGGCAAAGGCTCGGTAGGCCCGGACCACCAAGTTGTCGTCGGTTTCGAGCTCCGGGTCCGAGCAGGTGAAATCGATGGCGCCCGGTTCGTCGAAACGCCTGATGTAGAAAGCGTCTGCGGGTTCCGGCAGGGGCAGGAAAAAGGTGTCGATGTCGTGGTAGCCGTCGGCGCGCCGGGGCCCCACGGCAAGGCGCAGGTTGACCTTGCAGGGGATGGGGATCGCGGTTTCCTCGATCGAGTTCGGGAGGGGCGCCATGGGAAAGCCTGTTGCGGCCGCGGCCGCGGGACATCTGCCCCGCGGCTGCGGCCGCGTGGTTATTTGGATTCCGCCAGGGGCACGGTCCTGAAGATGGTCTGGCGCTGGCGCTTGATCTGGAGCATGACCACGCCCTTTTGCTTGCCGTCTTCGGCGACCACCTTTTTAAACTCATCGGGGGTGTTGACCGCCCGCTGGTTGACCTCGAGCACGACGTCGCCGGGGCGGACATCGGACTGTTCCGCTTCGGTGCCATCGCCCACTTCCGTTATCAGCACGCCCCGTGCCTTGTCCATGCCCAGGGCCTTGGCCTCCTTGGCGGTGACGGAGCGCACGGCCAGGCCGATCACCGTGGCCGCCTTGTCCGGGGCGGCGTCGTCCTCGCCGTTCTCGTCGCCGGGCGCGCCCTGCTGGGCCAGCTTTTTGGCGTCGCGTTCGCCAAGGGTCACGGAGACGGTCATGGGCTGTCCCTTGCGAAGAAGCGTCATCTCGGCCGACTCCCCGGGCTTGAGGGTGGCCACCCGGCGCAAGAGCTGATTGGAATCGTCGACTTTTTCACCGGACACGGACGTGATGACGTCCCCGGTCTTGACGCCGGCCTTGGCCGCGGGCTGGCCTTCAAGGACCGAGGTCACGAGCGCGCCCTTGGTGTTTTCCATGCCGAGCGCCTTGGCCGTGTTGTCGTCGATGTCCTGGATGGTGACGCCGATCCAGCCGCGCCGCACGGACTTTCCTTCGCGCAGCTGGGCGATGACGTCGCGGGCCATGTCGGACGGAATGGCGAAGCCGATGCCCTGCCCGGAGGCCACGATGGCGGTGTTGATGCCGACGACCTTGCCGTCAAGGTCGATCAGGGGGCCGCCGGAATTGCCGGGATTGATGGAGGCGTCGGTCTGGATGAAATTGTCGAAGGGGCCGGCCCCGATGATGCGTCCCTTGGCGCTGACGATGCCGAGGGTGACGGTGTTTTCCAGGCCAAAGGGATTGCCGATGGCCAGCACCCACGCACCGACCTTGACCTTGCTCGAATCGCCGAACTCCAGGAAGGGCAGGTTGGTGCGGCCTTCGATCTTGAGCAGGGCCAGATCCGTCTCCTGGTCGCGGCCGACGATCTTGGCGGAAAGCGGCTTTTCGTTGTTCCTGAACTGGACCTTGACCTCGTCGGCGTTGTCGATGACGTGGTTGTTGGTCACGATGTAGCCGTCGGCCGAAATGACGAAGCCCGAACCCATGGAACGCTGCTTGTGCGGCTTGCCGCCCCGGCCTTGCGGTCCGAAGAACTTCTCGAACTGGTCGAAGAAGTCGTCCATGGGGCCGCCGCGCTTGTGGAACTGCTCGAAGAGGTCGCGCATGTTTTCCTGCGCCTTGATGGTCTTGGTGGTCGAGATGTTGACGACCGCCGGACCGTCCTTGTCGACCAGTTCTGTGATGTCCGGCAGCGGAATGCGGGCTGCGGCCAGACCGGTCCAGGCCAGCAACATCAGAGTGGCGGAGAGGGGAATGAGGAAGCGTTTCGCCATGGTGAACTCCTGTCTCGTTGATGGCTGCCCGTTCGGGAGCCGGACCATGTGGAGATGCTCTGTTTCCGGCGTCCGCCAAGGAGCGTCCAAACCGAGCATGCCCGTTATACGCCGTTTGCGGCGGTTGTAAACCAAATGCCGAAGGGACTGGGGAATGCCTGCGCACGCCCCCTTCCGGCGTGCCTTCGCCAAGGGTCGCGCGGGTGTCGTTTCTTGACAAGTCGCGGCCGGGCAAATAGTAAAGTTTGTTCGGCGCGCGTCAATCGGCGAAAGCAGCCCCGGGTGGGCTGCGAGTTTCGTGCGGTTATGAAAATATTTCTGAAAAATCAAGATGTTATTGCGTTCTTGAGAGTATCGGAAAGGCGCAATCTGAAAGGTGGATGAACATCGTTTCATACACTACCCGTGCTCCCGTAGCTCAGTAGGATAGAGCGATCGCCTCCTAAGCGATAGGCCGTGCGTTCGAATCGCGCCGGGAGCACCACTTAAAAAATCAAGGGGTTGGACTGACGAAGTCCAGCCCCTTTTGCGTTGTCCGGGGATTTTCTCCCCATCGTCTCCCCATTTTCTGGTCCAAGCTATATCTGGGGGGATTACCGGGGCAGGAACGATGATCTGTGGCTTGGTCCAAAGCGGGTTTATAACGACCGCCTAGACGAAAGTAAGCGGGAGTCGGTGACTAGTGGCTTGGAAGAATAAATTTGGAGCGTAATAGAAGTTGGCTTTTTTATTCTTCAGCTTGTTGCTTGCCGGCGCCGGTCATGCCGTACATGGTGGTCGAGCCGCTGGACCAGAACTCGAGCTTGCCTTCGTTGACCAGCTCGGTGAGGACCTTTTTCACTTCGCGCTGCTTCTTGTCCGGGAAAATCTTGCAGAAATCGCTGAAGTAGAACTTGGACTTGCCCGTCTTTCCCGTAAGGAACTCGAGAACTTGCTCTTTCTCGGAAGGCATGGCGTCCCCTCTTTGTTTGATCCGGGCGGGGACAGGTCCCCGCCCGGAAGTGGTTGCTAGGCTTCGATGTGCTTGGTGAACTTGAACTGGGTGCTCTGGCGCCACGTGTAGTAGGCCGGATCACGGAAGTCGTCGATGCAGTGGTGGGTGAATTCCAGATCGCACAGCTCGAAGAACTTCTCCCAGCCGATGCGCTCGGCCCATTCGCCCAGGCGCTCGTACTTCTGCGCGTTGGCGGCGTAGACCTCGACGATGTGCTTGACCATCTTGGTCAGGGTCGGCCAGCGCGGGGGCTCGTTGGGGATATAAGCCACAACGACCTTGGAGAACTTGGGCATGGAGATCCGGTTGGACACCTTGCCGCCGACCATGAGCACGATGCCGTCGCCCTCGCCGGAGGCGAGCGGCATGGCCGGGCACATGGTGTAGCAGTTGCCGCAGTACATGCAGCGCGAGGCGTTGACCGCGACCGAGTTGACCTTCTTGCCGTCGATCTCGACCTTGGCCGGCTTGATGGCGCCGGTGGGGCAGGCGGAGACGGCCAGGGGCACTTCGCAGATGTTGTCCAGGCGGTCGTGCTCGACGATGGGGGGCTTCCTGTGGATGCCGACGATGCCGATGTCGGAGCAGTGGACCGCGCCGCACATGTTCAGGCAGCAGGCCAGGGAGATGCGGACCATGGCCGGCAAGGTCATGGACTGGAAGTACTCGAACATCTCGTCCATGACGGCCTTGACCGGGCCGGAGGCGTCGGTGGCCGGGGTGTGGCAGTGGACATACCCCTGGGTGTGGACGATGTTGGAGACGCAGGCGCCGGTGCCGCCGACCGGGAACTTCTGGCTGCCGCCGGCGAACTTGCGGGAGGCCAGATCGGCCAGCAGGCCGTCAAGGGCGGCCTCGGTCTCGACCATGAACTCCACGTTGTTGCGCGTGGTGAAACGCAGGTGGCCGCCGCAGTGCTTGTCGGCGATGGCGCAGATTTCGCGGACATGGGTGACGCTCATGAGTCGCGCGCCGCCGACGCGCACGGTATAAACCACGTCGCCCGAGAGGCCCACGTGCTTGAGCACGCCGGGTTTGACGATCTCGTGGTAGTCCCACTGACCTTTGTTTTTCTTGATGACCGGCGGATAGAACTCCTCGAAATGGCGAGGGCCGATATCCGTGATCCGGTTTTCCATGGGCTTGTCGGGATTGTATCCGGAAGAAATGAATGCCATGTCTGTGTCCCCCGCTTATCTCATGTGTCTCTGGCGATAGGCCGCCTCATCGTGGGCAAAGCCGCCGGGAACTTCATCTTCCTTGAAGAAGATGTAGGGGTTGGAGCGCGGCTCCTTGACGTGCTGCGGCATGGCCTTGATGTTGGTGACCTCGAGCAGCTTTTGGAAGGACAGCCGTTTCATGGTCTCGCCCACGCGCTCGCGGTTCTTGCCTTCTTCCATCCACCAGTCCCAGATGTTCTCGATGACTTCCTTGATCTCGTCGTAGGGCTTCTCGACGACCACGAAGGGCACGAGCAGCGAGGACATCTGGGCGCCGTCGAGGATCGGGGCCTTGGCGCCGAGCAGGATTGAAGCGCCGGTTTCCTTGCCGATTTTGAGCGCCGCCGGCATGGTGTTGATGCAGTGCATGCAGCGGGTGCAGTTGGCGTTGTCGATGGAGAGCTTGGCGCCGTCGTAGCTCATGCAGCCGGTGGGGCAGCGATCCACGACTTCCTGGACGATGTCGAACTTGCCCCAGTCACGGCCGGCATGGGAGCCGCCGCCAGCCTTGAACTCGCCGGCGACATAGCCCTTCACGCGGTCCTGGTCGATGCGGATGTCGTCTTTCCAGGTGCCGATGACCGAGAAGTCGGAGCGGGCGATGGAGCAGACGCAGCCATTGGGGCAGCCGTCGAACTTGAACTTGAATTTATAAGGAAAGGCCGGGCGGTGCAGCTCGTCCTGGTAGTCGGTGGTCAGGGTATGGCAGAGGTCCTGGGTGTCGTAGCAGGCGAATTCGCAACGCGAGGAGCCCAGGCAGTCGGCCGGGGTGCGCAGGTTGCCGCCGGAGCCGCCGAGGTCGGTGCGCATTTTGTGGGAGAGATCGTGGAAGACCTCTTCCAATTGGGCCGTCGTGGTGCCGAGCAGGACGATGTCGCCGGTGGAGCCGTGCATGTTGGTCAGACCCGAGCCGCGCAGGTCCCAGATATCCATGATGCCGCGCAGATACTCGGTGGTGTAGTACTTGCCCGCTGGCTGGTTCACGCGCACGGTGTGGAAGTGGGCCACGCCGGGGAACATTTCGGGCTGGTCGCAGTACCGGCCGATGACGCCGCCGCCGTAACCGAAGACGCCGACGATGCCGCCGTGCTTCCAGTGGGTCTCCTTGTCCTTGAAGGAGAGTTCGAGGATGCCGAGCAGGTCGTCGGCGCAGCCGACCGGGATTTGGTAGTCGAGCCCGTCGGGATTTGCGGCCCGATGGGCGGCCTCCTGCTTGACGTCAGACACGAAGCTGGGCCACGGGCCCGTCTCCAGCTGGTCCAGCAGAGGGGTCTGGTGTTTGGCCATGAACATTCTCCTTTGCGAAAACAGATAGTTAGGCGCGTCGCCAAGGGACAGGCCGGACGAATCCCCGAATCATGTCTGCGACATCGGACGGCCGACGACAGCTTTGGCCCGATTGGGCGATGAAGACCCGAATCAGGCGGGCGCGCCACAAGTGCGACCTTGCTAAGCAAGGACAATGCCGGGGCAGGTTTTTCTGTCTAACATATTTATTTTATTCTTATTAATTATATTGTTTGAGCTGTTGACAAGAAAGAGGACGGATGGCCTCGGCATCTGCCTTGACCATTCGCCCTCCAGCAGAGAAGAAACAGCGAAAGTTCGTTGTTGGTTCGGGAATTTTCCGTGTATACTAGGAAATTTCATTGAAACCGTCAGGCGATGCGCCCCTGGTTGCGCTTTCTATGTGAGAAGGGAGAGCAATCGATTGCACTTCCAGCCGAACCGGTACGGACAGGCTGGCCGTGACGAAGCAGTAACGCCTGGCCTGCTCGACGATCGCCTCCAGCCGTCCCCGGAGGAGGGCGGCACGCACGGTGATGGTGATTTCGCCAAAGTGGAAGGCGGCGGCATCTTTATCGGCGCTGACCGTGATTGCAAGAGCCTCCATCGGCTGCCGCCGCCGGGCCGCGACATAGCGTACGGCTTGGCCGAAGCAGGCGGCCACGGCCCACAACAGCAGTTCGCTCGGCATGGGGCCAAGGCCTTCGCCGCCGTATTCCGGCGATTGGTCGGAAATCAGGCTGTGTCGCTCCGAGGCCATGGCGAAGGCGGTTTGGCCAAGCGTGGTTGCGGTGACGATCACAACGCCTCCTCATGAAGTTTCTTTTCCATGAGTTGATGCTTCCTGTCTTGCAGCAAAAATGGTTTGCCCAGGCGCAGCCAGCCGAGGCGCTGGAAGAAACGCACGTTTTGGAACTGCACAGTTGCCAGGAAACGCTTGACGTCCGGCCGGGCGCGCACGAGCTCCACGGCCTTGCGGACGAGAAGCGCGCCGATGTTGACGCCGTTGCGGTATTCCGGGCGCACGGCCAGCCGGCCGCCGTACCACACCCCGCCCCGATGGCGATAACAACGCACCACCCCGGCCAGACGGCCGGCTACCTCGGCAATGAGGGGAATGGCCTGGTCGTCATGGGCGTCGCGGTCGGTGACGGGGAAGATGCCCTGTTCGGACACGAAGACCTCGTGGCGCAGACGCCAATATTCCTCGATGTCCTCCGGGGTCTCGGCCACGCGAAGGCTGACGGCGTTGGCATCGGCCACGGCCGCCGGGGCGCGGATGCCCCGGGACGGCGCCGTTTCGGTGAATTGCAGCAGGGAGCAGGCCCGACAACGCACGCAACCGGCCGAGCTGCGCTCGGCAGACAGTCCCTGGTCTGTCAGCATCTTGCCAACAGCCTGGTACATGCCGCCCAGATAGTCCGGGTCCACCGGCCGGGCCTCGGCCAGGCAGGAATCGAGTAAGGGGCGAAGCGGCACCACCACGGGATAGACGCCAAGGGCCGCCGCGCGTCGGCAGCCGTCCAGGGTGGCCTCCAGATTTTCGCCCAGGCCCAGAATCACGTAGGTGCTGACTTTGTTGCGGCCAAAGACGGCAACAGCGGCGGCAAAGGCTTCAAAATACGTTTCCAGGTCCACTTCGGCCTTGCCCGGGGTCATGCGGCGGCGCACGGCCGGATCAAAGCTCTCCACATGGATGCCGACGTCGGTGACGCCCATGTCCCGCAGCCGGGCGTAGAGGGCCTGGTCGCGAAGCGGCTCGAACTGGATTTCCACCGGCAGCCCCGTGGCCTCGGCGATGGCCTTGGCGCAGCGGCCGAGATAGCGCGCTCCGTCGTCGGGACAGACGGTGGTGCCGGCGGTCAGGGTCACATGGCGCACGCCGTCGAGATCCCGGGCGGCCGAAGCCACCTCGGCAAGCTGCTCGGGTGTTTTGGTGTGGATGGTCGAACCCCGGGCAAGAGACGCGCCGATGGCGCAGAAGCGGCAGCGGGTCCGTCGGCTGCTAAAGCGTACGCACTCCTGGATGACGGTGGAGGCCAGGCAGTCCAGGCCGTGGAGCCGGGCGATCTTGTCATAGGGGACGCCGTCGGCGGTATGGCCGTCATAAAAACGGGGCCTGGGCATGGCGGCCGCATGGCACAGCGGACGGCCGTCGCGCTCCAGCCGCAGGCGGTCGCCGTCCTGGACAAACGCGTAATCCGAACTGCGCGCCGATGGGCTCAGGGCCGGGATCATCACGGGGTGGCCGTCAATGACGTAGGACCCGGCGTCCGCCGGCCCAGCCCCGCCCCGCCGAACGATCTCATGATCAATGATTCTGGCTCCGAAACTTTGCAGGGCGACATAGTCGGCAAGGGTCATGCTCATGGCGTGGCGTCCGTCCAAGAAGTTGTGGACCGGACCGCTCGGAGCGCGGTCCGGTCCGTTGGCACATGGCCCGGCCCAAGGTTTGCCCGTGCGTCGCCTGCCGGGACACGCGGGCTTGCTTGAGCGACCTGTGTTTCAGAGAAGGGCTAAACGCCGTAGAGTTTCTCGGCGTTTTCCCAGAAGAGCTTGTTTTTGAGCTCCTCGGAGATACCAAGCCCCTCGAACTTGTAGTATTCGCTCCAAAAGTCGCTCCAGGGCTCGTCGGAGCTGAACATGACGCGGTCGTCGCCCACGCCGTTCTTCTCGATTTCATCGAAGAGATAGCGATTGCAGAAGCCGACTGCCCAGGACGTGTCGGTATAGACCTTATAGCCTTCCTTCACGAACTTGATGAATTCCGGAATGAACTTGATGTGGCCGGACACGCCGCCACCGCAGTGGACGACATGCACTTTGACACGCTTGCCGTAGGCCTTGACGAACTTGATGCAGTTGCTGACGTCGGAGCCGCCGCCGGGACTGGTGTGCAAATGGAAGACGTGGTCGTGGCTGGCGCACACGTCGATGATGCCTTCCCACATCTTCTTGGTGTCTTCGTCCCACTCCTCGGGGTTCCAGGTGCCGCCGAGCAGGCAGGTGGCCTTGAGCACCTTGATGCCCGGCTCCCCGGCCAGCTTCATGGCCGCCTCGTTGGCTTCCTGCATCTTGACCGACGGCGAGAACCAGACGCCGCCGAGAATCCGCTTGTCCGGGTGGGCGCAGGCGTCGAGCACCACGGCGTTGAGGCCAAACGGCTGGGACGGATCCGGGATGCCGTAGTTGGACATGACGATGGCCCGGTCCACGCCCAGCTGGTCCATGATCTTGATTTTGGCCGCACGGTCGTTGTCGCAGTAGACCGTGGGATTCACCGGCTCGGGCAGGCCGTAGTACTTGAAACCTTCCATAAAACCGATGTGGTTGTGCACATCGAAGACCTTGCGCCGGACTTTTTCTCCAGACAACATGCGTTCCATGAAGCACTCCTTGCGATTGGCGTTCGGGCCGTAGGCAGCCGGCTGTCGGTTAGACGGTCCAGGTGGACAGGATCAGTGCGCCCGCCCGTTGGTGGGTGAGAATGCAGTCCAGGATGTCCAGGGGATGGATGCCCTGAACGCCGGGCAGGAGGTCTGTCTCGCGCATGCCGTACAGGGCGGCCATGGCGAAACGGCAGGCCACGACCTTGCCGCCCTCGTTCATGATGGTGGTCAGCTGTTTGTTGTAGGCCATGTTGCCGGCAAAGCCCTCGTCGCCGACCTTGGGGAAGCCGCGTGCCGCCGAAGCCATGAGCACGCCCGGACCATAGAGCAGGAAGGTCAGATCGTAGCCTTTGCGCACGAGCCGCGTGGCGGTGAGCATGTTGATAAGCCCGACGGAACCCTCGAAGGGCATGGTGTGCATGCAGATGAGCGCTTTTTCGCCCGGGTTGGCCTTGATGTCCTCATAGACTTTGGGACCGTGATTGACGATTTCGTCACCGATGGACGGGGCGGGGATGGAAACCATGGTCATGCGGAACTCCTTGATAATGGGTTGGAGTGTTGTGACTTTTTTGTAGACAGCAAGGGGTGTGCCGGGTTTGTGCGTGGGGCAGCGAAACTGGTTGCGGCGCGCTGGCGGGCTTTTCCGGCCGTCCGGGACTGGCGCGGCAGGCGGCGGTAACAAGATTTCGTGCCTTTCACGCCGAGTCTTCCTTGAAAACAGCGAATCCTCGTTTTTCCCTTCCCGGAAGGGGCGTCCGGACTGGACCCTTTTCCGATCGGACTGCATGACGAATCGTTATTTTCCGTTTCCTACGCCCCTGGAGCGGCTTGACCGGGTTGTCGATGCGACGCGGCATCATGTTTGCTTTGTCTTACAAAACCATTGGCGTCTGGAGGCAGGCGCAACATCTTGCCAAAGCATGGCCAAAACCGAGCAACGTGGGCGCTGACGAGGGGTTGCGTCGAGAATTGCTGGAAAGCGGGAGAAAATGCGGATGAACGACGACGGCGAAGGGACGCGGCGGCAGGCCCTGGGACGTTTGGGGGGGGCTTGGGGACAAGGGGCAGGGCTGTGCGTCCTGGCTGGGATGGGCGGCTACCTGCCCCGGGACGGGCGCGACAACGCCGAACTGGCCAAGACCTACGGGGTGACGGAAGACTGGATTTACAGCCGCACCGGCATCCGCCGGCGGCGCATCCTGCCGGCCGGGCAAAACACCTCGGACATGGCCGTGGAAGCGGCCCGGGCCGCCCTGGCCGACAGCGGCACGGACCCGGCCGATCTCACCCATGTGCTGGTGGCCAGTTGCGCCCCGGACGGGCTCGTGCCCAACACCGCCTGCACCGTGGAGCGCAAGCTCGGTCTGTCCGGCCTCGTGGCCCTGGACTTCAACGTGGCCTGCTCGGGCTTTCTCTACGGCCTCTATCTCACCTCGGCCATCGTGCGCCTGGAGCCTGGGGCCGTCGTGCTGCTGGTGGCTGCCGAGGCCATGAGCCGGCTGTGCGCTCCGGGGGATCGAAGCGTCAACGTCATTTTCGGCGACGGGGCCGGGGCGGCGGTGGTCACGGCCCGGCGCGGGGCGCTGGTCGTGGAGGATATTGTGGTTTCTTCTGACGGAAAAAACGCCGGCATCCTCACCGCCAACGGCGGCGGCAGCCGGGCCGCGTACGCCTCGCCGGACAGCCGGGTGGGAGAGGACTATTTCCTGCGTATGGAAGGCCGCGAAGTGTTCCGGCTGGCCGTTTCGCGCATGGCCGGGGTGTCGTTGGCCCTGCTCGCCCGCAACGGGCTCTCGCCTGCGGACGTGGACCTTTTCGTACCCCACCAGGCCAACGGCCGCATCATCGAGGCCGTAGGCGATCGCCTCGGCATCCCGGCCGCACGCACGGCGGCATATATCGAGGACGTCGGCAACACCTCGGCCGCTTCCATCCCCCTGGCCCTGGAGCAGGCCCGAGCCCAGGGGCGGCTCCGGCCTGGCGGGCGGGTGCTTCTGGCCAGCTTCGGCGCGGGCTTCACCTGGGGCGCGGCGCTTGTGCGCGTGGACGCGGCGGCATCGTAATGCGCCTTTTAAACAGCAAGGAGAAGGACATGAGCCAGGAAACGGACAGCATGGCCAACGACCGCGTCCACGAGCCCGAAAGGGCAATGGACGGGGAAGAGGCGATCATGGCCGCCATGGTCGCGGGCCTTTGCGGCGCGCCGGTCGCCACGGAAACGGCGCTGGCCGGGCGGCTGGCCAGGCTGGAGGAACATTTCGCCCGTCTGTGCACGGTGGTCGGCCGTCTGGAACAGGAACTGGCCGGGTTGCGGGGCCACGCCGCCGGCCATGGCCGCTGAGCCGGCCTTGGCCGGCCGGCTGGTGGCCGGTGTCGACCGGCAGCGTTGCCTCGGTTGCGGCCAGTGCCTGCCGAGCTGCCCAAACGGCCTTCTGGCCGTGCGCGGCGGGTTGGCCGTCCTGACCGACGCCGCCCGCTGCGATGGCCGGGGGCGGTGCCTGGGCCATTGCAGCGCCGACGCGCTGAACCTTGGCCCCTGTTCCTGGCCAACCGGCGGCGCTTGAAGCCTCGTGTCGCGTTCCTTGTAAATGATAGCATTTTTTAAGAAAAATTATGGTTTTAGTATGGTGGCCGCGAAACGCCATAGGCGCTTTTCGTGGCCGCTACACGAAGCCGCCAAAGCCGGCCGGCCCGGGCTTGTTGGGGCCGGCCAAGAGGCATAAAGAGCCCTGGCCGGACATCGTTTCTCGGAGATTTGTGTGACGCAACGGTTTGTGCATTGCGCCAAATGCCTGGGGCAGCTTGGCTTGCTGTGGGGCATTTCCCTGGCCGGCCGGTTTCTGGCCGAGGCCCTTGCGCTTCCCGTGCCGGGCAACGTGCTCGGGGTATTGCTGCTTTTCGGTTTGCTGTGCCTGGGTGTGGTCAAGCTCGAACAGGTGGCGGAGACGGCCGATTTTCTTCTGCGCCATTTGGTATTTTTTTTCATCCCCATCGCCGTGGGACTCATGGACTGGGGCGCGACCTTTGCCCAGTACGGCCTGATGCTGCTCGTGGCCGTGGTGATCAGTTCCGTGCTGCCGTTTTTCGCGGTGGGCTATCTCACCTTGGTGTTTCAGGGGAGGCGGTGATGGGCGGACTCGCGCTCGGCCTCTGGTTTGTCGTTCTGACGGTCGGGGTCTATTTGGCCTGTCGCCGGCTGGCGTTTTGGGTGAACCATCCCTTGCTCAACGTCGTGGCGGTCAGCGCCGGGGTCATCATCGCCGTGCTCGTGGCCTGCGACCAGCCATACGCCGCCTATGCCCCGGCCCGGGAGGTCATGACCACGCTACTTGGCCTGGCTACGGTGGCTTTGGCCGTGCCGCTCTATCGCCATCGTCGTTTGCTGCGCAGCCATGGCCTGGCCATTCTGGCCAGCGTCGGCGCCGGGGCGCTGCTCGCCATGGTTTCGGCCGGGCTGGTGGCCAGCCTCGGCGGCCTGCCCCGCGAGGTGGTGGTGTCCATCCTGCCCAAGAGCGTCTCCATCCCCTTTGCCGTGAAGATCAGCCGAATATACGATGAGATACCGGCGCTTAGCGCCGCCTTTGTCGTGGCCACGGGCACCTTGGGCTCGCTTTTCGGCGCCTGGCTCCTCAACCGTTCCGGCATCGACCATCCCGTGGCCCGGGGGCTGGCCCTCGGCACGGTGTCCCACGCCTAGGGCACGGCCACGGCCCTGCTCGAAGGCGAGGAGCAGGGGGCCATGGCCGGTCTGGCCATGATCCTGGCCGGGGTTTTCACCGCCGGTTTCGCACCGCTGGTGGTGCGGCTGCTCGGCCTGCTCTAGGGCCGCAGTCCTCTACAAGGCCGGGTCGTCCTCGGCCTGGAGGCGCGGCAGGTAGATGCCGAGCTTTTTAAGCCGCGAAATCAGCGTGGTGGGATTGACGCCAAGGAGTTTGGCCGCGCCCCTGGGACCGTAGATGCGCCAGTTGGTCTGGCGCAGGGCCGCCTGCATGTTGGCCTTTTCCAGTTCCCGCATTTCCTTTTCCGTCAGGATGCGTTCGGGTACGACGACCTCGGGCCGGGCCGGTGCGGCTTCCTGCGGCGCGGCCGGCCCATGGTCCAGTTCAAGCAACACCTGATCGGGCTGGCCGGTGATGACCATGCGCTCCACGAAGTTTTGCAGCTCGCGGATGTTGCCGGGCCAGTCGTAGGCGGCCATGCGGCGTCGCTGGGCCTCGGAAAGGCGCACCAGGGGGCGGTTCATCTTCTTGCAGCTGAGCTTGATGAAGTGGTCGGTGAGGAGCGGAACGTCCATCTTGCGGTCCTTGAGGCTCGGCACCACCACCGGGAACACCTGCAGCCGGTAGTAAAGGTCCTCACGGAAGCGGCCGGCCTGGATCTCGGCATGGAGGTTGCGATTGGTGGCCGAGACGATGCGCACGTCGACCTTGCGCACGGTCTCCTCGCCGACCCGCTGGTATTCCCCTTCCTGGAGCACGCGCAGGAGCTTGCTTTGCAGGTAAATGGGAATCTCGCCCACTTCGTCGAGGAACAGCGTGCCGCCGTCGGCGGCCTGGAAATAGCCGATGCGGCTTTTGACCGCGCCGGTGAACGCTCCCCGGGCATGGCCGAAAAATTCGCTCTCGAACAACTCGCGCGGGATGGCCGAGCAGTTGATCTTGATCATCGGCTTGTCGCAACGCCCGCTGTGGTTGTGGATTTCCCGGGCGATCATCTCCTTGCCCGTGCCGGACTCGCCGTAGATGAGCACGTTGGCGTCGGTGGGGCCGACCATGCGGATAAGCTTGCGGATCTGCTCGATGCCCTCGCTTTGGCCGATAATGCCCTTAAACGATTGGGCTTCGTTGATCTCCTCGCGCAGATAGGCGTTTTCAAGCTCCATCTGCTGCTTGAGCCGGTCCACCATCTCGAAGGCCCGGGCGTTGGCGAGGGCGTAGGCCAAATGGTCGGCCACCATGCGCAGCATTTCGAGCACGCCCTGTTCCAGGGGCTGGCGGGTGAAGACCGAAAGCACGCCCAGCACTTCGTCGCGGCAGATAAGCGGCTGGCCGGCGAAGCCGACGATCTTTTCCCGCTTGATCCAGGCGGGATCGGCCACCCACTGGGCGTTTGGATCGATGTCCAGGATTTCGATGGGCTTGCCGGCCTTGGCGATCTCGCCGACCTTGCGGATGCCGACGGGAAAGCGGCTGAAGGCGGAGCCGGCGATATCCCGCCAGTCTTGCCCGTCCGACAGGGATTTGCCGGCGCTGGCCATGAGGTGGAGGCAGCGGCTCTTGTCCGGGCACAGGAGGCTGTCCTTGCACCGGGCGCAGTCGTCGCCGGGCTCGACAAGCCATACCCGCACCAGGGCCACCCCGGAGGCGGCGGCCAGGGTGTCCACGGCGATCTTGAGGACCACCTCCACGGACTGGTGCTGGGCCAGTTCCAGGAGCAGCTTTCGGACGTTGACAAATCCCAGTATCGCCATGGGGGCATCCTTGCGGCGGCGTTCGGGTTTTCCAGATTGGCCGGCGTCGTGTCCGGCGACCTTACGAAGGCTTGTCCCGGCCGGTCAATGTTCCTGACGGCTAAGGCGGTTAAGGATCGCAAGGGTCTTGGCCCGAAGGGCCGTCAGCCCGGGATCGATCCGGGTTCTGGGGCGGGGGAGGTTGACGTCAAGGACGGCCGCCACCGTGCTTGGCCTTGGCGTCAGGACCACGATGCGGTCGCTTAAAAAGGCCGCTTCCTCGATATGGTGGGTGACAAACATGATGGTGTCGCGTCGCCGCGTCCAGATGTCGAGAAGGAAGGCCTGCATGCGGTTTCGGGTCTGGCAGTCCAGGGCGCTGAAGGGTTCGTCCATGAGGACAACCCCGGGGCCGGCGGCCAGGGTTCGGGCGATGGCCGCCTTCTGGCGCATGCCGCCGGAAAGTTCTTTCGGGTAGCGTTCGGCGCAGGCCGACAGGCCGAAGGCGGCCTCGTACTCCCGGGCCACGACTTCGCGCCGGGCTCGCGACAGCCCCTGGAGTTCCAGGCCCAGGGCAATGTTGGCCCGCACCGTGCGCCAGGGGAGCAGGGCCAGATCCTGGCTCACCAGCCCGATGCCTCCGGCCGCGCCGGCGACGGGTTCGCGTCCGTCGATGCGGACCGTGCCGCCGGTCGGCGTTTCCAGGCCGGCCACGAGGCGAAGCAGCGTGGTCTTGCCCGAGCCGTTGAGCCCCACCAGCGACACGATGGCCCCCGGGGGGACGTCGAGGTCCACGCCGCCAAGGACGGTCACCGGCGGCTTGCCGCCGACAGCGGGATAAGTCTTTTGCAGACCCCGGATGGAGAGCGCCGAAGCCATGGTCACTGCCACCGCACAAGGTGCGCCGAAAGCCGTTTCAGGCCAAGTTCCATGGCCAGGCCGACCAGTCCGATGGCGACCATGCCGGCCATGACCATGTCGATGCGTTGCAGATCCCGGGCGCTTAAGATCATGTAGCCCAGACCGTAGCCGCCGCGCACGCCGGCGAATTCGGCCGCGACCAGGGTCATCCAGCCGATGCCAAGCCCCACCCGCACGCCGGTCAAGGCCGCCGGCAGGCAGCCGGGCAACAGCACCTTGCGCCACACGGCCAGCCGCCCCCCGCCAAGGATGCGCACTGCCTCCACATAGGATCGGTCCACCGCCCGCACGCCGGAACAGGTGGCCAGCACCACGGGGAAAAAAGCGCCCAGGAAAATGAGCGCCGCTGCGGAGGCCAGGCCGAGCCCCAACCACAGGATAGCCAGGGGAACCCAGGCCAAGGGAGGGATGGGGCGGATGAAGTCGACCAGCGGCATGAACCCCCCCCGCAGCCGGGGGCTGGCCCCGAGGGCCAGCCCGACCGGCGCCCCCAGGACCACGGCCAAGCCCGTGCCGACCAACACCCGGGTCAGGCTCATCCAGGCATGCATCGGCAGGGTGCGGCCGGGCGGCATCCCGGTCCGGCACAAGTCGACCAGGGCCAGGCCCACTGCGGCCGGGGAGGCGAGCAGGGCCGGCGGAACCAGCCCCGTCTGGCACACGGCCTGCCAGACGCCTGCCACGGCCAGGGCGGAGACCAGCGGGGACAGCATCATCGGGCCGCAGCCTCCCGGGTGGGCAGGTCAATGAAGCTCCGGGTGAAGGCTGCGGCGTCCTCGACCTTGATGACGCCCCGGGTGATGAGGAAGCGGACGTACTCTTCCTCGCCGACCAGGCTCGGCGTTTCGACGTAGGTGACATGGGCCATAGCTCGGCGCGCCACATCCTCGTCCATGCCTGTATATTTTACGGCCACAGCCAAAGCCTCCTCGGGATGGTCGGCGATGTATCGGGTTGCCTTGCCATGGGCGCGGATAAGGCTCCTGGCGACGGCCGGCCGCTTGTCGATGAGATCATCGGCGGCGGCGAGCACGCAACAGGGATGGCCGGCCCAGATGGCGGTTGAATTAGCAATCGTCGTGCCAATGGCTTGAAGGACGGCCCGCGCCGGATAGGGCTCCCAGGCGATGAAGCCGTCGATCTGGCCGGATTGGAGCGCCGGCAGCATTTCCGGTGGACTCACCACCACGAGCTCCACGCCGTCGGCGGACAGACCCAAAGTGGGCAGGGCCTTTTGCAGGAGGAGTTCCTGCACGCCACCATGGCCCGGGATGGCCAGGGTCGGACGCGGGACCTTGCCTTCGGCCAGGGCCTTGGAGCCGACCAGGGCTGAACCCTCGGTGTTGGCCTGGGCCAGGACCTTGATCCGGGCCGTACCGCGCACGGCGGCGATGGTGGCCGGGGCTTGGCCCACATAGGCGGCGTCGAGTTCGCCCGCGCCGAAAGCGGTCATGAGTTCCGGGCCGGAACGGAAGATGCCTGCCACCTCCACGGGCAGGCCTTCCTCGGAAAAAAACCCCTTGTCCAGGGCGATCCACAAAGCCAGATGGTGCAGGTCGTTTTGCAGGTAGGCCAGCCGAACCGGCTGACTGTCTGCGGCCGACGGACCGGCCGGGGCAGGGGCGGCGGCAAGGACGAGGCAGACGGCCAGGATCGCCGCCGTCAGGCGAAAGGCAAGCGCGAGGCTGGGACGAATCATGTGGGTGCTCCTTTACGACGTGGGCAACAGGAGGTGAATGGTTCCTGGGCGGTTCCAGGGACGCTCCAGATAGGGGGAGCCCAGGCCGCGATTGGCGGCGTCCAGGCGCGCCGAGGCTTCGTGAGGGCGATACCCGGCGGTTTGCCAGGCGCTGGCCAGGACGGCCCGGTCCGGACAGGCGCTGGTGGCCAGGAGATAGACCGCCGCCTTGTGGCGGCGGCAGGCAGCGAAAAGGGCGGCCAGATCGTTCGGGACGAGATAATCCGGCACGTTGCTCAGATAGATGAAGTCGTGGTTGACCGGCGCGGCGGCCAAGTAAGCCCCGATGCCCGACCGCACGGCCACCACGCGGCCAAGGATGGCTCTCGCCTGGCCAAAGGCCGCCGCATCGAAAAAGAAATCGAGACCGAACAGATGCTGCATGGCGGCCAGGATTTGATCCGGGGCGTAAGACCGCCCCCGCCCGGACTGATGGCGGTGCAATTCAGGAACGACGGTCCGGGCGAACCAGGACCGCAGTTCTCCAGGGCCCTGGCTGCATGCCACGGCGCGTAGCAGCAGCCGGAAGTATTCGAACTGGAAGGCGGCCACATCGACGTAGACGGCGCTTTCCAGGTGCGGCAAGGTGCGGGCCCCTTCCAGAAGGGCCATGCCCGAGCCGCCGACGAAGACCGGGCGTCTCGGCCGGCGGCGCAACCGTCGCAAGGCGGCCCGCACCACGCCGGCGTCCTCGTTTGGCAGATAGAAACGGCTGCCTTCGCCCCAATCGGGTTCCTGGCGCGTCACGGCGCGCCTCCGACAAAGGGCGTCGTTTCCAGATCCCACAACAGCTCCCGCTCTTCGCCCCGGGTCAGCCAGACCTGTCGTTCCCGGCAGACCTCGCCCACGGGAACAGTCCGTACGCCGCCGGCCGTGAAAAGGGCGACGACGGCGTCGAGCTTGTCCGGAGCCACGGCCAGCAGGAAGCCGTAGGACATAAACGCCAGCAGCCACGGGGTGAGCGGCGCGCCGGGCGGCGGGGACAGGGCGTCGACGTCGAGGCGGCAGCCCACGCCGGAGGATTCGGCCAGCATCAGCGCCGTGCCGGCCAGGCCGGCCATGCTGACGTCCTTGCCGGCCCGGGCCAGTCCGGCCTCGGCGCAGGCGGGCAAGAGTTCGAGATGGGCTATGAGGGTGGCGTCGTCCTCGGGCAGCGTGGCGTTCCAAAACCCCAGGTCGCCAAGCCAGGCGCCGTTTGGGCGCGTCGCCAGCACCAAGCTGTCGCCGGGGCGGGCGTCGAAGCTCGTGAGGCAGGTCTTGGCCCTTCCGAGGATGGCCATGGAGGCCGAGTGGTCGAAGGCCGTGCGCAGGAGATGGCCGCCGACGACGGGAACCCGGTAGCGGGCGGCGGCGTCGCGCATGCCCCGGCAGATCTCCCGGGCCGTGGCCTCGTCGGGGGTTCCGACCACGTCCACCATGGCCAGGGGCCGGCCGCCCATGGCGTATATATCATTGATGTTGGCCAAGACGGCGCAGCGTCCGGCCAGATAGGGGTTACGGCGCACCAGGGAGTCCACGATGCCCTCAGCGGCCAAAAGCAGGAAGCCGTCGCCGTCGGGGATGGCGGCGGCATCGTCGCCGTTGCGGATGCCCGCCGCCTGTTCCTGGCCGCCGAAAAGCGCGACCATGGGCCGGATGCGGCACTTGTTGCGGAAGACTTCCGCACGCCGCAGGGCGTCGGCCAGGGCGGCCAGGGTCAGGCTTCGATCCATGCGCGTTCTCCCAGGCAGATATCCATGACCAAAATAAGGCCCATCAGGGTGTCCAGGCCGCTGGCGTGTCCGATGCAGGCCAGGGCTCCTACGGCGATTGCGGCCCGGTCGGCGTCGCCGGCATGGACCGCTTCCAGCCAGTCGCCAACCGGGCCAGCCACCTGGCCCTCGGCGGCGCAGCGCAGGAGGAAGCCGGAAAAGGCCGTGGTGCGGGCCGCGCAGTCGAGCGCGAGTGTCGTCAGCGTTACCTGGCTCAAGACCGGCCGGCCCAGGCTCAACCCATGAAAGCGCGACGCCGCCAGCATACCGGCTAGAAAATCGTCTCCGGACGGCGTCAGGCCGATGCCCAGGCCGGCCATGGCACGGGCGGCCTGCCCAAGGTCTTCCAGGCGGCGCTGGCGCAAGGCTTCGGCAATCCGGAGGTAAAGCCTGCCACCCAGGTCGGCGAAAGCCCCGGGCAGACGACAGGCGACGTCCGAGGGAGCAGGCCTCGGACGCTGGAGGAACAGGGTATGAAAGCCCCCCTTGTCGGGCAGGACGGCGGCGGCTTGGCGGCTGGCGGCCAGGGCGTGACGGATCGAACGAAATCCGGCCGGCCGGGGATGTTCCAGGGCCGGCCGGAAGCGGGCCAGGCCGGCCAGGGCGACGAGTCTGCGGTCGTCCGTGAAAACGCCGTCGTCCGTGACCGTGACCGTCTGTCCTGGGACGAAGCCGCCCGGATAGCCGTCCCAGAGGATGGAGTAGGGATGGGGCGGCAGGTCCGGGTTGCCCAAGGTCAGGAAGCCATCGCCCAGAGCCACGTGGATGCTTCGTTGAAACACGGCCCACACCCGGCCCCGAAGGCTTGCGCCCGGGGCCGGAACCACCCGCTCGCCCGCGATCCCGACGGCCATATCAGGCCTCCAGGGAGGCCAGCAGCAGTTCCTCCAGGCCGCAAAGACCGATGGGCGCGCCGGTCTCCTTGATGGCCTGGGCGAAGCTGGCCTGGCAAAACGGACACATGGTCGCCAACGTGTCGGCGCCGGTGGCCACGGCCTCTTCCAGGCGTTCCCGGGCGATGGCCGCCGCCATTTGCGGATAGTTGGCCTTGACCCCGCCACCGGCGCCGCAACACCGGGACGCTTCGCGGCTGCGCGGCATTTCGACGAGGTTCAAGCCCGGGATGGCGGCCAGGATGGCGCGTGGTTCGTTGAAAAGCCCTTGGGAACGGCCCACATGGCAGGGGTCGTGAAACGTGACCGTCATGTTGACTGGGACGCGCGGCTGCAAGCGGCCGCAGCCCAGCAGCTCCGCGTAGATTTCAGAGAAGTGTCGCACCGTGGCCATGAAAGGCTTGCCGAGCTTGCGGGCGTAGACCGGGTAGTCGTGTTTGAGCGTCTTGGAGCAGCCCCCGCAGGGGGTGACGATGGTCGTGGCTCCGGTGCGGGCGAACAGATCGAGATTCTTGCCGATAAGCTCCGATGCGATGTCGAGCTGGCCCGTGCGCAGCAGGGGGCTGGCGCAGCAGTGTTCGTCGCCGCCGGCATAGGCGTAGGGGATGCCCAGTCGGGTGAGGATGGTCACGCCGGTCTGGAGCATGGCCGGCATCCGGTAGGACGCGGTGCAGCCGCCGAAGATGAGGATTTCGGCCCGGTTCGTGGGGGCGTGCTCGGGCAAAAGCCACTGGGACTGCTTGGCGGCCGGTTCGCCGTAGGGGTTGCCGTGAGCCTCGGCCAAGGCGCGCAGCTTTTTGTGGGCCGGCATGGGGCCAAGCCCCTGGCGCACGATGTCGGCCCGCACGGTCTCCCAGAGTTCCACCAAGGGAATGGCCGTCTGGCAAACGGTCTGGCAACGTTCGCAGGTGGTGCAGCGGTAGAAACGGTCGACCCAAGCCGGGGAAAGCGCCTCGCGCCCGGCCAGATACTCCCGGAGGAAATAGGCCTTGGCGCGCGGGGAGAAGGTTTCAAAGCCGCCGCCAAAGGGAAAGGTGGGGCAGGCGACCTTGCAAAAGCCGCAGCGGGCGCAGGTGGCTACAATGCGGTCCAGTTCCCGGACAATGCCGGCATGCTCGCGAGTGCTCATGAGGTGCTCCGGGCTTATGAGGAACGATGGCGCGGGGAGGGGAAAAGGGCGGCCAGGGGGCCCATGCAGGCCGTGGCCCAGACAATCAGTCGCGAAAGGCTCAGGCACGGGAGCAGGGGGAGCCAGGGGCCGCCGAGATTCCCGGGGTTGAGCAGTTCGCGGGGGTCGCGCTCGGTCTTGAGCCGACGGACCCGGGCCAGCTTTTCCCGGCCGAAGGCGGCCTCGGCCAGGGCGGAAAACCACATGCCCGTGGCATAGGGCGCGCCGCCGAAACGCCGGGACAGGCGCAGGGGGACCATGGCCTTGGCCATGCGCAGGGGGTAGAGCAGCGAACCGGCGTCGTCGAGGAGATAAACCAGCACGGCCAGACGGCCTCCGCGCACGGCAAAGGCCTCAACGCCCAGGGCGTCGCGCCGCAACGCCCTGGAGAGTGCCGCCATGGCCGGGGCGAAGCCGGCCAAGGGGACGTAGAACTCCCCGACCAGGGCCGATGGGCCGACGCGGCGGATGCGCATGGGATAGTACCGGCCGTCCCATTCGGCCTGGCCTGTGGCCACGTCAAGCAGTGCGCCGCCGCAGCGCGCGGCCAGGCGAGCGGCCTCGGCGGCGTGATCCCCAGGACCCGCGACAGCCAGGGAGACGACATAGCCCGACAGGGCGGCCGGGGCATGTCCCTCGGCCGCCGCGCGCATGGCACAGTAGCCGGCCGAGAGTAGGCTGGCCGAATAGGCCGCCGGCCATGGTTGCAGCAATTCCAAAAACCGGACGGCGCTTGCGGCGTCGGGCAGGCCCACGGCCAAAGGGGTAAGCGCTTCGGCCGGCCGGCAGACCAGACGCAGCCGGGTGATGACGCCAAGCGCGCCGCAGGTCTGGTGGAAGGCTTCCATTTCAGTTCCGGCGTGGGTGTGGATGGTCCCATCCAGGCCGGCCACGTCGATTTCCAGGACATTGTCGCGGATGTCGCCGTAGCGCAGGCTGCCGATGCCGACACCGCCCATGGCGAACCAGCCGCCGACGGTGGAGGACGGGGCGCTGGTCGGACAGACGCGGTTGTCCAGGCCATGTCCGGCCAAGGCGCGGGAAAGTTCCTCCCAGACCACGCCGGGCTCCACATCCGCGGTTCCGGCGATAGGGTCCACGGCCAGGACGCGGTTTAGGCCGCACAGGTCGAGGACCATCCCGCCCTGGCTGGGTATCGCCCCGCCGTAACCCGACGAGGCTTGGCCTCGCGGGGTGACCGGGACGTCGTAGCGGTCGGCGATTGCGAGGGCCTTGGCCGCATCGGCGGCCGTGCGGGGCACGACCACGGTATGGGGGCGGTGCGAAATCAGCGCCATGAGCGGGCGGGGCATTTCGCCGAGGTCATGGTCGTAACTGCGAAGAATTTCGGGGTCGAAGGTTGCGGCCTCGCCAAAGGCCTGTTGGACGGCTTCCTGATACGTCATGGCGGGAGTCTCCATGGCCCGGCGACGCCGTCGCCGGGCCGTTCGGCGCTGGCTTACAGTTCGCCCGCGACAATGGCCCTGGCGGCCTTGGCGGCCTGGGCGTTGGTGGGGAAAAGGAAGGCCCCGACCTCGGCCAGGAGCTTTTCCTGGGCCTGGAGATCCTGGGGGTCGGCCTGCGTGCCGCAGACATGGACCAGCACGACGGGGCCGCCGTCGGGCCGGGCCTGGCTTGCGGCGGCGATGGCCTCGGCCAGTTCGGCCGCCGGGTTGCGGTGGGCGCCGTAGCCGAGGACCAAGTCGAGGAGAACGACCTTGACGCTGGGGTCGGCCATTTCCTCGGCCAGCCGTTCCAGGCGCAAGGAGAGGTCGATGATGGGGTGGGGCCGGCCCTGGGTGAACTCGTCCTCGCCGAGGTCCACGCAGCAGTGTCCCGTGCCTTTGACCGGATAGCCGAGCTTGAGTTCGGGCTTGATCGCCACGTTGGACTGGATGTCCAGGTCGTCCTTGAGCAGGAACAGGGTTTCGTAGCACAGTGTGCCGCCGCTGTAGAGGCCGCGCAGATACTGGCGGCCAGACGACAGCGCGGCGGCGCGTTCCCGAAGGCCCGGGGGAATGGCCAGCGGCGGCAGGTCGCGGTCCAGGGCGGCGAAGGCGGCCTCTTCCAGGGTGGAGACGCAGACCATGCCTTCGGGCGCGGCGGACGCGTCACCGCCAAGGAGGCAGGTCACCACGCGAAGCCCGCTTTGCCGGGCTTCGTCCAGCACGGTTTCCATGACCTCGGGAGCGCCGGGCTTGGACAGGACAACCAGGGTCTTGGTGGCCGGATCGGCGGCCAGGATGCGGATGGCCTGGCGCATCATGGTTCCGCCGACTTCCTTTTTGAGGTCGCGTCCGCCGACGCCGATGGCGTGGGAGACGCCGCCGCCGAAACGGTCGATGAGGCAGGTCACCTCCTGGATGCCGGTGCCCGAGGCGGCGGCCAGGCCAATCTCGCCACGCCGCACCACGTTGGCCAGGGCCAGGGCCACGCCGTTTATGATCGCCGTGCCGCAGTCCGGCCCCATGAGGAGCAGGCCTTTTTTCGCGGCCAGGGCCTTGAGCTCAGCTTCGTCGGCCAGGGAGATGTTGTCGGAAAAGAGCATGACGTGAAGGCCCTGCTCCAGGGCCGTGACCACGTCGAGCTTGGCGAGTTGGCCGGGCAGCGAGATCATGGCGAAGTTGGCTCCCGACAGGCGTGCCACGGCCTCCTCCAGCGACTTCGGATTTGCTTCGGCCGGGCCGGCGGCGGCCACGGAACGCAGCCTTCCGTCCACGTCGGCCAGGGCGGCGGCCACGGCTTCGGCGTTTTCGGCCTCCACGCAGATGACCAGATCGTTGGCCGTGGCAGCGGCAACGACGTCGTCCATGAGTCCGAGATCGGCCAGCACCTTCTTATTGCTGTCCGTGCCAAGCAGGGCCAGCACTTTGCCGACGCCGGGAAGCTGGCTGGCCTGCCGGGAAATCTGCATGAGACGGACCGAGTCCTGGTACTGATTTTTGCGAACGGTGGCTTGCAAGAGCATGGGCGTGCCTCGTTGGTGGTTTGGGCGTCCTATTTGACGATCCTGGTGCAGGTTCCGGATTGCTGCATGGCCGCGACAATGTTGTCCTGGGAGGTGATGATGGCTTCCGCGCCGCCTTTTTCCACGTATTCCACAGCGCTTCGGATCTTGGGCCCCATGCTGCCGGACGGAAACTGGCCGGCCTCCAGCCATGACCGTGCCTCGGCCACGGTCATGGCGTCCACGGTTCGCTCGGTCGGCTTGCCGTAGTCCAGGCAGACCTGGGGCACGCCGGTGAGGATGATGAAACGTTCCGCGCCAATGTTGTAGGCGAGCAGGGCGGCTGTGGCGTCCTTGTCGATGACGCCGTCGGTGCCGACCACGCTGTCGGTGAGGTAGTTGACCGGGATGCCGCCGCCGCCGCAGGCAATGACCACGGTGTCGTTTTCGGCGAGGTATTTGATGGTATTGAGTTCCAGCACCTTGCGCGGCAGGGGCGAGCAGACCACCCGCCGCCAGCCCCGTCCGGAGTCCTCGACCACGTGCCAGCCTTCGGTTTGCCGGTAGTGTTCGGCCTGCTCCCGGCTGTAAAAGGGGCCGATGGGCTTGGTGGGCTGGGCAAAAGCCGGGTCGTCGCGGCTGACGACCACCTGGGTCAGCACGGTCGCCACCTCGCGCTGCATCCGGTCCTCTTCCAGGACCGTGCGCATGCTGATTTCGAGCATGTGGCCGAGCAGGCCCTGGGACGTGGCCACGGCCACGTCGAGGGGGGGGACGGGAATGACGTCGCTGGCCTTTTCGAACTGGATGAGCAGGTTGCCGACCTGCGGACCGTTTCCGTGCACCAAAATAAGCTGATAGCCCTGGTGCAGGATGGCGAGCATCTGCCGGCAGGCCGCCTTGGCCTTTTCGAGCTGGGTGGTGAACGAGCCGTCGTCTCCGGCGTCCAAGATGGCGTTGCCGCCGAAGGCCACCACGGCAATGGGTTTGGTCATGTTCTTGCTCCTGGGCTGGTGGGAAGGTGGTCCGTCGGACTCAAGCCGGGAGAGGCATGGCGCGCAGCGCCTTGATGAAGGCCGCCATGGGCGCGCGGGCGATGCCGGTGCCGATCTGGCCCACGCCCGAGGCTTTGTGGAGCACGCCTGTGTCGATGATGGGGGTAAAGCCCAGGCGCACCACCTTGCGAATGTCGATGCCCAAGGGGGCCGGGGTGAAGTCCACCGCACCTGGGGCAAAGGCCGGATTGTCTCCGGCGCAGATGGAGCGCATGGCGGCCATGGCCTGGCGGGAGTGTCCCATGGAGCCGCCCACAAAGGAGCTGATGCTCGGGGCCGCGCCGATGATCATGCCGCCAAGGCCGGCGGTCTCCACGATGGCGCTGTCGCCGATGTCGCCGGCGGCGTCGTCCGGACCGTAGCCGGAATAGTAGATGGCCTCGTCCATGGGGGCTGTCGGGGCGATGAACCAGTCGTCCTTCATGCCGCCCACGCGCAGAGCGAAATTGACGCCGTTGCGGCTCATTGCCGTGACCACGGTGGAATGGGGGATGCCGTGGGCGGCGTCGCAGGCGGTTTTGCAGGCGGTGAGCGTCAGGCTCAGGAACGAGTGGTTGTTTTGGCTGATAAATTCCACGATGCGGGTAATGACGTCGCGTTTCACGCCGGCGTTGAGGAGCATGGGAGTCAGCTCGCGCAACAGCAGCAAGGTGCAGGCGGCGCTGCGGGCATGGACTTCATCGCCCATAAGCGTGCCCTCGGCGATGATCTTAAAGATGTCGAGCCCTTCGTTGCGGGTGCGTAGTGCGGCGCGCAGACTCGGGGCCAGCACGTCGCGCATCCAGCGCAGCCGTTCGATGGTTCCTTTGTCGTAGGTCCCCATCCAGATGACGTTGCCCTTGCCTTCGTTGAACGTGGACCACGAGCGGTTGCCGTAGGGGGCGTTCTCGGTAACGATGACCTGCATGGAGGGCGAGATGACGCCGCACATGGCCCCGACGCTGCCGTAGGCGTAGTTGGGGCGCAGGCGGATGTCGCCGGAGCGGAGTTTCGCGAGAAGGCCCTCGCGGTCGACAGCCCAGCCTTCGAAGATGGCGGCGGCTTCCACGGCGCGCTGCTGGGGGTCGCACATGTCGCCAAAGTCGATAGGCGGTCCGGAATGCAGCAGGGCGTTGCCTTCCATGCCCGGTATGGCCGCCAGTGCCGGCTGCACGTCGATCCACATCGGCCGGCTGTCTCTGATGCGGGAGATGGTTTTGGCGTTGGCCTCCTCCACTTCCGGCGTCTGCAGCCTGGCCAGCTTGTCGATAAGCGCCACATCGCCGCCGGCCGGCGGTCGCCAGTCCACTTGCACCGTGGGTACGTTCTGTTCTTGAAGTTCTGTGTAGAACCCTTCAAGACCAACGTTTATGACGTGCAATTCCTGACTGATGTCTGTCATGGCGTTCGGCTCCCGTCTGTTCAATGTTTCAAGCCGGCAAGATTTGTTGGCATTATGCCGGAGAATTGTCCTACGCACGTTGCCTGCTTTCGATTTAGGCCAATTTTTTCCTGAAGATCAGAGAAGTCTCTCTCTGGTCATGGGATGTTGTATTGGATTTGTTTTGGCAAGATGCATGCCATTCGATTGTTTTCTTGTATTATCAATTATATCAATTTGTTAAATGGCAATCTGCGCAAAGGTGTCGGTTGCTAAGGGCAGGGCAACGAAATAATGAAACCAAGCGTGAAATTTCGTTCAAAACAACGAAAATTCGTGCTTGGTCTTGAAAAAGATGTTGTGCAAATGAAATCAGCAGATGAACTGGGGGTGGCGTATATTGCTTGTCGATTATTTTAATTGACAAAGGCGATTGTATCTTTGTGGAATAATGTCCAAGTTATTTATTATTTGGGTTTATTTGTCAACCTGTTTGGCGATCTGATATTTTCTTGGAACATGTTATCTTTTAACAAGTCTCAGCGAAGCTGGAAAGGAGGACAGTGTTTGCGCCAAATTGAACAAGACGTGTTAAAATAGTTTTTGACCCAGTAATATGTCCTTATTTGATGGCCATCAATGATCCATTGTCTCGCAGCCAATCCCTTCGTTCCCGATAATCCGGCAAAATCCTGTCAACCGAACTCCAGAATTCCACCGTATGCCTGGGATGTATTCGGTGGGCGAGTTCGTGGACTACGAGGTCGTCGAGCACTTTGAGCGGGGCCATTAGGCACTTCCAATGGAAATTGAGCACGGCGGCAGTCGAGCAGGAGGCCCAACTCGCCGTTGACGAACTCGCGGCTTATTCGGGCGGGGTTGCGCTCGCGCCAGTCGGCCAGGCCTCGGTAAATCCACAAGCGTTGGGCTTCCAGGATTTCATCAGGCGTTTTGCTTCCAGGATTTCATCGATTTTTCCCCGGCGGAGGGGCTTGGGGACGATGAGCGAGGCGGCGGCGCCGCGTCCGATAGGGAGGCTGGCGGTTCCCGCCTGTCGTGCGACGGCGGCTTTTTGGCGTTTCTCCGCAAGTGTGACAGCCCCTTGGCCTTGCGTTTTTTTCGCCTGCGGTATAGGTGTCTTTTTCGTGACACATTTATTTAAATAATATTCAAATAGTCATAATTTTTTAATTTCAATCACCATAACCGTGGACAAGCATGGCCGTCGGGAGCGCGGCACAAGGAGCACACGTGTGCGAATGCCGGATTGAGTGGCAGCCTGAAGCGGCACGATCCGCCGCGCCGGCCATGGTCGTGGTCGGCTGCGGCAACCTGTGCGGGGGGGATTTCGGCATTGGACTTTACGCCTTGGACCTCCTGGCCAAAGCGGATCTTGGCCCCCTGGCCGGCCGGGACGTCGGGTTGGCCTGCCTGGCCGGGGCCTATCACAGCCTGCTGCCGATGTTGGGCCAGGCCGCTGCGGGGGTGATCGTCACTGGCGTTCGGCTTGGGAAAAAGCCCGGGACCATCCGTGCCTGGGGCCTGGACCGGCTGCGCAGACACCTGCGCGGCATTCCGGAAGAGCCCTGCGGCCTGCGTTCGCTCGTGGATAGCCTGGAACGCCTGGAACTGAGCGGTTCGCTCCCCGAATCCTTGCTGCTGGTGTTGGTCGAAGTCGAGACGACTCACGGCGTCGGGCTTTCCTCCTCCGCCAGAAAAGCCTTGCGGAGCGTGGTTGAAACAATTCTCGACCATCTCGCGCAATGCGCCGCGGCAACGAAACGGATGGGAATCAAGCCCGGGCTGTATGCCCTGCCGGACCTCGACGGCATCGTCTGACGGCCGGCCGGGGCGCATCGGGGGCCGGGTTCCCTGGCCGTCCACCGCCAAGGGAAGCCGGCCGTCACGGGCGCATCATCCGGGACAACGGGAAAGGAGGGGGCGCAGGGAATACGCAAGGGCATCTGGTCGCGTGTGCAAACAACCCTGGAGGAAATTGTGATGAGCAGAATCGAGATGGAGAAGATTTTTTACGAACAGCGGACACCCGCTCCGGGCGCGGACCTGGACAAGCTTTTTTTCGTGCAGGTGGACGAAAGCAAATGCATCGGCTGCGACGCCTGCCTGTCCTACTGCCCGACCGGGGCCATTGTCGGGGAAATGGGCGAACCGCACAAGATCGTTGCGCCCGAAGCCTGCATCCACTGCGGCCAGTGTCTCACCCATTGCCCCCAGGGGGCCATCTACGAGGAGCAGTCCTGGGTCCCGGAGATCGAAGCCAGGCTCAAGGATAAAAACGTCCAGGTCGTGGCCATGCCCGCTCCGGCCGTGCGCTACGCCCTGGGCGACGCCTTCGGCCTGCCGGTCGGCGCCGTGACCACGGAAAAGATGCTGGCCGCCCTGCAAAAGCTCGGCTGCAGCAACGTCTGGGACAACGAGTTCGCGGCCGATGTGACCATCTGGGAGGAGGGTTCGGAATTCCTGGCTCGGCTGACCAAAAAAAGCGACAAGCCCCTGCCTCAGTTCACCTCCTGCTGTCCGGGCTGGCAGAAATACGCCGAGACCTTCTACCCGGAGCTCCTGCCCCATTTCTCCTCCTGCAAGTCCCCCATCGGCATGATGGGGTCCCTGGCCAAGACCTACGGAGCCGAGAAGGCGAAATACGATCCGGCCAAGGTCTATACCGTGTCCATCATGCCCTGCACGGCCAAAAAATACGAAGGCCTGCGGCCCGAAAACGATTCCAGCGGCTTTCGCGACATCGACGCCACCATCAACACCCGGGAATTGGCCTACATGCTCAAAAAAGCCGGCATCGACCTCAAGGCCATGCCCGAAGGCGCGCGCGACAAGGTCATGGGCGAGTCCACCGGCGGGGCCACCATCTTCGGGGTGACCGGCGGCGTCATGGAGGCCGCCCTGCGCTTCGCCTACCAGGCCGTGACGAACAAACAGCCGGAAAGCTGGGACTTCAAGGCCGTGCGCGGCCTGGCCGGCTTCAAGGAAGCGACCGTCGACGTGGGAGGCACGGACGTCAAGGTGGCGGTGGTCCACGGGGCCAAACGCTTCAAGGAGGTCTGCGAGCAGGTCAAGGCCGGCAAGTCGCCGTATCACTTCATCGAATTCATGGCCTGCCCCGGCGGCTGCGTCATGGGCGGCGGACAGCCGATCATGCCTGGCGTCCTTGAGGCCATGGACAGGCGCGTGTCCCGGTTCTATGCGTCCATGAAAAATCGTCTGGCCTTGTACAACGAAAACAAAGCCTAAGGAGGCGGTCCATGTCGATTGTCCACTTCACCCGGCGGGGATTCGTCAAGGCCGCCTGCGTGCTCTCCGGCGGGGCGCTTATGGGTCTTCGCTTCACGGGCAAGGCCCTGGCCGCGGCCAAGCAGCTCAAGGAATACATGCAGGACCGGATTGGCGGGGTCTACGGCGCGGACGGGAAGTTCAAGGTCCGGGCCTCCCAGGACAACGCCCAGGTCCAAGCCCTCTATAAGGGCTACCTGGAGCATCCCCTGGGGCATAAATCGGAGCACCTGTTGCACACGACCTGGACGGACCGCTCCAAGGGCCTGTCCCGGATCACGGCCGAAGGGAAATACCCCAACCCCCGGGCCAAGGAATTCGAGGGCACGACCTATCCCTACGAATA
The DNA here is from genome assembly GCF_000177215.2 of Solidesulfovibrio carbinoliphilus subsp. oakridgensis. Classification (NCBI taxonomy): domain Bacteria; kingdom Pseudomonadati; phylum Thermodesulfobacteriota; class Desulfovibrionia; order Desulfovibrionales; family Desulfovibrionaceae; genus Solidesulfovibrio; species Solidesulfovibrio carbinoliphilus. Next base: position 1,272,304 of record NZ_CM001368.1, on the reverse strand, counting down.
GGCCCGCCTGACCGGGACCGGCCTGCGGGGAGGGCAACATGCCTGATCTTGAGGGTTTTTCCCGGTTTCCATGCCACGGACTGCCCCTGCCGCTTGCCGTCCCGGAGTCTCCGGCGACGAGCGCGTCACCCGGGCCTGCCCCGGCGAGGGTTGGGCTACTGCTTTTTAACGATAAAATTCAGGATGGTATCGTTCAGCTCTTCCATGGTGAAGGGTTTGGACAGATAGGCGTCAAACCCGGCCTTCAGAAATTTTTCCCGATCCCCGGCCATGGCATACGCGGTCATGGCAATGATCGGAACACGGGATTGGGATTCGAATTCCTTGGCACTGCGAATGACGCGCGTCGCTTCGACGCCGTCCAGAACCGGCAGTTGGATATCCATCAAGATGAGGTCAAAATGCTTTTGCCTGAGAAGTTCCAGGGCTTCCCGGCCATCCATGGCCAGATCCAGTGAAAAGCCGGCGGTGCGCAGGAGGCTTTTCCCGCTCAGCGCATTGACGGCGTCGTCTTCGACAAAAAGGATATGGCCCTTGGTCTGCGGGAAGTCCCTGTCGGATGCGGGCGCCGCATCGGCGGACTGGCCGGCGCTTGGCGGCAACCGAAACGGCAAGGACAGGTAAAAGGTCGTTCCCTCCCCCTCCACGGAGTCGACCGCCAGGGTCCCTCCCAGCAGGCGCACCAGCTTGCGGACAATGGCCAGGCCGAGGCCCGCGCCCTGAAACCGGCGCTTGTAGGCGCCTTCCGCCTGGACGAACGGATCGAAGATTTCCTTTTGCAACTGGTCCGGGATGCCGATGCCGGAATCCTCAATGGTAAAGAGAACCCGGCAGGCGTCGGGATCGTGTCGCGGCAGTTCGCAGGCGTCGATGCGGACCGAACCGCTCTCGGTGAACTTGATGGCGTTGCCGGCCAGGTTGAAAAGAATCTGCAGCACGCGCGCTTCGTCGCCGATGACCCGGGAGGGAAGCCGAAGATCCAGGTTGAATTGGAACAAAAGTTTTTTGCGCGCGGATTCGATGGCAAAAAGCTCCCGCACCGATTCCTTGATGTCGGACAGGGAGAAGGTGTTTTCCCGCAGGCTGAATTTCCCGGATTCGATGCTCGAGAGATCGAGGATGTGGGACAGGAGGCTGGTCAGGCGCTTGCAGGAATGCTTGGCGGCCACGAGATATTCTTTTTGATACTCGTCCAGATTGCTGTTGTCGATCAGCTGGATCATGCCGAAGATGCCGTTGAGCGGCGTGCGGATTTCGTGGCTCATATTGGCCAAAAACTCGGTTTTGGCCCGGCTGGCCTGTTCGGCCGCCTCTTTCTGGATGGCCAGTTCCGCAGCCCGGGTCTTGAGTGCGTCGTAGAGGTAGGCGTTTTCGATGGCCACGGAAACAAGGTCGGCCAGCGATTGCAGCAGTTCGACCTGATCGGGCCCCGGCACGTGTCTGGTGGCCCAGTAGTTGCCGATGGCGCCGATGGGCGCCTGGCGGTTGACCGGCACCATGACCAGGGATTTGACGAACGTCGGCCGATAGGCGTCGGCCGGGATACGGGCATCGGCATAGATGTCTTCGATGACGGTCGACATCTTGTTGAGCATGACCCAGCCGCTGATGCACTGTTCCAACGGAAACCGCTGGCCCTTCCACAAGGGCTCGATGGCTTCCTCGTCCGCGTAATAGCACTTGTCGCCGTCGCGCAGAACAAAGGTGGCTCCGTCCGATCCGGCCAGCTGTCGGGCAGCGGTGCGCACGATGCGCATGATGGATTCCAGATCATGGGCCGCAGCCAGGCTCTGGGCGACGTGCGTCAATAATTCCAGGGATTCCGCCATCAGACGGAAACGGGCCTCGCCTTTCGGAGAAGCGGGGGCGTCAGGCTGCAACATGGGAATATCCTCATGGCCGACTCAGGGACGTGAGGGGTCCGCCGGTCCTGTCGCGGCTGCCGGGGCGGACGGCCGGGGCCGCCGCGGTCCTGGCCGCTTCCGAACGCGTGGGCGGTATAGGCAGACCTTGGAAAAGGATAGCCGATGCCCGCCTGCCTGCGCAAGGGCGGACCGCCAAAACAATTCCGGTCAGGCCTGCCCCTTGCGCCGTCGCAGCCGGCGGCAGACGAAGTCCGTCAGCATCCGGGCCTCCTCGACCCGAAAGAGGGAGGCCAGGGCCATGTAGGCCACGGCCCACACCGCGATGCCGGCCAGGGCCGGGTAAGGATGGCCGGCCGTGGCATAGGCGCCGATGCCGACGCCAAGGCTCAGGATCGCGCCCCAGAGGGTGGTGCGGCCGGGCGCGAACCACGAGCCGCCGAGCTTCTTGCGCAGAACGAAGCCAAGGACCAGGACGTTGAACCAGGAGGAGATGGAGGTGGCCAGGGCCAGTCCCACATGGGCCGTGGACCCCATGAGGGCCAGGCCCGCGACGACGTAGACCATCAGGCAGGCGGCCGCGGTCACGGCCGGGGTGCGGGTGTCGGAGAGGGCGAAGTAGGCGGCGTAGAGCGGCCGCACGCAGGCGAAGGCCGGCAGCCCCGCGCCGTAGGCCACGAGGGCCCCGGCCGTGGCCGCAATGGCGTCGGCCCCGAAGGCCCCCCGGCCGAAAAGGACCCGCACCATGGGGTCGGCCAGGGCGATGAGCCCGGCCGTGGCCGGCAGGCAGATGAAAAGGGTCAGGCGCAGGGAGGCGTTGAGCGTATCGGTGAATTCGCCGGTCTTGCCCGAGGCGGCGAGCTTGGCCAGACCCGGCAGGGCCACCGTGCCGACGGCCACCCCGAAGACGCCGAGGGGAAACTGGACCAGCCGGTCGGCGTAGTAGAGGTAGGAGATGCTGCCGGTCGGCAGGTAGGAGGCGAGGAGCGTGCCGATGACGATGTTGAGCTGGTAGACGGCCGCTCCAAAGGCCGTCGGCACCATGAGCTTGCCCATCCGGGCCACGCCCTTGTCCCGAAGCGACCAGGGCCCGCGCCAGGTGAAGCCGAATTTGCGCATCTGCGGCTGCTGCATGAGCACCTGGCCAAAGCCGCCGACGACCACGGCCCAGGCCAGGGTGTGGGCCACGTCGAGGTGAAAGAGCCAGGCCACGCCCGCGCCGATGATGATGATGGTGTTGAGCTCGGAGGTGGCCAGGGCCGGGGCCAGGAAATGCCCGTAGGAATTGAGCACGCCCATGCACAAGGCGACGACCGAGATCTCGATGATGTAGGGGAAGACGATGCGCGTCAGTTCCACCGTCAGTTCGAAAAGTTTGGGGTCATCCGCGAACCCGGGCGTGATGAGCAATGTCAGCGGCCGGGCGAAAACGATGGCGAGCGTCGTCAGCACGCCCAGAATCATGAGCAGCCAGACCAGGGCCGCGCGCGGCATGGCAAAGGCCCGCTCATCGCCCTCTTCTTCCCGCAGCCTGGAAAAAACCGGCACAAAGGCCATGGTCATGGAGCCCTCGGCGAAAAGCCGGCGCATCATGTTCGGCAGGCGGTAGGCCACGTAAAAGGCGTCGGCCGCGATGCCGGTGCCAAGGACGTAGGCCAGGATCATGTCCCGGAAAAAACCGAGGAGCCTTGAGAGCAAGGTCGCGCCCCCGACAATGGAGGCGTCCTTGGCGATCTGTCTCACATGCTGCGACATAGGTGTGGTCTGTGGGAATGTGGGGAGGGAACCCCCTTTTTGAAAACAGGGTCCCTCCCCACACCCCTCCCTCCCCTAAAAACTTTCAATGGGTATCGTTGAATATTGTCGTCATGGCGGCCCCATGCAGGGCCGACCGCAAAGTCGATATTGGCTTGGTCCCCGGACGCGGGAGCCGGCCGGAGCGATCCCGCCCGGACCTGCCCCTTTTCCTTACTTTTGGCAATGGGGGCAAAAGGTGGAGGTGCGGCCGGCCACCTTGGCCGCAACAAGGACCGCCCGGCAGCCCGGACACGGCTCGCCGGCCTTGCCGTAGACCGTGAACTGGTGCTGGAAGCCGCCTTCGACCCCGTCCGGGGTCCGGTAGTCGCGGATGGTGCTGCCGCCGGCCGCGATGGCCCGCCCGATGACGGCCTGGACGGCGGCCAGGAGCTTTTGCCGCTGTCCGGCGGAAAGGGATTTGGCCGGCGTGTCCGGCCGGATGCCGGCGGCAAAGAGGGACTCGTCGGCGTAGATGTTGCCGATGCCGGCCATGACCGTCTGGTCGAGGAGGACCGCTTTTATCCGGGTGGTGCGCCGGGAGAGGGCGGCCTCGAAGGCCTCCGGCGTCATGTCCCAGGGCTCGGGGCCGAGGGTGGCGTAAAAGGGCCAGTCGGAAAGCGCCTGGGGCGTGAGGAGGCGGGCCGTGCCGAAGCGGCGCATGTCGGAAAAAACCAGGGACTGGCCGTCGTCCAGGCGCACGAGCAGCCGGGCGTAGGCCGGCGGCGGGGCGTCGGTGGGGGCGATGTGGAAGCGGCCGGTCATCTTCAAGTGAAAGGCGAAAAGGAGCGTGTCTTCGTCGAGGTCCGGAGCCCCGGGGAGGGAGCCGGGGGCAGGGGCGGGGCCGAGGTGGACGAGCAGGAGCTTGGCCCGGCGGGAGACGGCGGTGACGGTGCGGCCGGCCGCGGCCCTGGCCCAGGCGGCCCGGGTTTTGGGCGCGGCCAGGACCTTGCGGTCCGGGGCCTCGATGCCGACGACCACGCGGCCGACGAGCCCTGGAGCCAGGGCCCGGGCAATGGTTTCCACCTCGGGCAGTTCGGGCATGGCTACTTCTTCGAGGTCGCGGGCATGGCCAGAGGGATGGAGAGCGTCAGGGTCTCACCGGCCCGGAAGACGGTCAGAGCGAGCGGCGTTCCCGCCTGGGCCGCCTCCACGGCCGCGGTGTGGAGCACGCCGAGGCTCGACGCCGCGTGGCTGCCGGCGGCGGTGACCGCGTCCCCGGCCAGGAGGCCGGCGGCGGCGGCCGGAGAGCCGGGGGCCACGGCCGTGACCAGGAGCGCCTGGGCCGGCTGGCCCGGCGCCGGGGCCTCGTGGGACAGGGTCATGCCGAGCCGGCTTTTGTGGACGGCCGGACAGGCGTAAAAGGTTCCGGCCTGGGCCGGATCCGGGTTTTCGCCGCCGCGCCAGGGCATGACGGTCTCGACCCGGGCCTTGGGATCAAAGACGGCCAGACGGCGGGCGATGCCGAAACCCCGCTCCACATGGCCGCCGCCGGCGATGACCACCACCGGCCGGCCGGTCCGGGCCCGGGCGAGGAAGGCCCGGGCGGCCATCTGCGTGTCCCACAGCGACTGGACGGCCAGGAAATCGGCCAGCCGGTCGCGGTCGGCCGGAGCCTTGGCCGCCTTTTCGAGCATGGCCGCATGCTGGGCGAACAGTTCCCGCAGCTCCTCGACCTGGGCCGGGGCCGGCGGCAGGATGGCGCCCGGAAGCGCGGCCCGTTCGGTGGGCGTGAGCCCTTCGAGGCCGACGCGGCCGACCTTCCGGGCCAGGCCGGACGGCGCGTTCAGGGCGAAGACCGGCAGGCCGTACTCCCGGGCGGTCTCGAAAATGGGCGCGTAGAGCGCGAAATCATAGCCCCAGGTCTTTTTCCAGGACAGGGCGTGGGGCAGGTCGGCGACCGAAAGCTTGCCGGCGTTGAACGCGTCGAGCACATCCTGGTAATCGGCGGGCACCATCTCGAAGCCGACGGCCGGACGCACGCCGGCGGCGACCAGGCGGCGCAGGACCCCGGCCTGGGCCAGATGGTCGCAGGGGTTGGGATGCTCCTCGCCAAGGAGGATGTAGTCGGCCCGGGCCAGGCCCGAGGCAAAGGCCGCGGCCGCGACCGGCCCGCCGGCCGGGGCGAGCAAGGCTTCCGGCGAGATCCGGGGGGCCGCCATGGCGGCCGGATCGGCCGTCTGGCGCGGGGCGCAGCCACCAAGGCCGGCAACGAGGCTTCCGGCCAGGAACAAACCGGCCAGGACGCGGGGAAGTCCCGCGCCCTGGCCGGTCCAGGGGGGTCGGGGGGGATGATTCCCCCCGGCCGCCGGAGGCATCTTCCCGTCTTCCGCTAATCCCACTTGCGCTTGTCCTCGATGGGACGGATCTGGGGCGGCAGGGTGCCGGGGGCGACCACGGTCAGGCCCGGACGCAGCTTGATCTTCTCCCGGAACTTGTGGAGCAGGTCTTCCTCCCGCTTGAAGTTCGAGGCCTCGACGATGAGGTTCATCTCGTCGATGCCGCCCGGGTTGGTGACCTCGATCTGCCACCGTTTGATCTCTTCGAACCGGGTGATGACCTGCTCGACCTGGTGCGGGTAGACGAACATGCCCTTGATGCGGGCGGTGGTGTCGACCCGGCCGACGATGGACCCAAGGCGCGGCGAGGTCCGGCCGCAGGGGCAGGGGGCGCGCTCGATGTAGGACAGGTCGCCGGTGGCAAGGCGGATCAACGGATAGGTCTTGTTAAAGGCCGTGACCACGATCTCGCCGACTTCCCCGTCCTTGAGCGGAATGCCCGTGTCCGGGTGGCAGATTTCCACAAAGGCCCGGTTGGCGATGTGCAGCCCGGTCTTGTGGAAACACTCGTAGCCCACGCATCCGACATCGGCCGTGCCGTAGCCCTGGCGCATGATGATGTCGAATTTCTTTTCGAGGTTGGTCCGAAGCTTTTCGGAAAACTTCTCGCCCGTGACAAAGGCCACTTCCATGTACAGGTCTTTGCGCAGGTTAAGCCCCATCTCCTCGCCCTTCTGGGCCAGGTGCATGAGGTAGCTCGGGGTGCCGACGTAGCCCGTGGCCCGCAGCTTCTGCATGATTTCGAGCTGGGTGGCCGAGTTGCCGGGGCCGGCCGGAACCACGGCGCAGCCGAGGTTTTTGAGCGGCTCCTCGAACATGAGGCCGGCCGGGGTCAGGTGGTAGTTGAAGGTCACCTGCACGAGGTCGCCGGAGCGGAAGCCGCAGGCATAGAAGCCTTCGGTCCAACCCCAGTAGTCTTCCTCGCGGTCTTCGGGATCGAAGATGGGGCCGGGGGACAGGAAGATGCGGCGCAATTCGCCCATGTCCTTGGTGAGAAGCCCTCCCAGGCGCGGACCCATGGACTGCAGAAAGATGAGTTCCTTCTTTTTGAGAATGGGTATGTGCTTGAGGTCCGAGAGGGTCTTGAACTTCGAGGCCTGGAACTGTGCGCGGTCAAAGCGTTTCTTGACGTCCTCGGAATACCGGTAGGCGTAGGACAGCAGATCCTTGATCTGGATCTGGTAATACTGCCGGCGTTCGGATTCGTCGAGCACTTCCCGGCGGGAGTAGATGCCCTCGGTGCGGTCCTTACGGGTCATGACGGGTCTCCTTTGGAGGCGAAATCCCGTGGCGGGAAAAAGAGAGGCCTTATAGCCTAGGCCGGCAGGGATTTCAAGTCGCTTGTCAGCCGGCGTCCCGTCAGGGCGCGTTCGAGAACATGCAGGAGCACCTGGCGGGTGACGGGCTTGGTGATGTAGTCGGTCATGCCGGAGGCCAGCCCGAGTTTGCGGTCCTCGACCGTGGCAAAGGCGGTCAGCCCCACGATGGGGATGTCCGGCGCCACGCAGGGGATGTCGCCGGCCCGGATGCGGGCGGTGGTTTCCAGGCCGCAGATGCCCGGCATCTGGATATCCATGAGCACAAGGTCCACGGGCTGGGTCCGGAGGATCTCCAGGAGCTTTTCCCCGGAATCGGCCAGGATCGGGAGATAGCCCCGGTCTTCCAGGATGCGCCGCACGAGCAGCTGGCTGACGGGCTCGTCCTCGGCGTAGGCAACGACCGCTCCCTGGCAGGCATAGGGCGTGCCCCCCCCGGAGGGGGCGGTGTCCGGGCGGGACAGGACGTCGCCGTGGCGGAAGACGGCTGTGAAGGAAAAAGCGCTTCCCTGGCCCTGGACGCTTTCAAGGCGCATGGCCCCACCCATTTTTTCCACGATCTCCTTGGAGATGGAAAGGCCAAGCCCGGTTTTGGCGTAGCGTTTGTTGAGGAAATCCTCGCCAATGGCGAACCGTTCGAAAATGTGGCCATGCTTGTCCGGGGGAATGCCGACGCCGGTATCGCGCACGCAAAAGCGCAGGGTGGAGGCGTTTTGCCGTGGCGGGCAATTCCCGAGGGAGACGTGGACCGAGACGGCGCCTTTCTCCGTGAATTTGATGGCGTTGCCGATGATGTTGAGGAGGATCTGGCGCAGCCTGGCCAGGTCGCCCACCAGGACATCGGGCACCTCGTCGTCGATGGCCGCCGTGAAGGCCAGGCCGCGGCGGGTGGCGTCCTCGGCGCAGGCGGTCAGCAGCCCGGACAGTCCCTGGCGCAGCCGAAACGGGACTTCGGCCAGCTCCAGGCGGCCCATGGAGATATTGGTCAGTTCCAAGAGGTCGTTGACCACGCCGAGCAGCTGGTTGGACGCCTCCATGGCCAGCTCCAGGAACTGGCGCTGCCGCGAGGCCAGCTCCCCCTGGAGCAGGAGGCTCAGCATGCCCATGATGCCGTTTAAGGGCGTGCGCAGTTCATGGCTCATGTTGGCCAGGAAGATCTCCTTGGCCGCGCCGGCCCGGACGGCCATGCCGGCAAAGGAGGAAAACTCCTCGCAAAATTTTTTGAGCAGGGTGTGCTTGTCGGCGGGCACGCAGGGAATGAGCGTCAGGGCGGCGTCGGCGGCGACCGAGCGGCCGGCAAGCGCTTCCCGATCGTCGGGGCACATGAAATAGGGGCCAAGGGTCAGGAGGCCCGTCCCGTCGTCGCCAAGGGGCAGGGCGAAGCGGCGCACGGTCAGCCCCAGGGGGCAGACGGCCGACGGCGCCGTGCCGTCGAGGGGAATGGCGTCCGGGTCGGCCAGTATGGGGCAGGGGCCGTATTCGGGAAACTCGCGGTGCAGGATGTCATGCGCCTCGCGCCCCGGATCCGGCCAGAGGGGCGCGTCAGCGGCGGCCGAGACGGAAACCGGGATGCCAAGCAGCGACGTCAGCGGGTCGAGAAGTCGCTTGAAGGTCTGGGGCAGTTCCGTGCGCGGCGCATTGAGGGGCATGGTAGGTTTCTTAGACGCTGGCCCCGCCGAGGTCAATCGGATTGGCCGGAATTCGGAGAAGACTCTTCCTCCGGGGCCGGGGTGTCGCCGCAGGGCTGGTCCAGCAGGTCCAGGTCCGGGGCCGGGGGCAGGGGGGCCGGCCGGGTGTAGGCGGCCAGGCCCCCGTGGCGGGCGAAGACCAGAAAGCCGGTGTGGGCCACCATCCGGTCCTCGGGCCGTAGCCGCTCGGGCACGGGCTTGTAGCGGCGCACCAGGATTTCCAGGACTTCCACGTCCTCGAACGGGGACTCTTCCATGGCCGCCAGCAGCTCGCTGATCTGGTTGACCGTGGGCAGGAGAAAGCCGACCGGGGCCCCCGGGCGCACGACCCGGGCCGCGCTTTCGAGGTAATCCCAGGGGGTGCGGACATCCAGAAACAGGGCGTCGGCGTCCGAGGGATCGCGCAGCGGGTCGCCGGCCACGTACTCCTCGGGGTAAAAACCCGTGGCGATGTCATGGTTGAACCGGCTGACCTGATCCAAAAGCCCGACCGCCTCTAGGTTTTCGCCGGACAGGGCGAAAAATTCCGGCCGGCGCTCGAAGGTGTAGACCCGGCCCGTCGCGCCCACGTGCCAGGCCAGGGCCAGGGTCAGGCCGCCCGAGCCGCTGCCGGCCTCGATGACCCGCACGCCCGGGCCGATGCCCAATTTGAGCAGGACATACCCGATCTCCTTGGGGTACATGATCTGGGTCGAGCGTTTGACGCCCTTGACCAGGTCGTAGGTGGAGGGGCGCAGGATCCGGAACAGGTGGCCGAGGTGGGTGGTGACCGCACCGCCGCAACCGGCCTGCTCCACATCCGCGAAGCGAATCATGCCTTCGTGCGTGTGCAGGACCATATCCGGCTCGAAACGCCGCAGATATCGCTTGCCCTTGGGAGAGACCAGAAGTATCAAATCGCCCTGTTTCACATGGCACCCCGGTTTGCTCGATGCGTCGACGGCCCTTGAGCACGGAGGGGGCGGACCTGTCAAGTAGACGCGACAAGGAGGATCGCGCCACGGACTCCACACGCCACGTTTTCGGCCCGGTGGCATCGGGCCGCCTCGGTCTGTCGCTGGGTCTTGACCTGCTTGGCGCCAGGATTTGCACGTTTGACTGCCTCTATTGCGAGGCGGGCGTGACCGAGGCCCTGACCACGGCCCGCAAACCGTATGTACCGGCCCGGCGCATCCTTGGCGAACTGGCGGACTGGAAAGCGGCCGGACACGGCCTTCCGGACGCGGTCACCCTCGGCGGCCTCGGCGAACCGTGCCTCAACACCGACTGCGGCGAGATCATCGCCGGAGCCAGGGAACTTTTCCCCAACGTCCCGGTGGCGGTGCTCACCAATTCGAGCCTGCTGTCCGATCCGGACGTCCGGTCGGCCCTTTCCGGGGCCGACATCGTGCTGCCCTCCATGGACACATTGGTCGCGGCCGAGTACCAACGCCTGAACCGGCCCCACCAAACCCTCGGCCTGGACGCCATCCGCCAGGGACTGCTCGATTTTCGGGGCGGTTTCGCCGGATCGATCTTTCTCGAAATCCTCCTTGTGGCCGGACAAAACGACTCCGCGGAAAATCTGGGGCTGTTGCGGGAATTTTGCCGCGAACTCGCGCCCACCCGCGTGGATGTCGTCACCCTGTCCCGGCCCGGCGCCTATCCCGGGGCCAAGGCCGTCGCCGGCGACGTCCTGGCCCGTTTTCGGGAGGCTCTCGGCGCCGCCCGGCCCGGGCCTTGGGCCCCCAGCGGCGACGGCCACGGTCCGGCCGGCCTTTTGGGAGACGGCGCCGCCCGGGCTCCGCGCGACCCCGGGCTCACGGATGCAGACCTCGCGGCCCGTATCGCCGCATCCGTAGCCCGCCGTCCGCAGACGGCGGCGGGACTGGCCACGGCCCTTGGCCAGCCGGCCCCGCGCATCCAATCGGCCCTTGACGCCCTTCTGCGGACCGGTGCGGTCCGGCGGGAGCGGTCGGGCCAGGACATTTTTTATTCCGGGTGACCGGAAAACAAATTTCGCCCCGGGACCCGGTCCCGGAGTCAGGGAGCTTTATGACGATGACCAGAGGCAAGAAGCGCAAGCAGAAGATGTTTATAAGCGTGCTGCCCGGAGAGCAGGTCGAGGTGGCCGTGGCCGAGGACGGCCTGCTGCTGGAATACTACGTGGAGATGGTCCACCAGGCCAAGACGCGCGGCCATATCTACAAGGGCAAGATCCACAACATCGATCCCGCCCTGCAGGCCGCCTTCATCAACTACGGGGCGGAACGCAACGGCTTTTTGCAGATCGACGAGGTCCATCCGGAATACTACCAGATCGTCCACGGCGGCGACCGCCGGCCCAAATATCCGCCCATCCAGAAGGCGCTCAAGAAAAACCAGGAACTCCTCGTCCAGGTGGTCAAGGAGCCGACCGGGCACAAGGGCGCGTTCCTGACCACCTACCTGTCCCTGCCGGGCCGCTATTTCGTCCTGACCCCGGGCCGGGAGCAGCGGGGCGTGTCGCGAAAGATCGAGGACGAGGCCGAGCGCAAGCGCCTCAAGGAAGCCATCGCCGGGCTCAAGCTCGAAGAGGGGCTTGGCATCATCGTGCGCACCGCCGCCCTGTCCCAGTCCAAGACGTCCCTTGAGCGCGACCTGTCGTATTTAAAGCGCCTGTGGAAGGACGTGCGCCAGCGCGGCACCACGGCCGAGACGCCAAGCCTCATCTACCAGGAACTCGACCTGTCCTCCCGGGCCGTGCGGGATTATCTGACCGACGACGTGGGCGAGATCTGGGTGGACGAGCCCGAGACCGCCGGCCGGGTGGCGGAAATGGCCACGCTCGTCTATCCGCGTCGTCCCGGCATCGTCAAACAGCACACCGACATGGACACGCCCTTGTGGGACCGGTTCAACCTGCGCAAGCAGATCGAGCAGCTCTATGGCCGCGAGGTCACCCTGCCAAGCGGCGGCGTCCTGGCCTTTGACCATACCGAGGCCCTGACCGCCGTGGACATCAACTCCGGCAAGATCGGCGGGGAATCGAATTTCCGCGAGATGGCGCTCAAGACCAACGTGGAGGCGGCCGAGGAAGTGGCGAGGCAGCTGCGCCTTCGCGACATCGGCGGCCAGGTGGTCATCGATTTCATCGAGATGAAGGACCGCAAGCACGTGGCCGAGGTGGAAAAGACCCTGCGCGCCGCCTTCAAAAACGACCGGGCCCGCACCGACGTCGGCCGCGTCTCCCGTTTCGGGCTCCTGGAGATCGTGCGCCAGCGCCTCGGGTCCTCGGCCCTCTCCATCACTTCCGAAACCTGTCCCCACTGCCGGGGATCGGGACAGCGCCGCAACCACGAGTGGCAGGCGCTCACCGTGCTCAAGGATATCTACCGCCAGATGCGCAAGGACTCCGGCCTGGAGTGCGTCACGGCCAAGGTGTCCGAAGAGCTGGCCCTCTATCTCCTCAACTCCAAGCGGGCGCGGCTGTCGGCCCTGGAAGAGGAGTTCAAGAAGAAGATCGTCATCACCGCCTTGTAACGCCATGGCTGCCCGGGTCCTGCTCCATATCTGCTGCGGGCCCTGCGCCCTGGCTCCGGTGTTGCGCTTGAAGGAGGCCGGTTGGCTCGTGACCGGCCTCTTTTACAATCCCAACATCCAGCCGGCGGCCGAGTACCTGCGCCGCCGCGACGCCCTGGCCGCAGCCGCGGCCCGGCTGGAGATGGAAGTCCTGTACGACGACTACGAGCCCCTCCCGCACCTGCGGCGGTCCCTGGCCGACCCGCAGGGCCGGTGCGGCCCGTGCACGGACGAGCGTCTGGGCCGGACGGCGGCCACGGCCCGAACGCTTGGCTGCGACGCCTTTACGACGACGCTCCTCTACAGCCGGTACCAGGACCACGCGGGCATCAAGGCCCAGGGCGAGGCCCGGGCCGAGGCCACGGGCCTGCCGTTTCTGTATGAGGACTTCCGGGTCTTGTGGGACGAGGGCGTGGCCCTGTCCAAGGCATGGGGCCTCTACCGCCAGCCGTACTGCGGCTGTGTCCTCAGCGAACTGGACCGCTACGCCAAAAAGCTCGGCCGCCCGCCGGCTGTCCCGCCCCGGTAGCGGCGGACCGCCGGACAGTCGGGTTGCCTTCTCCGTCCCCGGACAGCCGGCGTCTCCGGCCGCCACTTCGCGACCAAACCCTGCATCCATTCCGGGAACCGCATGGACACCACCGTGCTTCTGATTCTGGCCGTGCTCTTGGATCTGGTCTTCGGCGATCCGCTGTGGCTGCCCCATCCGGTGCGGTGGCAGGGCGCGGCCTATGCCGGCCTGGACGTCCTGGCCGATCGCCTGGGCCGGCGCACCCGGCCGTTCGGCGCGGCCTGCGTCGTGGCCGTGGCCTCCACGAGTGTCGGCGTCGTTTGGCTGGCCACCCGTCTGCCGGCCGTGGGCGGGCTTGTGGGGCTCTATTTCGCCTACGCCGGCCTGGCCCTGGGCGGGCTGTTGCGCGAGGGCCGGCGGGCGGCCCGGCTGCTCGAAGCCGGGGACGTCGCAGCGGCCAGGCCGGTCGTGGCCGGGCTGGTCAGCCGCGATGTCGCGGCCGAGAACGCCGCCGGTCTGTGGCGGGCTGTGGCCGAGTCCGTGGCCGAGAACGCCAACGACGCCTTCGTGGCTCCGCTCTTCTGGTTGGCCGTTGGCGGGCCGGCCGGCCTATGGGCGTACAAGGCCGTCAGCACCGCCGACTCCATGTGGGGCTACCGCACCCCCCGCCACGGCCGGCTCGGCTGGTTCGGGGCCCGGGCCGACGACGTCCTGGCCTTTGTGCCGGCCCGGCTGACGGCCCTTGGCCTGTGGCTGGCCGCCCGGCTGCTCCGGATGGAGGCAGGCGGCACCTTTGGGGCCATGGCCCGGGACGCCCGGAAAAGCGCCAGCCCCAATGCCGGCTGGCCCATGGCCGCCGCCGCCTGGCTTTGCAACGCCGGCATGGGCGGTCCCACGGTCTACGGTGGCGTACTGGTGGACAAGCCGGCCCTGGGTCCCGTCGGCCGGCCCTGGAATGCAAAACGGTTCGCGGCGCTTGACAGGCTGGTCCTTGTTGCAGGGATTATGGTTGCCATAATAATGATGGCGGTATGCAATCTGGCGCCTTTCCTGTGGCCGTTGTGACGGTTGCGGCCGTGGCGGTTGTTGCACGGCCGGCCCGGCCAGGCAATGGTCAGTCCGGCGATGCGAATATGATTTTTCGTTGACGCATTCAAGGTCGAAATGCTACCTGATAAAGTACGATTTTTTCAGGAGGGCAGACGTATGGGCTTTGAAGGCACGGTCAAATGGTTCAGCGACAAGAAGGGCTACGGTTTCATCATGCGCGAGGGCCAGGATGACGTTTTTGTCCATTATTCGTCCATCGAGGGCGAGGGCTTCCGCACCTTGCGCGAAGGGGAAATCGTCAATTTCGAAATTATCGACGGCGAACGGGGGCCCAAGGCCACCAATGTGGTCAAACCGGCCTAGTGCCGCGCCGGCAAGAAAAGTCCCTGCCTGAGGTTTTCAGGCAGGGACTTTTTTGATGGCCGAGTCCGGACCGATCCGGGGAACGGCCGGCTGGGCTCGGGAACGGACGAAAGGACGCGTACGCCATTGTTGCGCCAGCAGGCTACGACCGCATTGGGCCAGGAAAAGGTCCTTACGCGCCAAGCGCCTTGGAACGGTCCCGCGAGGCGGCCACGGCGTCGATGACCGAGGCCCGCACGGCCTGCCGGTCCAGGTGCATGAGGGCTTCGATGGTGGTGCCGGCCGGCGAGGTCACCATCTCGCGAAGGATGCTCGGATGGATGCCGGACTGGGCCGCCAGCTTGGCCGTGCCCTCGATCAGCCCCGAAACGATGTCCGTGGCCGCCTCCCGGGGAAAGCCCATGAGGACGCCGGATTCGATCAGGGCCTCCATGAAGTAGAGCACGTAGGCCGGGCCCGAACCGGCCAGGCCCGTGAAGGCGTCGAAGTGCTTTTCCTCCAGGACGTAGGTCCGGCCGAGGCGGGCGAAGAGTTCCCGGACAAAGGCCTTTTTCTCCGCCGGCAGGGCCGGGTCGTCCAGGCACAGGGCGAACTGGCCCGCCCCGACCAGGGCCGGGGTGTTGGGCATGACCCGGACCACCGGATTGTTCTCGCCGGCAAGGGCCCGCAGCCGGGTCATGGTCACGCCGGCAACGATGGACAGGACCACCGTCTCCGGCCGCAGGTGCGGGGCCAGGGCGTCCATGGCCGCCTCGAGGTACTGCGGCTTGACGCAAAGAATGACGTAATCGCTCTGTCTGCCCAGAAGTTCGGGCGTTTCGGCCCGTGTGGCCAGACCGTCCCCGGCCAGGGCCTCGACCTTGGCCGCGTCCACATCGTAGGCCACGGCCGACACGCCGGTAACGCCGGCCAGGCCCTTGATGATGGCCGTGCCCATGTTCCCCGCGCCGAGAAATCCGATGACCGCGGCCATGGCCCTAACCCACCATTTCCAGTTTGCTGAAGAAGTAGGAGGTCTCGAAGGCGGCGGTTTCCGGGGCGTCGGAGCCGTGGACGGAGTTCTTCTCGATGTCCAGGGCGTGGATCTTGCGGATGGTGCCTTCCTCGGCATTGGCCGGGTTGGTCGCGCCCATGAGCTTGCGGTAGCGGGCGATGGCGTCGTCGCCTTCCAGGATGGAGACGACCACCGGGCCGGAGATCATGAAGTCCACGAGGCTGCCGAAAAACGGACGTTCCTTGTGCACGGCGTAAAAGCCCTCGGCCTCGGCCTTGGAAAGCTGGATCATCTTCATGGCCACGACCTTGAGGCCGGCGTCCTGGATCATTTTGAGGATGGCTCCGGCCAGGTTGCGGGAAACGGCGTCGGGTTTGATGATGGAAAGGGTGCGTTCCATGGGGTTGCTCCTTGTGTGGTGTTGTAGGGGGGCTGTGCCCGGGGCGTCGCCGCCAGGGCCAGGCCACGGCCCGGCGTGCCGGGGCTTACCCCGAAACGGCCGCCATGGCAAAGGGAAAAGGCCACACTAGCCGCCGGCGATGACCCGCAGCAGCGACTCCCGGTCCACCATGCCCAGAAGCTTCCCCTCGTCGTCCACCACCACCAGCCGCTTGGCCCGGGTGGTCAGCATCCGTTGCAGGACGTCCATGAGCGGCGTGTCCTCGGAGACGGTGTAGACGTTTGCCTGCATGACCTCGGAAGCCCGGCCCATGGGGCAGGCCGCTTCCTCGCGGCCAAACGAGAACAGGGCCTTTAAAAGCCCGGGCTTGCGCTCCGGGCCGCACCGGCCGAGGAGATCGCCGTCAAGGACGATGCCGCGCACCTTCCGGTCCGCGTCGATGACCACCACCCGCCTAAGCGGCGAGGCCACGAGCCTGGCCACCACCTCCGGCAGGGGCGTGTCCGGGGCGGCCGTCGGCACGTCGGTGAACATGACGTCCCGGGCCTGCTGGAAAAGCCCGGCCGTGAAACGGGGCAGGGCCTCGGCCGCCGGGGCCAAGTCCGAAGCCGAGCGCAGGATGTCGGCCCGGCTGACGATGCCGATCAGTTCCCCGGCCTCGTCCACCACGGGCAGCCGCTTGAGCCCCTTTCGCGACATGACCTGGGCCGCCTCGCGAAGCCCGGCCCGCTCGCCGATGGTCACGGCCGGCGAAGTCATGACGTCCCGGGCCGTCAGGCCCGCCATCCGGGCCCGTTCGCCGGCCCGGACATCGTCGGGCAGGATGTTTTGCAGGGAAAGCCGGGTGTCCATGCCGCCGCGCGCGAGCAGATCCCCGCCCGTGACCACGCCGGCCACCTTGCCGTTTTCGCCGATGACCGGCACGGCTTTGACTCCCCGGGCGAGCAGCAGGTCCACGACCTTGGGCAAAGGATCGGTCGGGGACACCGAGGCCACGTCCACGGCCATGACGTCGCGCACCCGGACCGGACAGTGGAAATGGGCGGACAGGCGTTGGCGGGTGATGAGCCCGCCGTTGGTCACGGCCTGGATGCGGGGGAGCAGGGCCTCGACGCGTTCGGGCCGGTCCACGATCTCGACCATCATGGGCAGGTCTTCGGACAGGCGCAGAATCTTGGCCGTGTGGAGCAGGCTCCCGGCCCCGAACCCGAGCACCCCGCGAAGGACCGTGGCCCCGGCCGCGCCGTGCCGCCTGGCCGCTTCGACCACGACCTCGTAGACGGGCCGGCCGTCGGTGCGGTCGGATTCACCGCAATAGACGCGCAGGACCTCGACCTCGGTAAATTCCGCCATGGCGTTCTCCCTGGAGCCGGGAGCCGGAAGGGTGGTGCCCGTTCCGGACGCTCCCGCGGAGGGGGACTCCCTCCGGCCCCCTGTGGCGGGGGCGGTTTTGTCGGTGCTGGGTGCCGCCGGGCCGGACGTGGGTCCGGCTACAGCATCCGGCCGAGCATGAGCCCGGCGAAAAGGGCGGCAAAGCCGAGGACGGTCTGGAAGGCCACATTGGCCAGGGCCGGCAGATAGCGGCCGTCTTCCAGAAACCCGGCGCTTTCGAAAATGAAGGTGGAAAACGTGGTGAAGGCGCCCATGAATCCCGTCAGGATCACGGCCCGGGCCTCGGTGCGCAAAAGCATCCGATCCTCGCCAAGCTCGAAGACCAGGCCGAAGAGAAAACAGCCGAGGATGTTGACCACGGCCGTGCCCCAGGGGAAATCCCGGCCGAACACGTCGTAGACCAACCCCGAGAGCCAGTAGCGGGCCAGGGTGCCGGCCGAGCCGGCCAGGGCGATGAGCCCGATTTTTTCCCACATCGCGTTTCTCCGCGACGGAAACCGGACCGCCGCATCGCTTTTTTTCCCACGTGCCCCGGACGTCGGCAGTGGCGCCTGGCCAGGGAAAACCGTACGGATTTCCCTGGCCGATCCATAGCCCAGAGCCCGGTTGGGGTAAAGGAGGCGATTGACTTGGGAAATCCTCTCATTATGGTATGAAACCGAGGGTTGCTCGAATGAAAAAGAGGGCCGCCGCCCCTTTCCCCGGCCCGCGTTGGGGCATACACTGGATGGGCGCGAAAGGGCGCCAAGCCTTGGTATACGGAGGAGACCATGTGGGAATACACCGATAAGGTCAGGGACCATTTTTTACATCCCCGCAACGTGGGGAGCCTCGAGGGCGCCAATGCGGTGGGCGAGGTGGGGTCGCTTGCCTGCGGCGATGCGCTCAAATTGTTTCTCAAAATCAACGACGCCGGCGTCATCGAGGACGCGACCTTCCAGACCTTCGGCTGTGCCTCGGCCATTGCCTCGAGTTCGGTCCTGACCGAACTCCTCAAGGGCAAGACCATCGCGGAAGCCAAGGCGCTCACCAACAAGGATATCGCGGAATTCCTGGGCGGGCTGCCCAAGGAGAAGATGCACTGCTCGGTCATGGGCCAGGAGGCCCTGGAAGCGGCCCTGGCCAATTACCTGGGCGAGAAGGTCCCCCAGGCCGAGCCCGAAGGCGAACTGGTGTGCAAGTGCTTTGGCGTCTACGACGGCCAGATCCGCCGGGCCATCCGGGAAAACAAGCTCACGAGCGTCGAGGAGATCACGGACTTCACCAAGGCCGGCGGCGGCTGCGGCGATTGCCAGGAACGCCTGCAAGCCATCCTCGACGAGGAACTGGGCCAGGCCGCGCCGGCCGCCGCCGCTACCGAGGCCCAGGCCGGGAAAAATCTCACTAACCTGGAGCGCATGAAGCTCGTCACCAAGGTCATGGAGGAGGAGATCCGGCCCAACCTCAAAAAGGACGGTGGCGACATCGAACTGGTGGACATCGACGGCCACACGGTCGTCGTCTCCCTGCGCGGGGCCTGCAAGGGCTGCCCCAAGAGCAACCTGACCCTGACCGAATTCGTCCAAAACAGACTGCGGGAACTGGTGGAGCCGGAGATCGTGGTCAAGGAGGCGGGCCGATGAAGCCGGTCTATCTCGACAACAACGCCACCACCATGGTGGCTCCGGAAGTCCTGGAAGAGATGCTGCCCTTTTTCGGGGAGCTTTACGGCAATCCGTCGAGCATGCACACCTTTGGCGGCCAGGTCGGCATCCGGCTCAAACAGGCCCGGACCGACATCGCCGAGGTGCTCGGCTGCCGGGCCGACGAACTGATATTCACTTCCTGCGGCTCCGAGGGCGACAACACGGCCATTTTGAGCGCCCTGGCCGCCCAGCCGGAAAAGCGCCACCTGATCACCACCCGGGTGGAACACCCGGCGGTCCTCAGCCTGGCCAAGCATCTGGAGGAGAAGGGCTACGAAGTCACCCTGCTCGGGGTGGACGAGTCCGGCCGGCTCGACATCGAGGAGCTCAAAGGCGCCATCCGCAAGGACACGGCGCTTGTCTCCGTCATGTACGCCAACAACGAGACCGGCACGATCTTCCCCATCCCGGAGATCGCGGCCCTGTGCAAGGCCCGCGGCGTCCTTTTCCACACCGACGCGGTCCAGGCCGTCGGCAAGGTGGACATCGATCTGGAAAAGCTTCCGGTCGACATGCTGGTCCTTTCCGGCCACAAACTCCATGCCCCCAAGGGCGTTGGCGTCCTCTACGTGCGCCGAGGCACGCCGTTTCGGCCGTTTCTGATCGGCGGCCACCAGGAGCGGGGCCGTCGGGCCGGCACGGAAAATACCGCCGGCATCATCGGCCTGGCCACGGCCATGAAGCTGGCCAAGGCGAACATGGCCAGCGAGAATTCCACGGTCAAGGCCCTGCGCGACCGACTGGAATCGGGACTTCTGGCCAGTATCCCCCACAGCCAGATCAACGGCGACATCGGCCACCGGCTGCCCAACACTTCGAGCATCGCCTTCAAGTTCGTGGAAGGGGAGGCCATCCTCCTCATGCTCGACCAGTACGGCATCTGCGCCAGTTCGGGCTCGGCCTGCACCTCGGGGAGCCTCGAGCCGTCCCATGTGCTGCGGGCCATGGGCGTGCCCTTCACCTTTGCCCACGGCTCGATCCGGTTCAGCCTCTCGCGGTATACGACGGACGCCGAGATCGACCTGGTCCTCGACAAGCTGCCGGGCATCATCGAGACCCTGCGCCGCATGTCGCCCTTTACCGAGGAATCCATGCCCAAGCCCGCCTGCACCTGTTAGGGGGGTAGGGAAAATGCCTCCGGCGGCCAAAAAGGATTGCCCCCTTTGGATTCCCGGGAGGGAGGCGAGTCGCCGGCGGGCATTTTCGGCCTGGCGGCGGAGGCGCTGAATGATCGATGATCGAGAAGAAAGGCCGGGACCTCGGTGACGAGGACCCGGCCTTTTACTGTCCGCCCAGGGGGATCAGTAGCCCGTGCCGGGCTGCTGCTGGTAGGTCCCGGGTTGCTGGTAGGGCGTGCCGGGCTGGGGGTAGGCTGTGCCCGGTTGCTGGTATGTGGTCCCGGGTTGCGGATATGCGGACCCGGGCTGCTGGTACGTGGTTCCCGGCTGTGGGTACGGTGTGCCTGGCTGTTGGTACGTCGTCCCGGGCTGCGGGTACGGGGTGCCGGCCGGCGGCGGGACCTGGGTGGCCAGGCCTTCCCGCACGATGCTCCGGGCGTCCTCCTGGGGACTCGCGCCAGGGACCAGGATGTTGTTGTCGCCGATGCCGGGCGCGCCCTGCCAGGTCTGTTCCCACTGGCCGCCCTGGGGCGGATAATACCTTGCCCCGTCGCACCGGCCGGCGCAGGGCGGGCACGAGGCGTTGCACAGCTGGGAGGGCGAAAAATCGGTCAGGGTCCCGGTGTCCACGACGCAGACCTGCTGTCCGGCCGCGTTCACGCAGGTGAAAAGCCCGACCGCGCCGGCCGGCACGGCCGGACAGACGAGGACGGCGGTAAGGACGAGCCGGCCAAGGACGCGTGACACAGACATGGTGGCCTCCTTGCTCAGGCGAGGCGTGCGATGTCCGCCCCGACGTTACGCAGTTTGACTTCCACGGCCTCGTAGCCCCGGTCCAGGTGGTAGACGCGCTGGATGAGCGTCTCCCCCCGGGCCGCCAGACCCGCCAGGACCAGCGAAGCGCTGGCCCGCAGGTCCGAGGCCATCACCGGCGCGCCGGTGAGCCCCTTGACGCCTCGAATAAACGCGTTTTGCGCGGAGATGCGGATCTGCGCGCCCAGGCGCACCAGCTCCTGGACATGCATGAAGCGGTTTTCGAAAATGGTTTCGCGGATCGACCCCGCGCCCATGGCCACGCACATAAGGGCCATGATCTGGGCCTGCACGTCGGTGGGAAAGCCGGGATAGGGCTGGGTGGCCACGTCCACGCCGATGAGCTGCTCGCCCCGGCGCACCAGCACCCCGGCGTTGGTGGCCTCGAAATGGACGCCCATTTCCCGCAGCTTCGAGACCACGGCGTCGAGTTCCATGTACGGGCAGCATTCGAGCCGCAGTTCGCCGTCGGTGATGGCCGCGGCCATCATGTAGGTGGCCGCCTCGATCCGGTCGGGCATAACGGAGTAGCTGCCGCCGCCGAGGTGCGGCACGCCCTCGATGGTGATGACCGAGGTGCCGTGGCCCGTGATCCTGGCCCCCATGGCGTTCAGGAAATCGGCCAGGTCGGCCACCTCGGGCTCGCGGGCCGCGTTTTCGAGAACCGTGACGCCACTCGCCAGGCTCGCGGCCATAATGAGGTTTTCCGTGCCGCCGACGGTCGGAAAGTCGAAGGTGATGTGCGCGCCGGTAAGGCCGTCGCAACGGCCCTCGATGTAGCCGGCCTCCAGGTTGAAGGTCGCGCCCATCTTTTCCAGGGCCGTCAGGTGCAGATCCACGGGCCGGGCCCCGATGGCGCAGCCGCCGGGCAGGGCCACCCGGGCCTGGCCGGTGCGGGCCAAAAGCGGCCCCAGGACCAGGACAGAGGCCCGCATGGTGCGCACCAGGTCGTAGGGGGCCTCGGCACTCAGGCTTTTGCTCGGCTCCAGGGTGACGGTGTTGTCCGTGAAGGTCGAGGGGCAGCCGAGGATATCGAGAAGTTTGAGCGTGGTATGGATGTCGCGGAGTCTGGGGACGTTCTCGATGACCGCCTGCCTGGTCAGAAGCGGGGCGGCGAGCAGAATGGGCAGGGCGGCGTTTTTGGAGCCGCTGATGCGGACGGTGCCACGAAGGGGTTTACCGCCCCGGATGAGGAGAGTATCCATGGTAGAATCCTTGTCTGATTTGCGTGGAAATGGCAAGAACCGGAGAAGGGCTTGCGGGGCGGACCATAGCCCGGGCCGTCCTGATGGGCAAGGGAATCAAAAAAGTTGTTGACGCGGGGGGATGCCGGGGCTAAGACGTTCGTTCGCCAGTGGTGACTGTAGCTCAGTTGGTAGAGTCCCAGGTTGTGGCCCTGGTTGCCGTGGGTTCGAGTCCCATCAGTCACCCCACGAATTTCCTTTTGAAAAGGCCCGGTTTGTCGCCGGGCCTTTTTATTTGCAATCGCGTTCGAAACGAGCGGTGAAAAGCCTGGGCGTTGTCAGTCCACGAGCCGATACCCGATGCCTGTTTCCGTGTGCAAATAGCGGGGGCGGGCCGGGTCCGATTCAATTTTCTGCCGCAGCTTATGGATGTGGATGCGGACGTAATGTTCCTGCCCTTGGCTCTGTTTCCCCCAGACTTCCCGCAGCAGCTGGCTGTGGGTGACCACCTTGCCGGCATGGCGGGCCAGATAGGCCAGAAGCTTGAACTCCGTCGGAGTCAGATGGAGGTCCTCTCCCTTGAGGCTTGCCACATGGGCCTCCAGGTCGAGGCTCAGTTCCCCGAACGTATAACGGGAAGGCGGCGACTCCCCGTCGCTCCCTCCCCGCCGCAGGCAAACCCGGATTCTCGCGGCCAGCTCGCCCAGGCTGAAGGGCTTGGTGAGATAATCGGAAGCGCCGAGGTCCAGAGCCGTCACCTTGTCCCGCTCCCGCGACCGGACGGACAGGACGATGACCTTGGCGCGAAGCCACACGGGCAGCGTGCGCAAGAGCTCCTCGCCGTCCATGTCCGGCAGCCCCAGATCGAGAAGGATGACGTCCGGCCCGTGGGAGGCGATCAGGGAAAGCGCCTCATGCCCCGAGCCGGCCTCGATGACCGCGTACCCCTCGGCTTCCAGGAAGGGGGACAGAAAACGACGGATGGGCGGTTCGTCGTCAACGATGAGGATGGTTTTCTTGCTCGTGCTCATGGAGAGGGAGGGTGATGGTGAATGCGGCTCCGGTCTGCCCGCCGGTCTGATCCGCCGTGATCGTGCCCCCGTGCGCCTTGACCACGGCGCGGCAGATGGCCAGGCCCAGGCCATAGCCGGCGGCGCTCGCCCGGTCGCCCCGCTGGAAGCGCTCGAAAAGTTTTTCCGGGTCGCCCGGGGGCAGGCCGGGACCGGTGTCGCTGACCGTGACAAGGGCCTGACGGCCGCGCACGGCTGCGCCAACGCGTATCTCCGTCCCCGGCGGCGTGTGCTTGGCCGCGTTTTCCAGCAGGTTGATGAGTACCTGTTCCATGAGGACTTCGTCCATGGGAATCGGCGGCAGGTCATCCGGGATGTCGAGGCGAACCTCGTGCCCGACGAGCAGTCCCTCCAGGCGGGTCAGCGCGCTCCCCACCACTTCCTCGATGGGGATGGGCTTGATGTCGGGCGCCACGGAACCGGACTCCAGGGCGGCGATGCGCAGCAGATTGTCCACCAGCCGTTCCAGGCGGGAAGCCTCGGCGACGATATTTTCCTCCAGGGAACGGCGGACGGTCGCTGTCGTGGCCTCGCCAAGGGCCAGGAGGCTTTCGGCGGAACCGGCGATGGCGGCCAGCGGCGTCTTGAAATCGTGGGTGACGGTGGAAAGGAGCGCGGCCCGCAGTTTTTCCCGTTCCGCCTCCACCAGCGTGGCCTTGGCCTTCTCTTCCAGGCGGTCCACATCCAGGGCCAGGGCCGTCTGGTGCACCACGGCCTCGAGCAGGCGGCGTTGATCCGGGAGTTCCAGGGCCTCGCCCGTCGCCAGGTCGTCGGGGCGCAGACCCATGACGCCGAGAATCGCCTCTGTCCCCGGCAGGGGCAGATAAAGGGCATCGGATTCGGCCAGGGTCTGGGTGGAGAGGCCGGCGGGCCTGCCGTTGTCGAAAACCCACTGGGCCACGCCGACATCCTTGTCGGAAAGCGTTTCCTCGGTTTCGGAGACAAAGGCGTTGGCGAGCTTGCCTTCCGGGTTCGGCAGCAGGGTGAAAGCCGTGCAGCCAAAGACCCGGGCGATATGTTCCCGGGCCACCCGCAGGAGGTTGCCGGCCCCGCGCGTGGTGGCCAGACTCCGGGAGAAATCGCTCAACTCCGAAGCCTGCCGTTCCAACTGGACGGCGCTGTCCGCCTGGGCCTTGATGCGGGAAGCCATGCTGCTCACGACCAGGGCCGCCAGGAACATCACGGCGAACGTGACCAGATAGGCCATATCCGTCACCGAAAAGCTGAACCGCGGCGGCACGAAGCAGAAATCGAAGGCCAGGACGCTGGCAAACGAGGTCAGGAGCGAGGCAGGCCGGGACAGCCAGACCGAGGCGGCCATGACGCCGACCAGATAGACCATGATGAGGTTGGCCAGTTCGAAATAGGGGTACATGCCGAAGCAGGCCCCGGTGCACGCGCCCACGATGCCAAGCGCCGCGAGCAGGTCTTTGCCTCGGGGCTTTCGGACGACGCCGGGATTGCGCGAGGCAGGACGCCGAGAGTCCTGCCCTTTGATGACGTGGATATCGATTTCCCCGCTTTCGCGTACCAGCCGATCGACCGGGCTGCCCCGGAACATGTCGAGCATGGTGCGGCGCAAGGGTTTGCCGATGACGATCCGGGTCACGTTGTGCTGTCTGGCGAAGCCGACGATGAGCCTGGCCACGTCCGCCCCGGTCAGGACATGGGTCTCGGCGCCCAGTTCCTGGGCCAGATGCAGATTGGCCAGGGCTCTTGCGGTCGGGTTTCCTTCCGGCCGCTGCTGGATGAACAGGGCGTGCCAGGAGGCGTGCAGGCTGTCGGCCATGCGCTTGGCGGCCCGCACCAGGGTCGCCGAGGAGGGCGAGGGCCCGACGCAGACCAGGATGCGTTCGGCCGTGGGCCAGGTGGTTTCGATGGCATGGCCCTTGCGGTAGACGAGCACCTCGGTGTTGACCCGGTTGGCGGTCTGGCGCAGGGCCAGTTCCCGAAGCGCGTTCAGGTTTCCCGGGCGGAAGAAGTTCTCCCCGGCCCATTCGGCTTGCCGGGGCAGGTAGACCTTGCCTTCCTTCAGGCGCTGGCGCAGGTCCTCGGGCGGCAGGTCCACCAGGATGACGGACTGGGCCTTGGCCAAGACGGCGTCCGGCACGGTCTCGCGCACGCGCACGCCGGTGATTTGCGCCACGATGTCGTTTAGGCTTTCCAGATGCTGGACGTTGAGCGTCGTCCAGACGTTTTGGCCATGCGCAAGCAGCTCTTCCACATCCTGCCACCGCTTGGGGTGACGGGAGCCGGGGGCGTTGGTGTGGGCCAGTTCGTCGACCAGGACCAGGGCGGGACGCCTGGCCAGGACGGCATTCAGGTCGAACTCGGAAAGGACATGCCCCCGGTACGCGACAGGCCGTTTGGGCAACACGGCCATGCCGTACAAAAGGGCCTCGGTGTCCTGGCGGCCATGGGTCTCCACGACGCCGACCAGCGGTTCGATGCCTTCGGCCATCTTGAGGCGTGCGGCTTCCAGCATGGCGTAGGTCTTGCCGACGCCAGGGGCCATGCCGAGAAAGATGCGCAACTGCCCACGGCGCTCGCGTTCCTCTTCGCGCTGCACCATGTCCAGCAGGGCATCCGGGTCGGGGCGTTTGTCCTCGTTGCGCATGCCGCCACCCTACTTCGAGCCGGCCAGGCCATCCAGGGCCAGGTTCAGGCCCAGGACGTTTATGCGCGGTTCTCCCCAAAAACCCCAGAGACGGCCCTCGGCGTGACGGGCGACGAGATCGGCCACCACTTGGCGGGACAGTCCCCGGGCCTTGGCGACCCGGTCGACCTGCCAGGCGGCGGCTTGGGGGCTGATGTGGGGATCGAGGCCGCTGGCCGAGGTCGTGACCAGATCCATGGGGACCTCCCCGCCGGGATTGTCCTTGCCGAGGGCGGCGGCCCGGTCCCTGACCGCCTCGCGCAGGGCCGGATTGGAGGGTGCGAGGTTGGAGCCGGAGGAGCTGGCCGCGTTGCCTGGAAATGGAGCCGTGGCCGAAGGCCGTCCCCAAAAGTACCGGTCCGAGGAAAAGGGTTGGCCGATGCAGGCCGATCCCAGGACGACGCCGTCTTGGCGCAGGAGGGAACCCCGGGCCTGGGCGGGATAAAGCCCCGTTCCGAGGACGGTCACGACCAGGGGATAGCCCAGTCCGGTCAGGACGCTTAGCCACAGGAACATCAGGCAGGAGGGCTTCAACTGTTCGTAAATCTTGGTGAACATACAAGGCTCCTTTAGGCCCAGCCCAGGGCGGCGATAACGAGGTCGATGCATTTGATGCCGACAAAGGGCACGGCAAGTCCCCCCAGCCCGTAGAGGAGAAGATTGCGCCGCAGGGCCGTCGCGGCCGGAACCGGCACGTATTTGACCCCCTTGAGGGCCAGGGGGATCAGAAAGACGATGATGAGGGCATTGAAAACCACGGCCGAGAGCACGGCCGATTTGGGCGTGGCCAGTCCCATGACGTCGAGCACGGCCAGTTGGGGGTAGATGCCGACGAACACGGCCGGGATGATGGCGAAGTATTTGGCGATGTCGTTGGCGATGGAAAAGGTGGTAAGCGACCCGCGCGTCATCAGCAATTGCTTGCCGATGGCCACCACTTCCAGGAGCTTGGTGGGGTTGGAGTCGAGGTCCACCATGTTCCCGGCCTCCTTGGCCGCCTGGGTCCCGGAATTCATGGCCACGCCGACGTCGGCCTGGGCCAGGGCCGGGGCGTCGTTGGTGCCGTCGCCGGTCATGGCCACCATCTTCCCCTCGGCCTGGTACTGGCGGATGCGGGAGAGCTTGGCCTCGGGCGTGGCCTCGGCCAGGAAGTCGTCCACGCCGGCTTCGGCGGCGATGGCGGCGGCGGTCAGCGGATTGTCGCCCGTGACCATGATGGTCTTGATGCCCATGGCCCGAAGCTCGGCAAACCGCTCGCGGATGCCGCCCTTGACGATGTCCTTGAGCCAGACCACGCCGAGCGGCCGGCCGTTTTCGGCCACCACCAGCGGCGTGCCGCCGGATTTGGCCACCTCGTGGATGGCGCCCTCGATCTCCTCGGACAGCCGGTGGCCCGCGGCCTCGGCCAGGGCCTTGACGGCATCGGCCGCGCCCTTGCGGATGGCCCGTCCCGGCAGGTCCACGCCGGACAGCCGTGTCTGGGCCGTAAACGGCACAAAGTCGGCGCCAAGCGCCCCCAGGTCGTGGCCACGGATGCCGAAGCGCTCCTTGGCCAGGACCACGATGGAACGGCCCTCGGGCGTCTCGTCGGCCAGGGACGCAAGCTGGGCCACCTCGGCCAGCTGCCGCTCGCTTACGCCCCTGGCCGGCAAAAAGGCGGCGGCCTGCCGGTTGCCAAGGGTGATGGTGCCGGTTTTGTCGAGGAGCAGCACGTCCACATCGCCGGCGGCTTCCACGGCCCGGCCCGAAGTGGCGATGACGCCGGCCTGGATCAGCCGGTCCATGCCGGCGATGCCGATGGCCGAAAGGAGGCCGCCGATGGTGGTCGGGGCCAGGCAGACGAAAAGCGCGGCCAGGGCGGTGATGGTCACGGCCTGGCCCTGGCCGGAGGCGGCCACGGCATAGGCCGACATGGGCCGAAGTGTCACGCAGACCACGAGAAAGATCAGGGTCAGGGAGGCGAGCAGGATATTGAGGGCGATTTCGTTCGGCGTCTTGCGGCGTTTGGCCCCTTCCACCAGCGAAATCATGCGGTCGAGAAACGTTTCGCCGGCATCGGCCGCCACCCGGACCACCAGCCAGTCCGAGAGCAGCCGCGTGCCGCCGGTGACGGCGCTGCGATCGCCGCCGCCCTCGCGGATGACCGGGGCGCTCTCGCCCGTGATGGCGGACTCGTCCACCGAGGCGATGCCCTCCACGATCTCGCCGTCGGAAGGAATGGTGTCCCCGGCTTCCACCAGGACCAGATCGCCCCGTCCCAGGCTGCTGGCCGGGACCTCGTTCCAGACGGCGTCCCGGCGCGGCGCGGCCAGTTTCCTGGCGGCCACGTCCCGGCGCAGGCCGCGAAGGGCGGCGGCTTGCGCCTTGCCCCGCCCCTCGGCCATGGCTTCGGCGAAGTTGGCGAAAAGCACCGTGGCCCAGAGCCAGGCTGCAACGCCGGCCACGAAACCGAAGGGAGCCTCCCCGTGGCCCAGGGCCGACTGGACGGCCAGCAGCGTGGTCAGGAGGCTGCCGACATACACGGTGAACATGACGGGATTCCTGGCTTGCCGGGCCGGAGCGAGCTTGCGCAGGCAATCGATGCCGGCCTGGCGGACGATGGCGGGATCGAACAGCGGACGTTTGGTATTCTTGGACATGGCGACAACCTCGTTATTCGATTCGCAAAAGCGCCAGATGTTCGGCCACGGGGCCAAGGGCCAGGGCGGGCACGAAGGTGAGGGCCCCGACCACCAGCACCACGACCATAAGCAGCGTGACGAAAATCGGCCCGTGGGTCGGCAGGGTGCCGGGCCCCTGGGCGAGACGCTTTTTCCCGGCCAGGGAGCCGGCCAGGGCCAGTACGGGTAGAATCAGCCAGTAGCGGGACACGAACATGGCCACCGCCCCGGCAAGCGTCCAGAAAGGCGAGGACGCGGTCAGGCCGGCAAAGGCGCTGCCGTTGTTGTTGCCCATGGACGAGAAGGCGTAGAGCATCTGGGAAAAGCCGTGGGGGCCGGGATTGGACACGGCGTCCGGCGGTCCGGCCACGGAGGCGAGGGCCGTGCCGGCCAGGCACAGGAAGGGCGGGATCAGGATGACCAGGGCGGCCATCTTGGTCTCGAAGGGTTCGATCTTCTTGCCGCAGTATTCCGGCGTGCGCCCGACCATGAGCCCGGCCACGAAGACCGTGACCACGGCGAAGACCAGCATTCCATACAGGCCGGACCCGACGCCCCCGAAGACCACCTCGCCAAGCTGCATCAAAAGCATGGGCCACATGCCGCCAAGCGGCGAGAAGCTGTCGTGCATGGCGTTGACCGAGCCGTTGGAGGCGGCGGTGGTGGCGGCGGCCCACAGGGCGGAACCGGCCGCGCCAAAGCGCACCTCCTTGCCCTCGAGGCTGGGCGTGGCCGGGATGCCGATGCCGGCCAGGGCCGGATTGGGAACGGATTCGGCCTGGAGCGTCAGCACGGCGAATCCGGCGAAAAGAAGGGTCATGGCCGCGAGCACGGCCAATCCCTGCCGCCTGTCGCCGATCATGGCCCCGAAGGTATGGCAAAAGGCCGCCGGAATGAGGAGGATGGCCAGCATTTCCAGGAGATTGGTCAGGGGCGTCGGGTTCTCGAAGGGGTGGGCGGAATTGACGTTGAAATAGCCGCCGCCGTTGGTGCCGAGTTGCTTGATGGCCACCTGGGAGGCCACGGGGCCAAGGATGATGGTCTGGCGGGCGGGCGGCTGGTCGGCCTGGGAGGGCGCCTGTTCCGTGGGAGGCGCAACGCGGGGCGCGGGATCGAGCCAGGCGGCATCGACCTGTCCCTCGAACGTCTGGGGGACGCCCTGCCAGATGAGGACCAGGGCCAGCACCAGGGAAAGCGGCAGCAGCACGTAGAGCACGGAGCGGGTGAGGTCATACCAGAAATTGCCCAGATTCGCCGTCTCCCGGCGCGCCAGCCCCCGGATCAAGGCTACGGCGACGGCCATGCCGGTGGCGGCGGAAAGGAAGTTCTGGACGGCCAGGGCCAGCATCTGGGTGAGGATGCTCATGGTCGTCTCACCGCCGTAGGCCTGCCAGTTGGTGTTGGTGGCGAAACTTATGGCCGTGTTCAGGGCCACGAACGGGTCCACGCCCGGGAGGTGGAGGGGATTGAGCGGCAAGACTCCCTGGAGCCGCTCCAGGCCATAGACCGCGAAGATGCCGAGAGCATTGATCCCCGTCACGGCCAGGGCATAGGTTTTCCAGTCCATCTCCCGGGCGGCGTTAACGCCGCCAAGCCGGTACAGCAGCCGCTCGATCGGGCCGAGGACACTGTCCAGGCCGCACGGCCGCCCCTGGTACACCCGGGCGGCATACAACCCCAAAGGCCAGGACAGGACGAGGAGAAGAGCGATAAAAAATAATAATTGCAGCATACTGATCTGGTTCATTCAAACCACTCCGGTTTGCACAAGGCTGCCAGCAGGTAGGCGAACAACGCGGCCGCGATGACCAGGACGGCAATGTCCATTGTCAGCTCCTTTGCAACCGTTCGAGAAGTTCGATCAGGCCGTAAAGGCCGAGAACCAGGACCAGGGTGAGGACGACGAAAAGGATGTCCATCGAAAAACTCCTTGAAGTGGCCATCGATGGCAACCGTATAGCCCATGGGATGTTTAGGCGATGTATAGCTGCAGGGGAGCCGCATAAATTTTCATTTACGGGCAAAGGAGGGGGAGAGGGCGGGAGGTGCGGCGTCCCATGCCGCGGCTTTGCAGGGAGCGCCAGGGAGGTCTTTTTCTCGCGAAGCGGCTTTTGGCGTGAGGAATGCTGTATTTTTTCGCGAACCTTGCGCAGAGCCAGCCGGTCAAAGCGGCCGTCGATCCCAGTGCGCAGCCCGTATTTGGCCAATCCCCTCCAGCAGCCTCAACTGGTCGATGGACTCGGGCATGGCCTGCACCCCTTCCCGCTTGAGCCTGGCTATGAGTATCTGGCACTGCAGCGCCGGCAAAGAGATTTTGCTGCGAAAAAGGCCCGGTCATGCGCCGGGCCTTTTCGTTTTGGCGGCCACTCCGGCCTTTGCGGTCCCGAGGCTCGAATCGGCCGTGCTCGGGGGACTTGGGGGCCCTCCTGGCTGTTCGGGGCGTGGGAACGAAGGCGGCCGCCGGCGTGGACGGCCCTAGCGGCGAATGTCCCGCAGGAAGTCCAGGCAGGCCATGGCCGCCTGGTGGAAGTCCACGCCGCCGTCGATTTCGAGCACCGGCAGGTCGCCGAGGAGGTCGAGGTAGCTGTCCTGGCTGGCCAGGGAGGCTTCCGACGGATCCTCGAATTCGTAGAAAAGGCCCACGTCCTTCATGAAGGCGGCCATGAGGTCGCGGCGGCGGCGCAGATCGACCCGGGACGCGGTCATGGGCGAGGCGTCGCGTTTCCAGCGAAGGACCACCAGCCCGGCCATGGCGCACGAAAGCGTGAACCGGCCGGGCCCGAAGCAGTCGTCGATGAAGGCGTCGTATTTGTGCTCCAGGTCCCACAGCGCGGCCTGGGGCAGGGCGGAAAACCGCTTGCGGTCCGCTTCCCCCATGACCGAGGCCAGGTTCGGGTTGTTGAGCACGGTGCCGGGATTGACCCGGGGCATCTTGGCCACCCCGGTCATGGTCAGCCGGCCGCTGTCGCCCCGGGCCACCATGATCCGGTCGTTGCTGACGAAATCCGTGCCGTGGCGCATGATTTCGAGGGCCAGGGTGGATTTGCCGGCCCCGGAGAAGCCGGAAAGGACCAGCCCCTGGCCGGCCTCGGCGATGCCGGCGGCGTGAAAGAGCAGGGCCCCGCGCTTGAGGCGCAGTTCGATGAAGCGGTTGTTGATGAAATTGACGACTTGATTGTCATTTTGGAGGCAGGGCCCGACCGCGTAGTTCTCCCCGTGCCCGAAGGCGAAGACGAGCCCGGTCTTGAGCTTTCGCACCACCCGGCCGTCCGGCAGTTCGGCGTAGGCCTCCTTGAGGCTCTTGCCGCCCTCGCGTTCCTGGACGGCAAAGGGCAGGTCCAGCTCCGGAGGTGCGGCCTCGATGGCCACGACCGGCACCACGGTCGCGCCGCCACCGCCCGCGAAGTCCCGGAAGTAGTGGGCGAGCGTGTCGATCAGCGCCTGGGAGTTGGACGAGACGGCCACGGTCACGTCGTCGAAGGTCACCTCCAGCCGGTGGGGGGCCGGAGTGGACGCGAGGATGGGAGCCAGGAGGTGGGCAAGCGTCGGCAGGGTGGTCGTCATCGTATGTTCTCCAGCACGTAGTCGGCGTAGGCCCCGGCCGCGTCCAGGCCGCAGGCGTCGAGCAGGCCGCGAAAGCCGCCAAAGGCCGACACTTCGTAGATGGCCGCCCCGTCCGGGGTTTCGACCACGTCCACGCAGGTAAAGGCCATGCCCGGGAAAAGGCCCTGGGCCTTGCGGGCCAGCTCGATGATCGCGTCCGACGGGGTGTGGGGCACGTAGCGCCCGCCCGTGCGGGTGGTGGTGTCCCAGGAGGTGCCGCTGCCCTGCCGGGCGTAGGTGGCCAGGTACTTGCCGCCGAGAAAGGACACGCCGAGGTCCTTGTGCCCGCCGGCATGGGACACCAGTTTCTGGATGTACATGACCTGGTTGCCGGCGGCCTTGTAGTCCGCGATCTCCTCCCGGGCCTCGGCCGTGTCCTCGATGACGGTCATGCCCCGGGCCTTGGAGCTGTAAAGCGGCTTGAACACGGCCCGGCCGAACCGGGCCACGGTCTCGGCCGCTTCCTCGATGTCTTCGGTCACCACCGTCGGCGGCATGGGAATGCCGCCAAGGCGCAGGACCGCCGTGCCCGAGAGCCGGTCGATCAATCGGAACATGCTGTCCGGGTTCGAGAAGACAGGCACCCCGCCCTGGTGCAGGAACCGGAGGATCTCCATGCGATCCAGGGCGTCCGGCGAGTAGGAGGGGGCGATCTTCTTGACGATGACCGCATCCAGGGAAGTCAGGTCCGTGCCCCGGCAAAAGGCCTTGCCCGTGTCCAGGTCGAGCCGGACCTCGGCCATGTCGATGCACAGGCGATAGCCGGTTCTCTCTTCCAGGGCGTCCAGAAGCCGCAGGGTGGACCATCCCTTGGGGATGCCCACCACGCCGATTTTTGGCATTTGTTTCTCCATATGGGGCATTGCGCTCAGTAGCAGACAGCGGCCAGGGGCAGCCGGAAGCCGGCCGGATCGCCGGCGTGGCCGGCCACCCGGGACAGCAGGAATATGCCGCGGGCGAGCATCAGTTTGGAAAACCGTTCGCTCAGTTCGAACCGGGTCGAGGTGACAAACGACCGGGCCAGGCCGAGGGCCAGGCGCATCTCGAAGGCCGCGTCGCCGTTTGCGGCGGCAAAGGACCGGGCGAATCCGAAAAATTCCACGATCACGGAGTTGAGGATGTGCCGCCTTGGGGGATCGAAGACCGGCAGGCGGAAGTTCGAGACCATGAAGACCGAGACGTCCTGGGCCAGGTCGGCCTGGGCCGAGCGGTGCAGGTCGATATAGTGGATGCGGTCCGTGGCCGGATCGTAGAGGATGTTGTTGCTGTTGTAGTCGCCGTGGATGAGGACGGAAAACGGGGCGGAGAGGGTTTTTTCCACGGCTGCGGCCGCGTCGATGGCCGCGTCGAGGGAGGGGAGCGGACAGGCGCCGATGGCTCGCCGGCCGGTGCGGAACTGGGGATGGACGGTCAGTACCTCGTCGAGCCTGGCCCGCAACTGGCGGATGGCGTCGGCCGGGACCGGGGTCCGGACCAGGGTCTTTTCCCACAGTGCGCCGGCCACCCGGCACTGGGCGGCCAGGGCCCGGCGCAAAAGCGCCAGTTCGCCGGCCACGGCCAGGTCCTGGACGGTCTGGCCGGGCAGGAGCTCGACCAGCATAGAGCTCGATTTCCGGCCTTCGCGAAAGGCCTCGACCCGGGGCGGCAGTCCCGGCAGGAGGGCCTCCCACCGTTCGATGTTGGCCGCCTCCTTGCGCAGCTTGTCCGTGTCGCCGTCCTTGAAGATGACGTCCACGTGGCAGTCGCCGCCCTCGGTCCGGTCCGCGATCCGTCCGATGCGGCAGCCCGAACGGGTGCCCCAGATGGATTCGAATTCCAGGGCCGACAGGGGGATCTCATGGCCGCTTTCGGTCAGGATGTCTTTTAAGGCCGTGAACTGGTGGATCTTGAACTTGTCGCCGGTGATGCCGAAGATGGCGGCCTCGCCGATATTTAAGAGCGCGTCCCCGATCCGCTCCAGGTAGCGGAAGATGAAAAGCGTGGTGAGCAGGTCGCCGGTCCGGTAGCCGGTCCGCAGCTCGTCGCGGATCCGGTCGAACTGCTCCTTGTAGAGACGGTCGAGGGTCAGCTCGCTGCGGCAGATTTTAAGGGCCGCGGTCATGTCCCGCTGGAGCACGGCTTTGGGCGCGAGGGCCAGCGCCTGCTTGATCTCCGCGAAAAAGGGCAGGTAGGCGTACTGCTTGATGCATTCGGGATCGTCGTAGTGGCGGGTCTGACGCACCACGTTGACGGCATGGTCCCCTACCCGCTCCAGGTTGTTGCCGATGATGTTCATGGCCCGTATCCGGGCCACGTCCTGGGGGTTTGGCCGGTCCTCGCCGTGCAGGGTGGCGAAGCAGGCGTTCTCGATGACGCTTTTCAGGTTGTCGATGTAGTCGTCCCGGGCCTCGATCCTGACGATGGCCTTCTCGTCGTGCTTCTCGATAACGGCCAGGGTCCCGTCCATCTGCCGTTCCACCTCGACCAGCAGGAACTGGAAATTGGTCTCGATCTCATGCATCGCTTGGTTCCCGGGCCGTGATGAGGAGAGGGGCGTCGAGGATGGCGCATTCCTTGTCCCGCTCCTTCCAGCGAAAGGTCAGCTTGAGCTTCCTGTCCTCGCCCTTGAGCTTGCCTTCGACGGTCACCGCCACCAGGCCCTTGGGCAAAAGCTCCAGCACCTGCTCGCCCTGGGTCAGGGTGACCGCGCCGTTGGCAAAGCCGTCCCGGACGGCTTCGAGATATTCGGCGATGGCGGCCGGCTCCTGCAACCCTTCGTATTTGAAAACCTTGTTCGTCACGATGCCTCCTTGGTCCCGGCACTGCGGGGGGCGGTGCCAAGCTTCGGCGGATGATTACCACGCGATTATGAAGAAAAGGTGAAGACCGGACCGCAAATTGACCGCAACGCGCATCCGGCCCGGGCCGGCGCGCCGCCGGGCGGCCGGCATCGGAAGCCGGCACGCGCATCCCTCCCGCCGCGCCATCTCTCCTCAAATCGCCCTCTTCCCGGCGTTCGTCAACGGTTTGAGGTCCGGACGACACGGCCGGCGCCGGAGCCTCAGCCCGTCTTGTCCGGGCCCGAGGCCGGGGCGGCGGCCCTTTGCGCCGGCCGCGTCCGGATGGTCTCGCCGGCCAGGAGCAGGGCGTCCTTAAGCGAGGCCAAGACCTCTTCGGCGGCGTCGGCATCGGCCTGGCGCAGGTGCGCCTCCAGACGGCCGGCCAGCCGGCGCGAGGATTCGGCGCCCACCGCGCCGGCGATGTTTTTGAGCGAATGGGCGGCCAGGGCCGCCTCGTCCCAGTTCTCGTTGGCGCTGCAAAGGGTGATCAGGCGCAGCTGGCGCGGATACTGGCGCAGGAAGTCGGACTGCAGCTCCCGCAGCAGTTCGGCGTCGCCGCCAAGGCGCAGGAGCGCGCGCTCGGTGTCCAGGGCCAGGACCGGCTGGGCCGATGCCGCGGCCTGGGGCGCGGCCGGGGACAGCCCGGCCGCGATGCGTTGCAGCATGGCGTCGAGCAGCTGGAAGTTCAGGGGTTTCGGCAGATAGTCGGTCATGCCGGCGGACAGGCAGCGCTCCCTGGCGCCACTGAGGGCATGGGCGGTCATGGCGATGACGGGGATGTCGCGGTTGGCCGGGCCGGCCAACCCGGCGCGAAGCCGCCTGGTGGTCTCCAGGCCGTCGAGTTCCGGCATCTCCAGGTCCATGAGGACCACGTCGAAGGGGCGCTCGGCCAGGCGGGCGAGGGCCACCTGGCCGTTTTCGGCCAGGGTGTAGCCGTGGCCGCGCCGGGACAGGTAGGAGGTGGCCACCTTGATGTTGACCGGATTGTCCTCGGCCAGCAGGATGCGAAGCGCCGCCTGTCCGACCGGGGCCGCCGCTCCGGCGGGGGACGCCTGGGGGACGGGTTCCGCCGGGGGCAAGGGCTGGCCCTGGGGCAGGGGTAGGACGACGCGGAAGGTGCTGCCCCGGCCGGGCGTGCTCTCGGTCCGGATGCCGCCGCCCATGAGCCGGGCCAGCTCCCGGCAGATGGCCAGGCCAAGTCCCGTGCCGCCGTAGTGCTTCCCGACCGAGGCGTTGGCCTGGGTGAACATCTCGAAGATGGAGGCGAGCTTGTCCGAGGGGATGCCGACGCCGGTGTCGGCCACGGTGAATTCGAGAAAAAGCGGGTCGCCTGGGGCGTCCGGCCCGGCCATGGGGGCTACGGACACGGTCACGCCGCCCTGGTCGGTGAATTTGAGGGCGTTGCCGATCAGGTTGGTGAGGATCTGACGCACCCGAACCTCGTCGCCGGTGACAAAGCGCGGCACGGCCGGGGCGATGGCCAGGCCGAGGAAGAGTGCCTTTTGCGCGGCCTGGGGGCGCATGGCCCGGACGGTCGCGGCCAGGGTGCGGCGCAGGTCGAAGTCTTCCCGGGCCACGTCGAGTTTTCGGGCCTCGATCCGGGAGATGTCGAGAATGTCGTTTATGAGGGCGAGCAGGCTTGCCGCGGACTCGCGCACGGTTTCCAGGGCATCGCGCTGCTGGGCCGAAAGGAGGGTGCCGAGCGTCAGTTCGGTCATGCCGATGACCGCATGCAGGGGCGTGCGGATGTCGTGGCTCATCTTGGCCAGGAAGTCGCTCTTGGCCCGGTTGGCGGTTTCGGCCGTCTCCTTGGCCTGGCGCAGGTCGGCTTCGATGGCCTTGACGTCGGTGATGTCCCGGACAATGGCGAAATAGCGGTAGTTCTCCCCGGCCCGGCTCGGGTAGCGGTGCAGGCGCAGGGCCACGGGAACAACCGAGCCGTCCCGGCGCCGGTATTCCTTCTCGAAAACGTCGGAGAAGCCGCAGGTGTCGACGGCGGTGCGCAGGATCGTTTCCTCGGTCTCGTGCCAGGACTCGGGTGTCAGGTCCTTGTAGGTCAGCCGGCCGAGCTCGTCGCGGCTGTAGCCCACCATTTCCCGGAAGGCCGGATTGGACTCCATGATGCGGCCGTTGTCGTCCACCACCACGAATCCGTCCCGGATG
This sequence comes from Solidesulfovibrio carbinoliphilus subsp. oakridgensis, assembly GCF_000177215.2. Classification (NCBI taxonomy): domain Bacteria; kingdom Pseudomonadati; phylum Thermodesulfobacteriota; class Desulfovibrionia; order Desulfovibrionales; family Desulfovibrionaceae; genus Solidesulfovibrio; species Solidesulfovibrio carbinoliphilus. The sequence goes on along the minus strand of NZ_CM001368.1, from coordinate 1,235,284 downwards.
GAGGCGAGCAGGGCCCGGTACTTGGTTTCCGAGGCCAAAAGCGCCTTTTCCGAACGCTTGCGGTCGGTGATGTCCAGGGCCACGTTGACGATGCCGGCCGGTCTGCCCGAGGCGTCCTTGAAAACGGATTTGAGCACCATCATGTCATGGAGGGAGCCGTCCCTGAAGGCGGACTCGATTTCCATTTCCATGGTCTGTTCCGGATTCCGGAGAAGCTCGGCATCGGAGATCTCGATCCGTTCGGCCTGGGCCGGGGACTCGGTTTCGCGGCAGGTCTTGCCGAGGATTTCGGCCTGGGGGTGGATATCGCGGGCATAGGCCCGGTTGCAGCCCAGGTAGCGGCCGTCGAGTCCCTTGAAGACGATGCGGGCCGGAATGGCGTCGATGATGTCCTGGGTGAAGCGGACGCGTTCGCCAAGCCGGTCGGCCATGGCGTCCAGGGCCCGGCCGAGTTCCGCCAGTTCGCCCTGCCCGTCGGCCAAGCCCGAGCGCCGGGCCAGGTCGCCGCCGGCCATGGCCGCGGCCATCTGCACCAGCCGTTGGATTGGCCCGAGCAGAAAGGATCCGGCGAAGAGGTGGGCGGCCACCAGGGCCAGGGCCAGCGCCAGTCCGAGGCCGACCATGTCCCGGCCCATGACCGCCTCCAGCGGACCGAGGACCGCGCGGGCGGGCAAGCCGACCAGGATGTGGAAACGGGTGGTCGCGTCGGCCGCCACGTCGGCGGTCACATAGTAAAACGGGGAACCGTCCGTCCCGGGGGCGGTCCAGGCCGTGTCCGGATCGGCGTCGTGCCGGGCACGCAGGGCGTCGGCCCCGTCCAGGGGATGGCCGACGGCCGGGGAGGGGCCGGGCCAGGAGGCCAGGACAATGCCGGCGTCGTCGAACAGACAGGCTTCGGAGCCCTCCGGCAACCGACTTTTGGCGAAAATGCCCGTGAAGCTGCTCAGACGCAGGTTCAGAACGCACACGCCGACGATGCGGCCTGCGGCGTCCAGGACCGGGTGGGCCATGGCGATGCCGGGTTCGCCGCTACGCCGGCCGATCCGGTAGCCGCCGACGGCCAGGGCGTTCGTGGTCAGGGCACGGCGGACCCAGGGGCGGTCGGCGTAATTGGCTTGGCCGCCATCGGCGGTGGAGGCCACGACGGATCCGTCGAGGCGCAGCAGGGCGATGGAGGCGAAATTGGAAAAGACTTCTCCGGCCCGTTTGAGGGTCTGCTCCGCCGGCTGCGGAGACATGGAGACGATTTCCGGCAGCCGGGCCAGGCCGTGGAGCGCCTCGCCGGCGCCCGACAGGGTGGACTGGACGTTGGCGGCGGTCAGTTCGGCCACGCTTTCGAGATTGTTCTCGGCGACCTGGCGGGCCATTTCCTGCTTTTCCAGGGCCGAGACGACATGGAGGACGATGGCCGGCACCAAGGTGAGCAGAACCAGGCAGAAAAGACGCGTGCGCAGGCTTTGCAGCCGCAGCCATGTCATGGGCCGACTCCGGGAACGGGGAATACGCGCCGCAAGGCGCACGCCGCTTTGTTTCCCCTGTTAGGAGAGTCCGGCGTGAAAAGCAAGATCGGCCATGGCCGGGGTCAGGCCGCCGGCAGGTAGGACCGGCCGAGCACGAAGCCCCGGGCTTCCAGCACGGCCGACAGGTACTCGGTCGCCCCCCGGCTGGCCACGTACGGCACGACGAAGCAGGTGTCGGGGCCGGGCACGTCGTCGAGATGGAGGACCGGCCGGCCGGCCACCGTCTTGCCTACCTTTCGCGGGTCGATGTCGAGCCAGGCGGTGATGGCCACGCCGTGGGCGAGCAGGTGTTCGGCCCGGCGGCGCGTGATGCGGCCGGCCCCGGCCACGATGATGCCGGGATGGTGCGGGTTGGCCCGGGCGAGGTGCCGGGCCAGATACCCGGCCTTGATCCGGTGAAACGCGTCCGCCCCGTAGCGGGGATCGGTGCGCGAAAGCCGGCCCGGCGGATCGTTCCAGGTGTAAAGGGTCTGCGCCACCTTGGCCATGGCCACGCCGGCCTCGCTCCAGCGCAGCCACAGTTCGTAGTCCTCGGGAAAATCGCCTTGCCGGTAGCCGCCGAAACGGCCGGGCAGCCCGGCCCGGAACATGACCGTGGGGTGGGGCAGGGGGGATTCCCGGAAAAGCCCCAGCCGGATGGCCTCGGGCGTTCGCACGGCGTTGGCCCAGTCGAGGTGGGCGAGATACCCCCGGGCCGCCACGGGATCGCCGCCGAACCCGGCCAGGCAGGAGACCAGGCCGATCCCGGGGTGCTCGTCCAGGAAGCGGGCTTGCCGTTCGAGGCGCCGGGGATGGCAGCGGTCGTCGGCGTCCATGCGGGCGATGTAGCGGCCCCGGGCGGCGGCGAGCCCGGCGGACAGGGCGGCCACGATCCCGCCGTGGGGCCGGTCGAGCACCCGGAACCGGGCATCCCTGGCGGCAAAGGCGGCGAGCACGGCCCGGGTGGCCCCGTTGTCGTCGGAACCGTCGTTTATGGCCACGACCTCGAAATCGGACGCGGTCTGGCCGGCCAGGCTCGCCAGGGCGGCAGGCAGGGTGGCGGCCGCGTTTCGCGCCGGAAGGACCACGGAAACCATCCGGGTCTTTTAACGGGACCGGCCGGACGGGGCAAGGCGGGAGGCTGAGGGGGGGCTCAGTTTGTTTTTCTTGATATTCGGCATTGCTCTGCAATTTTACGTTTGGTAGGTTTCTGAAACGCTTCCCGGGAGACGTACCCCAGCCCATGTCCGACCCGCGAATTCTTCTTGTCTCAGACAGCGCCGTTTTGGCCACAGCCGTTGTCCGCCACTGCGCCGACATTTCGGGTCTTGGGGCCGTGCGGGCCGGGGACGCGGACGAAGCCACGGCCTTGCTCGCCGGTGGCGGACGCCAGGGCTTCCTGCTGAGCGTGGTGGATCTTGGCCTGCCGGACGCGGCCGTGGGACGGCTGGCCGGGGTGGCGGCCACGGAAGGCATTCCCTGGCTGGCCGTGGCCGACCATTACACGCCGGCCCTGCGGGAAAAGGCCGAAGCGCTCGACGCCATCGATTTCGTGGTGGCCGACGCCGAGGAGCCCGAAGGCGTGGCCCGGTATGTGGACCGGCTGCTCAAGAACCGGGGCGCCCGCATCCTGGTGGTCGAGGACTCCGCCTTCATGCGGGTCCACCTGCGCCGCCAGCTGCGCCGCTACCAGTTTCGCGTCCACATGGCCGGCTCGCCCGGCCTGGCCATGCGCATCCTGGAGCAGCGGCCGGACATCACGGCCGTCATCATCGACTACGAAATGCCGGACCAGAACGGCGTGGAGCTGACCCGGGCCATCCGGCGGCGGTTTCGCCACCGGGAGGTCTGCCTCATCGGCATCTCGGGCAAGGCGCCCCGGGCCATCTCGGCGGAATTTCTCAAAAACGGCGGCGACGATTATCTCCACAAACCCTTCGAACGCGAGGAGCTCTACTGCCGGGTGCTCCACGGGGTCGAGGCCGTGGAGCGGATGCTCGAGATCAAGCGTCTGGAGCGGCTTCGCCGGATGTTCCTCTCCATGCTGGCCCACGACCTCAAAAGCCCGGCCGGCGGCATCGTCGGCGCGGCCAACCTGATCCTCGACGGCGTGTGCGGCCAGGTCGGCAGCGAGGTCCGGGAGATGGCCGCGGTCATCAGCCAGGCCGGCCGCCGGCTTTGCACGCTGGCCGCCAACATGCAGGACCTGACCCGCCTGGAGACCGGCCGCCTGGAGCCGTCGCTCGTCATGTCCCATCTGGACGGCCTGATCATGGAGCGGGCCCGCCTGGCCGAGGCCACGGCCTCGGGAAAGGGCATCCGGCTCGAGGCCGACGTGGCGCCGCTGCCGGTCATGGCCTTCGATCCCGATCTGGTGGCCCGGCTGCTCGACAACCTGCTGTCCAACGCCGTCAAGTTTTCCCCGCCCAAATCCCGTGTCCGCGTGGAACTCGAGGCCGCCGCCGGCGAGGCCGTGATCCGGGTCCACGACCAGGGCCCGGGCATCCTGCCCGAGGAACGCCACCGCCTGTTCAAGCCCTTCGAACGCCTGTCCGCCCGGCCCACGGCCGGGGAAAAGAGCCTCGGCCTCGGCCTGGCCATCGCCGAAGGCATCGTCACCGCCCACGGCGGCCGCATCTGGGTGGAATGCCAGCCGGGGCAGGGCGCGGTCTTTTGCTTCACCCTGCCCATCGAGACCGCCGCTCAATCGTCCGACTGTTCCTGCGAATAGACGTAGTCCCGCACTGCCTGGACCCAGGGCCTCGGCTCCCGGCCGATGGTTCCGGCCAGCTTGGCCGTGGAGAGCACGGAATAGGCCGGCCGCTTGGCCTTTTGCGGATACTGCGACGAGGGGATGGACACCACCCGGCACGGCAGCCCGGCGGCGCTGACGGCCTCGGCGGCCAGTTCGCACCAGCTGGCATGGCCCGAGCCCGCGGCATGGAAGATGCCGGACTTGCCCGTGGCGGCGAGCTCCGCCGACCAGCCGGCCAGGTCCAGGGTGGAGGTGGGGGAGCCGATCTGGTCCCCGACCACCCGCAACTCCTCGCGTGTGGCGGCAAGCCCCAGGATGGTGGCCACGAAGTTCTTCTTGCCCGGCCCGAAGAGCCAGGCCGTGCGCAGGATCTGGTAGCGCAAAAGCCCGGTTTCGAGGATGGCCTGCTCCCCGGCCAGCTTGCTCGCCCCGTAGACCGATTCCGGGCCGGTCGGGTCCTCTTCCGTGTACGGCGTGGCCTTGTCCCCCCGAAACACGAAATCCGTGCTGTAGTGGACGAGCATAGCCCTGGCCGCGTCGCAGGCCCGGGCCAGGCCGGCCGGCAGGTCGCGGTTCAGGCGATAGGCTGCCTCCGTGTCGTCCTCGGCCGCGTCCACGGCCGTGTAGGCCACGGTGTTGAAGAGGTGGGTGGCGGAAAAATCGGCCAGGGCCCGGGAGACGGCCTCGGTGTCAAAGGGGTCGAGTTCCGTGCGGGTGGTCGGCCGCACGGCAAACCCCGCCTCGGCGAGGGCCTGGGTCAGAGGGCGGCCGAGCAGTCCGGTCTTGCCGCCAAGAACGATGGCGCGCCCTTTCTCGAGAGTTTCGCTCATGCCCGCTCCCCGTACCATTTGTCCATGAACTGGCGGTAGGCCCCGCTCTGGACGCTTTCGAGCCAGGCGCCGTTTTGGCGGTACCAGTCCATGGTTTCCCGGATGCCGCGCACGAAGTCGTATTCGGGCCGAAATCCCAGCTCCCGCGTGGCCTTGGTGAAGTCCATGGCGTAGCGGCGGTCGTGGCCGGGCCGGTCGGTGACGAAGCGAATGAGGCTTTCGGGCTTGCCGAGGGCGGCGAGGATGGTGCGCACCACCTCGATGTTGGGTTTTTCCGCGTCCCCGCCGAAGTTGTAGACCTCGCCCGGCCGGCCTTTGAGAAGGGTCAGTTCCACGCCCCGGCAGTGGTCGATGACGTAGATCCAGTCGCGGACATTGAGGCCGTCGCCGTAGACCGGCAGGGGCTCCTCGGCCACGGCCTTGGAGAACATGAGCGGAATGAGCTTTTCCGGGAACTGGAACGGCCCGTAGTTGTTGGAGCAGCGGGTGATGACCGTGTCCATGCCGTAGGTCTCGTGGGCGGCCCGCACCAGCATGTCGGCTCCGGCCTTGCTGGCCGAATAGGGGCTGTTGGGGGCCAGCGGCGTCTCCTCGGAAAACTTCCCGTCCGGCCCCAGCGTGCCGTAGACCTCGTCGGTGGAGACGTGGACGAAGCGGCGGATGCCGTAAAGCCGGGCCGCGTCGAGAAGGCTCTGGGTGCCGGCCACGTTGGTGCGGACAAACGGCGAGGCGTCGGAGATGGAGCGGTCCACGTGGGTTTCGGCGGCGAAATTGACCACCGCCTCGATGTTATGTTCCTCGAAGAGGTGGAGCGCCAGTTCGCTGTTGGCGATGTCGCCCCGGGCGAAGACGTAGCGGTCCGCGTAGGCGGCCTCCACGTCGGCCAGGCTTTGGCGGTTGCCGGCATAGGTCAGGGCGTCGAGGTTGACGATGGTCAGTCCGTCATGGCGAGCCAGCATGTCGCGGATGAAGTTGGAGCCGATAAAGCCGCATCCGCCGGTCACGAGCAGTCGCATCGATGCTTTGTCCTTTTATTTAAGGGTTTTGTCTTTTTCCTCAGGTGTCGCGGGAACAAATCTTACCGATTTTTGAAAAAATGTCTTGCCAAATCAGGGGGACCCACATACATTCTTCGACGGGCGATTAACTCAGCGGTTAGAGTGCCATCTTCACACGGTGGAAGTCCGGGGTTCAAATCCCCGATCGCCCACCACCGACACCAAACGGAACGCCTCGCTTTGCGGGGCGTTTTTGTTTTGCCCTGCGTGGCCTATTGGATGCCACGGGTCCGGAAGTCCTGGATCTTGGCGTAGGAGTCCGCGATCTTCGCCTTCTGCCCCTCGATCTCGTGCACGTAGTACTGCTTGAGGATGCGGATCTCCTCGCGCCGCCTGGCCGAGGCCGGATCGTTGGCCACGGTCGCGCGCATCTCGGCGTCGTAGGCCAGGATCGTCTTCTCGTAGTCCGCGATGGTCTTTTTGGACGTCTCGATGAAGCGGGCCAGATCGGCCGGGCCCGGGGGCGCGGCCAGGGCCACGGCGGCCGGACAGGCCGACAGCACGGCCCAGAGAAGCAGGGCCAGCAGGGCAGGGAGCGCAAAACGCACCATGGCAGCCTCCGTAGGGATTGGGCAGGCCATGACTATAGCCCCATTCCCCCGGCTTGACAAACGACTCCCCCCGGCGTTTCATCCCGACCTTTTAAGGAAAAGCCCACCACAGCCAAAGGATTTCCGCATGGATATGCAGTGGTTTCTCGAACGCGACCCTTTTGCCGGCCTCCTCGGCATCCGCCTGGTTGAAGCCGCGCCGGGCTATGCCAAGACCGCCATGGACCTGACCGACCGCCACAAGAACGGGGCCGGCGTCGCCCACGGCGGCGCCGTCTTCAGCCTGGCCGACCTGGCTTTTGCCGTGGCCGCCAACAGCCACGGCAAGCTGAGCCTGGCCGTGGCCGCGTCCATCTCCTACGTCAAGGCCGGCACGGGCAAGACGCTTTACGCCGAAGCCCGCGAAGTCTCGCTCGGCGGCAAGATGGCCACTTACGCCATCACCATCACCAACGACGCCGGCGACGCCGTGGCCGCCTTCCAGGGCACCGTCTACCGCAAGGACATGCCCTACACCAAGGAGACGGCGTGATCGAAGTCGTCCTTTTCGAGCCGGAAATCCCCCAGAACACCGGCAGCGTCGCAAGGCTCTGCGCGGCGACCAAGACTCCGCTCCACCTCATCAAGCCGCTCGGCTTCTCCCTGGCCGACCGCTACCTGAAGCGGGCCGGCCTCGACTACTGGCCCCACGTCAACCTGACCGTCTGGGACAACTTCGACGCCTTCCGCGCGGCCCGGCCGCAGTCCCGCATCGTGGCCACCACGGCCGGAAACCGGGGCCACACGCCCGCCGCCTACCACGTCTTCGCCTACCGGCCGGACGACGCCCTGGTTTTCGGCACCGAAAGCCGGGGACTGCCCGAATCCCTCCTCGACACCGCCGGAGCCAGACTGCGCATCCCCATCTGGGGACAGGTCCGCAGCCTCAACCTGGCCAACGCCGCCTCGGTCGTGCTCTACGAGGCCTTGCGCGCGGTAGGGGCGCTGGAAGGGAAGTAGGAGGCGGGATGGGGGGAGAGGGAAGATGCCTCCGGCGGCCGGGAGGGGGTCACCCCCTCCCGGACCCTCCCGAATAGGGGGGCCTGCCTAGCCGCAATCAAGCCGGCGACGCCCCCGCCCACGACCACACTCCCTCATGTCTACCCAAAACCCCGCCCAGGGGGTCCGGGGGGGATGATCCCCCCCGCCCGCCGGAGGCATCTTCCTCCCCCGCACCCTCGCAACTTGCGACCGTCCGCGATTGCGCCTAAGGACGGGGCATCGCCATGCTGCTCTATATCCACGTACCGTTTTGCCGGGGCAAGTGCCGGTACTGCTCGTTCGTCTCCAGGCCCATGGACATGGCCGAGGTCGAGGTCTTTGCGGCCGCGCTGCCGCTGGAGATGCGGCACTGGGGGAAAAAGCTCGGCCGGCCCAGGGTGGAGACGGTCTATTTCGGCGGCGGCACGCCGAGCCTGCTCCCGCCGTGGGCCCTTTCCAGGATCATCCCCGAGATCGGGCGGCACTTCGACCTGGACCCGGCCGTGGAGTGGACTTTCGAGGCCAATCCGGATTCGGCCCTGGACGGGCAGTACTTAAAGTCCCTCTTGAAGTATGGCGTCAACCGCCTGAGTCTTGGGGTGCAGAGCCTGTCGGACACGGACCTGCGGTTTCTGGGGCGCCCCCACGACGCGGCCGGGGCGGTGGCGGCCTATGGCCTGGCCCGGCAGGTGGGGTTTAAAAACATCAGCCTGGATTTCATTTGGGGCCTGCCGGGCCAGCGCGAGGCGGCCTGGCTGGAGACGCTCAAGGTCGCGGTCAACCTGCGGCCCGAGCACCTGTCCTGCTACGGGCTGACCGTCGAGCCCGGCACGCCCCTGGCCGAGGACGTGGCCGCCGGGGGGGTGGCCCTGCCCCCGGAGGGCGAGCAGGGGCGGATGTTCGTGCACGGCGCGGAGTTTCTCGAGGAGCAGGGCTACCTGCAGTACGAGATCTCGAATTTCGCCCGTATGGGTTTCATGAGCCGCCACAACTCGGGCTACTGGGAGGGCAGGGACTACCTGGGCCTCGGGCCCGGGGCGGTTTCGACCCTGGGGGGCCTTCGGTTCGAGAATCCGGGAGACGTGCGCCAGTGGGCGGCCTTGGCCAGGGCGGGCAAATGCGGCCAGGCGGCCGAGGCGCTCACCCCGGCCGAGCGGGTCCGGGAAATGGTCATGCTGTCCTTGCGTACGGCCAAGGGCCTGCGTCTGGCCGCCTACCGCAAGGCCACGGGCCGCGACTTCATCAAGGATAACGAGGCGCTTGTCACGGCCCTGCGCCAAAAGGACCTGATCCGCCTGAGCGCCGGCCACCTGCGGCTGACCAAAAACGGCTTTCTGGTCAGCAACGTCATCCTGGAGCGCCTGGCCTACTGAAGGCGCCGCACGTTTTTGGGTTCGCGATCAGCCAGGACCTTGGACTCGGGATCGCGGTCGAGGAGGGCGGCCAGCCGCCCGGCTTCCCGTTTGAACGCGGCCAGCCGGGCGGCGGGCAGGGGATCGGCCTGCATTTCCGGATTGGCCAGGGCGTTGACGGGCTGGCCGTTTTTGTAAATGCGGAAATCCAGGTGCGGCCCCGTGGCCAGGCCGGTCTGGCCGACGTAGCCGATGGTCTCGCCCTGGGCGACCTTGGTCCCCTTGTCGAGTCCCTTGGCGAAGCGGCTCAGGTGATTGTAGCGGGTGACCCAGGTCGCGCCGTGGCGCACGGTGACGTAGTTGCCGGCGGCCGCGTTGCGGCCCCGCTCGACCACCACGCCGTCGCCGACGCTCCAGACCGGAGTGCCGGTGGGGGCGGCGTAGTCCACGCCGAAATGGGCCTTGCGCACATTGAGGATGGGGTGCAGGCGCGAGCCACTAAAACCCGAGGTGATGCGCAGAAAGGACAAGGGTGCGCGCAGGAAGGCCTTGCGGAGCGGCCGGCCCGACGCGTCGCAATATTCCGTGCGCCCGGCCGCCACGGGCAGGGCGAAGCCCTCGTGGGTCTTGCCCTGGTTGGTGAACCGGGCGGCCAGCACCCTCCCCAGGCCGATGAATTTCCCGTCCACGTAGCGTTTTTCCACCACGGCCCGGAAGGTGTCTCCCGGTTGCACGTCGTTGCAGAAATCGATGTCGCAGGCAAAGACCTCGGCCAGGGCCGCGGCCGTCCCGGCGTCCCCGCCGGCCGCTTCCACGGCTTGAAAGAGGCTTGAGTCCACGGTGCCGGCCAGCACCGCCTGCCGGGTCTCCTGCTCTTTGGTCTCCACCCGGGCCAGGAGCTTGCCGGCCGCGCTGTCGATGACCAGGGTCTCGGTGGGGCTGATTTCGTACTCGAAGGAAACGAGTTCCTGGTCGCGGACCGTGAGCCGGTAGGGCTGGCCGGGCTGGATGCGGGCCAGGGAAGCGTCGGCCGGGTCGCGGAGGGCGGCCAGGAGGCCGGCGTCCAGGTAGTCGCCGAGGATGCCGCCGAGCGTCTGGCCGGACTTGACCGCGCCGGAGAGCACCTCTTCGGACGGATCCTCCTCGGTGCGGGCAAACAGGTTGTCGCGCGGTTCGCAGAGGGCGTCGGCCCAGGGCGGGCAGGCTTCGACGAGGAGCGCCGGCGGTCCCTGGAAGACCGGCTGCGGCTGTGCGGGGAAAAAAACGGACAGCCCGGCCGCGCCGCCAAGAAGGACCAGCAGGGCCAGGGACAGGGCCAGGCCGTGGGCCCGGCTTCCTTGCAGCAGACGGGACAGAAAGCTTCGTACGGAAAATGACGCCATTGTCGCCTCATGAACGGTTGGCGGTTGCTGGGTGCCGCTCCAGGGCGGCGGGACACCGGGCCGGAACGGCTGGGCGCCGGGTCGGAGCCGCAACCCCTTGCCTGGTCAGGCAAGAAGAAAGGCTGTCCGCTGCCGGCCTTGTGTGACGATCGCATGAAAACATCATTGGGGAGGTGGCGCACAATAGCACCGTTCGGCTTGGGGTCAACCAGGTGAACTATTTTTAACAATCCATAGTACTGGAAGCGTATCCAATGATAGTGCAATGAATTATTTTTCATGAATATGTTTCTGCACTGTTGATTTTTTGGAATACCTGTTGATATTTTCGAGTGTCTGCAGTCGTCGCCCGTGTTGTTTTTGGGGAAATTGATGTTGCGGTTGAAAAATCTACGTGCTTTGAACGGGACTGTGGTGTAGTTTCCGGCCACGCCCGGCCGGGGCGATGCGGCAAGCGGAAAAATGGCCGGAGGTGGGCATGGCGCGATCGGGAATCCGGGGATGGCTTGGCCTGGCCCTCGTGGCCGCAATGGCGGCCTGTTCCCGGCCGGTCGAACCGCCGCCCGGGGCGGCCGGACTGGCCTTTGGCGATCCGCCGCCGGCCGGTCTCGTGGCCGTGGCCGTGCCGCTGCCGGACGACGTGGCCGGCAGGCTGCGGTTTTTCACCCGCCCCGACCAGACCGAAACGTTTCTCGGCATCGCCCTGGCCGAGCCGGTGCTGGCCTTTTTCGAGGAACGGTTTTTTTCCCTGTCCGCCGCCCTGGCCGACCCGGCCGACGGGCCCGGGCTCCGCGAGCGCCTGACCCGGGCCTACGGGCCGGGCTATTGCCGCGATACGGCCAAACTGGCAGTCTGCCTGTGGCGCACTGCCGACGTGGATATGGTCCTGGAGACACCGGCGGACGGGGCCTCCCGGTTCATGGTCCGCCACCGTTCCCTGGCCGGACTGGTGGCCGCGGCCACCGGCCCGGACCGGACGGTCGGCCTGGAAAGCGCGCCGGAACCGGTCCGGGCGCCAGGGCGATAACCCGGGTCCGGCCCACCCCGGCCCATCGGGGCGGCCGGACCGCCAAATACCGCAAGAAAGGCATCCATGGATTTGCTTGGCAACGAAAAGCGGCCCCTGGCCGAACGGATACGGCCCCAGTCGCTCACCGACTTCGTGGGCCAGACTCACGTCATTTCCCGCCTGGAAACCATGCTGGCCGCGCCGCGCCTGCCGAGCCTGCTCCTTTTCGGGCCGCCGGGCTGCGGCAAGTCCACGCTGGCCCTGATCCTGGCCCGGGCCAAGGGCCGGCCCTACGTGCGGGTCAGCGCGCCCGAGGCCGGCCTGGCCACGCTTCGGGAGCTCATCAAGGGCAAGGAAATTTTGATCCTCGACGAGCTGCACCGGTTTTCCAAGGCCCAGCAGGACTTTTTCCTGCCGCTTCTGGAGACCGGCGAGATGGTGCTTTTGGCCACGACCACGGAAAATCCCTCTTTTTCCGTGACCCGCCAGCTCCTCTCCCGGCTCCACGTCCTGCGGCTGCGGCCGCTTTCCCACGGCGAGCTGATGCTCCTGGCCGAGCGCGGGGCCAAGGCGGCCGGCCTGGACTTGGCCCGGGAGAGCCTCGACGCCATTGCCCTTCTGTCTTCGGGCGACGGGCGCACGCTGTTAAACCTCGTGGAATTCGTGGCCGCCCTGCCCGAGGAGAAGCGGGCTCCGGAGGAGCTTAAAAAGCACCTGCCCGAAGCCCTCGCCCGGGGCGACCGGGACGGGGATTCCCACTACGAGCTGGCCTCGGCCATGATCAAGTCCATCCGGGGCAGCGACCCGGATGCGGCCCTTTATTACCTGGCCTGCCTGTTGGAGTCGGGCGAGGACCCGCGTTTTTGCTGCCGCCGACTTATGATCTCGGCCTCCGAGGATATCGGGCTGGCCGACCCCATGGCCTTGCCCCTGGCCGTTTCGGCGGCCGAGGCCGTGGAGCGGATCGGCATGCCCGAGGGGTTCATTCCCCTGGCCCAGACCGTGGTCTACCTGGCGCTGGCCCCCAAGAGCAACACCACCTACGCCGCCTATCTCTCCGCCAAAAAAGAGATCATGCAGGGGGGCCTGAAGCCCGTGCCCCTGCATCTGCGCAATCCCTCCACCCGCCTCCAGCGGGAGTGGGGGTTCGGCAAGGGGTACAAGTATCCCCACGCCTATCCCGAGGCCTGGGTGGAACAGGACTACCTGCCCGAAGAACTGGTCGGCCGCCAGTTCTACACGGCCAAGGACCAGGGCATGGAGCCGCGTCTGGCCGCCCGGCTGGCCCGGCTGCGAAAACGGCAAGGCTAGGGAGGCGGCCGGCGCAAGGCCATTTTACCCACCCCGCGGGCCGGGCGGGACATTGTGACCCGCGGCCGGAATCCGGCGAGGCAGGGGAGATTTTCCCCGGAGCCGGGGCGCTTGCCGGGATGGGCCCTTTCGCCGCCGCCGGCCGGCCGGTCCTTGCCGGGACAAATGTCGCCACCGGCCTCCCTTGCCGGCCCGGAGCAAAAAAGCTATTTTTTTCACGGCGGCGCGTCATCGAAGGGACGCGCCCTCTTCCCGGAGGGACACGCGGCGCGGCCGGCCCGGTCCTTCCCCCACCCGGTTGCGGTCCGACGCGCCATGCGTCGGGCCCCGGCCCTGACCAACGGATGCGGTGAGTCCATGACCGACCCCCGTTTCGAAGCCTATTTCACGGGCCCGGCCCGGCAGTTCCTGGTGCGGGCCATCGACCTGGCCCTGGAGGAGGATGGCGACGACCTGACCTCCATGGCGGTGTTTTCCCCGGGCGACCGGCTGGCCGCGCGCATCGTGGCCAAGGAGGACACCCTCGTCGCCGGGTTGCCCATCCTGCCCCTGGTCGTTTCGCGCCTGGGCGAGGCCGAACGCTGCACCCTCTCCTTCCTGGCCGCCGACGGCGACCGCGTGCCCGACCGGACCGTGGTCGCGGCCATGGAGGGCCCGGCCATCACCATGCTCAAGGCCGAGCGGGTCATGCTCAACTTCCTGTGCCACCTCTCCGGCATCGCCAACGCTGTGGCCCGGGCCGTGGCCGCCCTGGCCGGGACCCGGACCCGGCTCCTCGACACCCGAAAGACCTTGCCAGGGCTGCGCTATCCGGAAAAATACGCGGTCGTGGTCGGCGGCGGCGTCAACCACCGCAAGGACCTCTCCGAGATGCTGATGTTCAAGGACAACCATATCGACCGGGCCGGCGGCATCCCCCAAGCCATGGCCGCCTTGCGCAAAGCCTACCAAAATCGTATGGATTCGATGCCGCCCGTGGAGATCGAATGCCGAACCCTGGCCGAGGTGGGGCAAGCCGTGGCCGAGAAGCCCCGACGGATCATGCTCGACAACATGGATCACGACACCATGCGGGCGGCCCTCTCCATGGTGCCGGCCGGCATCGAGACCGAGGTCAGCGGCGGGGTGGACGTGGCCGCCCTGGCCGGCATCGGGGCCCTTGGCCCGGATTTCGTGTCGGTCGGGCGGATCACCCATTCCGCCAAGAGCGCGGACTTCAGCATGCTGCTTCAGGAGACGGCCTCATCATGAACACCTTCCTTGCGGAAAAAATCACGGATATCCGCCGCCAGCGCGGCAGCGACCTGGCCATCCTGGCCCACCACTACCAGCACGACGACGTGGTGGCCCACGCCGACATCCTGGGCGATTCCCTGGAGCTCTCCCGCAAGATTTCGTCGCTGGCCGCCCGGGACATCGTCTTTTGCGGCGTCTTTTTCATGGCCGAGACGGCGGCCATGCTGGCCAAGCCCGGCCAGCGCATCCACATCCCGGCCCGGGACGCGGCCTGCGTCATGTCCGAGATGGCTCCGGCAGCCCTGGTCGAGACGGTCCTGGCCCGGCTCGAGGCGGCGGGCAAACACGTTTTGCCGCTGACCTACGTCAACTCTTCGGCCGCGGTGAAGGCCGTGGTCGGGGCCCGGGGCGGGGCGGTGTGCACCTCGGCCAATGCCGGGAAGATGCTCCGGTGGGCACTGGACCAGGGGCGGGGCGTGCTTTTCCTGCCGGACAAGATGCTTGGGCAAAACACCTGCGACGCCCTCGGCGTGTCGCCGGAGCGGCGGCACATCCTGGACGTCCGGAGCAACGGGGCCCGGATCGACTTCTCGGCCGCCATGGCGGCCGAGGTGCTCCTGTGGCCCGGCCAGTGCGTCATCCACGCACGCTTCAAGGCCCGGGACATCGAGGCCGTGCGGCAAAAAAATCCGGCCGCCAAGGTGGTGGTCCACCCCGAGTGTTCGCCGGAGACGGTCAAGGCCGCCGACGCGGCCGGCTCCACCTCGTTTATCATCAAGTACGTGGCCGAGGCCCCGGCCGGGGCGGACATCGTGATCGGCACGGAGATCAACCTCGTCCGGCGTCTGGCCAACAAGTACCGGGGCGAGAAGACCGTCCGGCCGCTGTGCCTTTCCGCCTGCTCGAACATGGGCAAGGGGACCGAGGAAAATTTGCTGGCCACGCTCGTCGGCCTGGATACGGCCGAGCCGGTGACCGTGCCGGAGGCGGTGCGCGCCCCGGCCACGGCGGCCGTCACGCGGATGCTGGAAGTGTCGGCCTGATCATCCGGACCGGGCCTAACCGGGAGAATCCCATGGTTTACCGCATGCATGCCAATGCCCTGGTCGTGGGCTCGGGCGTGGCTGGACTGACCGCCGCCCTGACCCTGGCCGATGCCGGGCTCGAGGTGATCGTCCTGACGTCGGGCGAGGATCTCGACGACGGCAACAGCGCCCTGGCCCAGGGCGGCATCGTCTTTCGGGGGGCCGACGATTCGCCGCAGCTCCTCGAACGCGACATCCTGACCTGCGGCTGGCGCTACAATTCGCCCCGGGCCGTCAAGTACCTGGCCAAGCGTGGCCCGCAGGTGGTCCAGGAGCTCTTGATCGATCGCCTGCACCTGCCCTTCGACCACAAGGCCGACAGCCAGGAGTACCACATGGGCAAGGAGGGCGGCCACAGCGTGGCCCGCATCCTCCACATGGCCGACCGGACCGGACGCGGCATCATGGAAGGGCTCATGGCCGCGGTGAAGGCCAACCCGGCCATCCGGGTCCTGGCCCGGCGCACGGCCGTGGACCTCCTTACCTCGCACCACCACGCCACGCTCCTGGAATTCAAGTACCAGCTTCTAAACCAGTGTCTGGGCGCGTATGTCTTAAACGAGGTCTCGGGCCAGGTGGAGACGATCCTGGCCGATTTCACGGTCCTGGCCACGGGCGGGTGCGGCCGGCTTTTTCTCCACACCTCCAACACCCGCTCCTCCATCGGTTCGGCCCTGGCCATGGCCTCCCGGGCCTTTGCCAAGGTCATGAACGTGGAATACGTGCAGTTTCACCCGACCACGCTCTTTCACCGGGCCGAGCGGCGGCTCCTTGTCACCGAAGCCCTTCGCGGTGAAGGGGCCAGGCTGGTGAACGCCTCGGGCGAGCCCTTCATGCAGCGCTACGACCCCCGGGCCGATCTGGCCCCGCGCGACATCGTCACCCGGGCCATCCTGGCCGAGATGCTCAAGACCGACCAGGACTGCGTCTACCTGGACGTGGCCAATTACGTGAAAAACCTGGAGCAGCACTTCCCGACCGTCCACAAGGGCTGCCTCCAGCTTGGCATCGACATCACCAGGCAGCCCATTCCGGTGGTGCCGGCGGCCCACTACTTCTGCGGCGGCGTCCTGACCGACAACGCCGGCCGCACCACCCTGGAGCGGCTCTATGCCGCGGGCGAATGCGCCTGCACGGGCCTGCACGGGGCCAACCGGCTGGCCAGCACCTCGCTGCTGGAATGTCTCTTGTGGGGCTACAGCGTGGGCCATGACATCGGCAAGCGGGCCGGGCACAAGGCGGCGCTTGGCCGCAGGCTGGTGGACAGCATCCCGGACTGGGTGAGCCCGGGGTCCAACCGCAACGAGGACCCGGCCCTCATTGCCCAGGACTGGGCCACCATCCGCAACACCATGTGGAACTACGTGGGCATCAACCGGTCGAGCTCGCGGCTCAAAAGGGCCTTCGAGGACCTGCGGGAACTCAACAAGCACATCCACGACTTCTACCGCGAAACGCCCATCTCCAAGGCCATCGTGGATCTCTTCCACGGCTGCCAGGCCGCCTACACCATCACCATCGCGGCCATGCAGAACAGAAGGTCGCTCGGCTGCCACTACCGGGTGGACTAGAACCTCCCGCCCATAACGACCAAAGGGCCGCGCAAGCGGCCCTTTGCGTTTTCCTTTTACGTGTGGCGCTCAACGTCTGGCCCGGCCTTTCCCCCGTCCAGGGGGTCCGGGGGGGATGATCCCCCCCGGCCGCCGAGGCTTTGCCCTCTCGATTCCCCGGCCTAGCTGCCGCCGGGGCGCGGACCGCCGCCCTGGGGCTGCTTGTTGTTGCCCTGGCAGGCGGCGTAGCCGAGGTTGCAGTTGTTGACGCAGTTGCCCACGCCGGCGCACATCATGACGCAACGCTGGTAGCTCTGCATGCAGGGATCGTTGCCGCCCTGGCCGCCGGGTTGCGCGGGCTGCATGCCTTGCTGGCCCTGGGGCTGGCGCTGCATGCCTTGCTGACCCTGGGGCGGTTGGCCCTGCATCATGCCCGGCCCCTGGGCCAGAAGAAGTTGGCCGTCCCCGCCAAGGGTCCCGGCCGAAACGGCCAGGGGAGCGCAGCAAAGGAGGGTCAGCGCGCCAATCAAAAGAAGTTTGTTGCCAATACCCATGGTGCACCTCGCGAGTGAGTGTTTATCCACACTGTCACAAAAGCATGGAGTCGGGTCCGCGTCAACCTTTCGTGAAAATCCGTCCCGGAAAAGGGTTCCGGACGGCGGGGGATGAAACCCGGCCTGGGAAGGTGGCGAAGGGCGAACGATGTTCCCGGCCGGCCTGTCCTTGCGGACAGGCCGGCTGCGGGAAGGCGGGATCGGCCCAGATAAGCGTCAGTCGAGGGGCGTTTTGGCCGAGGGGTCGAGTTTTTTGACTTGCAGGAAGTCTTCCCGGGCTTTTTCCGCGTCGCCGAGGGCTTCGTAGACCTTGCCCCGGTTGAGGAAGAGGTCCGGATCTTCGGCGTCGAGGGCGATGCCCATGGCGTAGTTGGCCAGGGCGCTTTGCAGGTTTCCCTTCTTGAACCAG
Source organism: Solidesulfovibrio carbinoliphilus subsp. oakridgensis (assembly GCF_000177215.2). Classification (NCBI taxonomy): domain Bacteria; kingdom Pseudomonadati; phylum Thermodesulfobacteriota; class Desulfovibrionia; order Desulfovibrionales; family Desulfovibrionaceae; genus Solidesulfovibrio; species Solidesulfovibrio carbinoliphilus. The sequence continues at coordinate 1,217,683 of NZ_CM001368.1, read as the reverse complement.
GCCGCGCCCCGGTTGTTCAAGGCCTTGGCGTCGGTGACGTTGATTTCGAGGACGAGCGAATAGTCGCCGATGGCCTGGTCGTAGTGGTGCAGGCCAAACTGGCAATTGCCGCGGTTGTAGGCGGCCGGCGCGTAGTGGGGATTTTTGGCCAGGGCGGTGGTGTAGTCGGCGATGGCGGCGGGCAAGTCGCCCTCGGCCGCCTTGGCGCTGCCCCGGGCCGCAAAAAAGAGATAGGCCTGCTCTTCGGGCAGTTCGTTGGAATCGATGGCCTCGGTCAGATGGGTGACGGCCTTGGCGTAGTTCTCGTCGGCCAGGGCCTCAAGGCCCGCCTTGGCCTGCTCAAGCCCGCCGGCCGGGGCCGGACAGGGAAGACACAAGGCCGTCCAGGAAGCCAGGACGGCCAGGACGGCCAGCTGGAAACGACGGCCGAAGATCATGAAAAAGCTCAATCGTGCTCTCCCTCCCGGAGCGGTTCAAAGGCCGGGATCTGCAGTTCCTGGTCGATCTTGTCGGCATCCTCGGCGGAATACCGGACCATGTTGCGCAGGTGGAAAAAGGCGCTTTCGTCCATGCTTTCGAAATCGATGGCCATGCCGTCATGGCTGGAACGCACGATGGTGCCCTTGAGGCGGACCTTGATGTCCTTGGCCAGGCTGAAGACGACCGTGCACTCCCTGCCTGCGGCCAGGCGGGGCTCCGGGCAGAACAGCGCGCCCTTCATGCTGATGTTTTGGGTGCTGACCGGGATTTTTTCCCCGTCGATGTAGACATAGGCGTCAAACTGGGCGCACACCCGGCTGCGCCGGCGTTTATCCTCGTCCATGCGTTCCTCGTGGAGCCGTGCTGCGGCATCGCGGCGGTTTTCCGCGCGAGTGGGGCGCGGCAAGACGCCTATAACGGTTTCGCGGATTTTTAGAAAGCGGCAATCCGGCCGTTGGCCGGCAGGGGGATGCCCGGAGAGGCAGGCTGGCGGCGATTCCGGCCGCCCGGACGGGAACGTCATGGAAGCCGGCGCCACGGCCGGAAGGCGCGGTCAATCCCGGGCCGGGAACCGTGGCGTCGGGAGGGGACGGGCGTCAGGTGGGGCAGAGGGCGGATCCGCCTCCGGCGGCCAGGGCCAGGGCCAGGACGGCCAGGCCCGCCGTCTCCCAGCGCAGGACCCGGTCCCCGAGGCTTAGGGCGGCAAAGCCGGCGCTGACGCAGGTTTCGGCCTCGGCGTCCGTGAGTCCGCCTTCCGGACCGAGGACAAAAAGCGCGTTGCCCGGGACGGCCACGTCGGCCAGGGCCAGCCGCCGGGACAGGCCCGGGGCTTCCCACAGGAGGTAGCGGCGGTCGAATCCGCTCCCCAGGGCGGCCAGGCCGGCCGCACCGCCGGGCACAACCGAGAGGGCCGGCAGCCGGGCCGCGCCGCACTGCTTGGCCGCGGCCACGAGCGTTGCGGTCCAGGCCTCCTTGGGAACGGCCGGCATCCGGCCCTGGCTGTGTTCGGCCTGCCAGAAGACGATGCCGGCCGCGCCGAGTTCCACGGATTTTTCCAGGAAAAAGTCGCGTCTGGCCGAGCGGGAAAACCCGGCCGCCAGATGGAGGCGGCATTCGGGCCGCGGCGCTTCGGTCACGGACAGAACTTCCAGTTCCACGCGGTCCCGGGCTACATCCATGATGGTGAAAAGCCCTTCCCGGCCCAGGCCGTCAAAGGCCCGGACCACCTCGCCCGGCCGCTTGCGCAGGACCCGGACGCAGTGATGGGCCTCGCCGCCGGTCAGGGCAAAGGGCGCGGCAAAGGCCTCTGGCGGCAGATAAAATGCGTCCGGACGTCCCACAGTCATTCAACCTATTGGTGGCCTGTCAAAAAATTCGCCTCCTCTCTCTCCCCTTTCAGGGGGTCCGGGGGGATGATCCCCCCCGGCCGCCGGAGGCATCTTTTCTTTTCTACCCGGCCACGTTTTTGCGGGCCGTGGCGTCCCTGTAAAAGGGCAGGGCGCGTTTGGTGGCGGGCAGTTCGGTGCGGGCGGCCTGGACGCGAAATTCCTTGGCCTCGGCGGCCGGGGCGTCCACGTAGGCCAGGGCCACGGCATGGCCGAGGCTCGGGGCGAAGGAGGCGCTGGTGACCACGCCGACGGTCTTGCCGGCCTTGTCGAGGACGGCGTCGCCGTGGCGGGCGCTACGCCGGCCGGGGATTTCCAGGGCGAGGAGCTTCTGGCGCACGGTTGCTGCCTTGCCCTTGCCCACGTAGTCGGCCGGGGAGGTCAAAAGCCAGCCGTAGCCGGCCTCGGCCGGGGTATGCTCCTCGTCCAGGTCCTGGCCGTAAAGCGGATAGCCCATCTCCAGGCGCAGGGTGTCGCGGGCGCCAAGACCGGCCGGGGCCACGCGCGGATCGGCCACAAGGGCCTCCCACAGGGCCTCGGCCGCCGCCGCCGGCAGGAAGAGCTCGTAGCCGAGTTCGCCGGTGTAGCCGGTGCGGCTGACCATGAGCTTTACGCCTTGAAATTCGGTGAAGGCGAAGTTGAAGTACTTGAGTCCCGAGAAATCGCCCGGCACCCGGTCCCGCAGCACGTCAAAGGCCAGCGGGCCCTGCAAGTCGATTTTGGCTGTGTCGGGCGAGGCGTCGACAAGGGAGAGCCCGGCTGGCAGGCGGCTTTTGATCGTCTCGAAGTCCATGGCGATGCGCGAGCCGTTGACCACGAGCATGTAGTGGTCCGGACCGAGGCAATAGATGATGAGGTCGTCGATGACGCCGCCGGCCTCGTTGAGCAGAAAGCCATAGCGGCATTTGCCCGGGGCCAGGGTGTCGAGGTCGTGGGTGAGGGCGGTCGAGAGCGCCTTGGCCGCGCCTTGGCCCGAGAGGTAGAACTCCCCCATGTGGCAGATGTCGAACACGGCGGCCTTTTTGCGGGTCTGCTCGTGTTCGGCCAGAATGGAGGTGTACTGCACCGGCATGTCGAAGCCGGCGAACGGAACCATCTTGGCCCCGTGGCGCCTGTTCCAGTCCGAAAGAGGGGTTTGGATGAGCTGTTCCACAGTGTTGCTCCGCAGTTTTTAAAGCGCGCCGCGCTCGTTTTCCGTAACCAAAGGCACGACGATGCCCTGATCCTTCTTGGCCTGCCGGATGGACCGGAATTCGTCCAAGAGGGCGACGAGGCGATCGTAGGTCTGTTTCACCATCAGCCCGTACTCGGAGAGGTCCGAGTCCTTTTTTCGGATGTAGTGGCGAAGCAGGTATCGGTCGTTTATGATCATGTCGCCAAGCGACAGGACGCGCTCCACGAGCGTGTCGAAGTAGTTGACGATCTCGAATTTGAGATCGTTTATGATTTCCGTAAAAAGGGAGAGCATCCGCAGGTAGGAAAGATTCTCTCCCTTGTAGTTGCGGTCCTGCAGGTCTTCCAGGAGCTTTACTTTTCGGGCCTGCTGAATGTAGTTGTATTTGCTCCAGACTTCCTGGTAGATTTCGCGATGGGCATTGAAATCGTCGTAGTGGTCGGCGCTCAATAGATAGTTGTCAAGGACCTTGACGACGTTTGAATAGAATTCGTCGGAGTAGCCGATGATGCGGCGTTGGTGCTTGGCCAGCCAGGAGTAGAGGAACTTGAGCTTTTTCTCGTGGGTGTCGGTGTTTTCCACGATTTCGTTGCGCTTGTAGACGATCCGGCCGTTGTATTCGCCGCGCACGATGTCGTTTAAGCGCAAAAAGAGGCTGTAGGTGTCCTTGATGAGATTGAGCCTCGAGAAGGACTGGCCCGTGATCGGGTGGAGGACTTCCTGGCTGGCCACGGACAGGGCCCGGTCCTGGCGGACGTTGTTGGGGTCGTACTTGTGCTGGCGATAGACCACCCGGGTGATGACCACCCGGCGCTCGGGGTCCACGAAATAGCCGCCCTCGCCAAGGGCCTTGATGGCCTCGGTCTGGGACTTGTCCACGGTGATGAGGGCCACCTTCTCCACGCGCGGATAGAACTTGGCCTCGGGATGGGCGTAGAGGGTGGTGAGGGTCCGGTCGGTCTGGCCGAGGACCCGGACCAGGAATTTCTCGCCCATGCGGAAAAGCCGCCGGGCGAAAAGGGCCGACGAGGTCCGGCGTTCGGACACGATGGGAAAGCCGTAGAGCTCCATGAGAAACTGGTAGACGAATCCCCGGTGGCGCTCGTAGCGTCGGTCGTCGCCGACCACGAATTTCTTGATGTTGAGCCCGAAGCGCTTGAGTTCCGTGTCGAGGTAGGACGGAAAGGAAGAGTAGACCCCGGACAGGTAGAAGTCGCTTTGGCTGTCGAGCGACAGGACATGGGCCCGGTCCATCTGGAGCACGGTCGGCAGGAGGGCGGCGTAGTTTTCGAGGCTGGTCACGTCCGTTTCGGAAAAATCCCGGCGGAACTGGTCCTGGATGCCCTTGGGGAGGCGGGCGCAGAAGGTGCGGATGTTTTGCCCGAAAATGGAGGACTCGAGCGGGCACTGGTCCCGATAGGTCTCGTCGGTGTAGTCGAGCAGACAGTGCAGGATGTCGTACTGGAAAATCTCCTGGAAATACTTGAGCGGCCGGGCCAGGGCCACCATGGAGAAACCGGGCAGCTCCTTGTACTCGAAGGTATCGGCCTCGAAAGAGGGCAGAAGCTCGCGGAAATCCACCACCGGATAGTTGGCGTGCTCGAAGTAGGGCTTGAGCAGGCACTGCTTGATATGGACCCAGTCGAGGAAGCGCTTGAGGTCGGGCAGGGACTGGACGCGCAGGATCTCGCCTTCCCGGGGACGGTGTTCGCCGTGCAGGAAGGGAGCTTCCGGAACTTTGGAAAAGGCTTGCGTCCAGTCAAAAGCCATGGCCGTCCCGTGTGTCTGTCGGTTGGTCCCCGGAGGAAGGCCGGCCCGCTAGGGGGAGGCGCCTTCCCGTCGGGGAAAAGATTCATGTAGCCGAAGAGGGGATTTTTATAAAGCCTTTCCTCCGGGCGGGCGTTGTCGGGGCCGCGGGCCGGTTTGACGGCCGGGGCCGGCCCTCGTATATTGCCGGCGAATCAATGCCGGGCATCTCTCGGCCAGGGGAGGACAACATGGCCGACGCCTGCTCGCCGCGCCACAGGGCGGGAGCCGCCCGCAATTTGAAAGGACGCCGCGCCGTGGCGCCGCCCGCCCGCCGGGGCGGCCGTGCCGCGATCCGCCTTCCCTACGGACGGGCCTAGGGCCGCCATGACCGGAACCACTTTCTACGAACAGCTCCTGGCCATTGTCGGCAACGTCTTTGACGCCTATTCCGCGGTGCTGTTCCTGCCGGGACCCGAGGGCGGGACCTGCCGGGCCGTGGCCGCCTTCAGCCTCGGCGACGCCCTTGACCGCGACGCGGCCATCGTGCCGGGCATGGGGCTCGTCGGCTGGATCATCCGCGAGGGGAAACCCTTGCTCATCAGCAATTTCGACCAGCGCCGGGGCGTGCTCGGCTACTACCGGGGCGGCGAGGAGGAGCGCATCCGGGCTTTCATGGGCTATCCCGTGGCCGCGACCGGCGGGGCGCTTTGCCTCGACAGTCGCAAGACCTATACCTTCGGTGACAAGGATCTCAAAATCCTCTCCCAGTTCGCGGAGCTGGCCGGCAGCCACCTGGCCCGCAGCCGCGAGGTGGAGACGAGCCTGGTCGACCACGGTTTCTACCAGTGCCTGCGGCTCATATCCACCCTGCACAAGACCAAGCCCAAGTGGGAAGCCTTCCGTTCCGGGCTCCTCGGCCTGTTGTCCCAGGCCACGGGCTACCAGTACTGCATCCTGACCGTGCGCGACGAATCCGGCCGTTCCTACTACCTCGAAGGGGCCAGCGAGAACCCGTTTCCGGGCGGGCGCAACGTGCCCCAGCGTTTTTCCGTGGGCCAGGGGCTCGTGGGCTGGGTGTTCAAGAACCAGACCCCGGTCTATTCCGGCGAAAAGGACGAGGCCGGCGCCACGGGCCTGCCGCTTTTCGGCCTGGACGTGGCGGCCGGAGATTTCAAAAGCGTCATCTGCCTGCCGATCCGCTTCTCCCGGATGACCCGGGGCGTCCTGACGCTGGCCGACCGCCGGCCCCTGCCCGTGACCGAGGAGCTCAAGGCCTTCGCCGGCATGGTGGCCGAAAACCTGGCCCTTTTCCTGGAGAACCTGCACCTGCGCACCCGCCTCGGCCGGCCTTCGGCGTAGACTTTTCCCGTCCCCCCATCTACCATGCCGCAATTGTGGTGAAGTGGGGCCGCCATCCCCGGCATTTCGAACTCCAATGCGAGCGTGGGCATGTTCTTCAGCAATTTCTTCCGTTTTCTCGGGAAAGACCTGGCCATGGACCTGGGCACGGCCAATACGCTGCTTTATACCGCAAGCGACGGCATCGTCCTCAACGAGCCGTCGGTGGTGGCCATTGACACCCGAAGCGGCGACCTGATCGCGGTCGGCGCCGAGGCCAAGGAGTTCCTCGGCCGCACGCCCGAGCGCATCCGGGCCATCCGTCCCATGAAGGACGGCGTCATCGCCGACTTCGAGGTGACGCGGGCCATGATCGCCTTTTTCATCCGCAAGGTCCTGGCCGGCTTCCGTTTCGCCAAGCCCAAGATCGTCATCTGCGTGCCGACCGGCATCACCCAGGTCGAGAAGCGGGCCGTGGTCGAATCGGCCCAGATGGCCGGCGCCCGCGACGTCAAGCTGGTGGAGGAGCCCATGGCCGCGGCCATCGGGGCCGGGCTGCCCATCGACAAGCCGTCCGGCAACATGGTGGTCGACATCGGCGGCGGCACGACCGAAGTGGCCGTCATCTCGCTTTCGGCCATCGCCTACGCCGAATCCGTGCGCGTGGCCGGGGACGAGCTCAATGAAACCATCCAGCGGTTCGTGCAGGACGAATTCCAGGTCCTCATCGGCGAGAACATGGCCGAGGAGATCAAGATCCGGATCGGCTCGGCCATGCCCCTGCCCGAGCCCCGGTCCATGGAAGTGGCCGGGAAATCGCTCATCGACGGCACCCCGACCATGGTGACCGTGACCGACGCCCATATCCGGGAGGCCATCAAGGAGCCGGTCAACATCATTGTGGGCGCGGTTCGGAAAGCTCTCGAAAAGACGCCACCCGAGCTGGTGGCCGACATCGCCAAAAACGGCCTGCTCCTGGCCGGCGGCGGGGCTCTTCTGGCCGGGCTCGATGTCCGGATCAGCCAGGAGACCAATCTTTCGGTTCTTCTCGACGACGCGCCCCTGACCACGGTGGTCCGCGGCACGGGCCGGTCCATGGAGGACCGGGTGCGCTACAAGGACGTCTTTATCAACTAAGACGGCTGGTGCGGCCGCCACAGACGCAGGGGAGGGCGGATGGACAGGGACCTCGAAGGGCTCTTGGCCCGGACCCGGGAGGCCGTGGCCGCGGCCGGGGAGCGGGTGCGGGCCGATTTCGCCAGCCCGCAGGGCGTGCGGCGCAAGGGCCGCATCGATCTGGTCACGGCCACGGACATGGCCGTGGAGGCCGAGCTCAAGGAGCGGCTGGCCGCCATCGTGCCGGATGCGGTGTTTCTGGCCGAGGAGACGGCTGCGGCAACCGGGCTTTCGGGCCTGACCTGGATCATCGATCCGGTGGACGGCACCACCAATTTCGCCCACGGCTTTCCCTTCGCCTGCACCTCGGTGGCCCTGTACGACGGTCCCGAGCCGCTTCTCGGCTGCGTGGGCGCGCCGCTTCTGGACCGGTTTTTCTGGGCCGGGCGGGGCCTTGGGGCCTGGTGCAACGGGCAGCGCCTCGCCGTCTCGCAGGTCGCCGCTCCGGTCGATGCCCTGGTCGCCACCGGCTTTCCCTACGCCATCCGCGAGAACCTCGACGAGATCCTGGCCGACCTGCGCGTCATGCTGGCCGAGACCCAGGGCATCCGCCGGCCGGGTTCTGCGGCCCTGGACCTGTGTTTCGTCGCGGCCGGACATTTCGACGCCTTTTACGAGATCGGGCTGCACGCCTGGGACGTGGCCGCCGGCCTGCTCCTGATCACCGAGGCCGGGGGCACGGTCACGGGCTACCGGCCCGACGGCCCCTATATTCTCGGGGCCCGGCGCATCCTGGCCACCAACGGCCGTCTGCACCAAGCCATGCTCCAATTGCTCGGCGAGTGACATTCCGAGAATATCCGGCCGGCCGAACGTCTATTGCAAGAGGCCTGGCCTTCCTTACCCCTTCCAGGGGGTCCGGGGGGATGATCCCCCCCGGCGGAGAGGTCCAGGAGAGGCAGAGCCTCTCCTGGCCGCCGGAGGCATCATCTCGATCGGGGAAACAGGGCGTTTTTTTCGAAGAAGTGGACCACGGCCGGGGTGAGCCAGTCGCGGTAGTCCCGGGTCAGGGCGGCCAGTTCGGCCGCGTCCACGAACACGCCGCCCGCGACTTCGCCGGGAGCGGGGCGCAGCGGTTCGCTGGTGCGGCCGGCCGAGAAGAGGGTGACGAACTCGAAGCCCCAGTCCTCGTTGGCCGGGGCGGCGTCGAGCAGGGTGAGCGTCGCCGTGCGAAGTCCCAGTTCCTCGTAGAGCTTGCGGGCGGCGGCCTCGTGGCGCGATTCCCCGGCCCGGACATGGCCCGTGGCCGACAGGTCGAAGCGGCCGGGATAGCGCCGCGTGTCGGCCGTGCGTTTTTGCAGGTAGAGCTTGCCGCGGGCGTCGTAGACGAGCACTCTGACCGAGCGGTGGAAAAGTCCCTGGCGGTGGGCTTCGGCCAGGGGCATGACCAGGAGCGGGCGGTCCTGTCCGTCCACGATGTCGACCAGTTCCGGCGGCGGGCCGGCGGCGGTTTTTTTGGCCAAGCGTCGTCTCCTTGAAGTTTTGGCGCCCCGAAGATGCCATGGACCCAGTGCAATGAAAATCCCGGCCCCGCAAGCACCCATGCGTCTTGGTCCCGAAAGCGCCGCCGTCCTGGCCGTCCTGGAAGCGAAATGCTTCCCCGATCCCTGGGACTTGGCCGCCTTTGCCGCCGCGTTCGCCCGGCCGGCTTTTGCCGCCTACGGCATCCCGGCCGGGACAGGGCTTGCGGCCTATGCCACTTTTCACTTTTTGGGCGACGAATTCGAGGTCCTCAATATCGCCACCGATCCGGGCCTGCGGGGCCAGGGGCTGGCGGGAAAGCTTTTCGCCCACGTCTTGCAACACGCGGCCGAAATGGGCATGAACCGGGGGTACTTGGAAGTCCGGGCCGGCAATGTCCCGGCCAGGCGGCTTTATGCCCGTCACGGATTTATCGCGGTGGGCCTGCGCAAACGGTATTATACCGACACCGGGGAGGACGCCCTGGTCATGGTCCGCGAGGGCGCGGCGGGCGCTGCCCACCCTTCCTGACGGCAAAACCCCTAAGCGCCAAGGAGCACGTATGGCCCTTATCCGTATCGACGAGATTGATATCAGCGGCAAGAAACTCCTCATCCGCGTGGACTACAACGTGCCGCTGCGTGGCACGGACATCACCGACGACCTGCGCATCCGGGCCAGCCTGCCCACCCTCCAATACGCGCTGTCGAAAAATTGCGCCCTTGTTTTGTGTTCCCACCTCGGCAAGGCCAAGGGTGCGCCCGACCCGAAATTTTCCCTGGCTCCGGCGGCCGAGCGCCTGTCCGAACTTATCGGCCGCGAGGTCAAGATGGCCCCGGACTGCCTGGGCGAGGAAACCAAGGCCATGGCCGCGGCCCTTGGGCCCGGCGAAATCCTCATGCTCGAAAACCTGCGTTTCCATCCTGGCGAAACGGCGGGAGATAGGGACTTCGCCAAGGAAGTCATGTCCATGGCCGAGGTCTACGTCAACGACGCCTTTGGCACGGCCCACCGGCCCCATGCCTCCATGGTGGCCTTCCCGGCCGTGGCCAAACAGTGTTGCGCCGGATTCCTGCTCATGAAGGAATGGAAGTTCCTGGGCGAGGCCGTCGAGGCCCCGACCCGGCCGTTCGTGGCCGTCTCGGGCGGAGCCAAGGTCTCTTCCAAGCTCGGGGTGCTCAAGAATCTGCTCGACAAGGTCGACGCCATGGTCATCGGCGGGGCCATGGCCAACACCTTCCTGGCCGCCCAGGGCTACAGGGTGGGCAAGTCCCTGGTCGAGCCGGACCTGTACCAGGAGGCGCTGGACATCCTCAAGGCGGCCAAGGAGAAGGGCGTGGGCTTTTACCTGCCTGTCGACTGCATCATCTCCTACGACGCGGGGAAGCCCCTGGCCGAGATGCGCCCGGCCGGGCAGGTCCCCTTTGCCGCCATCCCGGACGAGGCGGTCGTCCTTGACATCGGACCGGTGACGGCGGGACTTTACGCCCTGGTCATCGAGCCGGCCAAGACGGTCGTCTGGAACGGCCCCATGGGCGCGTTCGAAAACCAGGCCTTTGCCCAGGGCTCCTACACCCTGGCCCACATCATCGCGGGGAATAATGCCGTCAGCATTGTCGGTGGTGGCGACACGGACGTGGTGGTGCACCAGGCCGGTCTGGCCGACAAGATGACGTTCATCTCGACCGGCGGCGGGGCGTCCCTCGAATTTCTCGAAGGCAAGGAACTGCCGGCTTTCAAAGCCCTCAAGGAGTGCCAGTCATGAAAAAGCTCATGGCCGCCAACTGGAAGATGTACAAGCTTGCCGCCGAGGCCGGGGCCACGGCTTCCGCGCTGGCCGGAAAACTGGACGGCCGGCTGCCCCGGGACCGCGAGGTGCTGGTGATCCCGCCTTTTACCGCCCTGGCCGCGACGGCCAAGGCCCTGGCCGGCCAGCCCGGATTTTCGCTTGGCGGGCAAAACTTCTACCCGTCGAAGCAGGGGGCCTTCACCGGCGAGATCGCGCCGGAGATGCTCCTGGACGCCGGTTGCCGCTACGCCTTGGCCGGCCACTCCGAGCGCCGGCACATCCTTGGCGAGGACGACGTCCTGGTCGGGCGCAAGACGGCCTTCGGGCTGACCTGCGGCCTGTCCATGATCCTGTGCGTGGGAGAGAAGGTAGAGGAGCGGCAGGCCGGGCAGGTCGAGGCGGTGCTGACGCGCCAGCTGGCGGCCGGGCTGGCCGATGTCCCGGCCGACGTAAGCCCGGACGCCCTGGCCATTGCCTACGAGCCGGTCTGGGCCATCGGCACGGGCCTGACCGCCGGGCCTGCCGAAGTGGCCGAGGCCCACCGCGTGGTGCGGGCCTTTCTGGTCGAACGGTTCCGACCGGGGGGGGCGAAAATCCGCATCCTCTATGGCGGCAGCGTGAAGCCCGGCAATGCGGGCGAACTTTTAGGGATTGACAACGTGGATGGAGTGCTGGTAGGTGGCGCAAGCCTTGAGGCTGAAAGCTTCGCGGCCATTGTGACGGCCTGACAACGAATCGACATGTCCGCGAAAATAACGGGAAAATTCAGTTGACAACTCTCATAATTACTGTACATGTACTCGCCTGCGTCGCAGTCATCATCTTGGTCTTGCTCCAGTCGGGCAAGGAAGGGATGGGGGTCATCTTCGGCGGCGGCAGTCAGTCGGTGTTCGGAAGCACCGGAGCGGGCGGCCTGCTGGTCAAGCTGACGGCGCTTTTTGGAGCGATCTTTCTTATCACTTCGCTTGTCTATAATGTGTACTCGGGCTCGCACCGGCGTCAGGCCAAATCGGTCATGATCGACGCCAGCGGCGCCCCGATCGCGCCTCCGGCCGGGGTTGCCCCGGATGCGGCCAAAGGCGAGGAACCCAAGAAGGGCGTGACCTTCGAGGATCTCCCCGCCCCGGTCCTGCCCGGAACCCCGACACCGGGTGAAGGCGGAGCGAAGTAGTTGAAATTTGCCGAAGTGGTGGAACTGGTAGACACGCCATCTTGAGGGGGTGGTGGGCCATGCCCGTGGGGGTTCGAGTCCCCCCTTCGGCACCATATCCGAGTCCAGGAAGGTCCAACAAAGACCGAATACCCTGGAAACATTAACGAAGCCGGGCGAGAGATCGTCCGGCTTCGTCTTTTTACGTCCGTTGACATCCACTTCTTATGGGGTATTTGTCGGGGTAGATTCGCCGAAGCGGAAGTCGTTGGGGTATTTTCCCCAACCCCGCATGGCGACTTCACATTTCGATGTGAGGAAATACCCCATGCCGAAAAAGACGATACCCCTAACGGATGTTGCCATCCGAAATGCCAAGGCCGCCGACAAGCCGGTGAAGATGTTCGACGGGGCCGGGCTGTTTCTCCAAGTTACCCCGACCGGCGGCAAGCTCTGGCGGTTCAAGTACCTCTTCGACGGCAAGGAAAAGCTGCTGGCGCTGGGCAAGTGGCCCGACGTGGGCTTGAAGATGGCCCGCCAACGGCGTGATGAAGCACGCGCCCTGGTCGCTCAGGGTGTGGACCCCTCCGAAAAGCGCAAGCAGGACAGGGCCGACGCCGAGGGCCAGGCCGTCGAAAATGCGAATACCTTTGCGGTGGTCGCCAGGGATTGGCACGCCAAGCAGGTGAAGGTGTGGAGCGAGGGCCACGCGGCCAAGATTCTGGCCCGCATGGAACAACACCTTTTCCCGGTTTTCGGCAACATCCCCATCACGACTCTTCGCGCCCCCGCCATACTGCCCACGCTCCGCGACATCGAGGACAAGGGCAACCATGAGACAGCCAAGCGCCTGCGCCAATACTGCGAAGCGGTTTTCACCTTCGCCATTTCCACGGGCATTGCCGAAAGAAACGTCGGGGCAGACCTGCGTGGGGCGCTTGCTCCCTGTCGGGCCACGAACCGGCCAGCCATCATTGATCCCAAAGGTGTAGCGCAACTGCTGCGGGCCATAGACGGGTATCAGGGAAGCCCCGTCACAGTGGCGGCTTTGCGGCTGGCCCCGTTGGTGTTCGTGCGCCCTGGCGAACTGCGGCAAGCGGAGTGGTCGGAAATCGACCTCGACGCCGCCGATGGCCCCCGCTGGTCCATCCCTGCCGAAAAGATGAAAATGCGGCGGGATCATGTCGTGCCGCTGTCGAAGCAGGCCGTGGACATCATCACTGAGATTTATTCCCTGACCGGCCAGGACCGCTACCTCTTCCCCTGCAACCGGACCAAAGGGCGCTGCATGTCGAACATGGCCTTAAACGCGGCCTTGCGGCGCATGGGGTACGAGCAAGGGGAAATGTGCGCCCACGGCTTCCGGGCCATGGCATCCACGCTTTTGAATGAACTTGGCTGGAACAGCGACCTTATCGAGCGCCAGCTTGCCCACGCCGAGCGTAATTCCATCCGTGCAGCCTACAACCGAGCCGAGTATTTGCCCGAGCGCCGCCGCATGATGCAAGCATGGGCCGACTACCTGGACATGCTCAAGGCCGGGGCGAAGGTGACGCCGCTGCACGCGACGGCCGGGGAATGACCACCACCATGGAGGAACCCGCCCGAAGGGGGCGGACCTTATAAAGCGGCCCCGGTCGGTGGAATCAGCACCGGCCAGGGCCTATCACAACCGACCTGAAAAGGAGGTGCGGCCATGACTGAGACGGCCATAGCGCACGGCACAAAGACCGGCAAGCGCCCCCGGTGTGCGGCTTGTCGCTGGCGGCTTGACAATTCCTGCCACAAGCGTTCCCCCTGGATCGTAGAGGGGCAAGTGATGGGCGGACATGGGCATGTGGGCATCTGGCCCGAAACGCCGGCCGATTCCTGGTGCGGCGACTTCAGCTACAAGCAGGAGGTCTAGCCATGGCAAAAAACGCTCTCCGCACGGTCATCGACATTTTCAAGTCCGATCAACCCGAACCCCTTCCCCTTGCCTGGAAGTTGCGCCGCATGTCGGATGCCGGTCCGGATTCCGGGGCTAAGATCGCGGCGGCAAAGAAGCGCCTCTTCAATGCCTATGACGCTTATCAAAAAGAAGTCCAGGCGGCCGTGGATGAGGCCAAGGGACTTTTCAAGCATGATGGCTGCACCGTCAGCGATACGGCCGACCTGATGCGCTCTGAAATTGAAAAAAGCATTGAATGTTATCAGAACCAGACATGGCAAGCATGGGTAGGCATTGACCACGGCCTTGAGGCCCTGCGCTATTACATGGGGCTGATTGTGAACCAGACTACGCGGGAGGTGCGGTCATGAGCGTCAAGAGTAAGGTGGTAGGAGTGTCGCCCGAAGAAGAACGGGAATCAGCCCGACGCAACGGGCTCAAGCCTGTTTACCTACCTAAAGATTCCCGTTTTCCGTATCGGTTCTTTAGAGCCTCTGACGGTGGGCGGAATGCCACGTCTGAGGAGGTGACCTTCCAGCTTGACCTTTTGCGGGAAGGGCTGGAGCGACACGGCCTGACATTTGCGGAGCCAGGTGACCCCGACGGGTTTCTGGTAAAATGGAAGGATGGGAATCTCCAAACAGAGGCCGTGGATGAAGTCGCGGAGACCGTCATGGAAGCGATACCCGGAGCCGAGGGACTCAAGGCCGAGGCCCAAGTGTAGCCGGCGACCACATAGACATTTCCCCGCCCTAGGGTAGCTCCCGAAAAGCCGGAACCCTACCGGCCCGGGCGGGGATCATTATAGGGACAAGCTGCGGGGGCTTGGGAATGAAGTTTTGGATAACCTATATCGAGGTAAAAGCGCTTTACCCGTTTATCACGGACGGCATGCTTGCGGATTGGATTGAGAGAAGGACTATTGAAGTTATACATTCAGACAAAGACCGCTTATCTGTCACCAGTAACGACATGCCGTCATTGCGCTACAAAAAGGAGTCTTTAGCCAACGAATTATTATCATTGTTTAAATACATTGCTGATCGCATTGAAAGCAGATTAAAATATGCAGAAGTCGAAGAAAAAATCCTATTGTCATCGTGTTTAACTGAGATTGTGGAAAAGATAAAAGTAGTAAAATATTCAGTCGCAGAAAACAAAATAAATTTAGACGCAGACAAAACAGCACTTATAAATCTTTACAAACATTATCTCGACCGCCTTTACGCTACTCCTGACCACTACGAACTTTGGCAACAAGTCAATTGTTATTATGAAGCATATATAAATAACGCTACCAATAAGGCGCTTGCGAATAGATTTGGCAAATCAGAACGAACAATACCACGTTGGATAGAAAGCGGAGAAAATTACGCTGTCCATGATCCTGCCGGGCCTCGACTTCCCGCGCTTACCATGCCACCTCACCGACGCAAGTAATTGCCCGTTTCACAGGTCACGACCTGACACGCCTACCTGACACGACCTGACATTTTCCCCAGCCTGTGAACTTCCGGTACACGCCGCCGATCCAGTAATTCAAGCTGGTTGGGCGGCTTTTCCTTTTTCAAAATCCCCCAAAATGCCGTGTCACGTGGTGTCAGGCCGGACCAATTTGGAACCCTTGACCCAACAAAAGCCAAGGAGGCCGCAATGCACGGCAACATCCCATTTCCCGCTTCTGGTTTCGTCCGGATCAAGCAAATCATTGGCGACCGCAAGGCCGGCGAGGCCGGACCCATTCCGATTTCCCGGTCTGCGTGGTGGCAAGGCGTCAAAGACGGCCGCTTTCCCGCTGGGGTGAAACTCGGACCCCGGATGACGGCATGGCGCGCCGAGGACATCAACGCCCTGATTGAAAGGTTGGGGGCGTAAAATGGACGCCAAAAGAATGCGCCCCCCGGTTCTGGCAAACCGAAGGGGCGCGGAAATTGAGGCAAGTGACGCCTCCTCACTGCCAGCCCTGGCCCCCACCGTCAACTTAGAATCACTCCGCCTTTGGTCGGTCTTTCGCCGCTATGCCCGCAACCATTGCCGTATCGCCCGGCTTGTCGCTGAAAACGAAGGACTCTTAGACCGCCTGCGGCAACTTCAAGGGGTGGCATCGTGACCGCCTTCAAGCTGCTCGCCTGTTTGCTGTGGGCCCATGACGCTCTGATTGGTCTTGTCGCATCGTTGGGCTGGCCCCGGTGGGCGTGGCTGCATCGCGCTGTAGACTGGTGCGAGGTTCGGGCCGAGGCCCTGCGCGGCCGGATGGAGTCCCAGGCATGATTCCTACTGTCGAAGACCTTCGTGCCCAGGTCGCGGCCCGGGTGGCCCAAGAAGCGGCAGAGCATGGGACCGGAGGGAGTCAGCCCGGCAGCGTGCGGAAGTTCTCCTTGCTGCCTGCTGTAGACCTTTGCGCCACTCCGATGCGGCCCCGGTGGCTGGTCCGCGACTACTTGGAGGTGGGGACTCTCGCCAGCATCTATGGCCCTTCCGCTGGCATGAAGTCCTTCGTCGCACTGGATATGGGCCTCTGCGTGGCGAGTGGGCGGGACTGGCACGGCCACCCCATCCTTGCTGCCGGGCCGGTGGTCTACGTCTGCGGCGAGGGCTTTGCCGGAATCGGCAAGCGGCTGCGCGTGTGGCTCATCCACCACGGCCTGGAAGCGCCCACTGTCCCCTTTTACGTCTCAAACTCCCCCGTCGCCTTTCTTGACTCGGACTCCGTGGCCGAGGCCGTAGCCGCCGTCCAAGTCCTCGCCAAAGGCATCGGTGCGCCCCAGCTGGTCATCGTTGACACCCTGGCGCGTAATTTTGGCGGGGGGGACGAAAATTCCACCCAAGACATGAGCCGCTTCGTCGCGGCCCTGGACGACATCCGCGTGCAATTCGACTGCGCCGTGATCGTTGTTCACCATACCGGCCTTGCTGCTGCGGATCGTGCACGTGGGGCTTCTGCTTTCCGGGCCGCCCTGGATTGGGAATACCGCCTTGAGCCCAAGGACGACATCCGCGTGCTGTCCTGCACGAAAGCCAAGGACCACGAGCCCCCGGCCGACATGGCTTTCGAGCCTGAAGCGGTTGGGACCGGTTGGACAGACGCCGACACCGGCCAGGACGTGACAAGCATCGTCATGCGGCGGGTGGAGATCAAGGCACCCGGCAAGAAGGAAACGCCGCTCAAGGGAGCAAACAAGGTCGCCTACGAGGCATTGATGGCTCTGTGCACAACATGGGATGTGCTGAAGCAATCGGCCAAGCCTGTAGACGTGGAAACGTGGCGCGAGGAAGCATACAGAAGGAGCATTTCACCGTCTCCGGAACAAGGAGCACGTCAGCGAGCTTTCCATCGGGCGCTGACTGCCTTACGCGACTCCGGGCATATCCTGGTTGAGAATGATTTCTACTGGCCATCTTCCCTGCCCAGACACCCCAGACAAGACCAGACATCCCCAGACAATTGTCTGGGCACTACCCAGACAGACAAGACAACAACCCTTAAGGGTTGTCTGGCTTGTCTGGGTGCCGAGACAGAAAACCAGGGGGTCTTGATATGACCATCATGGGCCTTCTTCCTGCCGGGTTGAAATACGTCTCTGGAACCTCGGGCGGCGAGAATGCCGGTCCATGCCCCTGGTGCGGCGGCGAGGATCGCTTCCGCGTCTGGCCCGATCATCCGAGCGGCGCGACCGGCGGCCGGTTCCTGTGTCGCGGCTGTGGGCGGCAAGGAGACGGCATCGCATTCCTTATGGAGCGGGAGGGCCTGAGCTACCCCGACGCCTGTAAACGCCTGGGAGCCACGCCCAAAGCAACCGGAGCCGTGCGTACCCGGAAGCCCGACACCTGGGAGCCCAAGCCGGCAGTCCTGCCGGGGGATGTCTGGACTACTCGCGCCGGCCAGTTTGTTGACCGCTGCGCCGCTGCGTTGGCCGCTGGTGGTTCGGGAATGGATTACGCCCGGGGCCGAGGCCTGACCGCCAAGACGTGCGCCACGCTACGGATAGGCTGGAACCCTTCGGACCTCTACGAGAACCGTGCCGCCTGGGGCCTGCCGCCCGAGATGAAT